>NZ_CP120737.1:2025000-2700000 GCF_029581195.1 Solwaraspora sp. WMMD791
ACCGTGCTGGTGCTGACCAGCAGCTACCCGTACGCCGTCGACTGGGCCGACCAGCATGTCCCGGCGATCGTCTGGTCGGCCCACGGCGGGCAGGAGTACGGCACCGGGCTGGCCGAGGTGCTCTGCGGCGACGCCGATCCCGGTGGCCGACTCACCCAGACCTGGTACCGCGCCACGGCGGACCTGCCCGACCTGCTCGACTACGACATCATCGCCGCCGACGCCACCTACCTGTACTTCCGGGGCGAGCCGCTGTACCCGTTCGGACACGGCCTGAGCTACACCACGTTCGCCTACGACGACCTGCGGCTGTCCGCCGCGCAGGCGGGAGCCGACGAGGAGGTCGAGGTGACCATCACCGTCACCAACACCGGCGGGCGTGCCGGCACCGAGGTCGTCCAGCTCTACACGCGGCAGCGCACCTCGCGCGTCAAGCAGCCGCTGCGCCAACTGCGGGCCTTCCGCAAGGTCCGGCTGGAGCCGGGCCAGCGGGAGCGGGTACGGTTCCGGCTGGCCGCCGCCGACCTGGCGACCTGGGACGTCACCCAGGGGCGACGGGTGGTGGAGTCGGCCCGGCACACGGTGGCGGTCGGCCGGTCCTGCACCGACCTGGTGGCCACCGCGACGCTGACCGTACGGGGCGAGCGGATCGGCCCCCGCGACCTGCTCGCCGGCCCGCTGTGGGCGGTGGACAACGACGACTACGCCGCGGTGGCACCGACCGATCAGGTCGACGGCCGGGTGGCGGTCAGCGCGACGCAGGACGGCGGCTGGCTCGCCTTCACCGGTGTCGACTTCGGACCAGGTCCGACCACGGTGACCGCCCGGGTGGCCCAGCGCAACGTGCTCTGCCGGGCCGGCGCCGACGACGCCGCGCCCGACCGGGCCGTCGACGCCGCGACCGTGACGTTGCGGCTGGACGACCCGCTGACCGGTCCGATCGCCGGTACGCTGCGGGTGCCCGTGACGGGAGGCCGGCACGACTGGGCGGACGTCGACACGCCGCTGCGGGGTGTGTCCGGAGTTCGAGATCTGTATCTGCTGTTCAGTACGGCAGGCGCTACGGTGAGCTACCTGAACTTCGTCGGTGCCCCGCCCAGCGGCCGCGCCGGGGACGAAGGGGGAGCTTAGTGTCCACGCGGTCACTACCACCGGACGACGGGCCGGCCGGTACCGGCAAACGGCCCGACATGGTGACGATCGCCGACGTCGCCCGGCACGCCGGGGTGGCGGTGAGCACGGTGTCCTATGTGCTCAGCGGCAAGCGGGCGATCTCGGCGTCGACCCGCGAACGGGTACTGGCCAGCATCCACGCGCTCGGCTACCACCCGCACGCCGGGGCACGCGCGCTCGCCAGCCGCCGGGCCAACGTGATCGCCCTGGTCCTGCCGTTGCGCTCCGGCATGCACCTGCCGGTCCTGATGCAGTTCGCGACCAGCGTGGTCACCACCGCCCGGCAGTTCGACCACGACGTACTGCTGGTCACCGCCGATGAGGGCGCGGCCGGCCTGCGGCGGATCGCGGCCAGCGCGATGGTCGACGGCATCGTGGTGATGGACGTCGAGATGCGCGACCCTCGGGTGCCGTTGCTGCGCGAGCTGGAGCGACCCAGCGTGCTGATCGGTTTCCCGGCCGAGGCAGCCGGTCTGACGTGCGTGGATCTGGACTTCTACCGGGCCGGTGAGGTGTGTGTCGCACACCTGGCCGCTCTCGGACACCGGCGGATCGCCCTGCTCGGCGCCCCGTCGGTGGTCTACGAGCGGGAGACCGGGTTCGCCCACCGGACCCGGGCCGGGGTCACCGAGAGTGCCGCCCGGTACGGCATCGACGCCGTCGCCCAGCCCTGCGAGGAGAACTACGACGCCGTCCGTCGGGAGCTGGCCGGGCTGCTGCACCGCAACCCCGGGTTGACCGCGCTGGTGGTGCACAACGAGGCGGCGGTCGGCCACGTGCTTGCCGCGTTGCCGACGTTGGGCCGGCAGGTGCCGGACGACATCTCGGTGGTGGCGATCTGCCCGGACGAGGTGGCCGAGCGCTCCGGTCCGGCATTGACCTCGGTACTGGTGCCGGCGGAGGAGGTCGGTCGGCAGGCGGTGGCCCTGCTGATGCGCAAGGTCGACGGCGAGTCCGTCCCCGCCGCCACCCTGCTCGACCCACGGCTGACGGTACGGGCCAGCACCGGCCAGGCGGTCGAGGCGCGCGCCGAGGTGGTCCCACCGGGTGCCCGTCGACCGGGCGCCAGGCTGGGGCGAGGTGCCTCGTCGACCCGGCGGGCGGCCGGCGCCGGCACGGCCTGACCGGCAACGCTCGCGGAGCGCGGGGGATCGGCGGCGGCCGCAGACGGCGGGTCGGGCAGGCGGCGGCCGCAGACGGCGGGTCGGGCAAGCGGCGGCCGCAGACGGCGGGTCGGACCGGTCCGGATCCGCCGGATCGGGTTGTCTACCGGGCCGATTCTTGATCGACTCGACATCGTGGCGGATGACACCGAGAACCCGACGACTCCGGCAGCGCCGCAGATGGCCGCCGACGACTTCCGGCGGTACGGGCACGCGGTCGTCGACTGGATCGCCGACTACTGGCAGACGGTGGAGCAGCACCCGGTGCAGTCGACCGCCGCACCCGGCGCGGTGGCCGGGGCGCTGCCGGCCGCCCCGCCGGAGCAGGGCGAGCAGTTCGACGCGATCCTCGCCGACCTCGACCGGGTGGTGGTGCCGGGCCTGACCCACTGGCAGCATCCGGGCTTCTTCGGCTACTTCCCGGCGAACACCTCCGCGCCCAGCGTGCTCGGTGACCTGGTCAGCGCGGGGCTCGGTGTCCAGGGCATGCTCTGGGCGACCAGTCCCGCCTGCACCGAGTTGGAGACGGTGGTCATGGACTGGCTGGCGCAGTTGCTGGACCTGCCGAAGCGGTTCCGGTCGGATTCCGCCGGCGGCGGGGTCATTCAGGATTCGGCGTCGTCGGCGACGCTGGTGGCCACCCTGGCCGCGCTGCACCGGGCCAGCGGCGGCGACTGGCGCGCCGTCGGCACCGCGACCAGCACGGGCGCCGCTGGCGGCTACACCGTCTACACCTCGACCCAGGGGCACTCCTCGATCGAGAAGGCGGCCCGGATCGCCGGCGTCGGCGCCCGGGGCGTCCGGCTCGTCGACGTCGACCCGGTGACGTTGGCGATGCGCCCCGACGCGCTGCGTACGGCGTTGGCCGCCGATCTGGCCGCCGGTCGCCGCCCGGCGATCGTGGTCGCCACCATCGGCACCACCTCGACCACCGCGATCGACCCGGTGGCGGAGATCGGGCCGGTCTGCGCCGAGTACGGGGTCTGGCTGCACGTGGACGCCGCCTACGCCGGGGCGGCGGCGATCTGCCCGGAGCTGCGCTGGACGCATGCCGGCCTGGAGTGGGCCAACTCCTACTGCTTCGATCCACACAAGTGGCTGCTGACCGGCTTCGACTGTGACGCGTTCTGGGTGGCCGACCGGGCCGGGCTGGTCGAGGCGTTGACGGTGATGCCGGAGTATCTGCGCAACGCGGTCACCGAGTCGGGAGCGGTACTCGACTACCGGGACTGGCAGGTGCCGTTGGGTCGTCGGTTCCGGGCCCTCAAGCTGTGGTTCGTGCTGCGCTGGTACGGCGCCGAGGGCCTGCGGGCGCACGTGCGGGCCGGGGTGACCCACGCCGCCTGGTTCGCCGACCAGGTACGGGCCGACGACCGGTTCGACCTGGTGACCGCCGGCCCGTTCGGGCTGGTCTGCTTCCAGTTGCGGGACCGGCCGGACGAGGTCGCCGAGGCGCTGCTGCGGCGGGTCAACGCCGACGGGCGGGTGCTGCTGACCCACACCCGGGTGGCGGGCCGGTTCACGCTGCGGTTGGCGGTGGGCGGGCCGCGTACCGAACGCCGGCACGTCGCCACCGCCTGGCAGTTGATCTCCGACGCCGCGGCGGCGAGCTAGTCAGCCCACCAGTACCGACCCGTCGCGATCCCGATCCTGGTCGACGGCGGCCCGGTCGGTCCGCCGTAGCACCCGCAGCGCCAGCAGGAGGGCGACCACCCAGGCGACGAGGACGGCACCGTACCCGCCGTACCGGACGGCGTCGGGGGCGTCGAACGCGCGCAGCAGGGTCCGCGAGTTGGTCAGCACGATGAGTCCGCCGACCGCCGCGCCGAGCAGTTGGGCGGGCACGACCCGGACCAGGTAGGCGGCGAGCGGTGCGGCGATCAGCCCGCCGACCAGCAGCGCGCCGACGATCGGCAGGACGAAGCCCTGTGCGCCGAGGCCGATCAGGAAGCCGACGCTGGCGGCCGCCGCGACGAGGAACTCCGAGGTGTCGACCGAGCCGATCACCTTGCGGGGTGCCATCCGGCCGGAGACCAGCAGCGCCGGGGTGGCCACCGGGCCCCACCCGCCGCCGCCGGTGGCGTCGATGAAGCCGGCGGTCAGGCCGAGCGGGGCGAGGAACCGGCTGCGCAGCGGCGGGCGTTCGCGCCGGGCGGTGACCGGTCGGGCGAAGCGGACCAGCAGGTACGTGCCGAGGGCGAGCAGGATGCCGGCCATCCAGGGGCCGGCCGCCTCGGTGGAGATCGAGCTGAGCACGGTGGCCCCGGCGAAGGCGCCGACCGCACCCGGTACGGCGATCCGCGCCACCACCCGCCAGTCGACGTTGCCGAAGCGCCAGTGGGCGGTGCCGGAGGCCAGGGTGGTGCCGATCTCGGCCAGGTGCACCGAGGCGCTGGCCGATGCCGGTGCGACCCCGGCGAGCAGCAGCAGCGTGGTGGAGGTGACCCCGTACGCCATCCCCAGCGCACCATCGACCAGTTGCGCGAGGAGTCCGACCAGGGCAAGGACCAGCAGTTTACGCACGACACACCTACTTCGTCGACCAATCCTATCGAGTTAGTAGAGAATGCGCCTCACGACATGCTCCTGTCAACCGGCAGTATCTGGTCAGCGCGACCCGCGACGGTCAGCCGCGCGGCGACCGGGGTGGCTTCTTCAGCGGCAGAGGTGGCTGCGGGCGAGCCGTCAGCTCCAGGCGCGCGGGTCGGCGGCGAGGTCACGCACCCGGTCCGGCAACGTGCCGGTGGCGACATCGGCGACCGAGACCGATTCGAGGATCTCCCGTTCACTGGCCCGCAACGCGATCCAGACCTCCTGCAGCGCGGCGGCCGCGCCCTGGTAGCCCAGATCCTCCGGCCGGTGGCCCCGCACGTGGGCCAACGGGCCGTCGATCACCCGGATGATCTCCGCGAGGCTGATCTCCTCGGCCGGTCGGGCCAGCCAGTACCCGCCGTCGGGCCCGCGCTGCGCGTGCACCACACCGGACCGACGCAGCTGCAACAGGATGCTCTCGAGGAACTTCGCGGGGATCCCCTGGGACCGGGCCACCTGCTCGGCGGTGAGCACCGTCCGGGTCGGGGTGCCGGCGACGAACGCCAACTCGGCGATGGCGCGCAGCGCGTAGTCGACCCGGGCGGAGAGACGCATACCTCTCAGGTTACGGCACTGTTTCCGGCTCACGGCCCGCGCTGGGCGGCCTCTCCCGGGCACCGGCCCGCGCGGGGCGTCACCCGCCGACCCGGCGGAGCAACCCTTCCTGTACGGCGGTGGCGATGTGCCGGCCGTCGCGAGTGAACATCCTGCCGGTGGCCAGCCCACGCCCGCCCGCCGCAGACGGGCTCCAGCAGTCGTAGAGGAACCACTCGTCGGCGCGGAACGACCGGTGGAACCACAGGGCGTGGTCCAGGCTGGCACCGACCACGCCACCCGGACCCCACACCTCGCCGTGCACCGACAGCACCGAGTCGAGCAGCGTCAGGTCGGAGGCGTAGGTCAGCACACAGGCGTGCAGCAGCGGGTCGTCGGGCAGCTTGCCGTCGACCCGGATCCAGACCCGCTGGTACGGATCGGCCGGGCGGTCACCGGGTGCGACCAGCCCCGGCTCGCCGACGTAACGCACGTCCATCGGACGCGGGATCACCGCCCAGACGCCGAGGCGTTCAGGGTAGCGGGCGAGCCGCTCCGCCATGGTCGGCACCGCGTCCGGCGGCGGTACGTCGGGCGGCTGCGGCGCCTGGTGCTCCAGCCCGTCCTCGACATGGTGGAACGACGCCGACATGAAAAAGATCGGCTTGCCGTGCTGGTAGGCCACCGAGCGGCGGACCGAGAAGGACCGACCGTCGCGGATGTTCTCCACCTCGTAGTCGATCGGCTGGGAACTGTCGCCGGGGCGGACGAAGTAGCCGTGCAACGAGTGGACCAACCGTTGCGGGTCGACGGTGCGACCGGCGGCGACCAGCGCCTGCCCGGCGACCTGCCCGCCGAAGACCCGCTGCGGACCGACCTTCGGGCTGATCCCCCGGAAGGCGGCCGGGCCGGTCGGGGTCAGGTCGAGCACCTCCAACAGGTGGTCGACGGCGGCCTGACCACTCACCGGGCCGGCCTGCCCCGCGTCGGACGGCGTGGAGCCGGCCGCGACCCGCGGAGCTGAGCCGGCCGGGACCTGCCCGGCCGGCTGATCGCCCACGGTCACTGCAACGCCCGGGCCGCCGCGGCGTCGACCAGGGTGCCGAGCTGGTGCACCCGCAGCGTGTTCGTCGAGCCAGGGGTGCCGACCGGGCTGCCAGCGACGATCACCACGTACTCGCCGGGGTTGGCCCGGCCCAGGCCGAGCAGGGCCTGGTCGACCTGGCGGAACATGTCGTCGGTGTGCTGCACGAACGGCATCAGGAAGGTCTCCACGCCCCACGACAGGGCGAGCTGGTCGCGCACCTCGGCGACCGGGGTGAAGGCCAGCAGCGGCAGTTCGCAGTGCAACCGGGACAGCCGGCGCACCGTGTCGCCGGTCTGGGTGAAGGCGACCATCGCCCGGGCACCGATCGCCCGCGCGATCTGCGACGCCGCCGAGGTGAGGGCACCCCCATGGGTACGGGGGTCGTGCTGCAGCCGGGGCACCGAGATCGAGCCGTTCTCGGTCGTCGTGACGATCTTGGCCATGGTGCTGACGGTCAGCACCGGGTACTTGCCGACGCTCGTCTCCCCGGAGAGCATCACCGCGTCGGTGCCGTCGAGCACCGCGTTGGCCACGTCCGAGGCCTCCGCCCGGGTCGGCCGCGAATTCTCGATCATCGAGTCGAGCATCTGGGTGGCCACGATGACGGGCTTGGCGTTCTCCCGGCACAGCTGCACGGCCCGCTTCTGCACCAACGGGACCTCGTCGAGCGGCAACTCGACGCCCAGGTCGCCACGGGCCACCATGACCCCGTCGAACGCGTCGACGATGGCCTCCAGATGGGTGACCGCCTCCGGCTTCTCGACCTTGGCCAGGACCGGGCGACGGACGCCCTCCTCGTCCATGATCGCGTGGACCAGCTTGATGTCCTCCGGCGATCGCACGAAGGACAACGCGATCATGTCGGCGCCCAGGCCGAGCGCGAACCGCAGATCCTCGGCGTCCTTGTCCGACAGGGCTGGCACGCTGACCGCGACGTTCGGCAGCGAGACACCCTTGTTGTTGCTGACCGGCCCACCCTCGACGACCAGCACCCGGATGTCGGGGCCGTCGACCGCGCTGACCTCGACGGCGACCTTGCCGTCGTCGATCAGCAGCCGGTCACCGGGGCGGACCTCCTGGGGCAGCTTGCGGTAGGTGCAGGAGACCCGCTCCCGGCTGCCGAGGATGTCGTCGCTGGTGATGACGACCGAGTCACCGGTACGCCACTCGTGCGGTCCGTCGGCGAACCGGCCGAGGCGGATCTTGGGGCCCTGCAGGTCGGCGAGGACGGCGACGGCCCGCCCGGCGGCCTGGGCGGCCTCCCGGACCAGGCGGTACACCTGCTGGTGGTCGTCGTGGCTGCCGTGGCTGAAGTTCAGCCGGGCCACGTCCATGCCCGCTTCCACCAGCCCACGGATCCGCTCCGGGGACGCAGTCGCGGGGCCAAGCGTACAAACGATCTTTGCGCGGCGTGTCACGCCCATGAGGCTAGTCTCTCCCCTTGATCGACCGATCGGCCGACCCTGTCAGATGTCCGAACGAAAGTGCCCACCAGCGCCCGGCGCTCCGCGGGACATCGTACTGGGATGGGCGCGGCGGCAGCGGTGGACCGGCGGGCATCGACGACCGCGCCATCAGGGTAGCGCGCCTGCTGACCATCCCGGTACGCCCGGCCGGGCGACGCGACATCCGTTCGGCGATCATTCTCGCCCCCGTCACATTGATCCGGTTAACTGGTCGCCACCTCGACCGGAAGGCTGGCACGGTGACACAGCAGCGACACGCACGTACGGTGACCGGGCTGGCGGCGGCGCTCGCCGCCGTCCTCGCGACCGGACTGGCACCCGGGGCGGCCACCGCCGGCGGACCGGCCACCGCAGGCGGACCGGCCGACGTCCGGTTCGCCACCTTCAACGCCTCCCTCAACCGGGCCACCGCCGGCGCCCTGGTTGCCGACCTGTCCACCCCGGGCGACCAACAGGCGGCCAACGTCGCCGAGGTGATCCAGCGGGTCCGCCCCGACGTCCTGCTGATCAACGAGTTCGACCACGACCCGCAGGGCCGGGCCGTGGAGCTGTTCCAGCGCAACTACCTGTCCCGGGGGCAGGGCGGCGCCGCGCCGATCCACTACCCGTACCGGTTCAGCGCGCCGTCGAACACCGGCGTGCCCTCCGGGCACGATCTCAACCGCGACGGTACGGTCGGCGGCCCGGACGACGCGTACGGCTTCGGGACCTTCCCCGGCCAGTACGGCATGGCGGTGTACTCGCGGCACCCGATCGACCTGCGGTCGGTGCGCACCTTCCAGACGTTCCGCTGGCGGGACATGCCCGGCGCGCTGCTGCCCGACGACCCGGCGACCCCCGAGCCGGCCGACTGGTACTCCCCCGCCGCCCTGGCCGACCTGCGGCTGTCGTCGAAGAGCCACTGGGACGTGCCGGTGCGCGTCGGCCGGCAGACCGTACACCTGCTGGCCAGCCACCCCACCCCGCCGGTGTTCGACGGCCCGGAGGACCGCAACGGCCGCCGCAACCACGACGAGATCCGGTTCTGGGCCGACTACGTCTGGCCGGCCCGGTCCGGCTACGTCTACGACGACCGGGGCCGGCGGGGCGGACTCCGGCCGGGGGCCCGGTTCGTGATCGCCGGCGACCTCAACTCCGACCCGTACGACGGCGACAGCCTGCCCGGCGCGGCCCGGCAGCTCACCGGACACCCGCTGGTCGACGACCGGCGGCCACCGGCCAGCGCGGGCGGTCCGGCGGCGGCGCAGCGCCAGGGTGGGGCGAACCTGACCCACGTCGGCGACCCACGCTTCGACACCGCCGACTTCGCCGACGGTACGCCCGGCAACCTGCGGGTCGACTACCTGCTGCCCGGTCGGGGCCTGCCGGTACGCGGTGCCGGCGTGTTCTGGCCGACGCCGGACGACCCGCTGTTCCGGCTGGTCGGCGACTACGATCCGGCGCTGCCCGGCGGGTTCCCCACCTCGGATCACCGCCTGGTCTGGCTCGACGTGCGTCGTTGACCGGGCAGGTACGCCGCTGACGACCGGGCCGGGCGTGCCGGCGAGGCACGCGCCGGCCGACCGGGCCGGCTCAGACGCAGGTGCCGCAGATCGGGTCGGGCGTGTGGTCACGGCTCGGCACCATCACCACGGGGATGTCCCGGACCCGTACGTCGTCGGTGCCGATCGGGAAGACCGTGGTCACCCGGGGCAGCCCCGCCGTGTCGAGTCCGACGCAGGCGAGCCGGACCAGGCCGTTGAGCAGCACACAGTGTGCCTGCGGCTGGTCGGACTCCGACAGGGTGTCCGACCGGACGTCGACAGTGGTGGTGAACCACGTCGGCCCGCTGGCCGCACCGTAGCCACGCAGCGGCGGACGCACCGTGGAGAAGGTCGCCTGGCGGCCGGTGTAGGTGAGCGTGGCGAACTGGGCACCGGCCGGCAGCTCGGCGCAGGGCTCGATCCACCCGGTCAACCGCACCCGGTTCACCGGGGGCAGTCCACCGACCGGCTCGACGGTGTGCCCGGTGAAGGCGGCGGTGGCGCACGACGCCGGCGTCCAGGTCACCGCGCTCGCGGCGGCCGGTGCCCCCGGTAGACAGGCCAGTAGCGCGGCCACCACGGCGGCGAACGCGGTGCCGCCGACCGTGCGGCGAGGGACCGTACGGCGCGGTCCGGTCCGGTCGACCACGGTCGGGGTCATCGGTGTTTCTCCTCGGTGTCGGTACGGCGATGCGGTGCCGCGGTGTGGGCCGCCCCCAGGGCCAGCCCGAGTTGGAACCGGTTCGTCACGCCGAGCCGCTCCATCAGCGACCGGAGCACGTTCGACACCGACCGGGGGCTGATCCGCAGCTCCCGCGCGGCGGTGACGTCGGTGTGTCCCTGCGCCAGCAGAGCGACGAGCGCGCGCTCCCGGGGACTGAGGTCGATCTGCGGCACAGTGCACTCCTGCAGTCTCTCGGCGTCGTTCCAGTGCTGCTCGAACAGCGCCACGAGCGCGGCGACGATCGGGGGTTGGGCCACCTCGAGGTAGCCGCGTTCGACGTCGTCGGGCGCGACGGGGAAGAAGGCGTACTTGCGGTCGACGACGAGCAGCTTGACCGGCAACGTCGCCGCCATGCGGTACTCGGGCAGGCATCGGGTCGGCTCCGACCGGTGCTGGACCACCGGGCCGGGTTCGGGTGGCTGCACCCCGAGGATCCGCATCCGCACGCCCCGGGCCAGCAGCGTGCGGTCCATCGGCGCGGCCGAGCGCAGCGCCTCGGCGTCGAACGTCTGCTCCGGGTGCATCGCGAGATGCTCGTGGCGGGCCACCGCGACGAGCTCGGCCAGCCGGGCCCGGGTCGCGGCCCGGCTGGCCAGATGCCGTACGCCGTCACCGAGCTGGCGCACGTCGACCCCGGTGGCGGCGAGCCGGCGCGCCAACGCGGGGCGTACCGCACCGGGCGCGGCGTTCGTCGTCGGTCGACGCACCGGTGGGGCCAGCGCCGACAGCGGTCTGGCCGCCCATCGCGGGTCGGCCGAGGTGGCGGACGGCCGACGGGCCACCGCGCCGATGGCGGCGAGTTCGTCGAGCGCGGCGCCGACCCGGCGACGCGCCATGCCCAGCTCACCGGCCACCTCGGAGACCAGCGCCGGACCGGAGCCGAGCAGGTGCCGGTAGATCAGGTCGGCGTCCGGGGAACGCCCACGACAGGTCAGTGACGGTACGGCGGTCCGGGCCGGCGAGGGCCAACGTGACTGCGGCATGGCTTTCCACCTCCCCCATGTGCCTGACCATGCAATCAGCAGATCGTCACCGCGACAAGATCGTTACCTGACCGTGCCCGAAGCGTGCGGGAAACCGCACCCTGGCGGATGCCGGCCGCGAACCGCCTGACACCCGGCACCGCACAGTCGGCGGCACGGAGGGTGCGTCCATCCGCAACGGACACCTTCGCGATCACGAAGGTTTCGGCCTTCAGCGATCCACCGCCGCGATTTCCTTGAGCCGTGCCACGACGCACCGGTAGACCAGGCAGCGGACGGCCGACGGGACCGCGCGTGCCGTTGGCGATCGGCAGAGGAGATCCTCATGGCACACGTGGTCAGCGTGCTGACCGTCGCACCGGGTGTGGGGAGCAACGAGGTCTGGGACCTCGACAACGGCGAGGCACTCGACTTCGGCACCTGCCGGTGCGGCGGCTGTCGTCGCACGGCGACCGTGTGCGTGCCGGGCCCGACGGCGCTGCGGGGGCGCATCGTCGCCCACCCGGACCACTGGCGCGTCGACAACCCCGGCCCGACAAGTTTCCTCGTCGAGGACCTGGAACAGCCGCACAACACGATCACCGTCGTCGCCGGCCGGGCCGCCGTGGTCATCCCCTTCGAACTGGGCCGGGTACGGGCCGGTGCCGTCGCGCTGCTGACCGTGTTCGGGCCGGAACCGGCAACCGTCGAGGTCTCGACCGTGCCGGGTTGCCCCTCCGACCGCGCGCGGGACGCCGGTGACCTGACCCCCGGCACCGGCTACTTCGAGGTGCTGCGGGTGTTGTGCGAACCCCGGCTGCGCGGCGAGGTCCACCGTCCGCTGGCCACCTCGGCGGAGATCGCCGCGACCCTCACCGGTCGGGGCAGCCCGATCAGCGCTCGCGCCGTCGACGCGCACATCTGCTACCTGGTCGGCAAGCTCGGGCTCGCCGGTGTCCGCGACGGGCTGCGCGCACACCGGAGCTGGCGAAAGGAGGCCCTGGTCAGCGCCGCACTGCGGTGGGGGCTGGTCGGCCCACAGCACCTGCCGTGAACAGCCGACGCCGTGCCGCCACCCGGCGGTCATGTCGCGGCCCCGCCCACCCCGTCCCACCAGGCCCCGGCACAGCCCGTCGCGGCGATCTGCCGCAGTCGCAGCGCGGCGTACAGGTCGATGAGCCCGTACTCGGACACGGACCAGGCGGCGCCGCCGGCGTAGCCGGCGAGCGCGGATTCGGCGACGGCGGCCAGCCGCCGCCGGACCGGATCCGTCGACGGTGCCGTACCCGCCGCGTCATCGAGCAGGCAGACCACTTCGGCACCGCGCCAGACCTCGGTGGCCCCACCGGTGGCGATACGCCGCCGGGCCGCGTCGATCAGCTGGTGCGGCTGCGGCAACCCGGTCGGCACCTGGCAGGCGGCGGCCGCGACGTGCAGCAGTGCCGCGTAGTCGACGCCGACCCCGTCGGCGAGGTCGTCGACGACCCCGCTGACCAGCTCCCGCAGGTGCTCCGCGCGTCGCTGCGCCCGGGCACAGTCGCCGGTCACCGCGTAGGCGTGCATCGTGACCGCCGCGTGGTGCAGCCCGTCGAACGTCACGTCGTCGAGCAGCTGCGCCGGCACCTGCGGCACCGTACCGGGAGAACGCAGCCCGAGCGCCTCGATCACCGTGTCGACCGCGAGCCCGTCCGGCGGAGCGGGCCGTGGCGTCACCGGCAGGTCGACGCCGAGCAGCGCGCCGGTCGCCGGGGCGAGCACCGTGGTCAGCCCGGCGCTGTCCACCGCGTACGGCACCCGGCCGGCGGTCAGCAGGGCCATCTGTACCCGTCGCAGCAGTCCCGGTGGATAGCGCGGCGGTGCGGGGTGCAGCAGATCGAAGAAGGCCAGGTCGTCGAGGTCGAGTCGCAGGACACCGGCGTCGGCCTGCTGCTGCAGTGCGTCGACCGCCCGCCGGTGCAATGCCGCAAGGTCGCCGGGCGGGCGGTAACCGGCGTCAGCCACCGTCCCGACCTCGGCGATCAGCGCCAACGTCCGCAGGTCGCCACCGCCGATCTCGCCTCGGGAGCGGATGGCACCGAGGTAGCTGCCGACGGCGGCGTCGGCCGCGTCGGTCACCAGGTCCGGGTCGCCCTGGCACAACGGCCGAGCCGGCGTCGCCGGCAGCCAGTCGAAGGTGGTGTCCTCGCCGAGCTCGACGGGGTCGGCCAGCCGCGCGGCCAGTTCGGCGCAGCCGCCGCGAGGCAGTGCCAGCGTCCGGTCACCGGCCAGGTGCCCGAGGCGCATCGCCCAGAGCCGGTGCACCCCGGTCAGCTGCGGCGACCGGGCCAGCGCCGCGACCCTGGCCGCCACCGGCGGTGGGGTCGACAGCGGCTCGTGGCCGGCGGTGACCAGGTCCTGGTTGAGCCGGTCCCACTGCCAGATGGCGAAGTACGCCGGATAGTCAGCGGTCTCGTCGCTGGCGACCGACGGGTACCGGTCCAGGTAGGCGGCCCAGTCGGCGGCGGTGAGGTCGCGTACCCCGGCGAGCAGACTCGGATGGAGCTGGCCCCGGCGCTGCAGCGCCCCGGCGGCGGTCATCACGTGTCGCAGCTGTGGACCGCCCTGCGGGTAGAGGACCTCCGCCGTATCCGACTGGCGGACCACCAGTGCCTCGAAGGCCTGCGCGATGTCGGGCGGGCCTGGCGCTGCCACCGGTGCGCCGGCGGAATGGCGGACGGTGAGTACGGCGGCTGTGGCGACCAGCGCCACCGCCACGGCCAGGACAACGACCAGTGGGGCGGACACCAGGCGGCCCGACGCCCGGGACGTACGCGACATGGGGTTCCCTTCACCGATGGGCGACGGCCGAGGTGACGCGCACCCCGGCCGTACCCGCACGCGGACTCCTAGCTCGACTTGTTGGCGTACGCCACGGTGTAGCGGGTGTTGTTGCCGTTGATGAACCGGGCCTCGGCGTTGTAGTAGAACTTGTCGGTGCCGGCACCGGCGTAGATGAACCCGGACTGGCTCACCCTGCGGTAGTTGCCCGAACCGGAGCCGGAGTGGTAGTCCTTTCCGAAGAAGCTGCCGCTGCTGGCCGTACAGCCGGGCGGCCAGGAGATGGTGCAGCTGTTGACACCCGTGCCGGTGAGCTGCCAGGAGACCGAAACCCGGATGTTGCTGATCGTCACCGGGCTGGTGCCGCTGCAGGTGTAGGAGTGCGCCTGGCCCCAGTTGTTGCCGACGACGAGTCGCTTCGACTGGAAGTCGACAGTGCCGCCGGTGACGACGTAGCCACGGGCACCGGACTTGAAGGCACCGCAGGTGTCGTACTTGTAGGCGTACCAGCTCTGCGCGGCCGCGTTGGCGGGCGCGGCGACGACTCCCATGCCGACGGTCACGGCGACGGCGGCGAGCAGGCCGATGGCCGCCCGCCGGATTCGATGTCTCATGGTGAGCATCCCTTCTCGACGTCCCGGCCCAAGGTGGGCGGGTGGACGGTGGAAGGCTCGCAGCGATCCGGCAGGCGGGGAATCCGCGACGTCGCAGAGCCCGACAGCTTGGCGTCCGGTCGTCCGGTGTGGTAGGCGCCGACTCAGTCGGTGCCGGTGGCCGCCAGCGAGCCCGGCGGCCGGACGTCGCGGGACGCGATCGCCGACGTCGGGATCCGCGCCGGCCGCACCCCCATGTCGCGGCGCGCCCACCGGTAGAACTCGGCACGGGCCTGCCGGTAGTCGGCGAAGCCCTCCCGCCAGGCCTGCTCGTCGACCGGCTCGTCACCGGTGGCGAAGGCCTCCAGCCGCCACAGCGTCTCGGTCAGCGTCTGCGCGGCGGTGATCGTGGGCTCGTCGGCGAGCAGCAGGACCGACTCGAACTGCACCGAACGGTCCGACTCGGCCTGCCCCAGCAGGGCCAGACCCTCGTCCCGCCCGATCGGGCTGATGGCGGTCACCACGCCCTGGCTGGCCAGCACCCGGGAGGAGAGCAGCGCGATCCGTTTGGCGGTGGCGGCGAACTCGACGTAGCCGGCGAGCCGGCGTTCGTCCCACCGTACGGCCTGCTCCCGCTGCCAGCGGCTGCGCTCGGTCAGCCCGGTGCCGACATAGGTCAGCACCCCGCCGACGACCACCGCGAGTATCGTCGGCAGATGCTCCACGAGCGACATTCTGGTCCTTCCCCGGCGGCCGGGCTTCAGAGTAGAAGGCGACGTCGAGGGACGCCGTCCACTGCGGCCGGGACGCACGGGCCCGCCCTGCTGGCCCTCGGCTGCCTGCTGGCGCTCGGCGCGTGCACGTCGGCGCCGACCGGCGCACCGCCACCCGGGGCGGTCCCGGCACCGCTCGGCACCGTCGGCCTGCGCCCCGGGCAGCTGTGGATCAGTTTCGACTGCGTCGCCGACGACGGACCCGGCCAGCTGGCGGTGATCGTGGAGTCGGGGTCGCGGTTCGACATCGACTGCCCGGCCGACGAGGTGTACCTGACCCGCAACCTCGATCAGGACCACCCCGGCGGGCCGACCGGCATCCGGGTCGAGACCGGCCCCGACGTGCGCTGGAACCTGCTGATCGAGCAGTGACCGGTTAGCCTGCGACGATGACCACCTGCGTGTTCTGCCGGATCGTCGCCGGGGACTCCCCCGCCTGGCGGGTCGTCGACTCCGCCGCCGGCGTGGCGTTCCTGGACACCCGCCCGGTGTTCCGTGGGCACGTGCTGATCAGCCCGCGTCCGCACGTGGTCACGCTGACCGATCTGCCGCCGGCCGCGCTGCCGGACTACTTCGCGCTGGTGCAGCGGGTGGCGGCGGCGGTCGAGGCCGGTCTCGGCGCGGGCGGCACCTTCGTGGCGATCAACAACCGGGTGTCGCAGTCGGTGCCACATCTGCACACCCACGTCGTACCGCGGACCAGGGGCGACGGGCTGCGCGGCTTCTTCTGGCCGCGCAGCCGCTACGCCGACGACGCCGAGGCCCAGCGGTACGCCGAGCGGATCGCCGCCGCCCTGCCGCCGACCGCCCTGCCGCCGACCGCCTGATCAGCGGATCGTCGGCCGGACCACGGTGTACGGCAGCACCGGGGCCGCTCGCCCCGTACCGAAAGTCGACCACCAGCAGGCCGCGGCCGTCGAACGCGACCGTCGACGGCCCGTGCAGCCGGGGGGCGGTGACCCGGGCCGCACTGCCCGCAGTGGATGGCGTGGTGCTCCCGTTGACCGACGAGATACCCGCTCCGGAGCTGGGGCTGGTGTGGCGGCGGGACGCGACGCCACCGGCCCGGCTGGCGCTCGCCCCGGTCGTCGGACGACTCGCCCACGACCGCCGCTGGTAGGCCGGTGGCACGCTCACCGGGCATCGGTGCGCCCGCTGGAAACAACGACCACCTGTCGAACGTCAAACTGGTACTCGTCGTCGTTCCGCGACCGGAGGTGGCCCGTGTCCGACCGTAATGGGATCTCCCGACAGGTGTTCGCCCTGTTGACCGGTGCGGTCGCCGGCTGGGCGATAGGCCGGTTCGGATCGAGGCCCACCGCCGGCTACGAGCGAGCGCCCTGGCCACGTACCGACGTCGACGAGGACGCCGCGCCCGACGGCACGGACCAGGTCGAGCCGGATGCCGGGCCGACGTCGCCCGGCGGAGCCGGCGAACCCGCCGGCGGGGCCGACACCGACCGTACGGAGCTGGTCCGGATCTGCATCGACCTCGCCGACCGACTCCGCGACCAGGAGCCGGCGTTGTGGCAGCGCCTCACCGACCGGCTGTCCGACGCCGGCGTGCAGACCGTTCTCGCCGATGGTGAGCGCTTCGATCCGCAGGTCCACGAGGCGGTCGGCCAGGTCCCCACCGACGACCCGGCGGCGCACCTGCTGGTGGCGTCGACTGAGTTCGCCGGCTACCGCGACGGCGGTGCGTGGCTGCGCCGGCCGGAGGTCGTCGTGTACCGCACCGCGCAGTGACCGGTCCGGACGGACACACCGGACCGCTCCGGCAAGTGCGCGAGGTACGGTCTCCGGTCACCTCCCAGCCTGGACCGCGAACGCCGTCACCGCGCGGTCGATCACCACGAGCGCGTCCCGGACGGCCGCCAACTCCCGGTTGACGACCGCCGCCGGTGCGGGGCCCGGCCCGCGCGGCGCATCGAGTACGGCCAGACTCGTGGCGCGCGCTGCCAGCACCACGGCCAACGGCTCCCGCAGCGACGGGATCCAGTCGGACAGCGAGGAGACGAGCGGTGCGGTCTCCGTGGCCACCGACGCCGACGCGCAGAAGGCGACGACATCGGCCAGGTACGCGTCGACCGCTGCCCACCGGTCGAGCGACTGGGCCCGCACCGTCCGCCGCAGCAGCCCGTCGACCGGCTGCGGCACCGGCGGCAGCGGAAGCACCCGGTACGTCGCGCCGACGAACTCGTCGATGTCCGCCATCAGCGCGTCGCACTCGGCGATGAGAGCGCTCACCTCGGCGCCGCTGACGACCGGGCGACGGCTGAGCGCACGTAACCGGGCGGCGAACGCCTGCCACTCGTCGCGGTGTCGCGGTGCCGCCATGGCGAGCTGACCCAGGACACGTTCCGGGGTGGCACCCACCGACGGCACCGCCTCCCGTCCCAGACAGAAGCGACTCACCTCGACGAGGTAGCGCGACACCTGGCCGAACAGCACCGGGAGTTCGACAGCCAGCTCGTCTGCGGCGACCTGCCGACCGCGCCCGGTCGGGCGCAGCCTCGGCGGGGTGGGCGGCCGAAGCTGCGGCGGGTCACCTGGCTGCCGCGACAGCGACGCCGCCGCGACGGGCCGCTCCGGCGGGGTGCCGATCGGCGCGCTGTCGGGTGCCGGGGTCGCAGCGGCCATGGACCGGGCCACCCTGGACCGGCCGGCCGACGCGGCCCACCGCAGTGCGCCGTGGACCACGGTCTGGTGGGGTTGCGCCAGGACGAGCCGCTGCTGTCCGGTGATCCGTACGAGGGTCTCCGCGACGGCGGGAATCCTGCTCGACCCACCGGTCAGACAGACCGCAGCCAGTTCCCCGCCGCCGGGCACGGCGGCGTCGATCGTGCGGCGCAGCTCGTCGGCCCCGGCGACGAGCAGATGCGCGATCGCCGATTCGAACTCGCCACGCACCACCCGGATCTGCCGGACGAATCCGGGCAGCCGCGCATGCTGCACCGGGGTACGGGACAGGCCCTCCTTCGTCCGGATCACCTCGGCCCACAGCAGGCTCCGGTCCGGGCCGGCGCCCTCGACCAGCGCAAGCCACCGCTCGGCGTCGACCTGCTGGGCGTAGTCGCCGAGGATCCGGACGAGTTCCTCGTCGAAGTCCGCCCCACCGAGGTGCGGATCGCCGCCGGGCTCCCCCACCAACCGGTAGTCGTGTCCGGACCACTCCAGCACCGCCGTGTCCAGCGTGCGGCCGCCGAGGTCGTACACGGCGACGGGGCCGTCGGTCGCGACGGTCGCGTCGACACACGCCACCGCTGCGGCGACCGGTTCCGCCACCAACTCCGGATCCGGCAGCCCGGCCTGCACGGCGGCGGCGGTCAGCAGGTCGCGTTCGACGGCTGTCCACCCGGCAGGGCAGCTGAGGACGGTACGGACCGGCCGGCGGCCCTGTCGGTGGACGGCGTACCGCGCGCAGTGCCGTAACAGGGTGGCGACCAGCTCGGTGGCGGGGTAGGCCCGGTCGCCGAGCAGGACACCGGGCCCGGCGACGAGGGCCCGCCGGGGTGCCTGTTCGGCACGGTCGGGGTGCCGCTCGGCGATACGCTGCGCCCGTCGCCCGGCCACCAGCCGGCTGTCGTCGTCGACCGCCACCGTGGACGGCATCCGGCGTACCCCGTCGACCTCCACCACCTCGATCCGGCCGTCCTCGCCGACGCCGGTCGTCGTGTACGACGTGCCGATGTCGACCCCGAGCGTCCAGCCGGCCATGGTCGCGGTCAACCCTGGCCGTCGAGCCGGTGCCGCAGGGCCGACAGATCCTCGCCCAACGTCTGGAGTCGACTCAGCCGGTGCCGCACCTCGTCGCGCTGCGGGCCGAGACGCGACTCGCTGTCGGCACGATCGGTCAGCACCCGCCGTACCTCGGAGTCGACCTCGGCCCGGACGCCATCGAGCCGCTGCTCGACCTGGGTGACGAGCTCCCGGTGCAGGTCGTCGACCGTGCTGGCCAGCACCTGCGGCAACTCGCCCGCCAACTGGCGCAGCGTCTGCTCGACCTGGGCCCGGAGCCGGTCGCGGCTCTGCTGGTGAGCGAGCCGACCGAACATCGCGGCGGCGCCGGCGACCAGCGCGACGAACGCGCCGATGCCGACCGCGAGGGCGACGTTACGGCCGGCCGGACCGAGCTGGCGGTAGCCGGCGGCGGTCCGGGCGGCGATCGTCCCGAGTTGTGGCCCGGCCCGGGTGGTCCAGTCCACCGGAAGCCAGGGCAGTTGGGGCAGGCGGGTGCCGGTCGGAGCCGCCTGGTCGACGATCAGGTCCGGCGCGAGTCCGCGCGCCCCGGCCGGTGCCCGCAGGTCGACCCGACGCGCCGTCAACCCGTCGAGGCCCAGCTCACCGGCGAGCTGGACGGCGATCACCGGCGCATGGACGTTGATCAGGTTCTCCAGTTCGAGGACCAACCCACGGGATCCTTCGACGAGGTCGGCCGGTACCGACGTCAGCGCCTCCCGCCCGCCGTCGCGCAGCGCGGCCTGTGCGCTGCCGAGCAGGGTGGCGATCCGAGCGTCGGCGTCGGTACGCAACTCGGCGAGCAGGTCAGTGAACCGCTCCGCCAGCTTCGACCGCCAGGGTGCCTCCGGCGCGGTGAGGGTGGCGAGTTCCGCCTGCCGTGCCGACAGGGCGGCGAGCAGGTCCGCGTCGGCCGACAGCGACCGGAGCCGCTGCCGTTGGTCGCTCTCCAGGTCGGCCAGCACCGCGGCCGCTGTCTCGGCGAGGCCGACCAACCGGGCGTGCCGACCACGGAGCAGGACGCGGAGCCGCAACTCGGCGATCAGCACCTCGGTCCCGCTGTCGGCCAGCAGCTGCGCCGCGCCCTGCGGATCGACGGCCGCCTCCTGCTGGGCAAGGTGGCGCAACCGGGCACTGACGGCGAACCACGGCGCGTCGGCGAACCCGGGGGCGTGCTCGCGCAACAGGTGCCGGTTGCGCTCCAACACCTCCGGCCAATGCGGGAAGGTGTCGGTGCGGGTCAGGACGAAGACCACGGCCCGGGTACGCCGGGTGGCCTCGCCGAGGAAGGCGAGTTCCGACCGGGTCAGTTCGGTCGCACCGTTGACCACGAACAGCAGCGCGTCGGCGCGCGGCAGCGTCGCCAGGGTCACCGTCGTGTGCCCGGTGACCAACGCCCCGATCCCGGGGGTGTCGATCAGGATGAGTCCGTCGGCGAGCAGTGGCGCCGGTATCCCGACCTCCACCCGCTCCACGTTCGGGTGCGCGGGTGTGCCGTCGGTGCCCAACGCGGCGTACCGGGTCAGCTCGTCCAGGGGGATCTGCCGGCCCTGCGGGTCGTCGGTCGAGATGACGGTCGCGACGTCCTCGGGGGCGTAGCCGACCACGATCCGGGTGTCCGTCGCCACGTCGGCGTCGACCGGTAGCAGTCCGGGCCGGTCCAGCAACGCGTTGATCAGAGAACTCTTCCCCCGCTTCTGCTCGCCGACCACGACCACCACGGATCCGGCGAAGCGCGTCACCCGGACCTCGTCGACGAGCAGGTCGGCGGAGTCGGGGCGGCCGTACTCGCGGGCGGCCGCCGCTATCTGGTCCATCAGGTCGACGGTGGCGTCGGTCAGCGGATGGTCGGTTCCTCTGCGCATCGCGGTGCCTTTCTGCCGGTGGCCGACCTGTTGGACGATTCCGCCCCGTGCGGTGTTTCCGGCGGCCGGGCCGCACCCGCGTCGACCGCCACGGCCAACTCGGCCGCCGCGCCCGCCTCGGCGAAGTAGCTGAGTTCGAGGACCTCGCGCACGTCGGTGACCAGGCGTCGGTGCGCCCGTGGGGTACGGCTCTCCAGGCTCCGCCACCGCCGGGTCAGTTCCCGCAACCGGTCGCGCAGCTCAGCGGGGGTGTCGGCGGCGAGCCCGAATCGCTCGACGGTGGTGCGTCCGCTGACCAGGTCGCGCAGGTGCCCCGACGCGTCCTCGGGCAGCACGAGGTCGCCACGGACGTGCGCTTGGAGTACGTCGGCCAGGGCGACCCGACGCAGTTCGGGCTCTCGGGCCAGCCGGGCGAACGTCTCGCGCAGCGCCTGACGCCCCGGCCCGTCCGCGACCGAGACCGGCGTACGGGCCAGGGCCGCCCGCACCTGCTCCAGCGCCGAGTGGGCGCGCAGCGGGTCGGCGACCGAGATGAACCGGTCCCGCAGGGTGCCCACCACCTGCTCGATGCCGCATCGGTGCGCGAGCACGGCGAGCAGGTCCGGGGTGTCCGCCACGCCGGAGTCGAGGACGGACAGTGCCTCCCGGATGCCGAACCGGCCGAGCAGGTCCAGCAGTTCGCGGCAGTCCTCGACGGGAACCGGGATCGGCAGCTGCCCCAGTCGACCGAGGAACCGTTGGTCGTCGACGTCGAGCAGCCGGGCGCGGGCGGGTTCGTCGAGCCCGGCCAGGCCGCGCAGCGCGGTCGCGTGCCGCTCGGTGAAGTCCACGCCCCGGGCGGTCTGCGCCACCAGGCCGGCGACCGGCAGTACCTCGGCGACCAGGCCGGCCAGCCGCTGGGCGGCGCGGGCGGCGAGCCGGTGCGCGTCGGCACGCCGCTGATCCGGCGGCCGGTCGTCGCTGACCGCGTCCATCCGGCTCAGCACGCCGAGCACGTTGCGCGCGGGCAGCCCCGCGCCGGTGACGGTGGCCTGGAACTCTTCGAGCGCCTGCCGGTCGACCTCACCGGGGCTGTGCATGACGTACAGCAGCACGTCCGCCTGCCGTACGGCCGCCATCGCGTAGTCGTCCAGATGTGTCGGGGAGTCACTACCCGGGGTGTCGATGAGGACGAACTCCCGGTCGATCCGGCGGTCCGGGGTCCGGACGGTCAGATGACTGACCTGGCGGTGGTCGACGGGCAGGTCGACCGGCACCCCACCACCCGGCCCGGCGGCGACCAGGGTCGACGTTCCGTCCACCAGGTGCACGGTCACGCCGGGCAACGGGTGGTACCGGAACCAGACGTTCACGGTGGTGCGCTCGGTAGCTCCACTGGCAGCGAGGCGCTGCCCCAGCAACGCGTTGACCAGCGTCGACTTTCCGGCGTTGAGTCGCCCCCCGACGGCGACCCGGATCGTGCGGTCCGCCAGCCGGCGCGTCACGGCCTCGACGTCGGTCCGCAGTGGGCCATCGGGCAGCAGCTCGACGGCCCAGCGCAGTTGCGCCGCCGTACGGGCGCACAGCGGCGCCGCCTCGTCGCTGGCGTACGGCACGGAGGTCACGTCGGATCCGACCCGGACATGCCGTACCCGTGATCGACGCTGTGGTGGTGGTCCCCGTCGTCACCGTTCCAGCTGCTCGTGGTGTCTGCTTCCAGTGCCCGGTGCCCACCGACCGGCTCGTGGCCGGTGGCGTCGTGGCCGGCGGGGTCGTGGCCGGCGGGGTCGTGGTCGTGCACGTCGTAGCCGGTCGGATCGTGGTCTGCATAGTCGTAGCCGGTCGAATCGTGGTCGGAGTAGTCGTAGCCGGCGGTGTCGTCGAGCAGGTCGAGCAGCTCGGCGGCGGTGATCGCCGCGAGGGCGCCGACGGCCGCGCTGCCGATCGCGGCGCCCCCGATCGCGAGCACCGTGCCGAAATCGACGTCCGGCGCGGCCGGGTCGTCCAGTCGGGACCGTCGCCCGGCGGCGTGTGGCGGACGGCCCGGTACCTGGATCCACGCGGAGGCCTGGAACTGTTTCTCCTCGATGACCACCTCGACCGGCCGGAACGACCGCGCGTACAGTCCGCCGTACTCCTGCTCGACGATGCTGTGGAAAAGGGTGTCGTCGACGATCAGGGCGAGGTCGCTGTTCTGGTGTTCGACGAGCGCCGTACGCAGCACCGCCGAGTCGAGCAGTCGGCAGGCGTGCACCACCGCGTCGCCGGCGTACCCGGTCGCGGCGACGTGCACGATTCCCTGGCTGAGCGCCGCCCGCAGCCGGATCCGCCCGCCCGGGCCGGGCCGGTCGTTGGCGTCGTACAGTGCCTCGTTGAGGCAGTGCAGGAAGCCGGGTACCACCTTGCTCTCGTCGATCCCGGCAGGCAGGACGATGAGCAGACCGTCGCCGCGGTCCTGCCGGCCGGAGCGGGACAGGTCGATGCCGGCGTCGGCGCAGGCGCGCCGCACCACCAGCAGCAGGCGTCGCTGTACGTCGATCTGCTGTGGATGTAGTCGGCGGGTGTAACCCTCGATGTCGACGACGACACAGAGTCGCCGCACGCCGGGCGGTTGGGGTGGCATCGGACCTCCGTCGGGTCGGTGAGCGTCGGTGGCCGGCTCACGCCGGCTCGGTGGCCCCCAGGGCGGCACGCAGCGCCCGCCGCGCCCGCCAGAGCCGGGACCGGACGGTCGCTTCCGGGATTCCGCACAGTTGCGCGATCTCGGCGTACGGGTAGCCGAGCTTGTCGGCCAGGACGCTGACCGTCCGGTACGGCGCCGGCAGTCCGGTGATCGCCCAGTTCAGGTGCGCCCGGTCGACGATCGCCTGCTCCGGCGAGACATCTGATCCGGAACGGTCGGTCTGCGGATCGAACGGCGTCGCGGCGCGCGCCTGGCGGCGATATTCGTCGATGGCCGCGTTCGCGACGATCCGGTACAGCCAGGTCCTGACGCTCGACCGATTGTCGAACTGACCGATCCGTCGCCACGCCTTGATCATCGATTCCTGGAGGAGATCGTCACGGTCGTGCTGGTCGTGGAAGTAGCGCTGACAGAACGCCACCATGTCGGGCCGGTAGCGGCTGATCAGTGTGTCGAATGCGGACCCGTCACCCTCGGCGCTCCGGCTGATCAGCGCCTCGTCGGTGACGTCGTGGTCGTGCCGGCCCTGGCTCCGGTGGCGCGTCGCCAGCAGTGGCGATGTCGTGGTCATCGCGTCCCTCCTGCGTACCGGCCGCCGACCCGTCCGGCGGGGGTGCCGGACGGATGCAGCTGCCTACCGGCAGGTTAGGAATCGGCGCGGTCTTCGGATCTCGTCAAACGAGGGGATTCGCTGCGGGATGTCGCGGTGCCGACATTCGGCGGGAAACAACGACGGCGAATCCGTCGTCCAACACATCGCCACACCACCGACGGCGGAAGGAGGGGATCCAGTGGGTTCGTGGTCCCTTGCGATCGACTTCGGCACCAGCTTCACCACCGCTGCGGCAAAAATGTCCGACGGCGTCCCGGAACTGCTCGAAATCGAGAATAGTAGATACTTTCCGTCGCTGGTCTGCCTGGACACCGATGGGACCCTGTTGAGCGGCAGCGCCGCCCGCCAGCTCGCGGCGCAACTGCCCGGCCACGCCGAGCGCTCCCCCAAACGGGCGCTGGCCAGCGCTGCGCAGGTGCGGCTGGCTGGGCGCAGCGTCGCGACGACCGACCTGGTGGCCGCCGTACTGGCCCGGGTCCACACCGAGGCGGTCCAGCGGTACGGCGGACCACCCGCCGACGTGGTGCTGACCCATCCGGCGGCCTGGTCGACGGAGGAGCTGGCCCTGCTGCGGACTGCGGCACGGACCGCCGGGATGCCGGACGTCACGCTGGTCAGCGAACCGGTCGCGGCGGCGCTGCACTACGCCACCGGCAAGCCGGCCCCGATCGGCAGCCACCTGGCGATCTACGACCTCGGCGGCGGCACCTTCGACACCGCGGTCGTCCGCCGTACGCAGGACCCGCCCGGTCTCGTCGTGGTCGGCGCACCGGGAGGGGACCCCTTCCTCGGCGGCGAGGATTTCGACGAGGCACTCCGCGACCTGGTGGGTGCGCTCGCCGTGACCCGGGACCCCGGGCCGTGGGAGGCGCTGTGGTCGGGCACCGACCGACCGGCGCTGCGGGCCCAGCGGATGCTGCGCCGGGACGTCACCGAGGCCAGGGAGACGTTGTCGACCAGGACGACGGTGCAGCTGCACGTACCGGGCTACGCCGATCTGCTGGTGGTCCACCGACCCCAGTTCGAGGCGGCGATCGACCCGCTGCTGCGACGCAGTGTCGACGAGTTGCTGTCCACCGTCTCGGGTGCCGGGCTGCACGTGGACGACCTCGCCGCCGTGGTGCTCACCGGCGGCGCGAGCCGGACGCCCAGGGTGTCGGACCTGATCGCCGAGCGACTCGGTCGGTTGCCGGACGCCGCGCCGGATCCGAAGGGGGTCGTCGCCCTCGGCGCCCTGCTCGGGGACCACGCACCGGCACCGGCGCACCGGTCGCCGGGCCGGCCGACGCCACAGCCGGGGCGGCGGCCACTGATCCACCTGGGAATGGAACGCGACCTGTTCAGCGACGACCCGCCGCATCCGGCGACCGACGGGAGGAATCCATGGAGATCGTGATGCTGGGCCACAGCGCCGCCGGCAAGACCACCTACGTCTCACTGATGTACGCGTTGATGCACACCGGCTACGGCGGATTCTCGCTGCGGGCCGCTGACCAGGGCGACCACCAGAGCCTGATCGGTGCCGCCGAGTGGATCCTCGCGGGCCGCTACCCGCCAGCGAGCGACCAGCGCGCGGTGTTCGAGCTGGTCCTGCGGCACGACGGCGCCGACGTGTTTCCGTTCAGCTGGCGCGACTACCGGGGCGGCACCCTCAGCGAACGCTCGGACAGCCCGCAGGCGGCGCAGCTGCACGCGGACCTGCGGTCCGCCGGCGGCATCGTCATCTTCTGCGACTCGGCGACGCTGCTCACCGACCGACGGGCCGGCCGCGACGTACGGACCATCGTCAGCCACGTGCAGCGGGCGCTCGACGCGCGGGGCGACGAGATCACTCCCCTGGTGATCGTGCTGACCAAGGCAGACCTGGTGGATCTCGACGACGAGAAGGTCACCGAACAGTTGGGCGCCCCGTTCATGCCGTTGATCGAGGCGGTGGCCAGGACGAGCCACATCATCGGCACCCTGGTCCCGGTGGCCTGTGGTCCGCGACCGATGAACGTCGCGGTGCCGGTGCTGTGGGCACTGCGCTTCGGCATCATCGGCCGGGCCCGGTCGCTGGCCGCGTCGGTCGACCGCAGCGTCGCCGCGGCCGACCGGGCGGCCGCTGGCGACACCCTCGGCAACCGCTTCCTCAGCTGGCTCAACGACGAGACCCCGAACTGGCGCATCAGCCTGCGGCACCGCCAGGAGGCCGAGGCCGAACGGGCGCGGTACGCCCCGCTCGTCGCGCCGGCCGAGCGCCTCGGCGAACTGCTCGACGGATTCCCCGGATTCTGAGCATCCCACCCATGACGGGAGACGAGAGTGGACACACCCACGATCACCTTGACCTTGCTGGGGGCCAGCGGCTCCGGCAAGACCCTGTTCCTGCACGGCATGTACGCCACCCTGTCTGCCGGGGTCGCCGGCTACTTCGTCTACACCCGCGACCCGGACGACGACGTGGACCTGATGGACGTCTGGGACCGGCTCAACGACAAAGGCACGCTGCCGCCGCCGACCGACATGGACGGGCAGAAGTCCTACGAGTTCGTCTTCACCCACGGCATCGATCCGCTGCTGCACATCGACTGCGTCGACTTCCGGGGTGGAGCGACCGACGGCAAGAGCGGTGACGCTGACGACTCCCAGGCGATCCACGACCGGCTCCTCGTGTCGGACAGCATCTACCTCGTGCTCGACGGCGAGCATCTGGCCAACTGGGTGCTGGCGATCAGGGATCTCGACGACGTGGGCGCGTCACGGCCGAACCGCAGCCGAGACCCGATGAAGGTCGCCGGACTGAGCCGCCTGATCTACACGGCGGTCAAGGCCCGGCAGGAGCAGGGCAAGCTGCCGCCGTCGCTGGTGCTGCTGATCACCAAGTCGGACCTGATCGAGCCGATCACCGGCATGTCACGCGGCACGGCACTGAGCATCGCCGCCCGGCACATGAAGGCACTCGTACCGATCGCGTACAGCGACGGCATGACCTCGCTCGTCTGTCCGGTGCAGATCGGTCGACTCGGCACCGAACTGCACGGCACGGTGGATCCGGACGCTCTGGATCCGGTCGGCCTGCACCGCCCGTTCGTCTTCTCGCTCTGGTACTACCTGGTGGAGCAGATCCAGAACAACCGGACGGCCCTCAGCTACCTGCGCGAGCAGCGCTCCGATGCCCGCCAGACGGTAGACGAGCTACGGAGCCGGCTCGGCGGGACGCTCCTGCACCGCGGGAAGATCCGCGCGGGGGAACGCACGGTAGGCACCCGCGACCAACAGATCCAGGAGGTCGAACGGGAGCTGGCCGCGTTGCAGTCGCTGGCCGACAAGCTGATCGCCGAGTTGGGTCGACTGCCGATCGTCACCGACGGACGGGCCCGCCTGGTTCTGGAAGAGGTGCAGCGGTGACGCCTGGGGCGGGACCTCCGACGTCCGGGCCCGGTCCGACCGTGCCCGGGGCGGACGCAGCGGATCGGTACTGGGCACCGGTGGTGTACGGCCGCACCGGCACCGCCGACTTCTGGTGGCGCGCGGTGCCGGAGCACCTGGCCCATCACCGTGGCTGGCTGGAGTCGAGCGTGCGGGCGGTGGTGGGCGGCGGCACCGGCCTCGACCGACCCCGCTTCGTGCTCAGCTGCGACGGCGACCACCTGTTGGTCGGCGTCGCCTGCCACGCCGACCAGCTCAACGACCGGATGAACTCCCACCAGGGGCGCAGGCTCTACTGCTTCGTCGGCTGGATGGCACCCGGTGGCGCCGGGCGAGCCGCCCGGTCGGCACCGGGACTCAACGAGTTGCTCCGCAGGTGGCGCGCCTGGGCCGGCCCGGTCTACGAGGAGTGGGTCGGCCGCGACTGGCAGCAGCACCCCAGCGATGTGCGACGGCCGCACCGCAGCGTCGCTGCGCCGGCACCGTGGGCGGAGGATCTGGACAATCGTGACAGGCCGGCGGTGTGGCGCACCTCCGACGGCAAGCTCTACCGGCTCACCAGCAGGTCGGGGCAGGTGTATCTGGTCCAGCCGGACGAGGCCGCCGCCCTGTGGGAGCTCGGGTTACGCGAGTTCACCGAATTCACGCTGGTGTCGGGCTGGACATCGGCCGCGCGGGCCGAACTGGCTTCGGTGACCCACCTGAGCGCCGACGACGTGACCCGCTCCGACTACATCGAGGTCCCCGGGGCGTCGTGCGCCGCGTCGCCCTCGTCACCGCCGAACCCGTCCAGGTCGCCAGCCACCGACCGCAACGCCGGCGGCGGCCCAGGTACGTCAGGCAGCCCGACGGCAGCCGGCGACGCGGTCATCGGTGGGCCTCGGGTAGCGCGGGATCTGCCCAGGTACGGGAGTATCCCTGGGGCAGGTCTCGTCCTCGATGTCGGGCGATGGGTCGGACGGCGCTTGACGTCAGCCGGGCGCACCGTACCGGCCGACGATACGGACCGGGCGCGACCGGGCACGACGCCCGCGTCGGCAGACCATGACTACTACGGCGGTCTCGGCAGGGCGCATGGTCCCCGGCCGACACCCGCGCTGCCCGACGATCGCGGCAGCACCGACCCGACGACCGCCAACTACGACGGTTCCTGGGACTGACCGATGACCACGACCGCAGCCGAGGAGACCGTGATGCCATCTACCGAGACACCGGCCGACCGGGCCGCCCATCCGCTGGGCACGGCGGTGGTCGGATGCTGTACGTCCGCCGCCGACCTGGTGGCCCGGCTCGGTGACCCGCAGGAGCAGGCGGCGGTGCCGCTGCTGCGCGCGGAGTGCGACCGGATCCACGGTGGTGCCGCGACCCTGGTGGTCGTCGGTGAGAAGAAGCGCGGCAAGAGTTCGCTGATCAATGCGCTGATCGGCCACGACGGCCTGCTGCCGGTCGACTTCGACGTCGCCACCGGGGTCCATTTGACCGTCGCCGACGCCGCGCGACTGACCGCGACCGCGTACCTCGACTCGGTGCCGACCGGGACGCCGATCGAGGTCGGGCAGGTCCACGAGTACGCCGCCGTCGATCCGCAGACCCAGCAGCCGTACCGCGACGACGTGCAGCGGGTGGAGCTGGGGGTGCCGTCCGACCTGCTCGCCCGGGGGCTCGTGCTGATCGACACACCGGGGGTCGGTGGCCTGGTGGCCGGGCACACCGAGATCACCATGGCGACGTTGAGTCGGGCGGACGCGCTCGTCCTCGTGGTCGACGGTTCGAGCGAGCTGACCCGCTCCGAGCTGCATTTCCTGGAGCGGGCCAGCAGCCGGGTCGACACGGTCCTGTTCGTGCTGACGAAGATCGACATGTACGACGCCTGGCCGCAGATCCTGCAGCGCAACCAGGAGCTGCTCCGCCAGCACGCGCCCCGCTACGGGTCGGCACCGTGGTTCGCGGTCAGCAGCCGAGCCAAGCTGGATGCGGACGCCGCCGGCCGCGACGGCGACGACGACACCGCGGCCGCGCGACTCGCGGAGAGCAACTTCACCCCGCTGGTCGACGCCCTCGTCGACGAGGTCGCGCAGCAGGCCGAGGCGATCCGGCTGCGCAACGCCCTGTACGTGGCAGCGACGGTGGTGGAGCCGGTGCGGGCCCGTCACCACCGTACGGTGCGTTCCCTGGCGCAGGATCCGACGCTGTCGGCCGAGGTCACTGCCCGGGAGGCGGCGCTGGACCGGCTCCGCCGCCAGGACGCCCACTGGCGCAAACTGCTCAGTGGTCGGATGAAGGAGCTGGAAGGCGTCCTGCGACTGGGATTCCAGCGGCACGTGAACGATCTGCGGGCGCTCGCCGAGGAGAAGATCAACACTTCGAAGTCTGACGGGTTGACCGAGGTGCCGGACGATCTCGAGGCGGGCATCCGGGGCATCTGGATGCAGCTGGAGAACGCCGCGCAGGACGGCCTGACCCGGATCACCACGGAGTTGGCGCAGGAGTTCGGCGAGGCCGGGATCGCGGAGTTGGCGGCGGAGCTGGAGCTGCCGGAGCGGATTCAGCGGCTTCCCGGCCTGGTCGAGCAGGCACACGACAGCCGGGGACTGTTCGCCGGACTGGAGCGGCTCTTCCCGGCCGCCAGCGCCGGCACGTTGGTGTTCACCGTCCTGTCCGTGCTGACCGGGGGATTGCTCATCCCGGCCGTCGCCGGTATCGGTCTCATCGCCGGCCTGATGGGGCGGCGCAAGCGCCGGGAGGAGCTCGCGCGCCGCCGGGGCGACGCCAACCGGTACCTGAACCGGGTGATCAGCGAGCTGCACACCGAAGTGCCGCCCAAGATCCATGAGAGCCTGGTCGCCGCCGGGCGGGCCCTGGCCGAGTCGCTGTCCGGGTGGCTCACCAACGAACAGGAGAAGGTTCGCGCCGAGCTGGCCGAGCATCAGCAGGATCTGGCCGCCGCCGCCGCGGACCTCGCGGCGCGACGTGCACAGGCCACCGCCGACCTCGCCGAACTGACTGAGGTTTCCCGACGGATCACCGAGCTGCGCGGCTATCTCGGGGCCACCGGATGACCGCACCGGGTACGGGCGGGGCCGGGCTGGCCGACCGGGTCGCCGCAGCGGCCCGGTCGGCCCGGCCCGGCGTGCCCGCCGGCCCGGTCGCCGACGCCGTGGACGCCGTCGTCGACCGGCTGGCCGACCGGCGGCTGCGGATCGCGGTGGGTGGACGGATGAACGCCGGCAAGTCGACGCTGATCAACGCGCTGGTCGGCCAGCGGGTAGCGGCCACGGCGGCGACCGAGTGCACCAGGCTCGTCGCCTGGTTCCGGGGGTCGCACCAGAACCGGATCGAGGTACGGCGGACCGATGGCACCAGCTACCACGTACCAGGGCGACCCGGCGGTGGCGTACCCGATGACCTGACCCTGCTGGGCGCCGACCGCGCGTCGGTCCGCGAGCTCGTGGTGGAGGTGGTCAACGACCGGCTCGACCAGCGTTACACCATCGTCGACACGCCGGGCATGGATTCCCTCAGCGGCCTCGACGAGATCGCGATGGCGGCGTTGGCGCGCGCCGACGCGCTGCTCTACGTGATGCCGCACCCCGGTGCGGGTGACACGGCCGCCATCGAGGCGTTGCGCCGACAGGCCGGGGAGCGGCTGACCGCCGCCAACGTCCTCGGCGTGTTGAGCCGGGTCGACGAGTTGGGCGACGGCGTCGGTGATCCCTGGCCCCGCGCCCGCCGCCTCACCTCGACGTACGGGGCCCGCCTGCGCGGAGTCGTCGGCGACGTCGTACCGGTCGTCGGGCTGCTGGCGGCGACGGCGGCGGGCGACACCTTCACGGAGGACGACGCCGCGCTGGTCCGGCGACTCGCGGTAGCCGACGCCGAGGCGCTGGGCCGCGCCCTCTACTCAGGAAGGACTTTCCGCGCCTGGTCCACCGGTCCGCTGTCGTCCGACGAACGCGATCTGCTCGCGGCCCGGCTCGGCCGCTACGGCATCACGGTCGCGACCGACGCGTGCCGGAAGGGGATCTCCGGTGCCGCCCCGCTGCTCGCCGAACTCCGCCGCCACAGCGGCATCGACGCGCTCGAGTCGGCCATCACCGACCGGTTCGTCGCGGTCGCGGACCGGCTGCGGGCCGGTTTCGCGATCAGTACGCTCGAACGTGTCGTCCGAGCGGCGCCACCCGGGCCGCCGGCCCTGGTCACACTGGCGACGACGCTGGCGACCCTGCGCCGGGATCCCCGGCTGCGCCAGGCGGACCTGGGAACGGCGCTGGTCGACCTCGGTGCCGGTCGGCTGCGGCTGACGGACGAGGATGCCGCCGCTCTCGTCACCCTGGCGACTGCCGCCGACCCGGCGGGATGTGTCGGCCTCGACGCCGACGCAAGTGCCGAGCAGCTGCGGCAGGCCGCCGATCGGGAGATCCTGCGCTGGCGTCGACGTGAGGACGATCCGTCGCGGCTGGTCCAGCGGCACGCCCGGACCGCCCGCGAGGTCTGTGAGGCGATCTTCTTCAGCGTCACCTCGTAGCCGGCACCCGGCAACAACCTCAAGTTCGCCAATGAAACGTTTTCATCGCACTTCATCGATGTTTCTCTGTCCAGGACGGATCAGGTCCCGGAGAGGAGCAGATCGATGGTGTCAACACGTTCCAGGGTGCTGGTGGTGGCGGCGGCGCTGCTGGCCCTGGCACCGGCCGTACCGGCGGTCGCCGCCGTACCCGAAGCGACGGTCCACGCGGTCGGCGGCCCGACCGCCGTCACCAACTCCTACATCGTCGTCCTCACCGACACCGCAACCACGGTCGCCACAGTGGACCGTACGGCGCACGCGGTGGCCGACCGACACGGCGGCACCGTCGCCCGCACCTGGCGCCACGCCCTGCACGGCTTCGAAGCCCACCTGACGCCGCGCCAGGCCCGCCGGCTCGCCGCCGACCCCCGCGTCGACTCGGTCACCCAGAACCACACCGTGACCGCCGCCGACATCCAGTCCCCCGCGCCGTCCTGGGGACTGGACCGGATCGACCAACGCAGCCAGCCACTCGACGGCACCTTCAGCTACCCCCCGGTCGCGCCGATCGTCCGGGTGTACGTCATCGACAGCGGGATCCGGATGTCGCACACCGAGTTCACCGGCCGGGTCCGGGCCGGCCGCGACACGATCGACAACGACGACGACCCGACCGACTGTCGTGGACACGGCACGCACGTCGCCGGTACGGTCGGCGGCACCACGTACGGTGTGGCCAAGAACGTGGAGCTGGTCGCGGTACGGGTGCTCGACTGCAACGGCAACGGCAACGTCGCCACCGTGATCACCGGCATCGACTGGGTGACCGCCGATCATGATCCGGGTGAGCCGGCGGTGGCGAACATGAGCCTCGGCGGGCCCGCCTACGATCCGATGGACGAGGCGATCGCCCGCTCCACCGCCGACGGCGTCACCTACGTCGTCTCCGCCGGGAACGACAGCGGCGCCGACGCATGCGCCTACTCCCCTGCCCGGGCCCCGCAGGCGATCACCGTCGCCGCCACCGGCCCGGACGACACCCGCGCGGCGTTCTCCAACATCGGCGGCTGCGTCGACGTCTTCGCCCCCGGTGTCGACATCGTCTCCGCCGGCATCACCGACGACACCGCAGCCCGTCCGGCCAGCGGCACCTCGATGGCCGCCCCGCACGTCGCCGGCGCGGCCGCGCTGATCCTCGCCGAACACCCCGACCACACCCCCGCCCAGGTCACCGCCGCACTCCTCGGCAACGCCACCCCCGGGGTGGTCGGCAACCCCGGCGCCGGCACGACCGACCGGCTCCTCTACGTCGACGACACCATCCCCGGTCACGACTTCACCCTCGCCGCCGGCCCGGCCCACACCACGGTCACCGCCGGCGGCACCGCCACCACCACCATCACCGCGACCGTCACCGCCGGCACGGTGCAGACCGTCTCCCTGAGCGCCGCCGGCTTGCCTCGCGGTGCCACCGCCACCTTCACCCCACCCACCATCGACTCGACCGGCACCACCACGCTGACCGTCTCCACGACAGCGACCACCGCCGCCGGCACGTACCCGATCGTGGTCTTCGGCACCGGCACCACCGCCACCCGGATGGCCAGGTTCACCCTCACCGTCGAGGCGCTCCCGGGCTGCGTCGGGGCGAACGACACCGACATGCCGCTGCCGTTGTTCGGCGGAACCGTCGACGTTCCGATCACCATCGCCGGCTGCGCCGGCAACGCCGCCCACAACAGCACCGTCGCGGTCCGCATCGTGCACAGCGGAATCCATGATCTGAAGGTGGACCTGTACGCCCCGGACGGCACCCGGCACTTCCTGCTGTCCCGCACCGGATTGTGGGCAGGCCCGGACGTGGACCACACGTTCACCTACGATCTGTCCGGCGCGGTGGCCAACGGGACCTGGATCCTGCGGGTCAGCGACGAGGGTCCGGTGGGCACCGGGTTCTTCGACTCCTGGACGCTGAACCTCGCCGGCACCGACCTGCCCGTCCCGGTCTGCGGCGGGCTGGCCACCGCCGACGTGCCGATCGGGGACGTCAGCACCGTCGAGAGCCCGATCACGGTGACCGGGTGTTCCCGGGCCGCGAGCCGCAGCGGCTACGTCGACGTCCGCGTGGTGCACCCGTGGTCGCGGCATCTCAGTTTCGACCTCGTCGCCCCGGACGGTCAGGTGTTCGAACTGCAGGGTGTCAACGGCATGGGAATACCGAACATGATCCGGACCTTCGTCGTCGACCTGTCTGGGTACGCCACCGCCAACGGCACCTGGAAGCTGCGGGTCGCCGACCACTACTGGGGCGGGTCGGGCCCGGCGTACATCGACAGTTGGCGGCTCACTCTCTGACCCGATGCCGTTGACACTCATCGATCTATTTCGTTAGCGTTAACAACGACGGACTTCATTGGGGAATGAGGGATCGGCCGGCCCGGTCTCCGCCGTACGGCCTCGGGCAGGGGTCGGTCGGTGAGAGCGCACACACGGGCTGTCCGGCCGGTGTCGTCGCGGACCCGCCTCATCGCGCGGGTCCGCGACGGCCCGTCGGTCCGCCGCAGCGCCCCCGCACCCTTGGAGACCACGATGTCTGACATCACCCGACGGAGACTCCTCACCGCTGGCGCGGCCGGCGCGGGGGCCATGCTGCTGCCGACGGGGTGGACGGCCCTCGCCCGCGCCGATCCGGCGACGCCGGCGCAGGTGCTCGCCGCCGGTGACCTGGCACTCTGGTACGACGAGCCCGCCGGCACCGACTGGCTGCGCGCGTTGCCCGTCGGCAACGGCAGACTCGGCGCGATGGTCTTCGGCAACGTCGACACCGACCGGCTCCAGCTCAACGAGGACACCATCTGGGCCGGCGGCCCCTACGACTCCGCCAACCCGCGCGGCGCGGGCGCGCTGGCCGAGATCCGCCGGCTGGTCTTCGCCGACCAGTGGAGTCAGGCACAGAACCTGATCAACCAGACGATGATGGGCACCCCCGGCGGACAACTGGCCTACCAGCCGGTCGGCAACCTACGGCTGGCCTTCGGAAACGCCAGCGGTGTGTCGCAGTACCACCGCACCCTCGATCTCACCACGGCGGTCGTCACCACCAGCTACGTACAGAACGGTGTGCGGTACCAACGGGACGTGTTCGCCAGCGCCCCGGACCAGGTGATCGTCACCCGGCTCACCGCCGACCGGGCCAACGCGATCACCTTCACCGCCACCTTCGACAGCCCACAGCGGACCACCGTATCCAGCCCGGACTCCACCACGATCGCCCTCGACGGCATCTGCGGCACCATGGAGGGCGTCACCGGCAGGGTACGGTTCCTCGCTCTGGCGAACGTCGTCGCCACCGGCGGTACGGTCAGCAGCTCCGGCGGCACGCTGCGGGTGTCCGGTGCCACCAGCGTCACGGTGCTGGTGTCGATCGGCTCCAGCTACGTCAACTTCCGCACCGTCGACGGCGACTACCAGGGCAGCGCCCGCAACCGGCTGGCCGCCGCCCGTACCGTCGGGCACGACCAGCTGCGCAGCCGGCACCTCGCCGACTACCAGGCACTGTTCAACCGGGTGTCGATCGACCTGGGCCGTACGGCGGCGGCCGACCAGCCCACCGACGTCCGGATCGCCCAGCACGCGAGCGTCGACGACCCGCAGTTCTCCGCGTTGCTGTTCCAGTACGGCCGCTACCTGCTGATCTCCTCGTCGCGGCCCGGTACCCAGCCGGCCAACCTGCAGGGCATCTGGAACGACTCGATGACCCCGCCGTGGGATTCGAAGTACACGATCAACGCGAACCTGCCGATGAACTACTGGCCCGCCGACACGACGAACCTCTCCGAATGCTTCCTGCCGGTCTTCGACCTGGTCCGGGACCTGGCAGTGAGCGGTGCCCGCACCGCGCAGGCACAGTACGGCGCGGGTGGCTGGGTGACCCACCACAACACCGACGGGTGGCGGGGCTCCTCGGTCGTCGACGGCGCGTTCTGGGGCATGTGGCCCACCGGTGGCGCGTGGCTGGCCAGCCTCGTCTGGGAGCACTACCAGTTCACCGGTGACGTCACGTTCCTGCAGACCAACTACCCGGCGATGAAGGGCGCGGCCCAGTTCTTCCTCGACACCCTGGTCACCCATCCGACCCTGGGATATCTGGTCACCAACCCGTCGAACTCCCCCGAGATCGCCCACCACGGCGACGCCAGCGTCTGCGCCGGACCCACGATGGACAACCAGATCCTGCGGGACCTGTTCGAGGGCGTCGCCCGGGCCAGCGAGGTCCTCGGCGTGGACCCGACGTTGCGGACCCAGGTACGGGCGGCCCGGGACCGGCTGGCGCCGATGCGGATCGGCTCCCGGGGCAACATCCAGGAGTGGCTGTCCGACTGGGTCGAGCCGGAACGCAACCACCGGCACGTCTCCCACCTCTACGGACTGCACCCCAGCAACCAGATCACCCGACGGATCACGCCGACGCTGTTCGAGGCCGCCCGCCGGACCCTGGAGATCCGGGGCGACGACGGCACCGGCTGGTCACTGGCCTGGAAAATCAACTTCTGGGCCCGGCTGGAGGACGCCGCCCGCGCCCACAAGCTGCTCCGCGATCTGGTCCGCACCGACCGGCTGGCGCCGAACATGTTCGACCTGCACCCGCCGTTCCAGATCGACGGGAACTTCGGCGCGACCTCCGGCGTCGCCGAGATGCTGCTGCAGAGCCACAACGGCGAACTGCACCTGCTGCCGGCGCTGCCGAGCGCCTGGCCGACCGGGCAGGTGGCCGGGCTGCGCGGCCGGGGCGGCTACACGGTCGCGATGCGGTGGCGCGACGGCCAGGCCGACGAGTTCCACGTCCGCGCCGACCGCGACGGCACCGTACGGCTGCGGGCCCGGCTGTTCACCGGCGGCTTCACCCTCACCGACGTCGACGACGGCAGCACGCCGGTCAGCACCCGGCCCGAGGGCGACGTGGTCGCGTTCGCCGTCCGCGCCGGACGCACCTACCGGCTCGCCCGCCCCGGTGCGTCACCGTCACCGACGCCGACCCTGTCACCGAGCCCGACCGTGAGCCCGTCGCCGTCGGTGTCGCCGACGTTCTCACCCACCCCTGGCCCGACCAGTCCGCCGCCGACCACCGGGGCGCGGGCGACGTACGCGGTCACCGGCTCGTGGCCCGGTGGCTTCCAGGGCGAGGTCACGGTCACCGCCGGGGCCGCACCGATCCAGGGCTGGGCCGTCACCTGGACCTTCACCAACGGGCAGGTCATCAACCAGCTCTGGAGCGGCACCCACACCCAGAACGGCGCGAACGTGCGGGTCACCAACGCCGCCTACAACGGGTCGCTGCCGGCCGGCGGCTCCACCACGTTCGGCTTCATCGCCAGCGTCAGCGGGACGAACGACCCGCCGACCAACATCACCGCTACGGCGACCTGACCCGCCTCCCGGGGCGGGCCGGCCCCGGCGGTCAGCGGCGGTAGATCGTGATCGAGTGACCGACCTGGTCGATCGGCTCACTGCTGTCGATCAGCTCGCGCAGCTCACCGCCGGTGGTCGCCACCCAACTGTTCGACACCACCAGCAGGCCGCGTACCTCCTCGGACGGCACCTCACGCGGGTCGCCGGCGGTGATGCCGTAGTACTCCGGCACGCCGGCACCCTTGTAGGCCAGCCACACCCGCTCGTCCGGGTAGCGCTGCCGCAGCCGGTCGGCCAGCCGCGCCAGGTCCTGCCCCCAGTCCACGTTCGAGTCGTGCAGATGCTGGTAGGTGCGGGCCGGTCCACCGAACGCCTCGTTGGCGTACGGCAGGTAGAACGGGAACGCGCGGACCGAGCTGATCGCGACCAGCGCGACCAGCACGGCCGCCGCCGGGCGGGCGAACCGGGCGGCGACGGCCGGCGACCGTACGGCGGTCACGGCCGCCGCCGCCACGGCCAGGAACACCGGGACGAAGATCGCGTACCGCACGCCGAGGTCACGGTCGCTGGTCATCGCGGCGGCCAGCAGGACCGCCGCCGGTGCCAGCAGGTACGCGGCGGCCGTACGCAGCCGGGGCAGCGCCACCATCGCCGCCGCACCGACCAGCCACAGCACCAACGCCCCGAGTGGCGTCTTCACCAGCAGCGCCGCCGGCAGGTAGTACCAGAGCGAACCGGAGTACGTCTCACCGAACAGGTAGCCGCCCCACACCCAGTCCTCGAAGCCGAACTGGATCAGCATGCCGTCGCGGAACGAACCGGGAAACGGCAGCCAGTCGACCACCGTCGCGCGCAGCCCGTCGACCGTCGGCACCGCGTCCGGTGCCGGCCGCCGCAGGCGCGGGTCGACGACCAGGTAGCTGACCCAGACCGTGGCCACCGCGAGCAGCCCGGTCGCGGTCGCCGCCGCGCCAGCGACGGCGAGCCGCCGGGCCCGCGACGATCCCGCCCGTACGTGCCACACCGACCAGGCGGCCAACGCCAGCAGCACCGGCACCGCCGCCAACGCGCTCATCTTGGTGGCCAGCGCCGCGCCGAGCGCCAGGCCGGCGGCCGGCAGGTAGAACCAGGGCCGCCGGCGGGCCCGCCACAGCAGCCAGGCCGAGGTCAGCAGGAAACCAGCGGTCGGTACGTCGAGGGTCGCCAGCGAGCCGTGCGCGATCACGTCGGGGGTGAACGCGTACACCGCCAGGGCCACCAGGGCGCCGGCCCGGCCGGTCAGGTCCCGGGCGAACGCGAGGACCACCAGGCCGAAGGCAAGGGTCAGCCCGATCATCGGCAGCCGGGCCAGCAACAGCAGCTGGTCGGCGTCGTTGCCCGCCTCGTACAGCACGTGCCGGCCGAGGTCGGACTGGTTGCCCCGGAAGGTGGGGTCGATGTGGGGGTCGGCGAACACCAGACCGGCACCGATGATCAGCTTGCCCAGCGGCGGATGTTCCGGGTTGACCTGCAGGCCGCCGCCCTGCTGGTACAGCGCGGCCGCTCCCACGTACACCGGCTCGTCGATGGTCGGTGCCTGCGCCAGCGCGGTGGTGACCATCGCGAACGCCATCTGGCCCAGCAGCACGACCACGACCAGCGGATACCACCAGCGCCGGTGACGCCGCAGCCAACCGGGCCGGTCCGAGTCCTGCTCCGCCGGGGCCGGGCGGCCGTCCGGGACGAGGGGTACATCCCGGTCGAGGACTCCCGGCTTGCGCAAATGACTCACGGGCAGTCAGCCTACCGCGCGGCGGTGCCGGGTCTGCCTTGTCCACGTTGCGGCGGTATCCCGTAGATTCCACCGTCGACGGCGTCATCGATCGTGCGCGGATCGACACTCCAGCGCCCGGCTATCGCCAGCACCGTCCACTCCGACGGACCGGCGTCGACCCAGGCGTCCCACTCCTCCTCCGACCAGTGCTGGCTCTCCGGCCCCGGTTCGCCGACGCTCACCCCCAGCTCGATCTCGTCGACGGACGGTTCGCCGACGCACAGCGCCGCCTCCTGCCGGCTGTAGTCGAAGCAGTACGCGCGCAGGATCACGCCGGCAACGGCGCGGGCCCACACGTGGTATTCGGAAACCCGTTCGGTGGCGAAGAACTGCACCTCGCCAAGCCGCTGGCTGAGCCCGCTCAGCCACTGCGGAAAGGCCCGATCGGTGGCGTCGAACCCGGGCGGAAGCTGCGTCCGACCGTGCGCGAGGGTCCAGCCCGGCACCGGTGCGGTCACGTACACACCCCGGCGGTACGCCAGGTCGGTGCCGGCGGCCCAGTCGGCGCTCGCCCTCTCCCGCAGGTCGAGCGCGTCGGCCACCTCGTCCGGGGTCCGGTCCCGGACCGCCAACCACGAGGTCTTGTAACTGAACCCGGCCATACCGCTGATGATCGCACCACCGTCCGGCCGGCCACGGACGGCAAGATGCGGCCCGGTGACCGCTCGCGCGGTCACCGGGCCTGCCGGGATCATCGGGGCCGTCGGTTCAGGCGCAGACCGCCTGGATCGCCAGCCCGTCGGTGGGCACACCGGTCAGCGACAGTCGGACCGAGGTGAGACCGGCGTCCGGGTAGAGCGAGCTCAGGAAGGTCTGCCCGGCGGCGCCCGGTCCGGTCGCCCCGCCGACCGAGTGCACCTGCTCGGTGCTGGACGCGCAGGAGTAGCTGGCCGAGGCGACCCCGGTCCGCACCGTTCCTTCGGCCTGCGCACCCACCGGGTCAGCGCAGATGGCGTACGCGGTGACCTGCCAGTTGCCGGAGTAGGCGCCGGCCTCGGCGGCGGCGGCCCGGGCGATGTCGAGTGGGCCGGAGGCCCGGGACATCTGCAGGCCGACGTTGCCGAACCCGCCACCGGCGATGCTGGCCCCGCTGCCGATCACCCGCTGGCTGCCGGAGCAGCCCGCCGCGGTGCTGCGGGTCGCGGCCGACGAGTAGCCGGAGCCCTGCGCGACGATGGTGTAGCCGGGCACCGAGGCCGCCGGCGCGCAGATGGCGTACCCCTCCAGCGCCCAGTTGCCGCTGATGCCGCCCGGCGGCTCGTCGGCCCAGACCTCGTACCGGTCGGTCTGACCGGGACCGCTGACCGGCTGCAACGCGCTCAGCCGGATCGAGTTGGCGGCCGGGCCGCTGACCCGGGCGCCGCCGCCGATCACCCGCATCCCGTTCGGGCATTCGGCCGCCCGGAACTTCGGTGACTGCGAGTCGGTGGCGGTGGCGACGTGAGTGGTGCGGATCAGGCCGCTGACCGCCGCGGCCGGGCCGGCCACGGCGAGCTGGCCGGCCGCACCGACGGTCAGGGTGGCGAGCACTGCCGCCAGCCGCAGACCGGTACGTCGGTGGTTCGTGTTCATCGCTCCTCATTTCGATTGATCGAGGTGACTGGCGGATGCCGTCGAACCAGACAGTGGCCGGTGGACCTTCGGAAAAGTTTCGGCAGTCGTTAAATAGGCTGCTCAACCGCGCGATGCGGAGGACCCTGCAGGGATGGACACTGCGCGGAACCGGGTCGAGATGTTGGTCCTCGGTGAGGTGACGGCGCGGGTCGACGGGGTCGATCTCGACCTGGGGCACGCCCGGCAACGCGCCGTCCTGGTCGCGCTGCTGGTCGACGCGGGCCGGCTGGTGCCCACCGACCGGCTGCTGGACCGGGTCTGGGGCGACCGGCCACCGCAGCGGGCCCGCAACGCGCTCGCCGGCTACCTGTCCCGGCTGCGGCAGGTGCTGGCCCCGGCCGACCAGGTGCGGATCGTCCGCCGGCCCGGCGGCTACCTGCTGCAGGTCGACCCGACCCAGGTCGACCTGCACCTGTTCGGCCAGCTGGTCCGGCGGGCCAGGGCCGCCGCGGCACCCGCGCGGACCGGCGGGACGCCGGCCGCCGACGATCCGGTGGCGCTGCTGACCCGGGCGCTGTCGCTGTGGCGCGGTACGCCGTTCGGCACCCTGGAATCGGCCTGGCTGGACACGGTACGCGGCGCGTTGGTCGCCGACCGGCTCGCCGCCCAACTGGACCTGGTCGACCTACGGTTGGCCGCCGGTGGACACGCCGACCTGCTCGGCGAGTTGACCACGCTGGCGGCGGAGCATCCGCTGGACGAGCGGATCGCCGGTCAGCTGATGCGGGCGCTGTACGGGGCGGGCCGCCAGGCGCAGGCGTTGCGGCACTACCAGGTGGTCCGGGCCCGGCTCGCCGACGAGCTGGGCACCGACCCGGGGGCGGCGCTGCGGCAGACGTACCACCGGATCCTGACCGCGGACCCGGCACTGGGGACGGCGGCCGCACCACCGGCCGCGCCACCGGCCCCACGCGGCGCGCCGGAGCAGGTGGCGGGAAGCAAGCCGGCGGCGGGACGTGGGCCGGCGGCTGAGGTGCCGCGTCAGCTGCCGGCCGCGCCGACCGGCTTCACCGGCCGGGCCGCCGCCCTCGCCGCGCTGGACGCGATGGTCGACGACGCGGCGCCGCTGGCGCTGGTGACCGGCACCGCCGGGGTCGGCAAGAGCAGCCTGGTGCTGCACTGGGCACACCGGCGCGTCGACCGGTTCCCCGACGGACAGCTGTACGTGAACCTGCGCGGGTTCGACCCGGCCGGCGCGGCGCTGGACCCCGCCGAGGTGGTACGCGGATTCCTGGCCGCCCTCGGGGTCGCCCCGCAGCGGATGCCGATCGGGCTGGCCGCGCAGACCGCCCGCTACCGCAGCCTGGTCGCCGGCCGGCGGCTGCTGATCGTGCTGGACAACGCCCGCGACGCCGACCAGGTCCGCCCGCTGCTGCCCGGCGCGCCAGGCTGTGTCACCGTGGTGACCAGCCGGGGGCAGCTGGGTGGACTGGTCGCCGTCGACGGGGCCCGGCCGGTCGCCCTGGACCTGTTCACCGACGCCGAGGCCCGACGGCTGCTGGCGACCCGGCTGGGGCGGGCCCGGGTCGACGCGGAGCCGGCCGCCGCGCAGGAGATCGTCGACCGCTGTGCCCGGCTGCCGCTGGCGCTCGCCGTCGCCTCGGCGCGGGTGCTGGTGAACCCGGCGGTCACCCTGACCGATCTGGCCGGCGAGCTGACCGAGGCCGGTGCCGGGCTCGACGCCTTCGACGGCGACGACCCGGCGGCCGACGTACGGGCGGTGTTCTCCTGGTCGTACCGGGCCCTCGACCCGGGCGCCGCTGGGCTGTTCCGGCTGATCGGGCTGCATCCGGGGCCGGAGCTGACGGTGCCGGCGGTGGCGAGCCTGGCCGGTGTCACGGTGTCCGCCGCCCGCCGGGGGTTGGCGGTGCTGACCCGCGCCAGCCTGCTCACCGAGCAGGCTCCCGGCCGGTACGTGCTGCACGACCTGCTGCGGGCGTACGCCGCCGAGCTGGCCGAGGCGCAGGAGCCGGCGGCCCGGCGACGGGCCGCGACCGCTCGGCTGCTCGACCACCTGCTGCACACCGCGTACGCCGCCGACCGGCTGCTCTACCCGCACCGCGACCCGATCATGCTGGACTGCCCGGCGTCCGGGGTGGTGGTGCCGGCGTTGGCCGACGGCGCGGCGGCGATGCGCTGGCTGGTGGCCGAGCACCGGGTGCTGCTCGGCGCGGTCGACCTGGCGGCCCGCGACCGGTGGGACCGGCACGCCTGGGAGCTCGCCTGGAGCCTGACCAGCTACGTCAACCTGCGGGCGTTGTGGCACGACCAGCTGACCGTGCAGGGTGCCGCGGTGCCGTCGGCGGTGCGGCTGGGCGACCGGGCGGCGCAGGCGCACCTGCACCGCAATCTGGGTCGGGCGTTGACCCAGCTGGACCGCACCGACGAGGCGGCCGGGCACCTGACGCAGGCCCTGGCCGGGTTCGTGGCCGTCGGGGACCGGGCCAACCAGGCGCAGACCCACGTGAACATCGCCCGGCTGCGGGAACGGCAGGGCCGCGACGTCGAGGCCCTCGACTACGACCTGCGGTCGTTGGAGCTGTACCGGCAGGCCGGGCACCTGACCGGGCAGGCGCGGGCGATGAACAACATCGCCTGGACCCGGATCCGGCTCGGCGAGCCCGAGCAGGCCCGTGAGCTGTGCCGGCAGGCGCTGGCCATCAACACCGAGCTCGGCAACCGGCACGGAGCGGCCACCAACTGGCGTACCGCCGGTTGTGCCGAGGCGGCGGCGGGTGAGCATCGCGCGGCGGTCGACTGCCACGAACGGGCGCTGCGGTTGTTCCGCGCGATCGGTGACCGGGGCGGCGAGGCGGACACCCTGGCCGACCTCGGCGACGCCCGGTACGCCTGTGGCGAGGTCGACGCGGCCCGGATCGCCTGGGCGGCGGCGTTGGTGCTGCTGGAGGCGGCCGGCCATCCGGACGCCGCCGCCGTGCGCGCCCGGCTGACGCACCACGCCGCCCCGGTCAGCTGAGCGGCTGGGCGTCCCGGTCAGCTGACGCAGCTGGGCGTCCCGGTCAGCTGACGCAGCTGGGCGTCCCGGTCAGTGCAGCGGCTGGGCGCCGATGACGGACAGCAGGTGCAGCTTGTCGTGGCTTTCGCTGCCGGGGATGGCCGTGTAGACCAGCAGCGAGTGGGCCTGTCCGGGGTCGACCAGCCGTTGGCAGGTCAACTCCAGGGCGCCGACCTGCGGGTGGACGAAGTGTTTGACGTCGTGCGGGCGGACGCCGATCTCGTAGGCGTCCCACGCCTGGCGGAACTCCTCGTTGGAGTCGAGGAGCAGCTCGGCCAGGTGCGCCGCCCGGGAGTCGGGGCCGCGCAGGGTGACGATCTGCCGCAGGCCCGAGGCGTACATCCGGGTCAGGAACGGGTGTTCCTGCGGCGCGTAGCGGTCCCGGGCGGTCGGATCGGTGAACCACCGGTAGCCGACGCTGCGGGCCGGCCCGGTGAACCGGGTGGTGTCGCCGGTGAGGGCGACCCCCAGCGGGGTCTGCCGCAGCGTCTCGCCGAGTTCGGTGACGATCTCCGCCGGGGTGTCGACCAGCCGGTCGAGGACCCGCAGCAGGCCGGGGCTGATGTGTTCGTTGATCCCGCCGCCGCCACGGGTCGGCGGCTGGTGTCCGGCGAGGCGGAACAGGTGGTCCCGTTCGTCGAGTGACAGGTGCAGGCCCTGGGCGATCGAGGCGAGCATCTGACCCGACGGCTGCGGCCCGCGTTCGCGCTCCAGCCGGGAGTAGTAGTCGGTCGACATGTGGCACAGGGCCGCGACCTCCTCGCGCCGCAGCCCGCTGGTGCGTCGGCGGGGGCCACGCGGCAGGCCGACGTCCTCCGGTTGCAGCGCCTCGCGGCGGCTGCGGAGGAACTCGGCCAGCCCGGCGCGGTCGATCATCAGGGTGCCTCCTTCGCGGTCCTGCCCCGTTTCTACCGTCCGTCGCCGGCGGTAACCACGGATCGCCGATCCACCCCTGCGGCGGAACGGACGGGCCGGCAGACCGATGGGGGGGCGGCCGGGGCCGGGGATCGGCAGGCCGTGGTTGCGGTGCCGGCGACGCCTGAGGATCGGTGGGTACCCGACGAAGGAGACGCACCATGGCACGGCGAACGATCGACATCACGATTCCCGACCTGTCCGGGAAGCGGGCGCTGGTCACCGGCGCGAGTGACGGGATGGGCCTGGTGATCGCCACCCGGCTGGCCGCCGCCGGCGCGGAGGTGATCATGCCGGTACGGAATCGCCGCAAGGGCGAGGCGGCGATGTCGGTGATCCGGTCGACGGCCCCGCGCGCGGACGTCTCACTGCGCGATCTCGACCTGTCCAGCCTCGCGTCGGTCACCGCGCTCAGCGAGAGCCTGCTCACGGAGGACCGGCCGATCAACATCCTGATCAACAACGCCGGGGTGATGACACCACCGCAGCGGCAGACGACGACGGACGGGCACGAGCTGCAGTTCGGCACGAACCATCTCGGGCACTTCGCGCTGGTCGGCAACCTGCTGCCGCTGCTGCGGGCGGGGCGGGCCCGGGTGACCTCGCAGATCAGCATCGCGGCCCGCAGCGGCACCATCAACTGGGACGATCTGGACTGGAAACGCGGCTACCACGGGCAGCACGCCTACAGCCAGTCCAAGATCGCGTTCGGGTTGTTCGGGCTGGAGCTGGACCGCCGCAGCCAGGCCGAGGGCTGGGGCATCACCAGCAACCTGTCCCACCCCGGGGTGGCCCCGACCAGCCTGCTCGCCGCCCGCCCGGAGGTCGGTCGCGGTAAGGACACCCCGCAGGTACGGCTGATCCGTGCCCTGTCGGCCCGGGGCATCCTGCTCGGCACCGTCGAGACCGCAGCCCTGCCGGCGCTGCTCGCCGCGACGTCGCCCACCGCGAAAGGCGGTGTGCTGTACGGGCCCAGCGGCCTGGGCAACCTCGGCGGCCCGCCGGTGGAGCACCGGACCTTCTCCCCACTGCTCACCGGAGACGCCGCCCGGGTGTGGCAGGTCTCGGAGCAGCTGACCCGGACCAGGATCCCGGCCGGCTGACCTCGCCGACTGACCTCGCCGACTGACCTCGCCTGCGGTCGCCCGGCGGCGAGGTCAGCCGGCGGCGGTGGATGCTTACCGGCATGGATCGCAACCCGCTGGCCGCCGCCGGGTACGTCGCGACAGGTTCCCGGGGCGGTGCCGCATGAGCGACTTCGACGTGTTCCTCGCCGACTGCCCCGCCCGTACGACGCTGAACCTGGTGGCCGACACCTGGTCGGTCGTCGTGGTGTTCGGGCTGGGGCGCGGCCCGCTACGGTACGGCGAGCTGCACGAGCGGATCGGCGGGATCAGCAAGAAGATGCTCACCCAGACGCTGCGCAAGTTGGAACGCGGCAACCTGGTCACGCGGCGGACCCTGGCGACCGCACCGGCCGGGGTGGAGTACCGGCTGACCGACCTCGGTCAGAGCCTGCTCGAACCGGTGTCGGTGCTGGCCCGGTGGGCCGAGGAGCACGCCGACGAGCTCGCCGGGGACGACGGCTCCTGACCCGGACCGGCCCGCACTCACGGCGTTGCCGCAGGGAACCGGTTGGTGCCCCACGCCCGCCTACCGTCGGCGGCATGAGGATCGGAATCATCGGCGCGGGGGCGATGGCCGCCGCGCTCGGCACCCGGTGGGCGGCGGCCGGCCACGAACTGATGGTCGCGGGCCGCACCGCCGGCAAGGCGGACGAGTTGGCCCGCAGGTGGGGCGGCCGGTCGGCGACCGTACCGGAGGTGGCCGCCTTCGGTGACGTCGTGCTCGTCGCGGTCCGCTACCAGCAGGTGCCGGCGGTGCTGGCCGCCATCGGCGACACGCTGCACGGCACTCCGGTCGTCGACTGCACCAACCCGGTGGAGACCACACACTTCACTCTGGTCACCGAGCCGGGACGGTCGATGGCGCAGGAGATCGCCGAGGCGACCGGGGGGCACGTCGTGAAGGCGTTCAACCTCTGCGAAGCGCGCGTGTGGCAGCTGGACCCGCCGATGTTCGACGGTCGCCGGCTGACCGTTCCCTACTGCGGCGACAATGCCGCCGCGCTGGAGCTGACCCGGCGGCTCATCGCCGACCTCGGTGGTGACCCGCTGCCGGTCGGCGACCTGCGGCACGCCCACCACCTGGAGGCCATGGCGGCGATCGTGATCTCGCTGCTGTTCGGTGGGCACGATCCGTACACGGTGTTCAATCTCGTCACGACGGACCCCGGACACCGGCACCCGGCCCAGCCCGCGAGGTGACCGGCGCGGGCCGGCAGGGGTCAGAGTTCGTCGGTGGTGATCAGCCCGTCCTGCAGGGCCCGGGCCACCAGGGCGGCCTTGGTCGGCGCCTCCCGGCCGACGTTGGCGTACTTGACCCGGACCCGTTCCAGGCAGGAGTTGACCCGGTGCACGGTCAGGCGCAGCCGGTGGGCGACCATCTCCTTCGACTCGGAGTGGAACCATTCGATCAGCACCTGATGTTCACGCGGCGACAGCCGGGGACGTTGCGGGCGTTCGTCGGTGCCGAACGCCCCGGCCAGCGCCGGCGAGGTGTACGGCGTACCGGCTGCGGCGGCGGTGACCGCGGCGACCAGGTGATCGGCGCCCTCGGCCTTGGTGAGGTAGGTGAACGCGCCGATGTCCAGGGCGGTCAGGGCGCTGTCCCGGTCGTCGCGCATGCTGTACACGACGACCTGACGGCCGGCGTCGACGAGCCGTTTCAGATCGCCGTACGCCGGTCCGGTGACGTCGAGCTGCAGGTCGAGGACGACCACGTCGGCACTCGCGCCGGGGTCGAGCCAGGCGACGGCGACGGTGGGGCCGGCGGCGACGACCTCGATCGGCGGGTCGGCCAGTGCGCACCAGGCACGCACCCCGGCGACGACGACGGGGTGGTCGTCCACGACTACCGCAGTGATCATTGTTCTCCTTGCCAGGTGGCCTGGATCCAGCACCGACCGCCGGTGACCATGGTGGACAGCTGGACCCCGTCGGCGGTGGGCGTCGGCGGCGGGGGCGGGCAGACGGCGACGACGCTGACGGTCACCGACCGGCCGGTGCTGGCCACGGTGAGCCGGGCCGCCGTACCGCTGCGGGCGGTGGCGAGGGCGGCGATCGCCGGCTCGACGAGCCGCCGGCGCACCGGCGGCGGCAGCTCGCGGCGGGTGCCCCGGTCGGCGAAGGTCACCGTGACCCCGTTGCGTTCGGCCAGTTCGATGCAGGCCCGTAGTTCGTGGGCGAGGGAGTCGGCGGTGCCGGTGTCCTCGGCGACGAGCCGACGCATCCGGGCGGCTTCGGCCGCACAGGACCGGCGGACCGCCTCGTCGCCGGGGTCAAGCTCGTCGCGGGCCAGGCCGTCGAGCAGCGGTACGGCGGTGGCCGCCAGCGCCGACATCCGGTCGGTGCGGTCGGCGTGCAGGTGCCGGGCGACCGCCTCGGCGGTGCGTACCTGCTCGGCGGCGCCCAGCGCCTTCGCCGACGAGGTCGCCATGGCGCGCAGCACGGCGGCGATCATCGCGATCGCGAGCTGGAAGGCGAGCACCGCCCAGGTGGCGCTGACCGCACCGGCGACGCTCAGGGCGGCCTCGCCGGCGAGAGCGGCCTGCCCGAACGTCATCAGGTACTGGGCGGCGAGGACGGCAGCGAAGGCTGCGACCCGGGTGTCCAACATCAACAGCACGACCTGCCAGCCGGCGTCGCCTTCGGACCAGTGCGCCGGGCCGAGCAGGTACGCCGGGCGCACCGAGGAGGTCGCCAGCGCGGACAGCCCGAAGACCAGCGCGAGCAGCGGCAGCCGCCACCGGCCGAGCGGGCGGTCGCGCCAGGTGGCGACGCCCACGACCAGGGTCACCGCCGTCAGGCCGGCCCAGGTGAGCAGTTGCGGCCAGAGCGAGGTGTACGCCTCGCGGCTGGCCAGCAGCCGGGGCAGGTCGAGCAGCAGCAGGATCGCCAGGCTCAGCACGACGACGGCCCAGCGCAGTCCCCGCTGGAACGAGGCGGCGATGACGTCCTGGTCGGTGCCGACGACCTCGGACACCGTCCGGGGGCAGGTCAGGGTGACGGTGGTGCCGTGGCCGGGGCGGGCGTCGATCCGGGCCTGACCGCCGATGCGGGTCATCCGCTCGGCAAGGGAGCGGGTCACCCCGTACCGGTCGGGGCGGACCTGGGCCGGGTCGAAGCCGACGCCCCGGTCGATGATCGACACGGTGACCTGGTCGGGGCTCTGGTCGGCCCGGACCTCGGCCCGGTCGGTACCGGCGTGCCGGGCCACGTTGGTCAGCGCCTCGCGGACGCTGCGGCTGAGCGCCACGGCGTCGGCGGCCGGCAGCGACAGTCGGTCGGGGGTGTGCCAGGTGACCTGTACGGCGGCGGTGGCGGCGTCACGCAGCAGCGGGACCAGGTCGGTCTCGCCCTGGGCGACGTCCGCGGAGCGTCGCAGTTCCCGCAGGTCGCGGCGGGCCTGGTCGGCGAGCCACTGCGAGTTGCCGGTCAGTACGCCGTTGCCGACCATCAGCAGGGTCGCGGCGGCGGTGTCGTGCAGCGCCGCGAGGTACTCCCGTTCGTCGCGCCGGCGGGCCGCCGCGATCGCCGCCGCCCGGCGCAGCTGCGCGGCGCGGTCGACGGCCCGGTCGGCGGCGCGGGCACCGCGCCGGACGAACCGGTACAGCCCCCAGGAGAGCGCCGCCTGCGCCGCCGTCCAGGGACCGATCGCCGGGTCGGCGAGCCAGCCGCCCGGGTCGGCCAGGGTCGCGCCGACGAAGTAGGCGGCCACGATCGCGACGGTGCCGCTGGCGAGCAGCGGCCAGTCGACCTGCCAGGGGTAGGTGACGACGACCAGGTTCACGACGACGAGGACCCAGGTCGATCCGCCGCGCGGGTCCGACACGACGGTCCAGGTCTGGGTGAGGCAGGCACCGCAGACCACCGCGACGTCGACCAGCGGCAGCCATCGACGGGCCCGGCGGGAGCCGCGTGCCAGGGCGACGGCGTAGCCCAGACTCCAGCCGTTGAGCGCCAGCACCACGGCCACGGCCACCGCCGGGTCGGGTGCGGCGCCGACGGCCAGGTAGACCGCGCTGGACAGTCCGATCACGACCGTACGCAGACCGAGCGCGTACCGCAGCCCGTGACGGAGAAGCCGCTGTTCCACCGCGCCCGGCACGGCCCTGATCGTATCGACGCCGCGCCACGCTCCGGAGCGTCGATGGGGGTCGAACGACCATCACCGACCCCCCACCAGCGCACTTACGCTCGATCACACAGGTGGGACGGTGAGTGGTCTCATGGGGGTGTCATGGCAACGGGGATGCTGCGCTGGGCCGCCGCGACAGGGCTCACGGCCGTACTGATCGCGCTCACGGTGACCGTCACCGTCCAGGCGGGGCAGATCGATCAGCTGCGCGACGATCTGGCCGGGGCGCAGCGGACCGCGCAGGACACCGCCGACGGCACCGACCAGCGGCTGGACAGCCTGGCCGGCCGGCTCGCCGCAGTCGAGGACGACGCCCAGCAGGCCTTCGACCCGCCGGCGGTCGCCGCCGCCGTGCTGCCCAGCGTCTTCCAGGTGATCGCCGACGACTTCTCCGGCAGCGCCTTCGCCGTCGCCCGACCTGGGGAGGCAGGGTCCGGTGAGAGCGCGTCCGGAGGCACCGGCCGGACCAACGTGCTGACCGCCTTCCACGTGATCGAGTCGGTGTGGACGGCCGACGGCAGGTCGGTGCAGCTGGAACGCGACGGCAAGCGGTACACGGCGGTGATCGCCGACGTGGATCCGTCGCAGGACATCGCCCTGCTGAAGGTCGACACCACCTTCGCCGGGCTGCCGGCCGCCGCCGGTCCTCCCGGCCCCGGCGAGAGCGTCCTGGTCGTCGGCGCGCCGCTCGGGCTCACCCAGACCATCACCACCGGCGTGGTCAGCGCGGTCCGGGACCGCACCGACGGCCCCGGATCAGTGATCCAGTTCGACGCGCCGGTCAACCCCGGCAACTCCGGCGGCCCGGTCATCAACACCCGCAAGGAGGTCGTGGGGATCGCCACCGCGAAGGCCCGCGACGCGGAGGGCATCGGACTCGCCGTACCGATCCGGACCGCCTGCGAGACCTTCCACGTCTGCTGATCGATCTCATCGGAGGAACCGATGTCGTACCCGTACGGGCCGGACGACGCCCAGTACCGTCCCCCCACGGCCCCCGTCCCCGCCCCGGCCCCTGTCCCGCCGATCTCCGCCCCGACCTCCGCCCCGCCGACCCAGCCCTTTCCGGTGCAACCGACGTACGGGCCGGGCCCGGCGCCGATGCCGCCGTACGCACCCACCTCGCCGCCGGTGCCGCCGTACGCACCCACCTCGCCGCCGGTGCCGCCGACGGCCCCGAAGGGGCGCGCCACCATCGTGCTCGCCGTCGTGTCGGTGCTGCTGCTCGCTCTCGGCGCGGTCGGCTTCGGCCTGTACGCCAACGAGCGCGGCGAGCTGCGCGACACCCGGTCCGACCTGACCAACCAGCTGCAGGAGCAACGCGACATCGTCACCGAGCAGGAGGAGAAGATAGCCGAGACCGAGGCGCGGGTCGGCGAGCTGACTACCGAGCTCGACACCACCAAGGAGAACCTGGCCGGGGTCACCGAGGAACGAGACGTGCTGCTGCCGTGCATGCGACGGGCGCAGGAAATGTTCGACGCCGCCCGCGCCGGCAACGAGAGCAAGTTGGACACCGCGCTGCGCCAGGCCGACACCGCCTGCAGCAGGGCACAGGCCGGAGTGGATTCCTGAAATGACGATCATGCGTGAAAGACGCCGCTCCCCGATGACGGGTCTCGCCGTGGCCGGCGCGGTGATCGTGATACTCGCCGTGGTCACCGCCGTGCTGGTGGTGGCGGTGACCAGGAGCGGCGGACCCGTCGACGAGTTCGAGCAGGCCGCCGAGCAGTTCCACAGCCGCTACGAGCCGTTGGCGCGCCAGCTCGAGACCAACCTGGACCGGGCCGGGGCCGGGATGTTCGACCCGGGGCTGGCGACCGCGCAGCAGGACGCCCGGGCCCTGGCCGACCTGTTCGACGAGTACGGCACGGCGCTGGCCGGCATCGAGTTCCCCGCCGACGCCGAGCCGGCCGCGACCCAGCTGGCGAACGCGGTCGAGGCCGGCAAGGTGTTGTGGGTCAACGCCGCTGGGTTCTTCGACAAGGGCCCGATGGAGTCGCTCATCGACGAGCTGCGGCCGCAGACCGAGGCGGCGATCGCCGAACGCGAGGAGTCGCTGCGTCAGGCGCTCAGCGGGTAGCGTACGCGGTGGCGGCGGGTCGGCAGCCGCAGCGTCGGGTTGGCGACGCCCCAGGCGGCACCCTTGCAGACCAGCTCCTTGTAGCCGGCGGCGAGTCGCCCGGTGAGCACCGCCGGCCGGGCGCGATCGTCGGCGGTGACGTACTGGATCAGGCCGTCGCGGCGGCCCAGCGAGATGCACTGGTTGTAGTAGCGGATCGGCACGTTCGGCGGTTTGCCGCCGGTCAGCCGGGCGGCGATCGCGTCGGCGGCCTGCCACGCGGTCGGCACCCCGGAGGCGCACGACATCCGCAGCGGTTTCTCGCCGGGTCCGACCACGAAGGCCGCGTCGCCGACGACGGAGACGTCCGGGTGCGACACCGACCGCATCATGTCGTCGACGACGATCTGGCCGCTGTCGGCCAGCTTCAATCCGGTGGTACGGGCGAGCGGGTGCACGGCGAACCCGGTGGTCCAGACGGTGACGGCGGCCGGGAGGGTGCCGCCGTCGGCGGTGGTGACCCGGTCGGCGGCGACGCCGGTGACGGTGGTGTGCTCGTACCCGGTGATGTCGAGTCTGTCGAGGACGACGCGCAGGTGGGCGCGGCCCTTCGGCGCGAGGGTGTCGCCGAGACCGTCGCGGACGACGAGGGCGACGGCGAGGTCCGGGCGGGCCTCGGCGATCTCCGTCGCCGCCTCCAGGCCGGTCAGCCCGCCGCCGACCACGACGACCGGCTGTCCGGCGGTGAGGCGGGCGAGGCGGTCCCGTAGCCGCAGCGCTCCCGCCCGGCTGGCGATCTCGTCGGCATGTGCGGCGACGCCGGGGACGTCACCGGGGTCCCAGCCGCTGCCGAGGGCGTAGACGAGGGTGTCGTAGCCGAGGGTGTCGGTCTGGTCCGCTCCGGGGCTGGTGTGGTCGGTGACCGTGACCGTCCTGGCGTCGACGCCGACGCCGGTGACGGTCGCGATCCGCACCTCGACGCCGGTGCCGGCGAACATCTGGCGCAACGGCCGGGGTGTGAGGTCCTGGCCGGTCGCCAGCTGGTGCATCCGTACGCGTTCGACGAAGTCGGGTCCGGCGTTGACGACGGTGATGTCGACGTCTGCGGGGTCGAGCCGCCGGGCGAGGCGGCCGGCGGCGACGGCTCCGGCGTAGCCGGCGCCGAGGACGATGATGCGGTGCCGCATGTCCTGCTCCTGTCTGTCTGCACGGGGTGTGACGCCACCTGAACCGGGCAGCCCCGCGGTTGCTGACACGACAGCGGCGTGAAGCAGCTCACACGGCGTGGTCAGAAGGCGGTGAACAGCGGTTCCCCGTGGTCGACGGCCGCCCAGGACGCGGTCGCCCGGTGCAGCTTGTCCGGGTTGACCTGGCTGCGGATCACCGCGACCCCGTCGGCGGTGACCTGCAGACAGATGACGCCGATGACCCGGGCGTCGACGACGACCACGACGGCCGGGTCACCGTTGGCGGTCCAGGCGTACAGCTCGGGTGAACCGCCGAGCAGCGCGCGCTTGGCCGCACCCGGGGTGAACAGGCCGCGCAGGAACTTCGCGACCGCGACGGCACCGACCACCGGGGCGACCCGGGCCGGGACGTGCCCGCCGCCGTCACCGATCGAGACGGCGTCGGCGGTGAGCAACTGGACCAGCGGCTCGACCCGGCCGCTGGTGGCGGCGGCCAGGAACTCCGCGACGACCCGCCGGGCTGCGGCCCGGTCGACCTCGGTACGGGCCCGGCCGTCGGCGACGTGCTGCCGGGCCCGGTGCAGGAGCTGCTGGCTGGCGGCCTCGGTGACGCCGAGGATGCCGGCAATGTCGCGGTGCGGGTAGTCGAACGCCTCCCGCAGGACGTACACGGCCCGCTCCTGTGGCGACAGCCGTTCCATCAGGGCCAGGACGGCGTACGAGACGGATTCGCGCTGTTCGACGGTGTCGGCCGGGCCGAGCATCGGGTCGCCGGCGAGCAGCGGCTCCGGCAGCCACTGCCCGACGTACGTCTCGCGGCGGGCCCGCGCGGAGGTCAACTGGTTGAGGCACAGGTTGGTGAGGACCTTCGTCAGCCAGGCCTCGGGGACGTCGATCCGGTCGACGTCGGCGGCCTGCCAGCGCAGGAACGTCTCCTGTACGGCGTCCTCGGCCTCGCTGGCGGAGCCGAGCAGGCGGTAGGCGATCGCCGCCAGGCGCGGCCTGGCCGCCTCGAACCGGTCGACGTCGTCCCCCGTCAGGGCCATGGAGCCGATCGTAGGCCCGGCCGTCGACCGGTCGTTAGACTCGCCGGCCATGGGCCTGCTCACCTTCAGCCTCAACGTCACCCTGGACGGTTGCGTCGACCACCGGGAGGGGATCGCCGACGACGAGACGCACGCCCTCTTCACCCGTCTCATGGAGGCCAGCGGGGCGATGCTGTGGGGTCGCGTCACCTACGAGATGATGGAGAGCTACTGGCCGGCCGTCGCCTGCGGCGACGAGGAAGCACCGCCGGCAGTGCGGGAGTGGGCGGTCAAGCTGGAGACCAAACCCAAGTACGTGGTGTCGTCGACGCGCACCGACTTCCCGTGGGCCAACAGCCACCACATCGCCGGTAATCTGCGTGAGGGCGTGCAGAAGCTCAAGGACGCGACCCCGGCCGGGGTCCTCGTCGGCAGCGGCACGCTCGCGACCGCGCTGGACCGGCTGGACCTGATCGACGAGTACCAGTTGCTCGTCCATCCCATGATCGCCGGCCACGGCCCGACGCTGTACCAGGGCGGGCTGCCCGGCACCCGCCGGCTCGAACTGCTCTCAGCGCAGCCGCTGCGCAACGGCGCGGTGCTCCTGCACTATCGCCGCGCGCGCTGATTCACCGGGCACGGGTACGGTCAGCAGAACTCGACCGGGTCACCGGAGCGGATGACGCCGGCCTCCAGCGGACGCGCGTACACCCCGGCGCACGGCAGAACGCCGACATCCGCCAGACGCAGCCGGTTGTGCCGGCTCAGCACCTGCAGCAGCGCGACGTCCGGCTCGCCGTCACCGTGCCGCAGCGCCGGCACCACGCACCGTGGGGTCGCGACGACGACCTCGGCGACCACGTCGGGGCCGATCCGTAGCCGACGCCCCGGCCAGAGGTTTTCGACGAAGCCGGCAGTCGGGTCGGGCACCTCGACGACGATGTTGGGTCGGAAGCGCTTACTCTCGACCGGCCGACCCGAGTGGGCCGCGAGGCCGGCCAGCGTCGCGGTCGTCATCAGGTGCAGGGGCGCGAAGTCGAAGAACGTACCCGGTGGGGAGCCGGCAGCCAGCACGGAGCTGGCGATCTGCGCGCGCGACAGGTCGTCGTCGGTGCGTACCTGGTCCGGGTCCATCCGCTCGATGGTCGCGCCCGGCCCGGCCCGGTCGAGCAGGCGCACGTCCCGACCCAGCAGCGTGGACAGCCCCGGATCGGGGCGGCCGGTGACCGTCACCGTCCCGGTCGTACCGTCCGCCATGGTCAGCTGGACCGCCGGGGTGCCGGCGGCGTCGGGGGGCGCCAGCGTGGACCGTACGGTCAGCATGTCCCGCCACCGGCGCGGGTTCTTGGCGCTGGCCACCTTGCCGGTAAGGCAGTCGAGCACCGCGAAGGCCCGGTCGCCGGCGATGCCCGCCTCGTCGACGTACGCCCGGTCCAGGTCCTCTCCGAGCATCGACTTGACCGGGTAGCGCGACAGCTGCCGCACCCTGCCCACCTGACGATCGTGGCCCATGGCCGTAGAACCTAGCCGAAGGATCTGCAGCGGTCGGTCAGCTCGTCGTGAGGTTGGTGACGAGGGTGCGCAGCCAGGGTTGCGCGAGTGCGTGGTCGCGTCCCACGGCGCGGGCGACGGCGTGGCGACCGGTCCGACTACGGCCGTACGCCACCAGCGCGGCGGCCTCGGTGAGGGCCTGCCGGGTGCGTTCGTCGCGGCCGGGTCCGGTGTCTTCGGCCAGCCACCGGTCGGGGTAGAACGAGCGGGTCAGCTTCACCTGATTGTCACCGAAGTGCGACCAGACCCAGGGATGCATCGACACGTTGGTCACGGCGGCGGCGGGCAGCGTCCGGGTCCAGGTGGCGTGCTGCTGCCACCGGTACGTGTTCGGGCTGGTCCTGGTCCGGCTGGTGACGCCGAGGAAGCGCAGCTTGCGGCGGATGACCGGCCACGGCTCGCGGTCGGCGTCGATCCAGTCGCGCAGCAGGGTGAACAGTTCAGTGAACGTCCCACCCCGGTGCACGACGTCGACCAGCACCGCGGGCCGGTCCCGCCTGGCGAGCGCGTGTGGCGTCAGCCCGACCGCGCCGAGGAACCGTCGCCCCTGGGTCACCTCGGCGCGGGTCAACGGACGCCGCCGCCACCGGCCCCCGGAGCTGACCCATGGACGCTGGAACGACAGCGGCAGCCGATGAAGCCGCTGTCCACCGACGGGTCCGGCGAGGACTCCGCCGAGCAGGTCGAACATCGAATCCAATGATCTGCCGACGAAGTACAGGTCACCGTTTCCGCTACGGGCCAGCACCTTCCCCGTGCAGGTGACGAGCTCGTCGAGGAACCACAGGTCCGGCGGTACGGCACCATCGAGCAACGTTCCGAGCTGGTCCGGCGTGACCAGGTCCCACCGGAACGGCACACTCTCCTGCCAGGTCCGCACTACCAGGTGAAGCCGACCGTGAACGGGGTGTTGACCGGGGTGCCGGCACTGTTCAGGCAGGTCACACCGACCTTCATGTCAGTGGTGCCGACCGGGTGCCAGTACTGCACGTGGCAGTGGGCGTCCTGGTAGCCGAGCGCGTACGCGACGGCGTGCCCGGAGTAGTCGATGATCTGCGGGAACACCATCTCGTACCGTCCGGTCCCGGTGCGGGTCACGGCGTAGTCGCCGCTCACCGAGCTGCCGTTGGTCCAGGTGATCGCCGGTACCGGCCCACCCGACGGGTACGTGTCGCCGACCGTGGCCAGCGCCGTCGGGGCGATCTGCTGCAGCAGGTTGTGGATCGTCCAGGTGATCGTGAACCGGGAGTCGACGAAGGCTCCGGAGGCGTCCCGGCACAGCACCCGGGCGATCCCGTCCGCGAGGTAGCCGACCACCTTGCACTTCACGGCCGCCGACGTGTAGGCCGTGACCTGGTAGAAGGTGTCCTGCGTCTGGGCGGCCGAGGCGGGCAGCTTCACCGCGTACGAGCCGGGCGCGTCCCGCGCCACCCACGGTGTGCCGCCGCCGGCGTCGTGGCGGTACCAGCTGCTCGGGGTGTACATCGGCGAGGTCGGATCGTTCGACCAGAGGTACGACACCCCGTCGGCGGCGAGCGTGGAGCCGCTGGCCTCGACGAAGTTCGCCACGAACGTCGAGTCCTGCCGGGTGCCGTTGGCCCCGAAGCAGTAGACGGCGACCAGCAGGTCGGTGCCGGACGGATACCAGGAGCCGACGGTGCAGAACCGGGCCGCCGCGCCGTACGCCTGGGCGTGTGCCACTCCCCCGCCGCCGGTCACCAGCGACCCGAGCCCACCGAACCGCACCAGGTAGGAACCGGCACCGGACCGGGTCACGGTGATCGGCCCGCCGCCGGGATTCTTCGCGTACGAGTAGTAGGGGTGGCCGCCGGAGGTCCACATCGGCACCGTGTAGCTCGCGGTGGTGGGGCTGCTGGCCCACACGTAGCTGGTGACGGCCGGGGTGACGGCCGCCGCAGCCGGCGCTGCCGCCGTGACGGTGCCGGCCAGGCCGACTGCCGCAGCACCGAGGACGGTCGCGATTCGCCGAAGAAGCCCACTGGTCATGCGCCCGACGCTAACCACCGCCGTCAACCGCCCGCGCCAGCCATGTCGCGTTCCGCGCGTCCGTCCCATAAGGCCTGGCGTCAGGCGGGGTTGGGGCAGTTGCACCGAAGCAACGGGTCAAGTTGCTTGGTGCGCAGATGACGAATGGCGTGTGCGTGATGGTCGACCTGTCGCAGCTGGTCGGCGGTCAGCCGGCGGGCCGACCAGATCAGCTCGGCGGCTTCGGCCGCGTCCGGGTGGGCCGGCTGGTCGACCCCGGTCAGGTCGATCCCCGTCAACGCACTGAGGTCGTCCCGGGGGATGTCGATGAACGCGGCGAACCCGGCGAGCAGCTCAGGTGTCAACGTCTTCTCGGCACCGCCGATCAACCCGATCGTCGACGCCGACAGCATCGGACCCTTGCCGATGCCGAACAGGTACTTGGCGGAGCCGGGCAGGCCCAGGTTCCGGTTGTGCAGCAGGCGCACCACCAGGCCGCCGGGGCCGCGCAGGCGCCGGTGGCGCGGTGGCTCCGGCTGCGGCGGGGCCGGGCGGGGTTGCTGCGGCATCGCGCGGACGAGCTGGTGCAGTTCCGGTACGGCACCCGGCAGGTACGTCAGCGACCAGGCCAGCGATCCGAGCGTGCTCGACGCGGTGGCGTCCAGCGGGGTGAGATTGTCCGGCACCGGCTGACCGGCGATCACGAACAGGTCGCTCCGATGCAGGCCGAGGGCGGGTCCGAGCCGGCGCAGCAGCGACGGGTCGGGCTCGCCACCGTCGAGCACCGACGTGATCACGGCGTCGGCGGTGTCCGTACTGCGGGCAAGCTCGCCGGCATCGAGGCCGCGCCGCCCGGCCAGCAGCGCCAACGGCAGTCCAAACGCCGGCAGCTCCCGCATAGTCCCGCATCCAACCGCGCACGGCCCGCGCTGGCAAGGTGCACTCTCGACTGTCGGCCGGTCGGCCCATTCCGGGCTGCGCCGCCTGCCGAGCAAGATGACCGGGTGAAAGCGTTCGTGGGGGTCACCGACGGCGAGTGGCGCAGCTTCCTCGCCACCCGGCCGCAGATCAACGAGGTCAACTTCTGGCGGCCCGGCGGCGGCAGCTTCAAGACCCTCACCCCCGGCGAGCCGTTCTTCTTCAAGAGTCGCTACCCGCACAACCGGATCGTCGGCGGCGGCTTCTTCAGCGGTTTCGCGAAGCTACGGCTCTCGGAAGCCTGGGGGCTGTTCGGCGAGGCCAACGGCGCGGGCTCCCTCGCCGATATGGCCCGCGACATCGGCAAGTACCGCAAGGATCCGATCGGCCCCGGCGAAGACCCGGTGATCGGCTGCATCTTCATCCGCGACACCGTCTTCTTCCCCGAGGGCCGGCAGCCGGAGCCGCCGCCGGAGTTCTCGTCGAACCTCACCCAGGGCAAGACCTACGACCTGTCGTCGGGCACGCACTTCGACTACTTCGAGCAGCTGACGAAACTGCTGCTCGACGGCGAGGTGCGGGTCGACCCGGAAGGCTCCTGGCACCGGCCGGGTCCGGTGTTCGGCGACCCCCGGCTCCGGCCGCAACGCCTCGGGCAGCAGTCGTTCAAGGCGGTCGTCCTCGACACGTACTCCCGGCGCTGCGCGATCACCGACAGCAAGTTGCGGCCGGCGCTGCAGGCCGCGCACATCCGCCCGGTGGCTGCCGGCGGCGAGCACCGCATCGACAACGGCATGCTGCTGCGGGCCGACGTACACATCCTCTTCGACCAGGGCTACCTGGGCGTCGACCCGAAGTATCGGCTGCTGGTCAGCCGACGCCTGCGCGACGACTTCGGCAACGGCGAACAGTTCTACGCCCGCGCCGGCACCCAGATCGCCGTACCCGAGCAGAAGGCCCGCCGCCCCGATCACGACCTGCTCGAATGGCACACTGACACGGTCTTCCAGCACTGACGGTCACGTGCGAGGCCGTTGTTAGATGCGACAGGAAGCGTTCGCGTTCGGCGGTCGCGATCGAGGCCGCAAGATTGTCGGCAGGCACGAACCAAGCGGAGGTTCAGCCTAAGTTGCTGGTACCGCCGCTGAGGGGTCGTCAGGGCCGCCGCAGGCCATAGCCCCACAACCATCAAACACGGAAGGCGACTAACCAAACACAGCGCGCGTAGCCAAATGTCCTTTATGGCCACTTAGACCACTAAGCGAAAAATGCACTCGCAAAGTATGACCACTGGAGGGCTGCCACCCAGCCGACCACTGCACTAACCTTACCGACCATGATGGAACCCAAGAGCCGCGATGAGTTGTTCGAACTGTACGGCAATGATTCGACCACCAGCACCCTGCGTGAATTCTTGGACATCCGACACCTTCTGGGTACATGCATCATAGATTCACAGTATCGCGTTGATCGCGAGATGCACGAGTCCCTTACACTAACCCCACTCGGCGAACGCATGCGTGAAGCCTTCACGAAAAAGGGAATAAAATATCCAGAAGCACGATTCATTTGCTTTCTTGAAGTATTTCAAAAAGATCTACTCATTGACCTCAACGAGTCAAGCTATGACAAACTTGCAAGCGTCGTAAGCGAGGAGATTCGTTCCCGCAAGATACTTTTCCCATACACCTATGGGCGACTATTGTATGACAAGCTAAATGCGATGCCGTTACGGGCAGGGCGGTCAGTTCTAACCGCATCCGAGACCCAGGAAGTTCTTGCGGGCACACCTCAAGGCGTGTTTCAAATGGGAAGGTACGTGACAGGCCCGTATGGGCTCCTTCTCAGTAACCACCGCAGGATGATTTCCCCCCGAGATTCGGTCCCTTACCACTGCGCCGACATCCGCTGCACAGAAACCCACGATCGAACTCTGGTTTCTGACAGCTCGGCTGCAATAAATCAGGCACGCTCGACAGCAGTAAGGATGCTGGATAAGGATAGTCATGACCACAGCGACTGGCGAGGCTTTTTTGAAAGGTCGGGACTACGCGCAAGCGACCCCTATGACGACCTTTCCGGCGACTGCATTCCCTTTCTCCTAGGTGATTCACTTGCATTATCGGAGCTCAGGTCGCTTGTTGCATGGCTACTGGACCACACAGGGAACGAGGTTCGGCAGGTTGCAACAAAGGTTGGAATCCGCCCCGCCCAGGCAGCTCAGATGACCGCAGGGTTAGGCGAAGCCGAACTCCTGCAACTGGTTCTTATGGCATCAAACAAAGATATCTTCTCGGGACTTGATCACCTCGTCCGCGAGAATCTCATTCCAGTTCCGCCGGGTGAAGTCCGCAGGCCGGTGGTAAACGCAGATGTAGAAGTGGGCACTTATGCCCTCAAAGCAGAACTCGGACGCTTTGGCGTACGCATAAGGTCCGATGTCTATCCCCTTGCACCGCTCCGCCTTAAGCGCTTGGTTGGCCAGATGTATAGACTTGACGACGAAGCCGACCGACAAGATCTCGAATGGCAACTCAGAGGTGAGGAATCCGCGAATCTCGAGGCTAAGATCGAAAGCTATCTCCAAAACGGAGATCCAAGCACGGTCATCTCCGCACTTCTTCTCGCTCGGCGAAGCAATTTCATAGTCGCTTCCTCTCACCTCGGACTAGCAGAGGATAATTTGCGCACCGACGAAGACAGAGTCAACGCAGTCATGTGGAAGCTCGGATTTCCAGTAGAGGGAACCTTGGACCCACACCGAAGCTTTTGGAATCTTTTCGACACCCTGAATCAGTCTATCCGTCAGTCCCCACTGACGCTCGCCCCGCAAGATGTTGATCGAATCAGAGGCCACGCTGGCGCATTTTTTCCCGTGCTTGAGTCAGTCCTTCGTGATTCGCTTTTCTATGTCACCTGGGCACTCACAACAGATCACCCATCAACGGCCAGGCCCTTTGTCTATCGTCCACACATTGATGAGGAGTACTCCCGCCTGCGCCTTGATGAAGCAGGAAAGACCACCAACGTCGATCACCAGGTCCGATTCACGGAGAAGACTGACCTATACGCTCTCATGCGGGGCTATCAGCTGCTTGCCGATATTCTGGACCAGCAATCTATCGACTCCGAATCTTATCTCCGGCCGAACCACGAAATACCCGACTGGGCAATCCAACAGGAATTGCAGAAGTTTGCCTTCAATCACACGTCGCCCTACCTCGATCTATTGCCAGAAAGCCAGAAGCTTATCCTGAAGAATCTTCGAGGCATAAGCACTCGCTTGATCTCGACGGAAGCTTACGAAGCACGTAACGAGTGGGCCCACGGAAGACAGGGAACGCCCAATCTGGATATTCTGAAAATTGGCATGGACGCAATCCGCGAAGCAGTTATTTGGATTGAAGACGCTGGGTTCTCTCGCCAGATATTTCGACGGGTACGCTCAGTCCGGGACGAAGCGGATAGGTCGACAGTTGTCCTGGCAAACAAAAATAAGCGAGAACTGGCCTTCCATAGACCATCAATGTTCGGTTGGCTCGACATGCCACCGCTGAGCGAGCCACAGCACGTACTGTCGGCGGCCAGGTTCGCTGAACCTAATGAAGTATTACGGTTTCAAACGGAGAGCGATTCACCGTTCTCACGACTTTGGCGCGACTACCCTGTCCGCACAGGTGATCCGTCTACGTCGATAAACTCTCAACACTCACATGTTACTCAGGCTCGCCAATAGACGTCAACGGGATGTGATCGCACCGGTCTCGTGAGCGTCGCGGATGTTCTATTCACCGCAGTTATCTACAAGTTGTCTTCGTAACTCGGTGATCGCGTTAGCGGTCGGCGCCATCCCGCCAGGATGATGTTGTGGAGGTCGGCGATGCCGGAAGCGGTGTTCGGTGAATGTGTGGGCGGCGCGGCGGTGGTCGCGCAGGATCTTGAAGGTCTTCATTCGGGCCAAGGCGTGTTCGACCTAGGATCGGACGGTGCAGTGATGCTTGTTCAGGGTGGTCTTCCAGTAGGGCAGTTCGCTTCCGTCGGTGGGTTTGCAGTAGGAAATGATCACCTCGGGGCTGCCACGGTAGGCGCCGTCGGCCATGACCGGACGTCCGGCGAGTTGGCATCGACGCCGGAGATGCGGTAGACGATGGTGTCATTGCGGTTGCCTGGCTGCGGGTCACCGAGGGCGACGAATAGGCGGGTGAGGGCGTCGATGGCGACATGGTCGACCCGCCGTCGAAGTGCCGGGGCCAGAGCGAGCAGGGGCCGAGGGTGTCGATGACCCGTGCGCGGCGGAGTGCGACACCCCGAACAGCGGGCCGATCTGGCGCATGGTCAGGTTCGTGCGCCAGTACGCGGCCACCAGCAGTACCCGGTCGGCAAGGTCGGATGAACAGGGGGCCGTCCCAACCCGGCCATCGGCGATCGCGTCCCCGCCGCGTTCGGCGACCAGCCGAACCAGCCTGCGGAACTGGGCGGGCTGCAGCCCTGTGAACGGGAAGATCCCACTCCGGGCGGGCCACGGTGATCACCTGCACCACGACACCCATCCAGAAGGACGTGCACCGGACTGCGGGACGGTCCCCTAGCAGCCCAGGCCTGGGTATCCACGGTCGGCCAGGTTTGCAAACCTCACTTATAGAACCAGCACAGGCGACGAGGGTGCGATCGTGGTCTGCCACGACGTCTCAGCAAGAAGGCTGGTACTGGACGGGAATCAAGATCGCTAAGACCTGCGCGGCCAGTCTCCCCGGCTGGCTGACCTGCCAGCACGCGGACTCGCGTGCTGGCAACATTACTCCGAACTCTGCACGAGCAGACCACCGCGATATGGCGTGTAGGGCCGGTGATCAGGCTTCTTCCGATCGGTCGGCGACGAACACGCCGAGGCCCTGCCTGCCGATGAGTTCGCCGGACTCGATCATCGAGTCGACGGCGCGGCGCACGGTGGCCGATGTCGTCGAGTGCTGCTCCATCAGCTTCCGAGTTGTCGGAATCCTGTCGCCCGGTTTCAGCAGTCCTGCCCTGATCTGCGCGCGGAGATCATCTCGGATGGATCTCCACAGCGGCACGGCGTAGGGCATGGGCCGATGCCATCACCTGAGCAGCACCGCTGGACATCCAACCCTAGGTTTGCTAGTAATGCTAGGACACATTCAGTCGATCGAGTTCGACCGACTCGACACGCTCACGAGGCAACCCGACCGTCAGGACCAGCGCAAACGTCAGAACTTCCAGCAGTAGTGCCATCTCCACGCGTACGGGAGGCAACGTCCGGTGACACCCGACCCCCACCCCACCCCGACCGTCCCACCGCCACCCACCCGGCAGCGCCCGGCCGGCGACCAGCGATCCGCGACCTACTACACCCGGTACGCCCGCGCCCGCGTCGTCGAGGCGCAACGCACCATCGACAGTCACACCACCTCGGCGTACACCGGGTGTTGTCTCGGCTGTGGACGGCCCGGACCGTGCGCGGACCTGACCGAAGCCGAAGCGACGATGCGCCGCTACCACCGGCTGCCCTTCCGCCGGCCCGGCGCGACCCTGCTCGACCCCCACCGGGTCGCCGACACCGCCGACCGGCCCCGGTTCTCCTGGCTGAGCAGGTCGGCATGAGCACCCGGGAGAACGCCGCCGACGCCGCGGCCCTGCAGGTCGCCGCCGACACGATCGGCGCGCTACGGGCGGTCTGCCTGGCCCTGGAGACCGCCGTCACCCACGTCACCGAACAACTCGGCGACGCCCACACGCTCGCCCCGGACGCCCGGCTCGCCGTCGACCGCTACGAGGAAGCCCTGCACCAGGCGTGGGAGGCGTACGGCGACGTCTTCGACGCGGTCGCCGCCGCCCGCCGGCACCTGCCCGGCAGCCGACCCGTCGGCGTCGCCAGCGTCCTGCACGGGTTGCGGACCGCCCGCGACCAGGCCGGGCACGCCGCCGCGACGGTCTTCGACGCCCGACCACGACTGCTGGCCGCCGCCGACTGGCTGCACCGCAGCGACGACCGGCACGCCCAGGCGGCCGCCGCCCGGCTGCGGCAGTCGCTGACCCGGCTGCACCGGGTCGAGACCAGCCTGAACGTCGCCACCAACGCCGTCGAACGCTACCTCGACGCCCTCGACACCGACCAGGATCCGCCGCAGCAGCGCCGGCAGCGGCTGGCCCGGCTGCGGGCGATCGCCACCGGCCCCGGACATCCCCGACCGCCCGCCGAGGTGCTGACCGTCGCCGCCGGCACCGCCGTCGCCCTGGTCGTCGCCGGCCGGCAACACATCCGGTTCCGCACCGAACGGCAACTCTTCCTGCAGGCCTTCTGGGAAGACGCCACCCGAAACTGGAGGATCTGATGCCCACCGCCCGCGCCGCCACCCCCGCCGCCGCGCCCGCTGCCGCCCTGACCCAGCTGATCGCCGGCCAGACCGGCGCCCACCAGCGGCAACTCGCCCGCTTCGACGACACCCAGTGGCAGCTACTATCTCGACCTGCTCAGCGCGCTGTTCGTCCTCGTCGTGCACCGGCGCTTCCGCCCCGGCGACCCGGCGGCGGTCATCCGCTACGTCGCCAGCGTCCGCGAACGCTTCGACCCCGCCGGCACCGGCATCGAGCCGACCACCGCCGAAACCCTGCTGTACGCCGCCCTCGGCCAGCATGACACCCTGCCCGCCACCGCCGAGACCATCGCCATCCAGACCACCCTCGTCGTCGCCCTCGTCAACGACGAAGGACTCAGCGCCGCCGGCCTGGCCAACCTGATCGACGACACCAACGAGTTGATCGCCCTACACGCCGAACCCCCCGACCGGCAGCAGTGAACCGCCTCCGGCATCGGGTCGGCCGGCAGCCGGCAGGACGCCCGGCAGGAGTCAACCTGCCGGGCGTCCTGCCTGTCACCCCACACCAGACGTTGCTTGACTCAGCGTCATGGTATCAATTCGAAAAGCGATCACCCTTGGGGTGGTCGCCGGGGCAATGGTCAGCGCGACCGTGCTCACCAGCCCCGTCTCCGCCGACGCGGAGTCCCGCCAGCCAGCGCCGACCGAGGCCGTCGAGTCCATCCTCGACATCATCCCGGCGCAGACCCTCGAACGGATGGTCGCTCAGGCGCCGCTGGTCGACGCGGCCAACGTCATCCGTACGGCGGTGGAACGTGCGCCGGACCGCGGCTACGCCGGCATCGGCCTGGTCGACGACCACGTCACCCTGTGGTGGAAGGGCGCGCTGCCCGCCGACATCGCCGTAGCCGTCGCCGCCGCCCGCCGCACCGCGCCGGTCGAGGTGGCCCGGGCCACCTACTCCCGCGCCGAGCTGCGCAAGGCCGCCGCCAGGCTCACCCCGGTGGTGCAGGCCGACCCGTCGGACGCCAGCCACTCGGTCCGGCTGCGTACGGACGGCTCCGGAATCGACATCGCCGTCGACTACACCGTGGGCGCCAGGGTGCCGAAGCTGCCAGCCACCGGTGTCCGTACCAGGATCGTCGAACGCGACCAGATGGTCGAACGGTCCCGAGCCAACGACGCCGCGCCGTTCGACGGCGGGGCCGGCATCGGCTTCACCACACCCGGATGCACCGCCGGCTTCGGCGTACGCAACGCGGACACCGACGCCGGGTACATCCTCACCGCCGAACACTGCGGAGCCATCGGCTCCCCCTGGCACGTCGGCTGGGACACCACCACCGGCACCGGCACGCTGGTCGGCTACGCGGTCGACAGCAACGACGACCACGACACGATGATCATTTCGACGTCGACCCCCGGCGACCACATCTACGTCGGCGGTCAGCACGACGAGGTCCGCGCCCAGGTCGTCGGCTGGACCGAGGTCATCCCAGGCCAGCTGCTGTGCCAGTCCGGGTACACCTCCGCGGGTGAGATCGGCGGTCCCGTCTGCAACCTGCGGGTCGACTACCACTACACCGACATCGAAGACCTGGTCGAGGCCACCCAGCTCGACGGCGACGAGGCCGCCCGGGGCGGCGACAGCGGCGGCCCGGTCTACTTCGTCAACGCCGACGGCACCGTGCTCGCCGCCGGCACCACCACCCGGTCGGGCGGCGCAGGATTCGGGTTCCAGGACTTCGCGACCGCCCGCGACGACTACGGCAACCTGGTGCCGGCGACGGCGATCGCCAGCACCTGCCGGGTCTCCTTCGTGGTCACCGACTCGTGGAGCACCGGCTACACCGCCAGCGTCACCGTCTACAACGACGGCCCGGCCATCACCGGCTGGTCGGTGGGCTGGGCCTTCCCCGGCGGGCAGGTCCTCCAGGGCCACTGGAACGGCGTCTTCCAGCAGACCGGCCCGGCGGTGACCGTCACCAACGAAAACTACAACGCCAGCATCCCGACCGGCGGTGCCGTCAACTTCGGCTTCACCGCGAACGGCTCCCCCGCCACCCCGGCACCGTTCACCCTCAACGGGACCACCTGCAACTGACCCTGTCCGCCGACACCGGGTCCCGCCGCATTACCGGCGGGGCCCGGTCCGTGTCGGCGCGGGTCAGGACGCGGGCATCGTCCGCGCGGTCAGGCGCGCGCCGTCGGCGCGGGTCAGGACGCGGGCGTCGGCTGCGGTCAGGACGCGGCCAGTTCGCGGCGCAGGGTGACCCGCAGGGTCCGCACCTGCGGGGCGTCCAGTTCGCCGCACCGGTCGAGCGCCCGCTGGCGCAGCAGACGGGCAGCCGCCGTCTCCGACGCCGCGTCGGCCAGCGCCGCGAGCGCGTACAGCATCTGCGCCTCCCACCACGGGCAGGACAGGGCCGCATACAGGGCCAGCGCCGCCCGCAGCGCCTCGCCGGCCGCGTCGACCTCACCCAACGCCTGAAGCGCCAGCCCGTACCGGTGGATGGCGGCGGCCTCGCTGAACGTCGCACCACACCGGTGGAACACCTGCCGGGCGCGGGCGTACACCTCGGCGGCATCCCGCCAACGGCCCAACCCGGCAAGATCCGCCCCGAGGCTCATCATCGCGCCGGCCTGCGCCACCGCCGCGCCGGTCCGGCTGAGACCGTTGCCCTGGCCGTAGAACGCCAACACGTCGCGGTGCAACTCGGCCGCCTCGGCGAACCGGCCGAGCGCGGCCAGCGCCCCGCCCTGTGCGCTCGCCGCGCCGTACTCGCCGAGGGCGTACCCGATCTCGCGGAACAGGCCGACCGCCCGGCGGCTGTGGTCGACGGCCGACTCCGCGCGGCCCATCCGGACCAGGATCACGGCGATGTAGGTCAGCGCCCACGCCTGCTCCCGGCGGTCCCCGATCCGCCGGGCCAGCTCCCGCGCCCGGACGAGGGCGGCCAGCCCGTCGAGGTTGCGGTCCTGGCAGAAGTACCGGGCCCAACCCACGAAGTTCAGCAGTACGGCCTCGTCGTGCGGTTTGCCGGCGGCCTGGGCGGCGGCGGCTCCCAGCGAGAAGATCTCCTCCCAGGGGTGCCGGTGACTGTTGGCGTCGGAGTACCAGTGCAGTGCCCGGCCGACCGCGATCACGTCGGCGTGCCGACCGCGCCGGGCCGCGTCGCGCAGCGCCGCCAGCCAGTTGCCCGATTCCCGGTCCAGCCAGTACGCCGCCGCCCGGTCGTCGTCGAACGGGGAGTCGGCCCGGCCGGCGTCCGGTTCGAACATGGCACCGGCCTGCCGGACCCGCCGCAGCAGCCAGTCGACCAGCTGATCGTGCGCCCCTGCCCGGCTGGCCGGTTGCTCCTCGACGTCGAGGCGTTCCCGGGCGTAGAGCCGGACCAGGTCATGGAACTGGTACCGGTCCCCGACGGTCAGCAGGACACCGGCCTCGACCAGCTCCTCCAGGGCCGCCGCCGCGGTCTCCTCGTCGGTGCCGGCCGCGACGGCGACCAGCGTGGGTGCGAAGTCGGGGCTGGGAATCAGCGACGCCCGCCGGAACACGCGCGCGGTCACCGGGTCCAGTTGCCGGTACGAGACCTCGAACGCGGACCGCACGCCCACATCTCCAGCGGTCAGCACGGTCAGCCTTCGGCGCTCGTCACGGAGCAGGTCCACCAGCCAGGCGATTGACCACTGTGGTCGGCTGGCGAGCCGGTTGCCGGCGATCCGCACGGCCAGCGGCAGCCGGCCGCAGAGCTCGACGAGCTGGTCCGCGGCGGCCGGCTCGGCGGCGACCCGGTCGGCACCGACGATCGCCGCGAGCAGCGCCCGACCGGCCGCCGGGGCGAGCACGTCGAGCGGCTGGCGGACCGCGCCGGCGAGGCCGGTCAGCGGACGCCGGCAGGTGACCAGCGCCAGGCATCCCCGCCCGGCCGGCAGCAGCGGACGCACCTGGGCCTCGCTCGCGGCGTTGTCCAGGATCACCAGCATCGGCCGGTCCCGGGTCAGGGTGCGGAACAGGCCGCCCCGCTCCGCCAGCGACACCGGCACCCTGCTGTCCGGCACCCCGAGCGACCGCAGCAGTCCGGCCAGCGCCTCGGCCGGGTCGAGCGGTCCGTCCGGCGCGGCACCCTGCAGGTCGACGAAGAGGCCCAGCTGAGTCGATGGCCGGCCGCGACGGCCAGGCTGGTCTTGCCGATCCCCGGCGGCCCGTGCAGCACCACCACCGAGGAGGTGTCCGGCCGCCCGGCGGCGACCTCGGCGGCCAAAGTCGCCAGCCGTTGCAGGATCTCCGCCCGGCCGGCCAGGTCCGGAACGGCGGAGGGCAGTTCTCCGGGTACGACCACCGCCAGGCGCCCGTGCAGCACCTCCGGTCGGTCGTGCGGCACCTCCGGTCGGTCGTGCGGCGCCGCCACGCCGTCGTACGGCACCGCCGGGCTGTTGTGTGGCTGCCACTCGGCCCGCGCCAGGGCGACGAAACGGTCGCGGTCCGCCCCGGCCAGCCGCAGGGCATCGGCGAGCAGCACCACCGTGCGTCGTTGCGGGCTGCGTACCCGGCCGCGCTCCATCTCCCGGATGCTGCGGACGCTGGAACCGGCCGCCTCAGCAAGCTCCTCCTGGGTCAGCCTCCGCTCGAGGCGGAGGGTTCTGAGCAGATCTCCGAACTGGTCATGCTGCACCTGACCGATTGGCATGCTTCCCCAACCACTCAACGCCCTGACTCATCTGACGTGCGTCGTCGCTCGCGCGTACGTCACCAGAATCGACGACAATGTGCACAGAGTGTGATCGCCGCCATGACAAATCCGTGACGAGTCATCAGGGCCCGGCGTACGCCGGCACCGGCTTCCCGCCGCTCGATCAGGTGAGCAGCGGCGGCTGACCGGTGGCCTCCAGGACCGACAACCACAGGTCGCCGTACGGGTCGACCTGGTTACGGGAGCTCACCACCAGCGGCATCGGCACATGCACGAACCTGCCCCGCCACCGGCCCACCACCAGGTCCGTCCGACCGGCCATCGCCGCGTGCACCGCCGCATGCGCCAACCGAATACAGTAGACACTGTCGTACGGGTTGGCCGGCACCCCACGGATCGTGTAACTCGGATCGATGTACTTCACACTCGCCTCGCGCCCGGCCGCGGCGAAGTCCTCGACGATCCGCTGCCGCAGATAGCGGCCGAAATCGTGCAGCCGCAGATTGCCGGACGCGTCGTGGCCGACAGGTTCGCCGGCCAGATGCTCCTGGCCGGCGCCCTCGGCGGCGACGACCGTCGCGTGCCCCCGCTCGGCGACCCGGCGACGCAGGTGCGCCAGGAAACCACCCGGGCCGTTCAGGGCGAACGGCACCTCGGGCACCAGGACGAAATCGGCGTCGTGGGTGGCCAGGGCCGCGTAACAGGCGATGAAACCCGAGTGCCGGCCCATCAGCTGTACGAGCCCGATCCCGCCCGGGAACGCGGTGGCCTCCACATGCGCGGCCCGGATCACGTCGGTGGCGTGCGCGACCGCCGTCTGAAAACCAAAGCTCTGATCGATGTACGGGATGTCGTTGTCGATCGTCTTGGGCACCCCGACGACGGCGACCGGCCGGCCCCGTCGGGCGAGCACCTCGGTGATCCGCGACGCGCCGCGCATCGAACCGTCGCCACCGATCACGAACAGGATGTCGATGCCGTGCTCGTCGAGGGTGTCGGCGATCTCCTCCGGATCCTGGTTGCCCCGCGACGTGCCGAGGATCGTGCCGCCGTACTCGTCGATCCGGTCCACGACGGCCGGGGTCAGCGGGACCGGGTCGTGGCCGTACCGGGCGACCAGCCCCTGATAGCCGTTGCGGAAACCGACGATCTGCCGCACCCCGTAGCCGGTGGTCAGCTCCAGCACCAGGGCCCGGATGACATTGTTGAGGCCGGGGCAGAGCCCACCGCAGGTGACGATCCCGACCCGGGTCCGGGCCGGCTCGAAGAAGATCTTCTGCCGGGGTCCGCCCGGTTCGAGGCTGGGCAGCTCGTCGATGGGCAGACCCCGACCAGTGAGCATCCCGACGGTGTCGTCGAGCAGCACCCGGTCGGACTCGTCGACGTAGTGCCAACTGGTGTTGCGCCCGAGCAGCAGTCGGGCCAGCGGCGAGTCGAACAGGCACCCGCCCAGCGTCCGGATCTCCAGTCGCACCGGCTCGTCGGCCATCCGCCCATGGTCCCGGCCATAGTTTTCAACGGCGTTACCGAAAGTTACGCCTTGCTCGCACGAGGATACGGCCCCAGACGCTACAACATCGGCGGGCGAGCCCGAGCCGGTCGACTCAGAACTCGTCGAGTTGAAGGAAGACCAGCAGCAGAAGGATCGAGGCGGCGGCGCCGGCGAAACTGATCAGGAACCCCAGCTTCGGGAACCGGGGACCGCCGTCGGTCTCCAGCCGGGACCGCCCCCACTTGCTGATCACGAAGTACGCGGCGAAGAACCCCATCGCCGGGAAGCCGGTGCAGGACCAGATGAACTTGGTGCTGACGTCGACAGTGGCGGCGAACGGGTTCAGGAAGATGGCGAACTGCAGGGCGGCGACGGCAGCGGCGAACCCCAGGTAGACGGTGACCGCCCGGGCCAGCGGTGTAAAGCCGGGCAGCAGCGGCGGGCGGGCCGCCGCCTGCTCCGCCTCGGTGGCGGCGGCATCGGCCTCGTCGAGCTGGCGGCGGGCCGCCTCCAGCTCCTGCTCCGCGTCCGGCGGAAACCCGCCGACGGCCGCCGGGTCACCGGAGACCGGCGCGGCCGAGACCGGGCCGGCCGCGCCCGCGCCGACGCCGTACGGCTGCACCTGCTCGGCCTGCGCGGACGGCCCGAACGCCCCGGCGGACAGCGGCACCGGTTGTTCGCTGGTGGCCAGCTCGGGGCGGCGCGGCGGTGGCGGCAGCCCGGCCGGCCCCGGCCCCGCCTGACCCGGCATCGCCCGGCCCGGTGGTGGCGGTGGCGGTGGCGGCCACGGGACACCGGCCGGCGAGGCACCGTACCCGCCGGATCGTTGCTGGCCCGGCGCGTTGCCGGCAGCCGGGGTCGCAGCGATGGGCGGCGGCGCGGGTGGAGCCGGCTCGCCGGCGGCCTGAGCGATCGCCGCCAGCCGCTGCCACTGGGCGTACAGCCGCTGACCGAGCTGGTCGGCGTAGCCGGTGAGCCGCTGCCGGCGGGTCTGGTGCTGCGCCGAGCCGGCCTGACCGGTGCGGTGCAGGTCGTGCAGGTGCCGGGCCAGGGCGGCGTACTCGTCGAAGTCGCTGCTCACCGCGCTCAGCCTTCCTCGTCCAGCTCACGGCCGGGCAACGCGAACGGCACGATCAGCCGGGTCCGCTGGTCGTGCCGGTCGATCAGCAACGCCCGGTTCGGCCGCGGCCGGTACGCCAGGTCGTGGGTGCCCAGGTAGGAGCCGAGCTCCCCGCCGGGCACGTTCATCGCCACCAGGCAGGCCAGGTCGTCGCGGTTGTGTGAGCCGCCCAGGTCGTCGGCGAGCCGGCGCAGCCCACGCCACCACCCCAGCAGGTGTACGCCGTGGCCGGGCCCCTGACGCAGCACCACCTGCAGGTCGTCCAGCCCGGACTTGTACATCTCGTCCTTCGCGCCGAGCACCCCGGCGGCGGCGTCCATTCCGAACACCACCAGGTACGTCCGACCACCGTCGGCCGGCGCGGCGGTGCCGTCCGGGTTGGCCAGCCGGCGCAGCTCCTCACGCAGCTCGGCGGCGGTCAGCCGGGTGATCGAATGCCCGAAGGTGTGCAGCGCGTCGGCGGTTTCCTCGGCGACCTCGTCGGCGGAGGCGACCAGCGGTGCCAGCAGGAACCGGGCGTGGCCGGCCGGCTCCTGCCGGGCCAGGCTGACCGTGGCGGCGTGCAGCACGTCGGCGGCGTGGCCGGTGGTGCCGACCACGGCGATGTGCCGGCCCGGGGTGGCGTCCAGCGGGAACACCGCCGAGCTGAGGTCCACGTCGACCTGCCGGCCGACCATCGCCAGGGGGCGCCGTCCGCCGGGGGCCAGTGAGCGGTACGTCGGATCACCGTCGAGGTGCGCCGCCTCGTACCCCTTGAAGATCGCCGGCGGGCGGGCGCCGGCGGCGCGGGCCTGCCACAGCTCGTGGCGCAGCGCGGCGATCCGCCGCGCCCCGCCGTGCGCGTCCGGGAACCGGATGACCGTGTTGGCGTTGGCGATGCCGGCCGAGGCGTTGACGATCGCCTGCCCGACCGGCAGCCCACCGGCGGCCTGGTTGAGCGGGTCGAGGACCCCGTTGCCGCCGGGCAGCGCCACCCGCAGCGGGAACTGGCCGAAGATCGAGTCGGTCTTGCCGTAGAGCGCGTCGATGCCGGACATGCTCTGGCTGGCCAGGACCAGGTGTACGCCGTACGACCGGCCCTTGCGGGCCAGCTCCTCCAGCAGGGCAGCGGCCTCCCGGGCGACCGAGTCGTTGCCCTCGAACAGCACATGGAACTCGTCGATCACGGCGACGGTACGCGGCGTCGGGGTGCCGTCGCGGGGCAGGTCGGCCAGCTTCGTCACGCCGTGGCGTTTCATCGCCGCCGCCCGCCGGTTCAGCTCGCGGCGCAGCTCCCGCAGCACGGCGACGCCGTACTCCCGGTCGGATTCGATGCCGACGGCGCGGGCGTGTGGAATCCACGACGGGTCGCGGCCGGTCGGCACGAACTCGGTGAAGCTGACACCCTCCTTGAAGTCGAGCAGGTAGAGGGCCAGCTCGTCGGGTGCGTAGCGGGCGGCGAGGCTGTAGAGCAGGTCGAGCAGGAAGACGGTCTTGCCGGAGCCGGTGCGCCCACCGACGAGCCAGTGCGGGGTGACGTCGTCGAAGGCGAGGATCGCCGGTTCGCGGCCGGCCCGGCCGACGATGGTGTGCAGGCCGGCGGTGGCCGACTCGGTCCAGATCCGGGGCGGCAGCAGGTCGGCGAAGTCCAGGGTGGATTCGCGTCGGTGGATCTCGCCGAGCCGGCCGGCGAGGGTTTCGACCACCCGGGCCGGCGGGTCGCCGTCGAGGGCGACCGGCGCGGCCAGCCCGGAGCCGTCGGCGCTGAACGGCTGCCCCGGTGGGTCGCCGACGAAGGCCCGGTTGCTGTCCAGCCTGATCAGGGTGGTGGCACCCAGCGTCGGCGGCGCCACCCCGGTGCCGGCCGGTGGGTAGCCGGCGACGATCACGCAGACCCGGGCGGACGCCCCGGCGTGGGTGAGCGCGGCGAGGCGCATCAGCTCGGCCCGCCCGTCGGGCAGCGCCCCGGCGACCACCACCAGCAGCTCCCCCGCCGTCTGGCCTGCGGAGCCGGCCCGGTCGCCGGTGCGGGCCTGGGCGGCCCGCACGTGCTGGTCGGCGTCGTCGAGGCGCTCCTTGGCTTCGGCGTCGGTGGCGGCCGGCGGTGCCAGCACACCGGCTTCGACCAGCGGCCGCAGCGGCAGGAACGTGGCACCCATCGACGTGGTGTCCAGCGCGGTCACCCGTACCGTGCCGGGTGGAGCGGCCGCGAGCAGCCGGACCACCAGGCTGCGCAGCAGCGCGGCGACCTTCGGTTGCCGGGCGTCGGCGTCGATGGCCAGGTGCGCGCCGGCGCCGAGCGGCACCAGCGCCGGGAACTCGACCGGGTCACCGGTGCCGGCCAACCCGACCGGGCGGGCCAGGCCGACCCGGACCGGGGCCGGGCCGGCGGCCAGGTCCCGGGTGGCGCTGGTGGCACCGGTGGTGAGGGTTTCGCCGACGCGGCGCAGCCGGTCGGTGACGTCGCCGAGATCCGGTGGCGGTGGTGCCGGGCTGTCCGCTATGGCCGATCGCGCGGTGGTCAGATGGGTCACGGCCTGCCGGTGGGCGGCCAGCGCCCGGCGGTACGCGGCACCGAAGCTCATCCCACCCCCACCTGCCACTCGGGTAGCCACCGGAACACTATCCGAATCGGGCAGGCCCTGTTAACCCGGCCGTCGTGGTGCGGCCGGCGCGACCCGGCCGACACTCCGGACCGGGCGATAGGGCGACCGCACACCCGAAATGCCCTTATTATTCGTCATTGGAGTGTCACCACCACCGTCGGAAGTGCGATCGATGCGACCTGGCGACAACGACGACACCGACGGCACCGACGGCACCGAGACCGGGCAGGACGCCCGCGACGGAAGGGAGCACGACCAGACCGAGCGCGACGAAATGCTGCGCCGGTTCGCCGACCGGCTCGACAAGCCACTCGGCATCCTCGGCGTGCTGTTCCTGCTCCTGGTGATCGGGCAGTTCGTCACCACCCATCCGCCGACGGCCGCCGTGCTCGGCGTGGCCAGCTGGGTGCTGTGGGTGGTCTTCGTCGCCGAGTTCTCGCTGCGGGCCTGGTTGGGCCGCCATCACCCCGGCCGGTTCTGGCGGCGCAACTGGTGGCAGCTGCTCTTCCTCGCCGTACCGGTGCTGCGCTTCGCCCGGGTGGCGCTGGCGCTGCGGACGGCCCGCGCCGGCGCGGCGATCTCCGCCGCCGTACGGGGTTCACGCTCCGCCGGCCGGTTGCTCACCGACCGGCTCGCCTGGCTCGTCGCGGTGACGGTGAGCCTCATCCTCGCCGCCGGCCAGCTGCTCGTCGTCTCCGGCTCATACCCGAGCTACGCGCAGGCGCTGCACGACGTCACGCTCACCACGATCACCGGTCAGCGGATGGCCGCACGGGACCCGTTCGCCCAGGTTCTGGAGCTGATTCTGGCCGCGTACTCGGTCGTCGTCTTCGGCACCCTGGCCGGCGCGCTCGGTGCCTACTTCCTCAGCAACCGGCCGGCATCCGATGGCGACGACGACCGGGGCGACGACCGGGACGGCACCGGCACCGGCTCAGGTTGACCGGACCGGGCATAGTGGAGTGGACCGTTCGCGGTCGGTACGCGCGGCGGCACGCCCGGTCGACTGGTACGGAGGCCACAGTGAATGAACTGGTGCGGGTCGCCCGGCTGCTGCGCGGCTACCTGCCGACGCTGCTCGACGCGGCCGAGGCCGCCGCGTACGACCAGCGGATCGCCGAGCTGCTCGCCGCGGACCGCGCCGGCCTACCGATCGACGACGACCTCGTCGAGCTGGTCGCGTCGTCGCCGGCGCTGCACACCTGGGTCGCCCGCGTCCTGGAGAGTCCGTGGCTGCTGCCGCAGGAGGTCAGCGAGCGCTACACCCCGCTGGCCGGCGACCGGGCCGGGTCCGACCTGCAGCGGTACGCCTGCCCGGTCGACGGCGACGTCGAGTGGTACCGCGTCTCCCTGTCGGATCCGGTGCCGATCTGCCCGCAGCACGGCAAGGCCCTCGTGCTGGCCGGGCCGGCATGATCGACGTCGTCACCGAGGCGGTCGCCGGCCGGCTGGCGGAACGGGCGGTGACCCGGCTCGGCCCGGCGCTGATCTTCTGGTCCGGCGGGGCACTGGCCTGGCTGACCGGCAACGGCGGCTGGGCCGGCCTGGTCCGGCTCGGCGAGCAGGCCGCCGAGCTGCCCGGCCTGGTGCAGCTGGCACTGCTCGCCGGCGTACTCGTCGTGGTGTCCGCCTCGGCGCTGCTGGTGGCACGGCTGACCCGGCCGGTGCTACGGCTGCTCGAAGGCTACTGGCCGCGACCCGCCGGCTGGCTGCGCGACCGGCTGGTGACGCGGACGGCCGCCCGACGGGCCGCGCTGGCAGCCGAGCTGCGCCAGCTCGCCGGACCGGTCGACAGTGGACAGGCCAGCACGGCGCAGACCGCCCGGTACGCCCACTGCGAGGCCGCGCTGCACCGATTGCCGGCCGAGCGGTGGCTGCTGCCGACGCCGGTGGGCAACCTGCTGCGGGCCGCCGAGGTCGGCCCGACCGAGAAGTACGGTGTGGACGCGGTCGCGGTGTGGCCGCACCTGTGGTGCGTACTGCCGGAGCCGGTGCGTACCGACCTGGCGCGCGCCCGGGTCGGGGTGGACAACGCCGTCGCGGCGGTGATCTGGGGTCTGGGTTTCGTCGCCTTCGCCGGCTGGAACGCCTGGGCGGTGCCGGCCGGTCTGCTGCTGGCCGGGTGTGCCGCCGGGTGGTGGGTCCCGGCGCGGGCCGCCAGCTACGCCGACCTGCTGACCGCCGGCTACGACCTGTACCGGGGTGAGCTGTACCGGCAGCTACGGTGGCCGCTGCCGGACAACCCCGACGACGAACGGCGGTCCGGCCGGCAGCTGACCACCTATCTGGTCCGTGGCCTGGCCGGCACCGCGCCGACGTTCGTTCCCGCTCCCCCACCGACGTTCGTTCCCGCTCCCCCACCGACGGACACCGCAGCCGGGGCGACGTGATGTGGCGCCGCGTTCGTGCCTCGGTCGCCCTCGGCGTACGGATGACGCGCATCGACCGGGCCGACAAGGCCTTCGCCGCCACCGGCGACCCCCGCCACCTCGACGTCGCGATCGACGAGGGCCTCGCCCTGCTGGACGACCACCACCTGCGCGACCAGCAGCCGCTGCGGGCGGCGATGGCCTGGGAGGTCGGCCGGACGGTCCGCACCCGCATCGACCTGCGGCTACGGAACCTGATCGGACTCGCCGGGCCAGCGCCGGTCGACCTGGACCCGCAGGCGTGGGACCCGGCCGGGCGGGCCGCCGTCGCCGCCGACGTCGACCTGTTCATCCGGCTGATGCGGCTGCCGGTCGCCGGGCTGCCGGAGCACTCCGCCTACCGCGACAGCGTCCGGATCGACCTCGCCGACGGGCACACCCGGCGCTACCAGCTGACCCGGGCACCCGACGAGCTGGACACCGGCATCCGGCTCTACCGGGAGGCGCTCGAACTGAGCCAGGGCCCCGACCACAACCTGGTCATCTGTCTGCTCGGCCTGGCCGACCTGCACCAGGAGCGGTACGGCTGGCACCGCGACCCGGCCGACCTGGCCGCCGCCGTCACCCACGCCGAGCAGGCTCTACGGCTGCCCGGCCTCAGCGAGCCGCACCGGTTGGAAGTCACCGGGATCCTCGCCGACGCCCTCGTCGAGCAGGTCGAGCAGGGTGCGGTCCCGGACGACGCCCGGCTGTCGACCATCGACACGGCCATCGGGCACTACGAGGACCTGCTGAGTCGGCCCGTCGCCGACGACGTCAGTCAGGAGCTGCCCCGGCTGCGCACCAATCTTGCGTACGCGCGGCGGCTGCGCTACCGGCTCGGCGGTGACCCGGCCGACCTGGACCGGCAGATCGATCTGCTCACCGACGCGCTCGCGGGAACCGATGCGGGCGCGGGGCCCGGCGAGCGCGTCGGGTAGGAGGGTGATGATGCTGCGCCGACGACGCCAGCCGCCGCGGCCGGTGCTGCTGCGGCTGCAACTGGCCGACGCGCTGCTGGAACGGGCCGCTCTGACCCGCTCCGCCGGTACCGGCGCGCACCTCGACCGGGCCCGCGACGACCACCACCGGGGAGTCGCCGGCCTGCTGCTGGCCGCCCGGGACGCCGAGCTGACCGTCACCGACCTGCCGTACCTGGTGGACCTCGTGGTCCGGTGGGTCGACGAAATCACCCCACGCGGCGAGCTGGTCGCCCTGCTGGACGCGACGATCGCCCAGATCGAGCAGCACCTGCCCCAGCTGGACCGGCCGGCCCACCCGCTGACCGCCGTCGAGACCGACGGGATCGCCGCGCTGGAGGCGCAGCTGCGGGAGGCGCTGTTCCAGCTGTCACTCAAACGGATGGTAACCAGCGGTGCCGATGTGCATCTGGCGCACGCCGTCGCGCTCAGCCAGTCGATGGTGGCGGCACCGCAGCCGGGGCGGTCGGGCCGTCAACGCCGGGACAGCGCCGCGTTGGCGCTGCTGGCCCGAGCGGACGCGGCCACCAGCGAGGCCGACGCGGACGCCGCCGTCGCGCTGCTGCGGGCCAACCTGACGCCGGCCGAGCTCGCCGGCGACGATCCGCCGGACGAGGCCGAGATCGCCACCACGACGGTCAACCTGGCGTTCGCGCTGCTGCAGCGGCACCGTGTACGCGGTGACGACGACACACTGCACGAGGCCCGCGAGCTGATCGAGGCCGCGCTGCGGCGGGCCGAGGAGCACGGCGTACGGACGCCGGAGCTGGCGCACGCGGCGGCCAATGCGTACCTGGTGGTGTTCGACGAGGTCAGCCGGCAGCGGGCCCGGCAGCTGCTGGCCGAGGCAGACGGAGAGTCCTTCTCCGCCGCGTTCGCCCTGGCCATGCTCGACCACTACGCGGCGGACCCCACCCGCCGCGCGGACGTGGCCCGGCAGTTGGAGTCGCTGCTGACGGCCGAGCCGGGCCTGCCGCCGATGCTCGGCGCGCACCTGCGGCGGGAGCGGGGCCGGTTGGCGCTGCTCGACGGCGAGTGGCGGGCCGCCGCCGGGTGGTTCGCCGACGCCCGGACGGCCTTCGGTGACCTGTACGACGCGCAGGCGCTGCTGACCAGCCGCGAACGGGTCCTCGGCTTCCGCGACGACCTCGCGGTGCTGCACGGGCTGGCGTTGGCCCGCGCCGGGGACTGTGAGGCGGCGGTCGGCATGCTGGAGGAGAGCCGGGCCCGGCTGCTCAACGAGGCGCTCGAACTGTCCCAGGTCGCCCTCGAGCAGGTGCCCACGGAGCTGGTCGACGCGTACCGGGCGGCAGCCGCCCAGGTACGGGACCTCACCACCGCCGACCGGCGGACGGCCGACCCGCTGCGGGTGGAGCCGGCACGGGCCGCGTTGCGGCAGGCAGTCGCGGCGATCCGGGCCGAGCCCGGCAGCGGGTCGTTCCTGCAGCCGTCGGGCCTGACCGAGGCACGGCAGGCCGCCGCCGACGGTACGCCGCTGGTCTACCTCGCCGCCGCCGAGACCACCGGGTACGCGCTGATCGTCCACGCCGACGCCGTGGATCTGGTGGAGCTGCCGGAGCTGAGCACCGACGACGCCAAGGCTCACGCCCTCGATCATCTGATCAGCTGCCACACCCGCTCCGGTGACTGGTCGGCACAGTTGACGCGGTTCCTCGGCTGGCTCGGGGCGTCGGTGCTGGGTCCGGTGCTGGCGGCGCTGCCGGCGGTGGACGCGGTGGCCGTCGTACCGATGGGGGTGCTCGGTCTGTTGCCGTTGCACGCCGCGCGGCTGGCCGACGGTACGCACGTCCTCGACCGGCTCACTGTCACGTACGTACCGAATGCGCGGGCGCTGGTCGCCGCCCGGCACGCGGCCGGGGACGGTCCGACGCCGGGGCATCTGCTGGTGGTCGACGACCCGCAGCCGGTGGCCGCACCGTTGGCCCACGCCGCCGCCGAGGCCGACCGGGTGCAGTCGCACTTCGCCGACACGGTCCGCTTCCCCGGCCCGACGGCGACCCGGGCGGCGGTGCTCGCCGCGCTGGGCGACCGCGACGTGCTGCACTTCGCCTGCCACGGGGCGGCGGACGTGGCCGATCCCCGGTCCAGCGGGGTCCGGTTGGCCGACGGGATGCTGACCGTGGCCGACCTGCTGCGTACCCCGTTGCGGTGCCGGCTGGCCGTGCTCGCCGCCTGCGAAACCGCGATGATCGGCCTGGACGCGCTCGACGAGGTCGTCGGGTTGCCGGCCGGGCTGATGCAGGCGGGCTGCGCCGGGGTGGTCGGCACCGGGTGGGCGGTGGACAGCGCGGCGGCGGCACTGGTCGTCAGCCGGTTCTACGACGCGTGGCGGGTCGACGGCTGCGCTCCGGCCGAGGCGCTGCGGGTGGCGCAGCGGTGGCTGCGGGACTGCACCAATGCCCAGGCGCACGACCGGTATCCGACCCTGCGGCCACGACCGGACCGGTCGGCGGCGGCAGTGCGGCTGTGGGAGTCGGCCCGGCCGTTCGCCGACGCCCGCTACTGGGCAGCGTTCAGCTACGTCGGGATCTGACCCGGCACCTTTTTGGCGCGGACGGTTCAACCGGTCCGGTCCTGCCGGTCCGTGGCGGCCGGACCTGCCTGTCCGTGGCGGCCCGGTACGCCGCTGTGGCGGCCCGGTCCCCGTGGTGAGGTCGGGGACCGGACCGCCAGGTACGCCGATGACCGTCAGCTGGTGACCGAGTTGAGCGCGGCCAGATAGCCGTCGCGGTAGCCGGCGGCGTTCGGGTGGTACGCGGCGATCAGCGCCGAGAAGTCGTTGATCCACGGGGTGGCTCCACAGACCCCGTGCCCGGCGAACTGGTCCCGGGTGTCCACGAAGGTCGCGCCGGCGGCGGCGGCCCGGTCGGCGGTGACCTCGGCGAGCAGGTCGGCGGCGTCGTTGATGATGGTGCGCTTGGTCAGGCTGACCGCGAACAGCCCACAGTTGCGGACCTCCTCGAACAGTCGCGGGTACCCGAGCACGATCAGCTCGGCGTTCGGGGCCCGCTGCTTGATCGCGGCGTAGGTGGTGTCGAGCCGGCCGGGCAGCTGGGTGGTGGCGAACTCGCGGGCCCGGTTGACGGCGCTGGCGCAGGAGGATTCGCTGCCGAGCCGGCAGTTGAGCACGACGTCGGCGAATCCGGCGTCGTTGCCGCCGATGGTGATGGTGACCATCGTCGTGTTGGCGTCCAGTACGGACAGTTGGTTGTCGAGCACGTCGGCGGTGACCGCGCCGCCGCAGGCGACGAAGCGGAAGCTGGCCGGCGAGTTGGCTGCCGCCCACAGTGGGGCGTACGAGCGGTTGCTGCGCAGGCAGGTGGTCTCGTAGGGGGCGGCACCGACGCCGGAGGAGAACGAGTCGCCGAGGGCGGCGTAGTGAACGGCAGGGGCGGCCTGGGCGGGGGCGGCGGCCGCGAGGGTGCCGGCGCCGACGGCGCCGAGGGTGACGGCCAGCGCGAGCGCGGCGCGGGCCAGGGGGCGAAGGATCATGGACGGACCTCACGAAGGACGGGGGGATCCTTGGGGCCGCGCGCGTGGCCGTGGGGAGTAACTGTTGTTACTAGCCGGTAATGCTATCGAAACATCTGCATCTCCGAAAGAGCACCCGTCGCGCCATGATCACGACGATCTTGCACTTACCGATGGACAAGTCGGACATATTTTCTCGATAAGCGCAAGATCGTCGCGGGGAGTCGGCGTCGCGGAATCGGCGTCGCGGGGAGTCGGCGTCGCGGAGCCAGCGGCGGTCAGCGGGCGGCGAGAGGCTGCATGGCGGGGGTCACCGGGGCCGGCAGGTCCCCCACCCCGCCGAGGTACGAGTGGATCGCGGCCGCCGCCGCCCGCCCCTCGGCGATCGCCCACACGATCAGCGATGCGCCCCGGTGCATGTCCCCGGCGACGAAGACGCCCTTGGTCGCGGTCTGCCACTGCCCGTCGGAGTCGACCGCGCCCCGCCGGTTGCGGACCAGCCGCAACTGCTCCAGCAGCGGCTGCTCCTCGGTGCCCTCGAAGCCGATCGCCAGCAGCACCAGGTCCGCCGGCAGCTCCCGCTCCGACCCCGGGACCACCGTCAGGATCCGCTCACCGTCGACCTTCGTGACCGTCACCTCGGCGATACGCACCGCCTTCACCGCGCCGGTGCCGTCGTCGACGAACTCCTGTACGGCGACGGCGAACACCCGCTCGCCGCCCTCCTCGTGCGCCGGGTACTCGCGCAGCAGCCACGGCCAGGTCGGCCACGGGTCGCGGGCCTCGTCGCGGGCGCTCGGCGGCTGCGGGTACAGGTCCAGCTGGTAGACCCCGGCCGCGCCCTGGCGGTGCGCCACCCCGAGACAGTCGGCGGCGGTGTCACCGCCACCGATGATCACCACATGCTTGCCGGCCGCGTCGACCGCCGGCTGCCCCGCCCCGGCGGCCACCACCCGATTCGACTCGACCAGATGCTCCATCGCCAGGTGCACCCCGCGCAGCGCCCGGCCCGGCGTCGCCGGGGTGTCCCGGCCGGCGAGCGCGCCGCAGGCCAGCAGCACCGCGTCGTGGTCGGCCCGCAGCTGCGCGGCGGTGACGTCGACCCCGACGTTCACCCCGGTCTGGAACTGCACGCCCTCGGCCGCCAACTGGGCCAACCGCAGGTCGATGTGCTGCTTTTCCAACTTGAAGTCGGGGATGCCGTAGCGCAGCAGCCCACCGATCGCGTCGTCACGTTCGAAGACGGTCACCGCGTGCCCGGCCCGGGCCAGCTGCTGCGCGGCGGCCAGCCCGGCCGGGCCGGAGCCGACCACAGCGACCCGCCTACCCGACGGCGCCGGCACCTCCTGCGGAGTGATCAGCCCGGCGTCGACCGCCCGGTTGATGATCTCCACCTCGACCTGCTTGATGGTCACCGGCGCGCCACCGCCAATGCCCAGTACGCAGGCCGCCTCACACGGAGCCGGGCAGAGCCGGCCGGTGAACTCCGGGAAGTTGTTGGTGGCGTGCAGCGACTCGATCGCCGCTGCCCAGCCGCCGGTGCGGACCAGGTCGTTCCAGTCCGGGATGCGGTTGCCCAGCGGGCAGCCGTCGTGGCAGAACGGGATCCCGCAGTCCATGCAGCGGGTCGCCTGCTCGCGGATCAGCTCGTCGGTGGCCGGCGGGTAGACCTCCCGCCAGTCGGAGATCCGCACCGGTACGGGGCGGCGCTGCGGCAGTCGCCGGTCGAACCGCAGGAATCCGGTCGGGTCAGGCACGAGCCACCTCCATGACGGCCTCATCCACGTCACGGCCGGCAGCTTCGGCGGCCCTCATCGCTTCCAACACCCGCTTGTAGTCGCGCGGCACCACGACGGCGAACTCCTCCACCGCCTCCGGCCAGCGCTTGAGCAGTGCCTCGGCCACCGCCGAGTCGGTCTCGGCGAGATGCCGCTCGACCAGTTCCCGCAGCATCGGCTCGGCCTCGGCCGACACCGGCTCCAGGTCCACCAGCTCCCGGTTGACCAGCCGCTCGTCGAGTCGCCACAGGTACGCCGTACCGCCGGACATGCCGGCGGCGAAGTTGCGCCCGGTGGGGCCGAGCACCACGACCGTACCGCCGGTCATGTATTCGCAGCCGTGGTCGCCGACTCCCTCGACGACCGCAGCGGCGCCCGAGTTGCGCACCGCGAACCGTTCGCCGACCCGCCCGCGCAGGAACAGCTCACCGGCGGTGGCCCCGTACAGGATGGTGTTGCCGGCGATGATCTGCTCCTCGGCGCCGGCGCCGCCAGGGGCGGCGAACGGTGCCGCCGCGTCCGGGCGCACGATCAGCCGACCCCCGGACAGGCCCTTGCCGACGTAGTCGTTGGCGTCGCCGTGCAGCCGCAGCGTCACCCCGCGCGGCAGGAAGGCCCCGAACGACTGCCCGGCGGTGCCGGTGAGGGTGAACTCGATGGTGTCGTCGGGCAGCCCGGCCCCACCGACCCGACGGGTCACCTCGCCGCCGAGCATCGCGCCGACGCTGCGGTGCTCGTTGCGCACCGTCACCGACGCCTTGACCGGGGTCCGGTCAGTCAGTGCCGGTGCGGCGAGCGCGATCAGCTCGTTGTCGAGGGCCTTGTCCAGGCCGTGGTCCTGGGCCCGGATGCCGCGCAGCGACGCCCCGGCCGGCAGGGTCGGCACGTGCAGCACCGCCGACAGGTCCAGCCCCTTGGCCTTCCAGTGGTCCACCGCCGGGGCGGTGTCGAGCAGGTCGGCCCGGCCGATCGCCTCGTCGATCGACCGGAACCCCAGCTCGGCGAGGTAGCCACGGACCTCCTCGGCGAGGAACAGGAAGAAGTTCTCCACGAACTCCGGTTTGCCGGTGAAGCGTTCCCGCAGCACCGGGTTCTGGGTGGCGATGCCGACCGGGCAGGTGTCCAGGTGGCAGACCCGCATCATCACGCAGCCCTCGACGATCAGCGGCGCGGTGGCGAAGCCGTACTCCTCGGCGCCGAGCAGCGCCGCGATCAGCACGTCCCGGCCGGTCTTGAGCTGCCCGTCGACCTGGACGGTGACCCGGTCGCGCAGCTTGTTCAGCAGCAGCGTCTGCTGCGCCTCGGCCAGGCCCAGCTCCCACGGGGTGCCGGCGTGCTTGAGCGAGTTCAGCGGCGACGCGCCGGTGCCGCCGTCGTGGCCGGAGATCAGGATGACGTCGGCCTTGAGCTTGGCGACGCCGGCGGCGACGGTGCCGACGCCGATCTCGCTGACCAGTTTGACGTGCACCCGGGCGGCCGGGTTGACGCACTTGAGGTCGTGGACCAGCTGGGCGAGGTCCTCGATCGAGTAGATGTCGTGGTGCGGCGGTGGCGAGATCAGCCCGACGCCGGGGGTGGCGTGGCGGGTCTTGGCGATCCACGGCCACACCTTGTTGCCGGGCAGCTGCCCGCCCTCGCCCGGCTTGGCGCCCTGGGCCATCTTGATCTGCAGGTCGTCGGCGTTGACCAGGTATTCGCTGGTCACGCCGAACCGGCCGGAGGCGATCTGTTTGACCGCCGAACGCCGGGTCGGGTCGTAGAGCCGCTCGACGTCCTCGCCGCCCTCGCCGGTGTTGGACCGCCCGCCGAGGCGGTTCATCGCGATGGCGAGGGTCTCGTGTGCCTCGGCGGAGATCGACCCGTAGCTCATCGCACCGGTGGAGAAGCGCTTGACGATCTCGCTGGCCGGCTCGACCTCGTCGAGCGGGACCGGTTCGCGCACCCCGGTCCGCAGGGTGAACAGTCCGCGCAGCGAGCCGGCCCGTTCGGCCAGTTCGTCAACGGCGGCGGTGTAGCGGCGGAACACGTCGTACTGCCCGGAGCGGGTGGCGTGCTGCAGCAGGAACACCGTCTCCGGGTTGAACAGGTGGATCTCACCTTCGCGCCGCCACTGGTACTCGCCACCGACGTCGAGGCGCCGGTGCGAACGTTCGGCGCTGTTGGCCGGGTAGGCGCGGGCGTGCCGGGCCGCGATCTCGGCGTGGATGCCGGCCAGGCCGACGCCGCCGACCGTGCCGGGGGTGCCGGCGAAGTAGCGCTCGACGACCAGTGGGTCGAGACCGACGGCTTCGAAGACCTGCGCCCCGCAGTACGAGGAGACCGTCGAGATGCCCATCTTCGACATGATCTTCAGGACGCCCTTGCCGAGCGCCTTGACGTAGTTGCGGATCGCGACGGTGGACTCGATGCCGGGCAGCGCGCCGGTGGCGATCAGGTCCTCGACCGATTCGAAGGCCAGGTACGGGTTGACCGCCGCCGCGCCGTAGCCGATCAGCACAGCGGCGTGGTGCACCTCGCGGCAGTCGCCGCTCTCGACGACCAGCGCCACCTGGGTGCGGGTCTGCTCGCGGACCAGGTGCTGGTGCACGGCGGCGGTGAGCAGCAGCGACGGGATCGGGGCCAGGTCGATCGTGGAGTCACGGTCGGAGAGCACGAAGATCCGTACGCCGTCCTCGATCGCCTCGGAGACGTGCCGGCAGATCTGGGTGAGTCGGGCCTTGATGCCCTCGGCGCCGTCGCGCAGCGGGTAGAGCCCGGAGACCCGGACCGCCTTGAAGCCGGGCAGGTCGCCGTCCTCGTCGATCGACAGGATCTTGGCCAGCTCGTCGTTGTCGATCACCGGGTACGGCAGCACGATCTGCCGGCAGGACGCCGGCCCGGGGTCGAGCAGGTTGCCCTCCGGGCCGATGGTCGACTGCAGGCTGGTCACCATCTCCTCCCGGATGGCGTCCAACGGCGGGTTGGTGACCTGGGCGAACAGCTGGTGGAAGTAGTCGAACAGCAGCCGGGGCCGGGTGGACAGCGGCGCGATCGGGGTGTCGGTGCCCATCGACCCGATCGGTTCGATGCCCTTGCGGGCCATCGGCGCGATCAGGATCTTCAGCTCCTCCTCGGTGTAGCCGAAGGTCTGCTGGCGGCGCTGCACCGAGTCGTGGGTGTAGACGGTGTGGTCGCGCTCGGGCAGGTCCCGCAGGTCGATCAGCCCGGCGTGCAGCCAGTCGGCGTACGGCTGGGCCGCGGCCAGCTCGGCCTTGACCTGCTCGTCCTCCACGATGCGCCCGGCGGCGGTGTCGACCAGGAACATCCGCCCGGGGCGCAGCCGGCCCTTGGCGACCACGGTCGCCGGGTCGAGGTCGAGCACCCCGGCCTCGCTGCCGAGCACCACCAGGCCGTCGCTGGTACGCCACCAGCGGCCGGGGCGCAGGCCGTTGCGGTCCAGCACCGCGCCGACGATCTCACCGTCGGTGAAGGCGACCGACGCCGGGCCGTCCCACGGCTCCATCAGGCTGGCGTGGAAGCGGTAGAAGTCACGCTTGGCCGGGTCCATCCCGGGGTCGTTCTCCCACGCCTCCGGGATCATCATCAGCACGGCGTGCGGCAGGCTGCGCCCGGCCAGGTGCAGCAGCTCGAGGACCTCGTCGAAGTTGGCCGAGTCGGACGCCTGCGGGGTGCAGACCGGGAAGAGCCGGCGGATGTTGCCCGGGATGTTCGGCGTGGCCAGCAGCGCCTCGCGGGCGTTCATCCAGTTCTTGTTGCCCCGGATCGTGTTGATCTCGCCGTTGTGCGCGATGAAGCGGTACGGGTGGGCCAGCGGCCACGACGGAAAGGTGTTGGTGGAGAACCGGGAGTGCACCAGGGCGATCGCGCTGGCCACCCGCTCGTCGCGCAGGTCCGGGAAGAACTCCGGCAGCTGGTCGGGGGTGAGCATGCCCTTGTAGACCATGGTCCGGCCGGACAGTGACGGAAAGTACGCCGGCACGCCACGCTCGGCGCTCTCCCGCTCGGCCTGCTTGCGGACGCAGAACGCCACCCGGTCCAGGTCCAGCCCGGTCAACGGGGTGCCGGCCGGGCCGGCGGGCGCGTCGGTGAGCCGGTGCGCGGCGAGGAAGAGCTGGCTGATCCGGGGGCGGGCGGCGTCGGCGGTCTCACCGAGCCCGTCCGGCTGCACCGGCACGTCCCGCCAGCCGAGCACGTCGGCGCCTTCGACCAGGGCGTACTTCTCGACGATGCGCCGGACCCGGGCTTCGTCGGCCGGGTCGGTCGGCAGGAAGACCAGGCCGGTGGCGTACTGGCCGGCCGGCGGAAGCGCGAAGTCGACGACGGCCCGCAGGAACTCGTCGGGGACCTGGATCATGATGCCGGCGCCGTCGCCGGTGTTCTGCTCCGCGCCCCGGGCCCCCCGGTGGTCCAGCCGGCACAGCGCGGCCAGGCCCTTGGCCACCACGTCGTGCGAGCGGCGACCGTTGAGGTCGGCCACGAAGGCGACACCGCACGCGTCGTGTTCGCGGGCCGGGTCGTAGAGACCCTGCGCCGGCGGCGGGGCGGCCTGCGGCCGGGACGCCTGCGGCGGGCAAGGGTGCGGTCCCTGCGGGTACGGAAGAACCACCGGGCCTCCTGTCGTCACTCGCGCATGAACAGATTCGGGACGACGTCGGCCCTGGAGAGTTTATTGAGTCTACGTGAGGGGCCACCGGACATCACCAGTGCGAATTGATCACACGTCCACAGTATGGGACGTGTAGTCTCACAAGGTGGCCAACCAGGAAGACCGACTCCTCGATCGGCTGGACCGGTTCTGCGATGCCGTACCGCGTGCCGCCGCCCGCCCCGAAGAGCTGGGCGATTATGTACTTTTCGTGCGGCGGGAGGAAGGCGGGTGGCCGTTCTACGCTCGCCCCCGCCGGGGTGCCGCCGCCCCGCCGGCCGCCGCCGACATCACCACCGTACGCGCTCGACAGCGCGAACTGGGGCTTCCCGAGTCGTTCGAATGGATCCACGAGATCCGGCCCGACCTGCTCGCCGTGGCCCGCGCCGCCGGCCTGGGGGTCCACCAGGCACCGCTGATGGTGCTCGACCCGGCGGCCCTGCCCGCCGACTCCCCTGCCGACTCCCCTGCCGACCCGCCGGCCGTACGGCTGCTCGATCCGGATTCGCCCGGTTTCGAGACCGACCTGGCGGCCTGGTTCGCGGTCGCCCAGGCCGCCTTCAACCCCGTTTCGACCGCCGACGGACCGCTGCCGACCACGAGTGCAGATGCCCCCGAGATTGTTACAGTGACATTTCCCACTGTCGATAGTGGTGATCGGGCACCGGGTACGGAATGGCCGACAACCGGCGCGACGGCCGCTGTGCTCGCCACCGCCGCCAACGGCCCGGATGCCGCGTCAGCCGCAGCGCAGGCACCTGCCACGGAGGCCACGCAGACCGCAGCGGCCACTCACACCACGACAGCCACCGACCTGCTGCCGGCGACGCTGGTCCGCCACGAAGGTGACGCGATCCGCTCCGGCATCCACCGGATCGCGCTGGCCACCCTGCCTGGGCGGACCGACCCGGTCGCGGTCGGCTCGGTCAACCGGGTCGACGACGTGGCCGAGATCGTCGGGGTCGGCACCCTGCCGGCGGCCCGCCGGCAGGGCCTCGCCTCCGCCGTCACCGTCACCCTGGCCCGGCAGGCCCTCGCCGACGGCGTCGACCTGGTCTTCCTGGCAGCCGGCAGCGACGACGTCGCGATGCTCTACCACCGGCTCGGGTTCCGCCGCGTCGGCACCGCCTGCATCGCCAGCCCGACAGCCACCGTCTGAGCCGACAGCCAGAGGTCGGGGCGGCCGGGACCGGCTCCACCGGTCACGACGGTGGCGGACTCCACCGGTCGGCGGTGGCCGCGACGCTGCCCAGCAGCCGGGGGCTGATCGTGCCGAGCGTGGCGTCGCGGGCCCGCAGCGCCAACCGGCCCCGGGCCTGCAACACCGCCGCCATCCGCCGGCTCTGCCGCACCATCGCCACCGTCCGGGGCCGCCGCAGCCTGCTGTACGCGGCCACCGCGTCGGCCAACCGCGGGCCCGGCACCGCGTCCCGGACCACCGCGCAGAGCGTCGCCGCGTCCTCGAACGCCAGGCAGGCACCCTGACCGAGATGGTGCGACATGGCATGCGCCGCGTCGCCGAGCAGGACCACGCCGCCCGGACCGGTCGGGAACCCGTACGACGGAGGCAGTGGCCGCAACTCGCGGACCTCGGCCTGGACCAGGTCCGCCGGTTCGGTCGCGGCGAGCAACTCCCCGACCGGGCTCGGCCAGCCGGCGAACCAGCGGCGCAGCAACGTCAACTGGGTCGCCGGCGGCTCCGGCCGGGACGCGCCGGCCGCCGTCGCCACCCAGTAGATGCCGCCCCGGCTGGAGCCGCCGGCCGAGCCCCGCTCGCCCAGCGACGCCGACACGAACCGGTACCCGGCACCGAGGATCTCCCCCGAGATACGCTCCGGCGGCAACTGCGGCGCCCGGTACCAGGGGACCACCGCCCGCCAGGCGGCGCACCCCGAGCTGACCACCGTACTGGCCGGGGCCAACGCGGGGCGCAGCGTGCTCTGCGCGCCATCCGCCGCGACCACCAGGTCGGCCTCGACCACGCCCCGGCCGGTGGTCACCGCCGGCCGGTCCGTCGAGGCCGGTCGCAGGCCGCGCACCGCCACCCCGGTACGGATCTCCACCTGCTCACCCAGACCGGCGATCAGGGCGTCGTGCAGATCCTCCTGATGGACCACCACCGGGACCCGCTCACCGGCCTGCGGCCGCGGCTGCACCAGCCACTGCCCGTCGGGCCGGCGGACACCGTGGTACGCCAGCCCGGTCGCGATCGCGTCCAGCCCGCCGCCGAGTCCGAGCGCCTGCAACGCGCGGATCCCGTTCGGCCAGAGCACCAGAGCGGTGCCGGCCGACCGGATCCGGTCCTGCCGCTCCAGCAGGGTGACCCGCCACCCCGACCGGGCCAGCGCGCCCGCGACCGCCAGCCCACCGACACCGGCCCCCACCACGACGGCAGTACGCATCCGCCCCGCCTTCCCGGATCGATCGTCAGGCCACCCGATGCGGTGGCCCGGTCAGCGCCCGGACGTGTCCGGCTTGTTCTCCGTGGCGGCCACGGTCTCCGCAGCCACCGCCGGCTCGTCAGCCGGCTCCTCCGCCGCCACCGGCTCCTCCGCCACCGGCTCCTTGGTCGGTGCCGGCTCGGCAGCCGGAACCGGTTCCTCGGCAGCCGGAGCGTCCCCGGCCGGCGCGGTACCGGTACGCAGGTATTCGGCGTACTGCGGCTCGTCGACCACCTGGTAACCGCCGACGGCCTCGGCACCCGCCGGCCTGGCGGAGACATCGACCTGCGACACCCCACCGGTGGCGGCACCGGAGCCCCCGGGCTGCCCCGAGCCGGGCGTGTCCGCTCCGGCCGACCCGCCGGACGTGCCAGCCGTCCCACCAGCGGACAGCGGCGGCAACGGTTCGCCGGCGGCGTCCAGCGGGATCAGGAACTGCTGCGGGCCACGGACCCGGACCAGGTACGCCAACGCGCCGAGGAAGACCAGCAGCGAGGTCCACACGTTCAGCCGGACCCCGAGGATCTCGTTGGCGGTGTCGGTACGCATCATCTCGATCCAGAACCGGCCGGCGGTGTAACCCATCACGTACACCGCGAACGCCCGCCCGGCACCGAGCTTCCAGCGGCGCTCGGCCAGGATCACCAGACCGGCGACACCGACGTTCCAGAGCGCCTCGTACAGGAACGTCGGGTGGTACAGCCCCGGCTCCAGCACCGGGTTGCCCTCCGGATCCCGCAGGGCCTGGCCCGGATTGGCCCGGTCCATCTGGTGCACCTGCAGCCCCCACGGCAACGTGGTCGGGCCGCCGTACAGCTCGTTGTTGAACCAGTTGCCGAATCTCCCGACCGCCTGGGCCAGCGGCAGCCCCGGGGCCAGCGCGTCGGCGACCACGGTCAGCGGGATACCGAGCTGGCGGGCGGCGAGCCAGGCACCCACCGCGCCACCGGCGACCGCGCCCCAGATGCCGAGCCCGCCCTGCCAGATGTAGAGGGCCTCGATCGGGTTGCCGCCGGCGCCGAAGTACTCCTGCGGCGAGCTGACGACGTGGTAGAGCCGGGCACCGATGATGCCGGCCGGCACCGCCCAGATGGCGATGTCCAGCACCGCCCAGGGTCGGGCCCCGCGCTGGCGGAGGCGGTACTCGGTGACCACGCAGGCCACGACGATGCCGGCGACGATGCAGAGCGCGTACGCCCGGATGGGTATCGGACCAAGCTGCCAGACCGCAGTGGCCGGGCTGGGGATAGCGGCGAGAGTCACGGATGCACACGCTACCGTCGCGACCCGTCGACCCGGCACCCCGGTCAGGGTGGGAAAACCGCGTGTCTCGCTCCGGCACCGCTGGCCGGGTCGATGGATGACGGCCCGGGTCAGCGGCTGACTGCCCGGCGGGTCAGCGGCTGACGGCCCGGACCCCGGCGGCGAGCTCGCCACTGAGCTGACGCAGGGCGGCCAGCCCGGAAGCCAGGTCGGGGGCGTCGAGCAGGCAGCGGATCAACGCGCTGCCGACGATCACCCCGTCGGCGAAGGAGCCGACCTGCGCCGCCTGGGCGCCGTTGCCGACCCCGAGGCCGACCCCGACCGGCAGGTCGGTGACCGCGCGCAGCCGGCGGACCAGCGTCGGCGCCGCGTCGGAGGACTGCTCCCGGGCGCCGGTGACCCCCATCAGGGCGGTGGCGTAGACGAAGCCCCGGCAGTGCCGGACCGTCATCGCCAACCGCTCGTCGGTCGACGACGGTGAGACCAGGAAGGTCCGGTCCAGGCCGTACGTGTCCGACGCCGCCAGCCAGTCGTCGGCCTCGTCCGGGATCAGGTCCGGGGTGATCAGGCCGGTCCCGCCGGCGGCGGCCAGGTCTCGAGCGAACGTGTCGACCCCGTACCGCTCGATCGGGTTCCAGTAGGTCATCGTGACCACCGGGGCACCGGTGGCGGCGACCGCCTCGATGATCCGCAGGGCATCGGCGATGCGCACCCCACCGGCCAGCGCGATGTCGCTGGCCCGCTGGATCACCGGGCCGTCCATCACCGGATCGGAGTACGGCAGCTCGACCTCGATGACGTCGACCCCGGCGTCGACCATCGCCCGCATCGCCGTGATGCTGTCGTCGACCGTCGGGAAGCCGGCCGGCATGCAGCCGACCAGGACCGCCCGGCCCTCGGCGCGGGCCTTGTCGAACGCGACCGTGATGCTCATCAGTCCTGCCCGTCGAGGATGCCGAAGTACGCCCCGGCGGTGTGTACGTCCTTGTCTCCCCGGCCGGAGAGGTTGACCACGATCGTCGGGGTCCGGCCCAGCTCGGCCGTCAACTCGGGGACGATCTTGATCATGCCGGCGAGGGCGTGCGCGCTCTCGATCGCCGGGATGATCCCCTCGGTGCGGCAGAGCAGCTGGAACGCCTCCATCGCCTCGGCGTCGGTGACCGGCCGGTAGTGCGCCCGGCCGGTGTCGTGCAGCCAGGCGTGCTCCGGGCCGACCGCCGGGTAGTCCAGCCCGGCCGAGATGGAGTGCGAGTCCAGGGTCTGCCCGTCGGCGTCCTGCAGCAGGTAGGTACGGGCGCCGTGCAGCACCCCGGAGGAGCCACCGGTGATGCTGGCCGCGTGCCGGCCGGTGGCCACCCCGTCGCCGCCGGCTTCGAACCCGTACAGCCGGACCTGCTCGTCGCCGACGAAGGCGTGGAAGATGCCGATCGCGTTGGATCCGCCGCCGACGCAGGCGGCCACCGCGTCCGGCAGGGCCCCGAGGGTCTCCAGACACTGCGCGCGGGCCTCGTCGCCGATGCCGCGTACGAAGTCGCGCACCATCGCCGGGAACGGGTGGGGCCCGGCGGCGGTGCCGATCAGATAGTGGGTGTGGTCGACGCTGGCCACCCAGTCGCGCAGCGCCTCGTTGAGCGCGTCCTTGAGGGTGCGCGAGCCGTTGGTGACCGGCACCACGGTCGCCCCGAGCATCCGCATCCGGGCGACGTTGAGCGCCTGCCGTTCGGTGTCGACCTCGCCCATGTAGACCACGCACTCGAGGTCGAGCAGGGCGGCGGCGGTGGCGCTGGCCACCCCGTGCTGCCCGGCGCCGGTCTCGGCGATGATCCGGGGCTTGCCCATCCGCCGGGTCAGCAGCGCCTGGCCGAGCACGTTGCGCACCTTGTGCGCGCCGGTGTGGTTGAGGTCCTCGCGCTTGAGCAGGACCGTCGCGCCGACCTGGGCGGAGAGCCGTTCGGCCCGGTACAGCAGCGACGGGGTGCCGGCATAGTCGCGCAGCAGCCGGGCGAAGTCGGCCCGGAACCCGTCGTCGGCCATCGCCTGCCGGTAGGCGACGTCGAGCTCGTCGAGGGCGGCGATCAGCGCCTCCGGGACGAACCGGCCGCCGTAGCGGCCGAAGTGACCCGTCCCGTCGGGCAGCTCGCCCGGGTGGGCACCGGCGGCGGTGCCGGCCGGGGCGCTCACCGGACCGGCCGTGGGGTCGCCGGGTGGTTGCCCGCGTTGACCAGCTCCGCGACCGCGTCCCGGGGGCTCTTCTGGGTGACCAGGCCCTCGCCGACCAGGACGGCGTCGGCGCCGGCCGACGCGTACCTGATCAGGTCGTGCGGCCCCCGCACCCCCGATTCGGCGATCTTGACGACGCTGTTGGGCAGCCCGGGGGCGATCCGTTCGAAGACCGACCGGTCGACCTCCAGGGTGCGCAGGTCCCGGGCGTTGACCCCGATGACCTGGGCACCGGCCTCCAGGGCCCGATCGGCCTCCTCCTCGGTGTGCACCTCGACCAGCGCGGTCATGCCCAGCGACTCGATCCGCTCCAGCAGACCGACCAGGACGTTCTGCTCCAACGCGACGACCATCAGCAGCACCAGGTCGGCACCGTGCGCACGGGCCTCGTGCACCTGGTAGCTGGAGACGATGAAGTCCTTGCGCAGCACCGGCACGTCCACCGCGGCCCGCACGGCGGTCAGGTCGTCCAGCGAGCCACCGAACCACCGGCCCTCGGTGAGCACGCTGATGCAGCGGGCACCGCCGGCGGCGTACTCGGTCGCCAGGTCCGCCGGATCCGGGATGTCGGCCAGCGCGCCCTTCGACGGCGACGACCGCTTGACCTCGGCGATCACCCCGACCCCGGGCTTACGCAGCGCGGCGCACGCGTCGATCGGCGGCGGTGCCGCGGCGGCGAGCTCACGGATCCGGCTCAGCGGCACCAGCTCCTCGCGACGCTTCAGGTCGGCCCGGACGCCAGCAAGGATCTCATCGAGAACGCTGAGTGCCGGCGCCGCCGGTCCCGCGCTGTCTTCCTGGTCAGCAGTCACCAACGGACTCCCCTCTCCGGGTGTCATGCGCCCGATGCTAGGCGGCGGCGCAGGGTAACCAGAGCCGGGGGTATGGCGCGCCTCACGAATTGGACTGGGGCATAATGTCCAACCTTTTGTGTCAACGGCATCACCCACCGTACTCAAGTGCCGACCCGACGGACCCATGCCTGCGGAATCTCCGCGATTCCATCGACATTGATCTTAGCCTGCCGGACGGTGGGGGCGCGCTGTGGCACAGATCAACACCGGCGGTACGGACGACACCGGTGCACCGGGGCGATAGTTGACACAGGCGTCACCGCCGACAGTTGACCTGCGGGTCACCGTCGCGAAACAGGCCCCGGTCAGCATGGAGTTCGGGCAGACTGGTCGGCGGTAGCCGCCGGCCGTGCAACCACCCTGGGGGGCACCATGAGCACCGCGCCACGCGACACGACCGTCGACCTGATCGCCATCCCCCGCGCCGTCGTCGCCCTGGCCGCCGAGGTCGCGCACTCGGTCGAACGCGCCGTGGTGGGCGACCACCGGGTGCGTACCGCGCAGGGCAACGCCTGGGAGGCGATCTGCGCCGACCGGGCCCGCGCCCACCAGCGTGACGAGATCCGCCGGCTGGTCGCGACGCTGGCGAGCAGCCGGCCGGTCGAGACGCAGACCGCCGACGCCCGCCGGGAGACCAGGCCGACCACCACCCGACGGGAGACCGGCGCGGCGGCGTGACGGGCTAACGCGGCCCGTCGTCGACGGTCGGATCCTCACCCCGGTCGAGCGCGGCCCAGGTGTCGAGCGTCGACCTCGGTGCCGACGTCGCCCGGCGGTCGGCCGCCGGGCGGGTCGACGTCGCCCCAGGTGCCGTCGTCCCGGGCGCCGTCCGCTCGTACCGGGCCCCCATCGCCGGCCAGCCACCCGACCGCAGGACCGTCACCAGCCCACCGGCGGTCGACAGCAGCGCCCCCGCCATCGCCAGGGCCGGCCAGTGCGGCGCGGTCGACGCCGTTTCCGCCGCCGCCCGACCCACCGGGGTCACCCCGACCAGCACCGCCGCCGCGCCCGCCAGCACCGCCACACCGACGACGGCGAGCAACGCCCCGATCAGCCGCCTGACCAGTCCCCGGCTGGCCAGCACCGCCCCCGCGCCGGCCAGCCCGACCAGGGCCAGCGCCGGTAACCACGGCAGTACGTCGGCCCCGGTGCGTACCACCTCCACGGCAGGCAGCGGCTCCGGCCGTACCGTCACCTCCACCCCCCACGCCTGCCGGGCGGCGTACCAGGTCAGGCCGGCGCCGACCAGGCAGGCACCGACGGCACCGGCCAGCTCCCGACGGACGCCGGGCGCCCGCGAGCCGGCCCCGCCGGCGGCCGTCGGGCCCGGTGCGCCCGCGGCAGGTCCGATGCCGTCCGGCCCGTTGCCGGTCACCGGGCCGGGCGCAGGGTCTCGGCGGCGGCGATCGCGACCAGCACCGCCGCAGCCTTGCTCTGGGTCTCCCGCTCCTCGGCGGCCGGATCGGAGTCGGCCACGATCCCCGCGCCCGCCTGCACGTAGGCGCGACCGCCCCGGATCACCGCGGTCCGGATCGCGATCGCCATGTCGAGGTCGCCGCCGAAGCCGAAGTAGCCGACGGTGCCGCCGTAGATGCCCCGGCGGGTCGGCTCCAGCTCCTCGATGATCTCCATCGCCCGTACCTTCGGCGCACCGGACAGGGTTCCGGCCGGGAAGCTCGCCGCCAGCGCGTCGAACGCGGTACGGTCCGCGCGCAGCTCGCCCACCACCGTCGACACGATGTGCATGACATGGCTGTACCGCTCGACCGTGGCGAACTCCGGCACCTCCACGGTGCCGGGCCGGCAGACCCGGCCCAGGTCGTTACGGCCCAGGTCGACGAGCATGACGTGTTCGGCCCGTTCCTTCGGGTCGGCCAGCAGCTCGGCGGCGAGCGCCGCGTCCTCCTCCGGGGTCGCCCCCCGCCGCCGGGTGCCGGCGATCGGGTGCAGCAACGCGCGCCGGGTGCCCTCCTCGGTGACGGTCACCTTCAGATGCGCCTCCGGCGACGACCCGACCACGTCGAAGTCGTCGAACCGCAGCAGGTACATGTAGGGGCTCGGGTTGGTGGCCCGCAGCACCCGGTAGACGTCCAACGGGTCGGCGGTGGTGTCCCGCTCGAACCGCTGCGCCAGCACGATCTGGAAGCACTCGCCGGCCCGGATCGCCTCCTTGGCCTGCTCGACCGCCTTCGGGTACTCCCCCGGTGCGGTACGGCTGCGAACCGCGCCCGCGTCGGCCGGAGTGTCGATCATGGACACCATCGGCGGGTTGGGCCGCGACAGCGCGGTGGTCATCGCGTCCAGCCGGCCGATCGCGTGGTGGTAGGCGGCGGCGACCGTGGCGGGATCGGCGGACTCCGGCAGTACCGCGTTGGCGACCAGGATCGCCGTACCGTCGTAGTGGTCGAGTACCACCAGGTCGGTGGCGAGCAGCAGACCGAACTCGGGCAGTCCCAGCTCGTCGGCGGTCAGCTCGGGCAGCCGCTCCAGCCGGCGCACGAAGTCGTAACTCAGGTAGCCGACCAGGCCACCGGTCAGCGGCGGCAGCCCGGCGGTGGCATCGGGCACTGGTGGCGGGCCGGTCAGCGCGGCGACCGTCGACCGCAGCACGTCCACCGGGTCGCCGCCGCCGGGCAGCCCGTCCGGTGGGTCGCCGAGCCAACGGGCGACACCGCCGGACTCGGTCAACGTCGCCGCGCTGCGCACCCCGACGAACGAGTAGCGCGACCAGGCGGTGCCGGCCGACCCGGCGCCCTGTTCGGCGGACTCCAGCAGGAAGGTCCCCGGCCCACCGGCGAGTTTGCGGTACACCCCGACCGGGGTCTCGCCGTCGGCCAACAGCCGACGGGTGACCGGCACCACCCGGCGTTGCCGGGCCAGGTTGGCGAAGGTCTGCGCGTCCGGGCTGACCGTTCCGGTCGTCATCGGCCCCCCTCGGTGGCGGTGATCGTGCCGGTCACCGGCAGTTCGTCGAAGAAGCAGTTCGGTGCACCGGTGTGGCAGGCGGCACCGACCTGCTCCACGGCGACCAGGACGGCGTCACCGTCGCAGTCCAGCCGCACCGACCGCACGTACTGGTGGTGCCCGGAGGTGGCCCCCTTGACCCAGTATTCCTGCCGGCTGCGCGACCAGTAGGTGGCCCGGCCGGTGGTCAGCGTCCGGTGCAGCGCCTCGTCGTCCATCCACGCCATCATCAGCACCTCGCCGGTGCCGTGCCGCTGCACGACGGCGGCGACCAGGCCGTCGGCGGTGCGGCGCAACCGGGCCGCGATGGCGGGATCGAGGGCGGACGCGCGGGCGGGGGCGCCGTCGCCGGGCCGCCGCCGGGCGGCTGCGGGGTCGGCGTGCGGTTCATCGGGTACGGGCACAGTGACCGATTGTCCCGTACGGCCGAACCGGCGTGCTGCCGCGTCCCGTCACCGGTGTCGTAAGCCCGACAGCGGTCGGCCGGATCCGACGGTTCGGGGGCTGTGCCGTCGCGGCCGGAGGGGTACCTTGACGGTGCGCCGCCACGGTCGAGGTCTGCGGGCACGTCCCATGCCCCGCACCGGTTCCGGCACCTGTCGACAGCACCGCGCCCGGGGCCTGCCCGGCGCGGTCGACGTACGTCCGGCCGGGTCCGTCGGCCTCGTCCGGTGCGGCGAGTCGGCGCACCACCCCAGCCACACGCCCGTGCGGGTGACGACCCGGTTGCACCGCCGACCGGGCACCCGCCGACGCGGACGGAGGATTCTCGATGCAGCCCATGGCCACCCCTCAGCCTTCGGGGGCGGTGGAGTCGGGGGACGCCGCCCCCGCCCCCGTTCCCGTGCACGGCAGACCGATCCCGGCACCCCGGCCGATGGCCGCCGGACATGTGATCAACGAAGCGACGACCGAGATGCCGGTGATCGCGCCACCTTCGGCGGACCGGCAGAACCCGAGCCCGCTGCCCCCGATCGCCACGCAGTTGCTCGGTGGCACCCCGACCGACGAACGGGAGTCGGACGAGGTGCCGTCGGCCACCGCCCAGGGGCCGACGGACACCGCACCGGAGTCCCCCGGTCACAAGCCCGCCGACGCGGCGTCAGCGGCGCATGTCGCCGACACGTCCCTGCCGGCGGATACCGATTCACCCGCTGACTCCGACTCCGACGACTCCTCCGACTCTTCCGATGGGCCGGCGGGCGACAACGCGACGGCCACGCAGCCCGAGCCGGCGGCGGAGGCAGAGCCGGCGGGCTCCGCCGACGATGCCGACCCGCACGACGCCGACGACCCGGCCGAGGACGACGACGACCCAGAGGCCGTCACCGCACACGGCGACGCCGGTGACCTCTCCTTCGACGACGACGACCTCGAGGACGAGGACGACGAGGACGAGGAGGACGACGACCTCGAGGATGACGATGACGACGAGGAGGACGACCTCGACGATGACGATGACGACGGGGATGAGGATGACGACGAAGACGAGGAGCCGGCTGACTTGCTGACCTCAGTGGATGACGCGCAGCCGGAAGCGGTGTCGGCGCGGCGGCCGGGCGACGTGTCGTTGCCGCCGATCACGATCTGGACCGAGGCCGCCGCCGACGATCTGCGCGACGAGTGGCACGAGATCAAGGCCCGGTTCGTCGACGAACCGGACGTCGCCCTGGCGCAGGCCCAGGCGCTGGTCGGGCACACCGTCCGGACGCTGGCCGAACGTCTCCTCGCCGAACAGAACGAACTCGACCCGCACCGGCACAGCGAGACGCCGGACACCGAGTCGATGCGGGTGGCGTTGCGCCAGTACCGCGAGTTCCTCGACCGCCTGCTGGCCATCTGACGTGGGTGAGGTTGGCGTGGCGGGGTACCCGCCACGCCCACCTCACCGCTCGTCCACGAGTTTCCGGTAAGCGTCGATCTTGTGGTCGAGGACGGCCAGGTCCTCCTGCAACTGCCCGATCCGGGCGAGGACAAGTGCCCGGTGCCGCTCGAACAGGTCGATGCGTTGCGGCAGCGTGCCGTCGCCCTGCCGGGCGAGTTCGGTGTACCGGCGCATGTCACGCACCGACATCCCGGTGCGCCGCAGTCGGGTCAGCAGGATCAGCCAGCCGATGTCGGTTTCGGTGTAGCGGCGGCGACCCGCCGCGTCCCGCCCGACCGGGGCGACCAGCCCTTCCTGCTCGTACCACCGCAGGGTGTGCGGGCTGAGCCCGACCCGCGCGGCGGCCGCACCGACGGTCAGGGAGCCGCTGGCCGATGTGGTCATGACGCCCAGGGTGACAGGCGGACGCCAGCAGCGCCGCGCACCGGACGCGGCCCTCCGGCGCAACCGGCGGCGACCACTTGACACCCGCTAGGACGGATGCCCTAGAGTGCCGCGTAGGACAACCGTCCTAGCGATCCGGCCAGCTGAGGGAGAGTGCGGTCGATGGCAGCGAGCGCGACCCGCGCCCAGATCGTCGCAGCGGCCGACCGGCTCTTCTACGAACAGGGTTTCGAACACACCTCGTTCACGACGATCGCCGAGGTGGTGGGACTGTCGAGAGGCAACTTCTACTACCACTTCAAGACCAAGAACGAGATCCTGGCGGCGGTGATCGCGTCCCGGATCGACGCCACCCGCGCGATGCTGCGGCAGTGGGAGGACGAGACGGCCGAGCCCACGGAGCGGATCCGGCGCTTCATCCGCATCGTGCAGACCAACCGGGCGGACATCCGCGACTTCGGCTGCCCGGTCGGCACCCTGACCGCAGAGCTGACAAAACTGCGACACCCGTCCCGGCCGGAGGCAACCGCCCTGTTCACGGTGTTCCGTGACTGGCTGACCGCGCAGTTCGCGACGCTCGGCCATGGGGAGGGCTCGGACGCGATGGCGCTCCATGTGCTGGCCTTCAGCCAGGGCGTCGCCACCCTGACGAATGCCTTCGGCGACGAGGACTTCGTCCATCGCGAGGTCGCCCGGATGGAAGCCTGGCTGGCCACCTGCGGCACCCGACCGAGCTGACCGCACCGGCGGATCCCCTTACCCTGCCGTCACGAGAGAGAGCCGATGTTCATCGTGTTGCTCCGGTTCACCGGGAACAAGGCCGCCGCCGGCGAGTACCTGTCCGAGCATCAGCAGTGGATCACGCAGGGCCTGGATGATCAGGTGTTCCTCCTGGTCGGCGGGATCCAGCCCGGACTCGGGGGCGCGGTGCTGGCGCACAACGTGACGCTGCCGCAGTTGCAGCAGCGGGTGGCGGCGGACCCGTTCGTCATCCACCGGGTCGTCGACGCCGAGATCCTGGAGATCGCACCGGGCATGGCCGATCCACGGCTGGACTTTCTGGTGCCGGCCCGGTGACCTCCGACGGGATGCTCGCCCGGATCAACGAGGGCGTCCAGTTGCACCACCGGCAGGGCCAGCCGGCCGCCGCCCGCGACCTGTTCGCGCGGATCTGGGCCGAGATCTGCGGCGAGCGGGGCGATCCGTTGCACGTCTGCGTCCTCGCGCACGCGATGGCCGACGTGCAGGACGACGTCGGTCAGGAACTGCTCTGGGACGAGCGGGCCCTGGTTGCGGCCGACCGGCTCACCGACGGCCGGGTCGCGCAGGCCGGGGTGCCGCTGTCGGTGGCCGCCCTGTATCCGTCGTTGCACCTCAACATCGGCGAGTGCTACCGCAGGCTCGGTGATCTCGACCGGGCCAGGGAGCACCTGCGCCAGGCGCGGGCCGGGATCGACGCGCTCGGCCACGACGCGTACGGGCAGCTGATCCGCGACGGTCTGGACCGACTGACGCAGCTGCTGGGCGAGGGGTGAGCGTCGGCTGCCGGGCGGCGGTCCGCCCGGCAGCCGACGGTGTCGACAACCGGCCGGTTCAGCAGCCGAGATCCACGCCCCGGGCGGCCATCCACGGGCCGGGATCGATCTGGTTCCACAGCCCGGCGTGCACCTCGAAGTGCAGGTGCGGACCGGTCGAGTCACCGGTGGACCCCTCGTCGCCGACGCGTTGCCCGGCGGCCACCACGTCACCGGCGGAGACTGACGCCGTACGCAGGTGCGCGTAGTGGGTCAGGTGCCCGTCGCCGTGGTCGATCAGCACGGAGATGCCGTACCCGGAGTAGAGCCAGCCGCTGTCGACGACCGTTCCGGCTCCGGCGGCGTACACCGGGGTGCCCTCGTCGGCGGCGAGGTCCAGCCCGGCGTGCTGGGTGCCCCAGCGCGGCCCGAAGCAGGAGGTGGTCTCGGCGCCGGGCATCGGATGCGCCCAGCCGGTGCCCGCCGCGTGCGCGGCGGTGGCGGCACCGGCCACCCCGCCGAGGGCCATCGTCGCGGTCAGCGCGACCCGGCCCAGCAGGGTCCGGCGTAGCAGGGTCCGTACGCCGGCGCGACGGGTACGGCGGGCTCGACGGTCACGGCCACGGTCAGTAGGGGGTTTCATCACACCTCCGTAGCGAACTGCGGTTTGTGACGGGACACGGCGTTTGCCGCTATCCGCGCCAGCTGCTGGTGATGGACCTGAGCGATTCCAACGATCAGCAGCTCAGCGACCATGCCGGGCAGCGGCGGTGAGCCGCGCCACGGACCCCGCCGGAAATAGCCCCTGGCGTCACGGTCGGTAATTCATCTACCGTTGAGTTCAACGCATGATGAATTACTGGAGGCAACCATGGAGCCCGTCATCGAGGTCACCGACCTCGTGGTCGACCGGGGCCGCCGCCGCGTGCTGCACGGGATCTCGTGCACCGTCGGCCGTGGCAGCGTCACCGGCCTGCTCGGCCCGAGCGGCAGCGGCAAGAGCACCCTGATGCGGGCGGTCGTCGGGGTGCAGACCGTCCGGTCCGGGCAGGTCCGCGTCTTCGGCCGACCGGCCGGAGCACCCGCCCTGCGGCGTACCGTCGGGTATCTCACCCAGGCACCCAGCGTCTACGCCGACCTCACCGTCCGGGAGAACGCCCGGTACTTCGCCGCGTTGTACGGCCTGTCGGCGGCCGACGCCGACCGGGCCGTCGCCGACGTCGGCCTGGCGTCCGCCGCCGGGCAACTGGTGGCCGACCTCTCCGGCGGTCAACGCAGCCGCGCCTCGCTGGCCTGCGCCCTGGTCGGCCGCCCCGACCTGGTCGTCCTCGACGAGCCGACGGTCGGCCAGGACCCCGTCCTGCGGGCCGAACTGTGGGCCCGGTTCCACGCCCTCGCCGCCGCCGGCACCACCCTGCTGGTCTCCAGTCACGTGATGGACGAGGCCGGCCGGTGCGACCGACTGCTGCTGATCCGCGACGGACGGCTGATCGCCGACGACACCCCGGCGGCGGTACGCGCCGCCGCCGGCACCGACGACCTGGACGAGGCGTTCCTGCGGCTCATCCGCCAGCACCAGTCGACCGACGCTACCCGAGGAGCAGACCGGTGAACCCGACGATCCTGGCCGCCACGGTCGGCCGCGTCCTGCGTCAGCTGCGCCACGACCGGCGTACCGTCGCACTGCTGGTCGTCGTGCCGGCGCTGCTGCTGACCCTGCTCTACTACATGTACGGCGACCAGGACCCGGCCACCGGTGGGCCGGCGCTGTTCAACCGGGTCGCGCTGGTGATGCTCGGCGTCTTCCCATTCGTGATCATGTTCCTGGTGACCAGCATCGCTATGCTGCGCGAACGTACCAGCGGCACCCTGGAACGACTGCTCACCACCCCGCTGGGAAAACTGGACCTGCTGTTCGGCTACGGCATCGCGTTCGGGCTCGCGGCGGCGGTGCAGGCCACCGTGGCCAGCGCGGCCGCCTACTGGCTGTTCGACCTGACCACCGCCGGCTCCGCCGCCCTGGTGATCGCCATCGCGGTGCTCAACGCGCTGCTCGGGGTGGCGCTCGGCCTGCTGTGCAGCGCTTTCGCCCGCACCGAGTTCCAGGCCGTACAGTTCATGCCGGTGGTGGTGATCCCGCAACTGCTGCTCTGCGGGTTGTTCGTCGCCCGTGACCAGATGGCCGGTTGGCTGGAGGCGATCAGCAACGTCCTGCCGCTGTCCTACGCCGTGTCGGCGTTGACGGAGGTCGGGGCGCATCCGGAGCCGACCGCGACGCTCTGGCGCGACCTGGGCGTGGTCGCTGGGGCGGTGGTCGCCGCGCTGGTGCTGGCCGCCGCTACCTTGCGCCGACGAAGCGGCTGAGTGCGGCGCGGCAACTGGGTGTGCGGCTGCGGGCGGCGCGGCAGCTGGGTGTGCGGCTGCGGGCGGCGCGGCGACGGCGACAGGAGTGACAGGACCGATGGCACGACGCACCGGGCGGCGACCGGGCAATCCCGACACCCGCGAGGCGATCCTGACCGCCGCCCGGCAGACCTTCGGTGAGCGCGGCTTCGACCAGGCGTCGGTACGGGCGATCGCGGCCGCCGCCGGCGTCGACCCGGCGCTGGTGCACCACTACTTCGGCACCAAGGACAACCTGTTCCTGGCCGCGATGAACGCGCCGGTGGACCCGGCCGAGCTGCTGCCGCAGGCGTTCGCCGGCGGCCGCGAGGAGGTCGGGCAGCGGCTGGTCCGGCTGGTCCTGGGAGTCTGGGACTCACCAGCCGGGGTGGCCGCCCTGGCGTTGCTGCGCTCGGCGTTGAGCAACGACTGGACCGCCCGGCTGATGCGCGAGTTCGTCACCACCCAGATCGTCCGTCGGGTACTGGGCCAGCTCGACCTCGACCCGGCGGAGCTGCCGCTGCGCACCGCGCTGGTGGTGTCGCAGATGGCTGGCCTGCTCGTGACCCGCTACGTGCTGCGGCTGTCGCCGCTGTCCACCATGGCGGCCGACGAGGTGGCGGCGGCGGTCGGGCCGACGATCCAGCGTTACCTCACCGGCACCGTCACCACGGCGTCGCCGCCCGACCACTGACCGCCGGTGGGTGCGCACCCCGTGTCAAGCGGCGGTGGGTGCGCAGGCGTCAGGCGGCGGTTGGTGCGCGGCGGTCGGTGGGTATCAGGCGGCGGCCGGTGGGGCGCAGCAGCGTCGGCAGAGCACCGGGTGCAGCAGCCGGGCGAGTTCGGCGCGGTCGCGGACCGGGGCGGGAAAGGCGAGCCGGGCGCGGGGGCCCTGCGGGCCGAGCGCGACCACGAAGCCGTACCGGTCCATCCGGACGACCTGCGGGTCACCGGCGAGCGACCGGTGGCCGGCGTCGCGCAGCTGCCGACGGATGAACGCGGTCATCTCGGTCCGGTGGTGGTCGGCGAGGTCGACGAGCAGCTGCGACTCGATGCCGCCGAGCGGATCGGGTTCGGCGGCGGCGTACTCGTCGGGGTCCACCTCGGTGGTGACGCCGCACCGCTGCAGCCGGACCTCGGCCACCTCCATCCGGAACATGGTGGCGCCGTGGCCGACGTCGAGCAGGTCGGGGCAGGCGTGCACGTCGGCGAAGTCCAACGCGGCCATCCGGGCGGCCGCGCCGTCGAGCGGGCTGACCCAACCGGATACCCAGACCTGGCCGTGGGTGGGCGAACCGGCCACCGGCGGCACGTCGGTCGCCTCCAGTACGACCGCGACGTCGTCGGCGCCGTCGACCGGACGCAGGGCACCGGCGATCGGGTCCGACCCGGTCGCCAGCAGCAGGATCCGTCCCATCGGGTCGGTCGCGTGCCGTACGGCGAGTGGGCCGGGCCGGCAGGCGACGTGCGCCGTGCCGGGCAGCCGGCCCGCGGCCAGGGTCCGGGCGATCTCTGCGGGGCTGGGCTGCATGACACGGACCTCCGAGATCAGTTAGGCTCACCTTAGTGAGGGCAGGCTAACCTACTAATCCGGAGTCGTCCACGTGAACCACCCACGACCCAAGGCGCGAATCTCCCGCGCCCTCGGCATCCCGCTGACCCGCAAGTGCACCAAGTACTTCGAGCGCCGCCCGTACCCGCCCGGCGTACACGGCCGCGCCCGACGCAAGCCCTCGGACTACCAGGTCCGGCTGCTGGAGAAGCAGCGGCTGCGCCACCAGTACAACGTCAGCGAGACCCAGCTGCGCCGCGCCTTCGACGACGCCGTACGGGGTGCCGGCAAGACCGGCGACACGTTGGTCAGCCTGCTGGAACGCCGCCTCGACGCGGTGGTGCACCGGGCCGGGCTGGCCCGCACCGTCTACCAGGCCCGCCAACTGGTCGCGCACGGCCACTTCAGCGTCGACGGGGTCAAGGTGGACCGGCCGTCCTACCGGCTGCGCCCCGGCCAGGTGGTCGAAGTCCGCGAGCGCAGCCGCACCAAGCCGCCGTTCCAGCTGGCCGCCGCCGGCGCACACACCGGCGACGGGCCGACCGCGCCGTACCTGTCGGTCAGCCTGAGCGAGCTGACCGCGACGCTGCTGCGCGAACCGGCCCGAAGCGAAGTGCCGATCATCTGCGACGAGCAGCTCGTGGTCGAGTTCTACTCCCGCTGAGCCCGGAGCGGCCCGACGCGACGCCGCCCGCCCGTCAGGCCCGGTCGGTGCCGCGACGCGGGCACCGACCGGAACGGGTGGTCAGCGGGTCTGCTCCAACCAGGACGCGAACAGCCGTGCGTAGACCGAATCGGGGTCGGCGAGCAACTGCTCGTGCGGACCCCGCTGCACCACCCGCCCCCGGTCGACGACGATCACCTCGTCGGCGGCCTGCGCGGTGGACAGCCGGTGGGCGATCGTCAACGTGGTCCGCCCCCGGGTCACCGCGTCCAACGTACGCTGCAGCCGGACCTCAGTCGCAGGGTCGACGGCGCTGGTCGCCTCGTCGAGCACCAGCAGATCGGGGTCGGCGACGTAGGCCCGGACCAACGCCACCAGCTGACGCTCCCCGACGCTCAACGCCTCGCCCCGCTCGCCGACCGGCGTGTCCAGCCCAGCCGGCAGCCCGGCCACCCAGTCCGACAGACCCAGCTCGCCGAAGGCGGCGGCGAGCCGCTGGTCGGTCAGCTCCGGCCGGGCGAACCGGACGTTCTGCGCCACCGTCGCGTCGAACAGGAACCCGTCCTGCGGCACCATCACCACCCGGGACCGCAACGACTCGAACCGGACCTGGTCCAACGGCACCCCGGAGAGCAGCACCCGACCGGTGGCCGGATCCATCAACCGGGTGAGCAGCTTCGCGAAGGTCGTCTTGCCACTTCCGGTCTCCCCGACCACCGCCACCCGCGTCTTCGCCGGAATCTCCAGGCGCACGTCGGCCAGCACCGTCGGACCACCGGGGTACGCGAAGCTGACATCGTCGAACCGCACGTCCAGCGCGCCCCGGGGCAGATCCACCCCCTCGTGACCGGGGTCGGCCACGTCGGGCGCGATGTCGAGCACGTCGAGCACCCGACGCCAGCCGGCGATGGCGTTCTGCGCCTCGTTGAGCACCTCGGTGGCGATCTGGACCGGCTGGATGAACAGCGTCACCAGGAACAGGAACGCGGTCAGCTGGCCGACGGTCAGGTCACCGTCGACGCCCATCCGTACCCCGACCACCACCACCCCGGCCAGGGCCAGCCCGGCGGCGATCTCCCCGACGGAGAAGCCGATCACGCTGGTCCGCAGCGCCCGCTGCTGGGCCCGCCGCTGGCCCTCGATCGCCTCGTCGAGGCGACGCGCGGTGCGGCCGGACACCCCGTACGCGCGGATCACGGCCGCGCCGACGACGCTCTCGGCGACCGCCGCCAGCAGGGCCCCGGTCCGTTGGCGGACCACGCCGTACGCGGCGGCGAGCCGTCGTTGGAACGCCCGGATGATCAGCAACGCCGGGATGAAGGCCGCCAGGACCACCAGGGTGAGCTGCCACGAGTACACGGCCATCACGGTCGCGGTGACCACCACCTGCCCACCACTGATCAGCAGGATCACCCCGCCCCACTGCAGGAACTGGGTGATCTGGTCGACGTCGCTGGTGACCCGGCTGACCAGCGAACCGCGCCGTTCCGACTGCTGGTGCAGCATCGACAGGTCGTGCACATGGCGGAACGCCCTGGTCCGCACCGCGGCGAGCGCGGTCTCGCTGACGGTGAACAGCCGCCGCATCATGAAGTACCCGGCGACGGTCGTCCCGGCCAGCACCGTGGCGGTCAACGCCACGATCAGCCCGACCACGCCGAGGTCCGGGCCGCCCGGGGCGCGCAGGCCGTTGTCGATGGCCTGCTGTACGGCGACCGGGATGGCGGCCCGGCCGACCATCGACGCCAGGGCCAGGGCGAGGGTCCCGGCCAGTCCGGTACGCAGCTCCGGCGACAGGGCCAGCCCGCGCCGCAGGGTCCGCCAGGTCGACTCGGCCGGTGGCTCCCCGGCACCGCCGGGTGCCGGAGCCGTACCGCCGGCGCCGGGCGTCCCCGCTGGCTGCGGGCGTCGCCGGCCGCTCTGGTCCATCGTGGGGGCACTCACCGGTTCACCTCCACCGGGCGTGACACGCCGTCGACCGGCCCGGTCGGGTCGACGCCGCCGGCCCGGTCCCGTTCCCGTTGCGCCTCGGCCTGCTCGTACGCGGTGACCAGGTCGGCGTAGCCGGGGCAGCGGGCGAGCAGTTGCTGGTGCGTACCGGTGTCGACGACCCGCCCCTGGTCGAGGAAGACGACCTCGTCGGCGAGGGCAATGGTGGCGCGGCGGTAGGCGACCACCAGGATCGAGGTGGCGATCTCCGAGGTCCGCAGCGCGGCCAGGATCGCCGCCTCCACCCGGGGGTCGACGGCGCTGGTCGCGTCGTCGAGCACCAGCAGCCGGGGTCGGCCGGCCAGGGCCCGGGCCAGGGTGAGGCGCTGGCGCTGCCCGCCGGACAGCGTGGTGCCCCGTTCCCCGACCATCGTGTCGAGCCCGTCGGGCAGCGCCGCGATGAACCCGTCCGCCTCGGCCAGCCGCAGCGCCGCCCACACCGACTCGTCGGTCACCCCGTCGCGGTCCAGTGCGACGTTGGCCCGGACCGTGTCGTCGAAGACGAAGGGCACCTGGGCGACCAGGGAGATCGTCCGGGCCAGCGATTCCGCTGTCAGTTCCCGCAGGTCGACGCCGTCGACGGTCACCGTACCGGCGGTCGGGTCGACCAGCCGGGCGGCGAGCGCCGCGATGGTCGACTTACCGGAGCCGGTCGGCCCGACCAGGGCGACCGTGCGCCCGGCCGGCACCGTGAACGACACGTCGTGCAGAACCTGCGGCGCGGGCCCGGACGCCGCGTCGTCGGTGCCGCGCGCCGTGGTGTCCGGTGTGTCCGGGGAGTCCGGCCCGTAGCTGAAGCGGACCCGGTCCAGGACCAGGCTCGCCGCGTCGGTCGCGGCCGCCGGCAGCCCGTCGGTGCCGTACGGCATCTGCCCGCTCGCGGTCAGCACCCGGTGCACGCGGTCCCAGCCGGCGACGCTGCGCGGCAGTTCGGCGAGCACCCAGCCGATGGCCCGGACCGGGAACGCCAGCACGGTGAACAGGAACGCGACGCTCACCAGGTCGGCGACGCTGATCGCACCCTGCCGCAGCCGGTATGTGCCGACCAGGAGCACCGCCAGGGTGCCGAGACTGGGCAGCGTCTCCAGCAACGGGTCGAACATGCCCCGGAGCCGACCGACGGCGATCAGCGCGTCGCGCAGCTCGGCGGCCCGGGCGGCGAAGCGGACCGTCTCCTGGCCTTCCCGGCCCATCGTCTTGACCACCAACGCGCCGTCGAAGCTCTCGTGCGCGATCGCGCTGACCTCGGCCCGCAGCTGCTGGGCGCGGACCTGCCGGGGGGCCATCCGGCGGGAGTAGACGACGTTGAGGGTGAACAGCGCGGGGAACACCGCCAGCCCGACCAGGGCCAGGACCCAGTCGGTGACGAACAGGGCGCCGATCGCGGCCACCAGCATCACCACCGTGCCGACGGCGAACGGCAGCGGCGCCACCGGGAACCAGGTCGCCTCGACATCGGAGTTCGCGTTCGACAGCAGGGTGCCGGTCGGATGCCGCTGATGCCACGCCATCGGCAGTTCGAGGTAGCGGCGGGTGACCCGACGCCGGTACGACGCCTGCAGGCGGTACTGCATGAACCCGGCACCGAGCCGACGGCCGAAGATCCCGCCCACCTTGACGACGCTCACCGCCAGCAGGGCGGCCGCACCGGCGGCGAGCAGACCGGTCTCGGCCTGCCCGGACTCGATCGAGGGCACGACCACCTCACCGACGATCGCCCCGACGACGTACGCGCTGGCGATGGTGAGCAGCCCGAACACGACGCTGCCGCCGACCCCGACGGTGAACAGCCCCGGCTGCTCCCGGATGCCCTGGCCGAGCACCCACAGCCCACGCAGCAGCACGTCACGGCTTGTCCTATTGGCCACACTTCCCCCGCAGGTAAGTTCCGAACATCAAATCTTGTCCTTACCAACCGACGACGCCAGCCGACGGCGACGACTGTGGCGACCGCCACACCGACGGCGACGGCGGGACAGGACGGATCGCCCGGCTCCCCCGCCACCGGCTCACGCCTGCACCTAGGATCGGTTCATGGCGCGGTTCGCACAGATGGAACGTCAAGCCCTTGCCGACCTGTTCCTCACCATCGGTCCGGATGCACCGACGGTCAACGAGGGCTGGACCACCCGCGACCTCGCGGCGCACCTGGTGGTGCGGGAGCGCCGGCCCGACGCCGGGCCCGGGATCTGGCTGCCGGTGCTGCGCGGATACAGCGAACGGGTCCGCACCGAGTACGCCCGCCGGCCATTCCCGGAGCTGGTCGCGCTGGTCCGGCAACCACCGGTGTGGAGCCCGCTGAGCAACCCGCTCACCGACGAACTCGCCAACCTCATGGAGTTCTTCATCCACCACGAGGACGTCCGCCGCGCCGTACCCGACTGGGCCCCCCGGGAACTCCCGCCCGGCGAGCAGGCGGCGCTGTGGAAGCGGGTCGCCGCGTTGAGCCGGCTGCACCTGCGCCGGTTCACCGGGGCGGTCCGGGTCGTCGCCGACGGCTACGGCGAGGTGAGCACCGGCGGCGGTGGCGAGCCGGTACTGATCAGCGCCCCGCCCGGTGAGCTCGTGCTGTTCCTGACCGGTCGGCAACGGGTCGCCCGGGTGCAGATCGACTGCCCCGCGGTGCTCGAAGAACGATTGCGTAACGCCGGGTTCGGCTTCTGAGGGCGGCACTCGCCGCCACGGGCGCGGACCGCGATGATGATCACACCGGTGCGCCACCCCTCCCCCCGGCGCCCGCCCGGAGGTCACATGCCCGCGTTCGCGCCGACATCGGTGGTGGCACCGCCGTTCCGTCCCCGGACGAACCCGCATCTGCCGACCCTCGCCGAGCAGTCGATCCAGTGGGCCGAACGGTTCGCGCTGACCGCCAACGCCTCCACCGCGGCCCGGCTGCGTCGGGCCAACGCGGCCGAGTTGGCGGCCCGCGCCGCGCCCAGCGCCGAACTCGCCCACGCCCAACTGCTCAGCGATCTGATCACCTGGCTGTTCGCACTGGACGACGTCTGTGACGAAGACGGTGGCGGTGCCGACCCGTGCCGGGTCTCGCCCCTGATCAGTCCACTGATGCAGGTGCTGGAGCGGTACGGCGTACCGGCTGCCGGTCCGGTGGCGGACCAGGAGCCGCTGTCGGCGGCGCTGGCCGACCTGTGTCACCGGGTCCGCCGGCTGCGCCGGCCCGGAGCCCTGTTGCGCTTCACCGCTTCGCTGCACCACTACCTCTTCGCGCTGCTCTGGGAGGCCAGCAACCGCCAGCAGGGTCGGGTGCCGGCGGTGGCCGAGTACATCCAGATGCGCCGGCACACCGGCGCCGTACTGCCCAGTTTCGCGCTCACCGACCTCGCGGAAAACGGACTGCCGCATTCCCGTCACCGGGTTGACCCACGGCTAGCGGAATTGAACACTGTCGCGGCGGATCTGGTCTGCTGGTGCAACGACCTGTTCTCCTACGCCAAGGAACACCACCAGGATCCGCACAACCTGGCCGTCGTCATCGCGCACGAGACCGGCCAGAGCGCGGCGGCGGGGCTGGCCGAGGCCAGCAGCCGGTTCACCGACAGCCTGGCGCTCTACCTGCGGTTGGAGGCGGAGGTGCTGGTCGACGCGCCGCCTGCGGTGGAGCGCCTCGTCGCCGCCCGGCGGCACTGGATCCGGGGCACCTACGACTGGTCGGTCAACTCCCAGCGCTACCGGTGAGGGCTCCGGCCGGCGACGCGCCGGGAGGCGGGCGTCAGTCGTCCAGTTCCCAGCTGACCTGCGGACGACCGGCGACACAGATCACGGTCACCTCGTACTCGCCAGCCGCGCCGACGAAGCTCACCTCGGCGTCGTCGTCGGGACCACGGTCCACATCGCTCGCGGTGTAACCCTGCGCGGGCGCCCAGGAGACCAGGCGGGCCAACGCGCCGTCGCAGGCGGCGACCACGGTGCCGCCGGGGGTCGCCGCGACCTGCCGCACAGCGGTGTCGGTCGGCGACGGCGACGGCGGGTCAGGGCTGGTCGCCGGCGACGCCGGTGCCGACGTCGGTGACGGCGCTGGCGGCACCATGGCCGTGGCCGAGGGCGACACCGAGGCGGCCGCGAGCTGGCGGGCGATCTCCTGCTGGTCGAGCACCTCACCGGCCGGGCCACCGGTCAGCCCTTCACCGACCACCCGCAGCGCGGCCAGTCCGATCATGGTCGCCGCGCCGACGGCTAGGCACCAGCCGGCGACGGTGAGCAGCACACGACGGGTCACCCTGGTGACTATGCCCGCCGGTGGGTTAACGGCAGCGCCGGGGGACCCTAAAGAACCGTTAACGGGTGCCGTCACCAGCGACGGCGCCAGGTAGCGTGCCTGTCGTGGCCCGGCTGCTGGTGATCGAGGACGACCTGGCGATCCGTACCCCGCTGATCCGGGCCCTGCGCGAACGCGGCCACGCCGTCGCGGCCGCGCACACCGCGATGGCCGGCCTGACGCACGCCCTCGACGACCGACCCGACCTGGTCGTGCTCGACCTCGGCCTGCCCGACCTGGACGGGTTGGAGATGCTGCGGATGCTGCGGGCCGTCAGCCGGGTACCGGTGATCATCGCCACCGCCCGCGACGACGAGGCCGAGATCGTCCGAGGGCTCGACGCCGGCGCCGACGACTACGTCGTCAAGCCCTTCACCGCCGCCCAGCTCGACGCTCGGGTGCGGGCCGTGCTGCGCCGGGGCGCCGGCGAACCGGAAGAAACTGCGGTGCTGGTCGGTGAGCTGCGCATCGACGTACGGTCCCGACAGGTCAGTTTGGCCGGCGCGACGCTGGAGCTGACCCCGCGCGAGTTCGACCTGCTGCACTACCTGGCGGCCCGGGCCGGGCAGGTGGTCTCCAAACGGGAACTGATGACCGAGGTCTGGCAGGTGCCCTACGGCGGCGCGGACAAGACCGTCGACGTCCACCTGTCCTGGCTGCGCCGCAAACTCGGCGAAACCGCCGGCGCGCCCCGCTACCTGCACACCGTCCGCGGCGTCGGGGTGCGCCTGGACGCCCCGGACGGCGTCGGGTGAGACGCCGGCTCACCCTGCTGGTCGCCGCCACCACGACCCTGGTGCTGGTGGCCTTCCTGGTGCCGCTGGCGCTGCTGCTGCGCACCGTGGCGCAGGACCGGGCGATCATCGCCGCCACCGCCGACGTGCAGTCGATCGTCTCGCTGGTCGGCACCGCCGACGTCGCCACCCTGCGGCTGACCGTCGAGCAGCTGGCCGCCACCGCCGACCGGCCGGTCACCGTCTACCTGCCCGACGGCACGGTCCTCGGTGACCAGGTCGCGGCGACGCCGGCGGTCCGGCTGGCCGGCACCGGCCGCAGCCTCACCGCCGCCGACGCCCAGGGCCGGGAGATCCTGGTCGCGGTGCAGGGCCGCCCCGACGGTACGGCGGTGATCCGTACCTTCGTCTCCGCCGCCGAGCTGGACCGGGGGGTCGGCCGGGCCTGGACGGTGTTGGCCGGGCTCGGCCTGGGTCTGATCCTGGTCGGGGTCCTCGTCGCCGACCGGCTGGCCCGCCGGCTGGTCGCGCCGATCACCGAGCTGTCGGCGGTGTCGCACCGGTTGGCCGGCGCCGAACTGTCGGCCCGGGCGCAGCCCGGTGGCCCGCCGGAGGTGCGGGAGGTGGCCGGGGCGTTGAACCACCTGGCCGGGCGGATCCAGGAACTGCTGCGTGACGAACGTGAACGCATCGCCGATTTGTCACACCGGCTCCGCACGCCGCTGACCGCGCTGCGGCTGGAGGCCGAGTCGCTGCCCGACCCGGCGGAGGCGGCCCGGGTCACCGCCGCGGTGGACTCCCTCGAACGGGCCGTCACCGGTCTGATCCAGCAGGCCCGCCGGCGCAGCGCCGCTCCGACCGGGCCGGGCGGGCAGCCTGCGGTCGCCGACGCCGCCGTGGTGGTCCGCGACCGGGTCGAGTTCTGGTCGGTGCTGGCCGAGGACACCGGGCGTACCGTCCGACTCGAGCTGGCCGCCGGCCCGCTGCCGGTCGCCGTCGACGCGGAGGAGCTGGCTGCCGCGGTGGACGCCCTGCTGGGCAACGTCTTCGCGCACACCCCGGACGGCACCGGGTTCGCGGTCGCCCTGGCCGCGACCGCCGAGGACGTGGCACTCACCGTCGCCGACACCGGCCCCGGCCTGCCCGACGGGCTGGCCCGGCGCGGGGTGTCCCAGGCCGGTTCGACCGGGCTGGGCCTGGACATCGCCGCCCGGGTGGCCCGGGCCAGCGGTGGCCGGCTGACGGTGGTGGACGGATCGCCGGGCGCGGTGGTGACGCTGCGGCTCGGCCGGCCACGGACCTGACCGGCGCGGACCCACGGTCTTAACCCGCCCTTAGCGCTCGCACAGCGCGCCGCTATCCGGCGGTGGACGAACCTTGCTGTCAACGACGACAACAGGAGGTGCGAGATGGCTCGCAGGTCAGTGATCGTAATGGCCGGAGTGGGTGCGGTGGCCGCGTTGGCGGTGGCCGGTACGGCGGTCGGCTCGGCCGCCCAGAACGTGACCGGTACGGCCAAGGCGGTCAGCGCCACCAGTGGCACCGGTCCGGCCACGGCATCGCAGCCGGCCACCACCGGCACCCCGACCGCCCCGGCGACCGGGTCCGGTGACGCCGGTGCCACCGACGTGGTCGGGGTCGAGCAGGCGAAGCGGATCGCGCTGGCGCACGTCGGCGAGGGTCGGGTCACCGAGATCGAGCGGGACCAGGAGCACGGCCGGCCGGTCTGGGAGGTCGAGGTCAGGGCCGAGCGCGTCGAGTGGGACCTGGACATCGACCGGGAGACCGGGGGGATCCTCGACGTCGACCGGGACGACGACGATGACGATGACGGCCGGGACGACGACGGCCACGACGACGACCGGCGTGACCGGGACGACGACCACGACGACGACCGGGACGACCGACGCGACGACTGACCGGTCGTCACGCCGGACAGGGTGCGGCCCCCGGGCGCTGGGGGTTCCCGGGGGCCGCGCGCACTGCTCAGTTCGTCGGGTTGGTCGAGCTGGTCACCAGCTCAGTTGACCACGAAGAGCAGGCGGTTCGGGGAGCCGCTGCCCGCGCTGGTCACCACACCGGTGGTGGCGTTGCTCACCAGCGAGCTGGTGACCTGGGCCGGGCTGTAGGACGGGTTGGCGGCGAGCACCAGGGCGGCGGCACCGGCCACGTGCGGCGAGGCCATCGAGGTGCCGCTGATGGTGTTGGTCGCGGTGTTGCTGGTGTACCAGGGCGCGGTGATCGACGAACCCGGCGCGAAGATGTCCAGGCAGCTGCCGTAGTTGGAGTAGGACGCACGGGCGTCGGTGCTGGTGGTGGCACCGACGGTGATCGCGTTGGCGACCCGGGCCGGCGAGTAGCTGCAGGCGTTGCGGTTGGAGTTGCCGGCGGCGACGGCGTAGCTGACGCCGGAGGAGATCGAGTTGGCCACCGCGCTGTCCAGCGTGCTGCTGGCGCCGCCGCCGAGGCTCATGTTGGCCACGGCCGGCTTGCGGGCGTTGGAGGTGACCCAGTTGACCCCGGCGATGACGCCGGCGGTGGTGCCGCTGCCGGAGCAGTTGAGCACCCGGACGGCGACCAGCCGCACGCCCTTGGCCACCCCGTACGCGCTGCCGCCCACGGTGCCGGCGACGTGGGTGCCGTGGCCGTTGCAGTCCTCGGAGGTGCCACCGAACGCGTCGTAGCCACGGCTGGCCCGCCCACCGAAGTCGTTGTGGGTGGTCCGGATGCCGGTGTCGATGATGTACGCGGTGACGTTGCTGGCCGTGCTGGGGTACGTGTAGGCGCTGTTCAGCGGGCGGTTGCGCTGGTCGATGCGGTCCAGACCCCAGGACGGCGGGTTGGTCTGGGTGGCGGCGATCGACACGACGTGGTTCTGCTCGACGTACGCCACCGAGGAGTGGGCGGCCAGCCGGCGGGCCTGCGAGGCGGTGAGGGTGGCCTCGAAGCCGTTGACGGCGGCGCCGAACACCCGCTCGACGGATCCGCCGTACTGGCCGGCGAGGCTGCCGGCGCGGTCGGCGACGGCGGCGGTGCGTGCCGAGGTCGCCTTGGCCGCGACGGCGGAGTCCTTGAGCACCACGATGTAGCTGTCCGCGACCGCGGTGGCACCACCGGCGAGCTGGATCTCGCCGGCGGGCGCGGCGGCGGCCGGGTTGCCGATCAGCGCGGTGGCGACCGCAGCGGCACAGCCGGTCAGCAGCAGCCGTCGGCTGTGTGTACGGAGAACGGTCATCCCTGTCCCTTCCTCAATCTGGACACCCGCGTCGGCTTGTGGCCGTCGGTCACGGGTGGACGATCGGGATATCGATCGATGGGATCGTATGCGGGGATAGTGGTCAGGTTTCTATACCGTTATGGCCATACCGTCGACGTCCGGTCGGCCGACGCTCGGGCACGACCGGTGGATGGCGGGGCGGGAACCGCAGCGTGCGACCCGGCGGGACTAGCCGAAGGGCGGCCGTGCCACTACTGTTCGGTAACACGGAATTAACGTGACGGCGCTCACTATCACATATGCGGAGGCGACGCACCCGATGGCTCTCCACGTACCATATCGGTCGATTCCCGACATGTTCCTGCAGCGGGTCGCCGCGACCCCCGACAAGAACGCCTTTGCCTCGCCCGCTCCGGGCGACTCGGGTCTGACCTGGTTGACCTGGAGTCAGGTCGCCGCGCGGACCAAGGCGATCGCCGCCGGCCTGTACGGCCTCGGAGTCGGCAACGAGGACCGGGTGGCCATCCTGGCGGGCACCCGGCTCGAGTGGGTGCTCGCCGACCTGGGGATCATGTGCGCCGCCGGGGCGACCACCACGGTCTACCCCACCACCGAACCGACCGACGCCACCTTCATCATCGGCGACTCGGGATCCAAGGTCCTCATCGCCGAGAACCCCACCCAGGCCGGCAAGATCGCCGGCACTGACCTGCCCGCGCTGACCCATGTGGTGCTGATGGACGGCGAGCCCGACCCGGCTGCGGCCGTCCCCCAACTGACGTTGGCGCAGTTGGAGGAACGTGGCACCCAGGCGCTGGCCGACGAACCCGGGCTGATCGAGCGGATCGCCACCACGATCGAGCCGGAGCATCTGGCAACGCTGATCTACACCTCCGGCACCACCGGCCGCCCCAAGGGCGTCGAACTGCTGCACCGGGGCTGGTGCTGGGAGGCGGTGGCCCAGGCCGACCTGGGCATCATGAACCCCGACGACCTGCAGTACCTCTGGCTGCCGCTGTCACACTCGTTCGGCAAGACCCTGCTCTGCAGCATCATCCACGTCGGACTTCCCACCTACGTGGACGGCCGGGTGGACAAGCTGGTCGAGATGCTGGCGGTGGTCCGGCCCACACTGATGTGCGCCGCCCCCCGGATCTTCGAGAAGGTCTACAACAAGGCGGTCACCACCGCCCGCGACGCCGGCGGCGCCAAGGCCAGGATCTTCAACTGGGCGGTCGGCGTCGGCCGGCAGCGGGTCGCCCTGCAACAGGCCGGCACACCGGTGCCGGGCGGGCTGAAGCTCAAGTACGCCATCGCCGAGAAACTGGTGTTCAGCAAGCTCCAGGCCCGCCTCGGCGGGCACATCCGGGTGCTGGTCTCCGGCTCCGCGCCACTGAGTCCGGACATCGCCGAGTTCTTCGCCGCCGCGAACCTGCCGATCTGCGAAGGGTACGGGTTGACCGAGGCGAGCGCCGCGAACTTCGTCAACCGACCGGTCCAGATCAAGATCGGTACGGTCGGTCAGCCCCTCGGTGACCTGGAGTGCCGCATCGACGACGACGGCGAGGTCCTGCTGCGCGGCGCGCCGGTGATGCGCGGCTACCACAACCTGCCGCAGGAGACGGCCGAGGCGTTCACCGAGGGCGGCTACTTCCGCACCGGCGACATCGGCGTGCTCGACGACGACGGCTTCCTCACCATCACCGACCGCAAGAAGGATCTGGTCAAGACCTCCGGCGGCAAGTACGTCGCGCCGTCGCACATCGAGGGCCTGTTCAAGGCCACCTGCCCGTACACCTCGCAGGCGGTGGTGATCGGGCAGGCGCGCAACTACTGCACGATGCTGGTGACCCTGGATCCGGACGCCATCGCCGGCTGGGCCGCCGGTGGCCCGCTGGCCGGCCGCCCGTACGCCGAGATCGTCGCCTCGCCGCAGGCGCACGCGCTCGTCGAGGGGTACGTGGCCGAACTCAACAGCAAGCTGAACCGCTGGGAAACCATCAAGAAATTCACTATCCTCAATCGGGACCTGACCATCGAGGACGGCGAGATGACGCCGTCACTCAAGATCAAGCGCCGGATCGTGGAGAGCAACTTCGCCGCGGAGATCGACCGGATGTACGCCGGTCAACTCGCCGAGATCTGACCGTGGGGTCGGGCACCAGCCGCCGTCAGGCGATCATGGCGGGCTCCCGCCACTGGCGGCGGCTGGTGCGGTCGAGGTCGTAGCGCACCGCGGCGATCCGGCGCACCGCGTCGGTCAGCACCGGTACCGGCAGGGTGAACGGCAGCCGCAGGAAGCGCTCGAGGGTGCCGTCGATGCCGAACCGGGGTCCCGGTGCCAGCCGGACCCCGGCCTCCTCGGCGGCCCGGGCCAGGGCGCTGGAGATCGGACCGTCCAGCTCCGCCCAGAGGGTCACCCCGCCGTGCGGCACGGTGACCCGCCACTCCGGTAGCGCGGTGGCCAACTCGGCCAGCAGCGCGTCTCGCTGCGCGGTCAGTTGCGCCAACCGCGCCGGCACGATCTGGTCGGCGGCGGCCAGCAGGTGCACCCCGACCAGTTGGTCGAGCACCGGCCCGGCCATGTCGACGCCGACCCGCAGGGCCGCGAGCCGTTGCACCAGCGGTGCCGAGGCCCGCACCCACCCGATCCGCAGGCCGCCCCAGTACGGCTTGCTCATCCCGCCGATGGAGATCACCCGGGAGTGCCGGTCGAAGACCGCGGTCGGCGGCGGGACCACGGTGCCGTCCAACGGAAGGTCCACGAACGACTCGTCCACCACCAGGTCGGTGCCGCTGGCGTGGGCCGCCGCGACGACCCGTTCCCGCAGCTCGGTCGACATCAGGTGGCCGGTCGGGTTCTGGAACTCCGGAATCAGGTAGGCCAGCCGGGGGCGCTCCTGCCGGATCGCGCCGAGCAGCAGGTCCGCGTCCCAGCCGCCGTCCGGTCCGGTGGCCAGCCCGTGGGTGGCGATCCGGGCCCGGCGGGCGGCCAACGCGGCGAGCGCGTTCGGGTACGTCGGCGACTCCACCAGCGCCGGCGCACCGGCCGGCAGCAGCAGCCGCAGCACCAGGTCGAGAGCGTGCTGGGTGCCACCGGTCACCATGATCTGCTCGGCGCTGGTGGTAAGTCCGCGCCGGGTGTAGCCCTGCGCGATCGCCGCCCGCAGTTCGGCGAGGCCGGTCGGGAAGTAGCCGGCGTGCTGCAGGTAGCGGGGCAGGTCCTCGGCGGCGGCCCGGGCCGCCGGGACCAGCTCGGGCGGCGCGGCCAACGCCGCGTACCCCAGGTCGATCATGTCCAGGTCGGTCTCGGCGGTCCACAACCCCGTGCTGGCGACCTGGTGGCCGCTGGGCAGCGTGGTCCAGCTACCGGCCCCCCGCCGGCTGGTCAGGTGCCCGCTCTCGCGCAGACTGCGGTACGCGGCGGTGACCGTGGTCCGGCTGACCCGTAGCGCTTCGGCCAGCTCCCGCTCGGCCGGTAGCCGGACGCCGAGGGAGAGCCGCCCGTCGGCGAGCAGACCCCGGACCGCACTGGCGAGGGCGGCGTAGTCCGGATTGCGGCGCCGACCCGGTAGGGCATGCCAATGCCCGAGCAGCCGCGCCAATTGGCTACCCCGAACGATCACTGCCATAGCCACCTACCTCCAATTGGCCCTAGGTATCCGCCGGATTGGCCACCAGAGTGGCATGCGTGATGAAAATTGGCAACGGGCATGGCACAGGCCGCCGGCTCCCCCGCAGACTCGGCCAGCTCTACCTCGGTCTGGTCCTGTACGGCGTCAGCATGGCGATGATGATCGAGTCCCAACTCGGGCTGAACCCGTGGGACGTTCTACACCAGGGCCTCGCCGGGCAGACCGGGCTCAGCTTCGGCACCGTCACCGTGATCACCGGGGCGTTCGTGCTGCTGCTGTGGATCCCGCTGCGGCAACGCCCCGGCCTCGGCACCGTGAGCAACGTGCTGGTCATCGGGATCGCCGTGGACGTCAGCCTGGCCCTGCTGCCCAGCCCGGCGGCGATCGCCGTCCGGGTGCCGCTGCTGGTCGGCGGCATCGTGCTCAACGGCCTGGCCACCGGCCTGTACGTCGGGGCACGACTCGGCCCGGGCCCTCGCGACGGGCTGATGACCGGCTGGGTGGCCCGGCACCCCAGGCACTCGGTCCGGCTGGTCCGTACGGTGATCGAGCTCACCGTCCTCGGCGCCGGCTGGCTGCTCGGCGGCACCGCCGGGCTCGGCACCGTGCTCTACGCCGTCGCGATCGGGCCACTGGTGCAGCTGTTCCTCCCGCTGTGCACGGTGCCGGCGGTGTCACCCGCCGCCGACCCGCCGCCGGCGGCGGAGCCGCTCAGTCCAGTGGCCGGTAGCCCACCCCGAGCTGATCGAGCCGGCGCAGGTGGACGGTGAGCCGGTCGCGGAACTCCGCCCACGGACCGGTCGGCACCACCCCGTCGACGTCCACCGCCGTCGGCCCGGACCAGCCCACCTCGGCCAGGGCCGCCAGCCGGGGAAACGCCCGCCACAGCACCCGCTGCGGCGTCGGAAGGTACTCGCTCCACAACTGCCCCTGCACCCCGAGCACGTCGCCGGGCTGGAACCCGTACACCGTCTCCAGCGGGACCGTGCCCGCGATCGCCAGTGGCTCGGCCGGGTCGTCGGACTCGGCCCAGTCGAAGTAGGTGTGGGTGTACGGCGCGGCGACCACCGGCAGCCCGGCCGCTTGGGCGGCGTCGATGCGGTCGGTGCCCCGCCAGGCGAAGACCGTCGCCCCGGCCGGGGCACCCCGGTCGAGCAGCTCGTCCCAGACCGCGATGCGCCGTCGGTGGCCGGCCAGGTGCGCGGCGAGCTGCCCGGTCCACCAGCCCTGCAGGTCGGCGACCCGGGGCAGCCCGAGCTCGACGGCCCGGGCGGTCGCCGCCGGGCTGGCCGCCCATTCGGCGCTGGGCACCTCGTCACCGCCGACGTGCACGTACTCGAACGGGAAGACGTCGACCACCTCGTCGAGGATGTCGCAGACGGCGGCCAGGGTGGCCGGCTCGAGGTTGAGCACGTGGGTGGAGATGCCCCAGGTGGTACGGACCGCCAGCTGGCGGGTGGGGTCGTTGCCGAACTCGGGATAGGCGGCGATCGCCGCCTGGGCGTGGCCGGGCAGGTCGATCTCCGGCATGACCCGTACGCCGCGCCGGTGCGCGTACGCCACCAGGTCACGCAGGTCGGCCTGCCGGTACCAGCCGCCGTGGGGTACCCCGTCACCGCGACCGTCGCGGGCGTGGCCGGCCGGCGAGGCGGCCCGGTACCCGCCGACCTCGGTCAGCCGGGGGTAGCGACGCACCTCGAACCGCCAGCCCTGGTCGTCGGTCAGATGCAGGTGCAGGGTGTTGAGCTTGTGCGCCGCCAGCAGATCGACGTAGCGGTAGAGGAACGGCAGCGGATGGCACCAGCGGGCAACGTCCAGCAGGGAGCCTCGCCAGGCGTACCTCGGCACGTCGACGATCTGGACCGCCGGCAGTCGCCACGGCACCCCGCGCACCGGCGCGGCGGCGTACACCTGCTCGGGCAGCAACTGGCGCAGCGTCTGCACCGCCCAGCGGAGCCCGACCTCGGTGGCGGCCTCCGCCCGTACCCCGGATTCGTCGACGGTGAGCCGGTAGCCTTCCGCGCCGAGCTGCGCGGCGTCCACCGTCCGCATGCTGATCACCCCTCCGGCACCGGCCGCCGGACCGTCCGGCAACGGCAGGCCGGTGGCCGGGGTGACCAGCTCCCGCAGCAGGTCAGCGATGCCGTCGGGGGCCTGTACGCCGGTCGTCGCGGTGAGCGTGAAGTCCCCGGCCGCACGGATCAGCCGGGTAGGGCGCGGCAACAACATGTCCACAGCCAAGCACAGGAGTACCGTCCGCGCGGCTGACACGGCATCATGGTCCGATGACGGACGAGGGGTGGGCGTGGTCCGACGCGTGGATCTTCGTCTCGCTGGTCATCGCGGGCAAGGTCGGCCGGCACCGGCGGTCGCCGGGCAGTCGCCGGCCCGAGGGGGTCCGCCTGGTCGACGTGCTGGCCACCGCGGAGCATCTCAACCAGGCGATCCCCAGCCGCGAGGAGATCGAGACCGGCGTACGGCGACTGCTCGGCGCGGACCTCGTGTCGGTGCGCGACGGCTGGTTCCAGGTCACCGCCGCCGGCGAGCGACTGTGGCGTGACCGGCCACGCAGCGGGCTGACCACGACGGTGGACAGTGTGCACGGCGTGCTGAACCGCCGGTACGCCACGACCGACGGTGACTGGCGGCTCGACGACCAGGACCATACCGCAGCGATGGTCGAGTACACCGGGCGGTTCCTGCCGCCCGCGCCCCGGCGGTCGGTGGAGAACCAGACCACCATCCAACCCGGACCCGCCTGACCGCGACCGGCCACCGGGTGCGCCGGCGCACTTGTCGGCGCACCGGGTGTACGGGGAGCGTCAGCGCACCGGGTGGCCGGCGGGAGCGTCAGCGCACCGGGTGGCCGGCGGCGCGCAGCTCCTGCTTGACGGCCCCGATGGTCAGCTCACCGAAGTGGAAGACGCTGGCGGCGAGGACCGCGTCCGCGCCGGCCGCGACCGCCGGTGGGAAATGCCCGGTCGCACCGGCCCCGCCGCTGGCGATCACCGGGATGTCGACCACCGCCCGGACCGCTGCGATCAGCTCGACGTCGAAACCGCTCTTGGTGCCGTCGGCGTCCATCGAGTTCAGCAGGATCTCCCCGGCGCCCAGTTCGGCACCCCGCCGCGCCCAGGCCACCGCGTCGATGGCGGTGCCCCGTCGCCCGCCGTGGGTGGTGACCTCGAAGCCGCTGGGCGTGTCGCCGCTGGCCACCGTGGCCGCGCCAGCGCGCCGGACGTCCAGCGAGAGCACCAGCACCTGCCGGCCGAACCGGTCGGCGATCTCCGCGATCAGCTCCGGTCGGGCGATCGCCGCCGTGTTGACGCCCACCTTGTCCGCACCCGCGCGCAGCAGCGTGTCCACGTTGGCCACGGACCGCACGCCGCCGCCGACGGTGAGCGGGATGAACACCGACTCGGCGGTACGCCGGACCACGTCGAGCATGGTCCCCCGGTCGTCGGAGGAGGCGGTCACGTCGAGGAAGGTCAGCTCGTCGGCCCCGGCGGCGTCGTAGGCGGCCGCCAGCTCGACCGGGTCGCCGGCGTCGCGCAGATCGACGAAGTTGACCCCCTTGACCACCCGGCCGGCGTCGACGTCGAGGCAGGGGATCACCCGGACGGCGACGGTCACGACCGGCCGCCCGTGGCGTCGGCCTCCCGCAGGGTGGCGAGCGCCTCGGCGACGGTGAACGCGCCGGCGTAGAGCGCCTTGCCGGCGATCACCCCTTCCACCCCGACCGGTTCCAGCGTCGCCAACGCCCGCAGGTCGTCCAGGGTCGACACGCCACCGGAGGCGATCACCGGCGCGTCGGTGCGGGAACACACCTCCCGCAGCAGGTCCAGGTTCGGCCCGCGCATCGTGCCGTCCTTGGTGATGTCGGTCACCACGTACCGGGCGGCACCCGCCTTGTCCAGCCGTTCGAGGACCTCGAACAGGTCACCGCCGTCGCGGGTCCAGCCCCGGGCGGCGAGGGTACGGCCCCGCACGTCCAGCCCGATCGCCACCCGGTCGCCGTACTCGGCGACGACCCGGTCGCACCAGAGCGGATCCTCCAACGCGGCGGTGCCGATGTTGACCCGCGCCGCGCCGGTGCCCAGGGCGGCGGCCAGTGACTCGTCGTCACGGATCCCGCCGGACAGCTCCACCGCCACGTCGATCTGCCGGACCACCTCGGCCAGCAGGTGGGCGTTGCTGCCCCGACCGAACGCGGCGTCCAGGTCCACCAGGTGGATCCACTGCGCCCCGTCGCGCTGCCAGGCCAGCGCCGCCTCCAACGGGTCGCCGTAGGAGGTCTCACTGCCGGCGGCGCCCTGGACCAGGCGGACCGCCTGGCCGTCGGCGACATCGACGGCGGGAAGCAGGGCAAGCGTCACGGAGATCTCCTCGAATGATGATGGAATCAGGTACGCCGGCCGAGGGCGATCACCACGACGGCCGGCGCGACGAGTAGCAGTACGGCGATCAACAACAGACGCAACGCCGGGTCCGGCACGGCCAACCAGATCACGGCCAGCACCGCCACGGTCAGCACCGCGATCCCGGCCCGCTCGGCGCGGCTGCGCCGAACGAACAACCGTCCGGTACGGCCACCCGGCCGGCGCGGGGTGAGCCGCTGCAGCGCCGCCCGGCGACGCTGCCGACGCGCGGTACGGCGGGCCTGCGCCGCCCGCTCCCGCTGCGCCTCGGCCAGCCGCTGCTCGCGGCGCCGGGCCCGCTCCTTACTCACCGGACGCCCCGGATGGGCCGTCCGGCGCCGACGTGAGCGTGGCCAGCCAGTTGACCAGCAGGGTGGCACCGGTCCCGGCGGACTTCTCCGGGTGGAACTGGGTCGCCGACAGTGGACCGTGCTCGACCGCCGCCACGAACCGCCCCTCGTGGTCGGCCGTGGTGACCAGGGCACCCACCGCGTCGAGCGGGTCGGTGGCCAGCGCCGCGTACGAGTGCACGAAGTAGAACCGGGCGTCGTCGGGCAACCCGGCGAACAGCCCGCTGCCGGCCGGCACCGCCACGGTGTTCCAACCCATGTGCGGCACCCGCTGGGCGGGCAGCCGCCGCACCGCGCCCGGCAGCAGACCCAGGCCCTTGGTGACCACGCCGTGCTCCTCCCCGTACTCGAAGAGGATCTGCATGCCCACGCAGATGCCCAGCACCGGCCGGCCGGCGGCGACCCGCCGGGCGATCACCGGGGCGGCCCCCAGGTCGTCGATGCCGGCCATGCAGGCGGCGTACGCACCCACGCCCGGCACCACCAGGCCGTCGGCGGCCTCGGCGGCGGCCAGGTCGGGCGTCACCGTCACCTCGGCACCGGCGGCGGCCAACGCCCGCTCGGCGGAGCGCAGATTGCCGGAGCCGTAGTCGAGCACCACGACACGCGGCGGACGCGGGGTCATCAGTCACCTCCGGGAAGCAGCCAGAACACCCCGCCGGCGGCGGCCAGCACGGCGAGGACAGCCGCCAGGGCGACGGTACCCCGACCGGCGCCCTGGCGGTGCAGCGACCAGGCACCACCGACGAGGACCCCGGCGAGCGCGAACAGCGCCACCGGCAGGAAGCCGCCCACGTTACAACGCGCCCTTGGTGCTGGGCACCGTTCCGGCGGCGCGGGGGTCGATGGACACGGCCTCCCGCAGCGCCCGGGACACCGCCTTGAACTGCGTCTCGACGACGTGGTGGGCGTCCGGGTGTCCGCCGTCGCGGGCCGCCCGCAGCACCGACACGTGCAGGGTGATCAGCGCGGAGTGCCCCAGCGACTCCCAGATGTGCCGGGTCATGCTGGTCGGGTAGACCGGCCCGATGTACGGCGCCAGCGCCGGCTCGTCGTGCACCACGTACGGCCGGCCGGACAGGTCGACCGCAGCGCGGACGAGGACCTCGTCCATCGGGATCGTGGCCGAGCCGTACCGGCGGATGCCCGCCTTGTCGCCCAACGCCTGACGCAGCGCCGTGCCCAGAGCGATGGCGGTGTCCTCCATCGTGTGGTGCGCGTCGATTTCCAGGTCGCCGACGGTCTGCACGGTCAGGTCGAAGCCGCCGTGCCGGGCGATCTGGTGCAGCATGTGGTCGTAGAAGCCGACCCCGGTGCTGATGTCGGCCGCGCCGGTGCCGTCCAGGTCCAGCTCGACCAGTACCTTCGTCTCGGCCGTGGTGCGTTCCACCCGCGCGGTGCGGCTCATCGGGTCACTCCGTTCCCAGTCGTGGCGGTCAGGTCCCTCGCCGCCGTCAGGTCTGTGGTAGCGGCCAGTTCGGTCGTCGCGGCCAGTTCGGTCATCGCCGCCAGGAAGGCGTCGGTCTCGTCCGGGGTGCCTGCCGTCACCCGCAACCAGCCGGCCAGCCCGACGTCGCGCACCAGCACGCCCCGCTCCAGCAGCGCCTGCCACGCGTCGCGCTGGTCACCACCGACGGAGAACAGCACGAAGTTGGCGTCGCTGTCGGCCACGGTCGACCCGAGCTGACGCAGCCGCGTCACGATCCGGTCCCGCTCCTGCTTGATCGCCGCGACGGTGCCCAGCAGCAGGTCCCGGTGCGCCAGCGCCGCCCGCGCCGCCGCCTGGGTCAGCGCCGACAGGTGGTACGGCAGCCGGACCAGCTGCACCGCGTCCACCACCGCCGGGTGCGCCGCCAGGTAGCCGAGCCGGCCACCGGCGAAGCCGAACGCCTTGCTCATCGTCCGGGTCACCACCAGCCGGGGGTGCGCCGGCAGCAGCTCCAGGGCGCTGCGGGTGCCGGGGCGAGCGAACTCGGCGTACGCCTCGTCCACCACCACCATGCCCGGCGCGGCCGCGAGCACCGCGTCCACCACCGCCGGATCCAGCGCGGTGCCGGTCGGGTTGTTCGGCGAGCAGAGGAAGACCAGGTCCGGCCGGTGGGCGGCGATCTGCTCGGCGGCGTCGGCGGCGGTCAGCCCGAAGTCTGGACCGCGCCGGCCGTCGACCCACCGGGTGCCGGTGCCCAGCGCCAGCAGCGGGTGCATCGAGTACGCCGGGGTGAACCCGAGCGCCACCCGCCCGGCACCGGCGAAGACCTGCAGCAGCTGCTGCTGGATCTCGTTGGACCCGTTGGCGGCCCACACCCCGGCGGTGCTCACCCCGTGGCCGAGGTAGTCGGCCAGCTCACCGCGCAGCGCCACCGCGTCGCGGTCCGGATAGCGGTTCAGCTCCCGCAGCTGGGCGGTGACCGCCGCGCTGATCGCCTCGACCACCACGTCCGGCAGCGGGTAGGAGTTCTCGTTGGTGTTCAGCCGCACCGGCACGTCCAGCTGCGGGGCGCCGTACGGGCTGCGGCCGCGCAACTCGTCGCGGATCGGCAGATCGTCCAGGCTGACCGGGCCGCTCATGCCGGCACCTCCGGACCGTCGGCGCCGGCCGTGGCCACGGTGGCCGTACCCGCCGCCCCCGCGCCCGCCGTCGCCGCCCCGGCCTGGACCGGATCGGTGAACCGGGCCTGGACAGCCTGGCCGTGCGCCGGCAGGTCCTCGGCCCGCGCCAGGGTCACCACGTGACCGGCCACCTCCCGCAGCGCGTCGGCGTCGTACTCGACGAGATGCACGCCCCGCAGGAACGACTGCACGCTCAGCCCGGAGGAGTGCCGGGCACAGCCGCCGGTCGGCAGCACGTGGTTGGAGCCGGCGCAGTAGTCGCCGAGCGAAACCGGCGAGTACGCCCCGACGAAGATCGCCCCGGCGTTGCGGACCCGCAGCGCCCACTGCCGGGCGTCGCGGGTCTGGATCTCCAGGTGCTCGGCGGCGTACGCGTCGACCACGGCGAGGCCGGCGTCGAGGTCGTCGACGAGCACCGTCCCGGACTGGGTACCGCCCAGCGCGGTGGTGATCCGGTCGGCGTGCCGGGTCGCGGGCACCTGCCGGGCCAGTTCCCGGTCGACCGCGTCGGCCAGCTCGACCGACGGGGTGACCAGCACGCTGGCGGCCAGCGGGTCGTGCTCGGCCTGGCTGATCAGGTCGGCGGCGACGTGCACCGGGTCGGCAGTGTCGTCGGCGAGGATCGCGATCTCCGTCGGGCCGGCCTCGGCGTCGATGCCGACCACCCCGCGCAGCAGCCGCTTCGCGGCGGTGACCCAGATGTTGCCGGGCCCGGTGATCACGTCGACCGGGGCGCACCGGTCGGCGCCGTCCGGGTCGACGGCGGCACCGTAGCCGAGCATCGCGACGGCCTGGGCGCCGCCGACGGCGTACACCTCGTCGACGCCGAGCAGGGCGCAGGCGGCCAGCACCCGGGCGTCGGGCAACCCGTCGTTGTCGCGCTGCGGCGGGCTCGTCACCACCAGCGAGGTGACCCCCGCGACCTGGGCGGGGACCACGTTCATCACCACCGTCGACGGGTACACCGCCAGGCCGCCGGGCACGTACAGCCCGACCCGGCCGACCGGCAGCCACCGCTCGGTGACGGTGCCGCCGGGTACCACCTGGGTGGTGACGTCGGTACGCCGTTGGTCGGCGTGCACCCGCCGGGCCCGGTCGATGCACTCCAGCAGCGCGGCCCGCACGTCGTCGTCGAGGTCGCGTTCGGCGGCGGCCAGCGCCTCGGCCGGCACCCGCAGCCGGGCCGGGCTGACCCCGTCGAACCGCTGGGCCGCGTCCCGGATCGCCGGGTAACCATGGTCCCGGACCGCCTCGACCAGCGGGCGGATGCGCTCGACCGCCACGGAGACGTCGAGCTGGGCACGGGGCAGCAGGTCACGCGGGTCACGTGACCCGCCGCGCAGGTCGATCCGGTTCAGCACGCCTGCGAGTCTAGGCCGCCTCCCAACCATCGGACGCTGGCCGTCCAGCCGACGGGACGGTGAGGGTCACCACGCTACGCTCGACCAGTGGGCCAGCGGCTGCCGATCTTTCCGCTCGGGACGGTGCTCTTCCCCGGGCTGGTGCTGCCTCTGCACGTCTTCGAGGAGCGCTACCGGGCGCTGGTCCGCCATCTGACGAGCCTGCCCGACGGGGTCACGCGGGAGTTCGGGGTGGTGGCGATCCGGCGCGGCTGGGAGGTGCTGCCGACGGCCGGGCCACCGGGAGCGCCCACCCCGACGGCGGTCAGCCTGCACGACGTCGGCTGCACCGCCGAGCTGCGACAGGTCACCGAGCTGCCGAACGGCCGGTACGACATCGTCACGGTGGGCCGGCGACGGTTCCGGGTCACCGAGCTGGCCGACGAGGGCACGCCGTACCTGACCGCGTCGGTGCGGTGGCTGCCGGAACCGGCCGGTCAGGAGATGCTGGCCGACCGGCTCGCGCCGCAGGTCCTGGCGCTGTTCCGGCAGTACCTGGAGCTGGTGCGCACCGACTCCGCGGAGATCACCGAACAGTTGCCGGAGCAGCCGACGGTCCTGTCCCACCTGGTCGCGGCAACTGCCGCGTTGACCATCGGGGAGCGGCAGGCGCTGCTGGCGGAGCCGGACACCGCCCGGCGGCTGAGGGCCGAGCTGCGGATGCTCAATCGGGAGGTGTCGCTGCTGCGCCGGGTGCGGGCGGTGCCGGTTCCGCTGCCGGAGCTCGCGGTGCCGGCGAGCCCGAACTGACCGACGGTGTGCCCGGACCGGGCGGGCTGCCCGCCGCCGCCGGCGGCTCCGCGACGGCGGCGGTGTCCGACTGGTCCGCGACCGCCGCGTCCGGCGGGTCAGCCACGACGGCGGCTCCCGACGGGTCGGGGCGCAGGTCCGGGTAACGGGACCAGCCGGCCAGCATCGTGTAGACCAGGGCGGCGCCGAACGCCGGTGCGAAGAAGGCACCGTTGAGCGCGGGGAGCACCCCGAACCACAGCTCGATGTCGCCAGCGTGCAGATCCGGGGGGCGGCTCAACGTCGCCCCGATCTCGGCGGCCTCCAGCGCCCGCCGGTAGCCGGCCAGCCCGATCTGTCGACCGAGGGCCCAGGCCACCGCCGCCGCGCCGAGCCCACCGATGGTCACCGCCAGCAGCCCGGCCGGTCCACGCCGACGTGGTGACAGCGCCCAGGCGCAGATCCCGGCGAGGATGCCGAACCCGAGCCCGAGCAGAGCGAACCAGCCGTCGGCGGCCACGAAGTACTCCGGGTCGCCACCGCGTACCGCCGCGCCCTGCTCGGTCTTGATCACCGGCACCCAGGGCGTCAGCGTCGACCAGGCGAGCCCCAGCAGTACGCCGCCGAGCACCATCGCCACGACGACGAGGACCGCCGGCCGCCGCCACGGTGCCGCTCGGCCGGTGGTGGCCGCGACCGGGGCCCCGGGCTCCGTCGGCGTCGGCGTCGGCAGGTCGACGGGCTGACCGGGCTGCTCGGGCTGCTCGGGCTGCTCGGACTGGCCGGGTTCGGACGGGGAACTCACCCGGTGATCCTCTCAGGTCTCAGCCGGCCACGGCGGCAGGCCCGAGCAGCGCCTTGAGGTCGGCCATCAACGCCGTGGTGGGGGCGACCCGGTGCGGTCCGAGGCGCAGCAGGGTGGCGCGGCTGCCGTTGACGAGTTTGACGTGGACCTCGGCCGAGCCGGGATGGCTGGTGAGGACGTCGCGCAGGCTGTCCACCAGGGGCGGGGTGCAGCGGGCCGGCGACAACGCGATCACGATGGGCTTGATCTCGTCCGCGGCGGTGATCTCCGGCACGGACAGGTCCATCGCCATCAACCGGGGCTGGTCGTCACGCCGGTCCACCCGGCCCTTCACCACGACGATGGCGTCCTCGGCGATGTACTGGCCGACGACCTCGTAGGTGTTGGGGAAGAACAGCACCTCGACCGCGCCGCCGAGGTCCTCCAGGGTCGCCGACGCCCAGGCCCGGCCCTGCTTGGTGATCCGGCGTTGCACCCCGGACAGGATGCCGGCGAGGTTGACCACGCTGCCGTCGGCGACGGCACCCTCCTCAGCCAGAGCGGCGATGGACATGTCCGCCGCGGCGGCCAGGACGTGTTCGACGCCGAACAGCGGGTGGTCGGAGACGTAGAGGCCGAGCATCTCACGCTCGAAGGTGAGCAGGTCGGTCTTGTCCCACTCGCCCTCCGGGATCGGTGGGGTGACCACCATCGCGCCCCCGGCGGCGGGATCCGCAGCCCCGAAAGCGTCACCGAACAGGTCGTACTGGCCCACCGCCTCGTTGCGTTTGAGGTCCATGAACGAGTCGATCGCGTCGGCGTGCACGGTCAACAGGGCTTTGCGGGGGTGACCGAGGGAGTCGAACGCACCGGCCTTGATCAGCGATTCGACCGTACGTTTGTTGCAGGCCACCGCGTCGACCTTGCGCAGGAAGTCGTAGAAGTCGGTGTAGGCGCCCTTCTCCTTGCGGGCACGGGCGATCGCGTCGACGACGTTCGTGCCGACGTTGCGGACGGCGGCCAGACCGAAGCGGATGTCGGAGCCGACCGCGGTGAACCGGGCACCGGAGGCGTTGACGTCCGGCGGCAGCACCTTGATCTTCATCCGGCGGCACTCCGCCAGGTAGACGGCGGCCTTGTCCTTGTCGTCACCGACGCTGGTCAACAGGGCGGCCATGTACTCGGCCGGGTAGTTGGCCTTCAGGTACGCGGTCCAGTAGGAGACCAGCCCGTAGCCGGCGGTGTGCGCCTTGTTGAACGCGTAGTCGGAGAACGGGACCAGGATGTCCCACAGCGTCTTGATCGCCTCGTCGGAGTAGCCGTTGTCCCGCATGCCCTGGGAGAACGGCACGTACTCCTTGTCCAGGATCTCCTTCTTCTTCTTGCCCATCGCCCGACGCAGCAGGTCGGCCGCGCCCAGCGTGTAGCCGGCCAACTGCTGGGCGATCGCCATGACCTGTTCCTGGTAGACGATCAGGCCGTAGGTGTCGCCCAGGATGTCGGCGAGGGGTTCGGCGAGCTCGGGGTGGATCGGCACCACCGGTTTGCGGTTGTTCTTGCGGTCGGCGTACTCGTTGTGCGCGTTGGCGCCCATCGGACCGGGCCGGTACAGCGCCAGAACGGCGGAGATGTCCTCGAAGTTGTCCGGCACCATCGAGCGCAGCAGCGAGCGCATCGGCCCGCCGTCGAGCTGGAACACCCCCAGCGTGTCGCCCCGGGCCAGCAACTCGTAGGCACGTTTGTCGTCCAGTGGCAGCTCTTCGAGCACCAGGTCCAGGCCCCGGTTGTCCTTGATCCCGGCCAGGCAGTCGTCCATCACGGTCAGGTTGCGTAGGCCGAGGAAGTCCATCTTCAGCAGGCCGATGGACTCGCACGCGCCCATGTCCCACTGGGTGATGATCGCCCCGTCCTGCTCCCGCTTCTGGATCGGCAGCACGTCCACCAGCGGGTCGCGGGACAGGATCACCCCGGCGGCGTGCACCCCCCACTGCCGTTTGAGCCCTTCCAGCCCCTTGGCCGTATCGACGATCTTGCGAACCTCGCCGTCGGACTCGTACAACGACCGGAACTCGACCGCCTCCGGGTAGCGCGGGTGTTTCGGGTCGAAGATCCCCGACAACGGGATGTCCTTGCCCATCACCGGCGGCGGCATCGCCTTGGTGATGCGGTCACCCATCGCGAACGGGTAGCCGAGCACGCGCGCCGCGTCCTTGATCGCCGCCTTCGCCTTGATCGTGCCGTAGGTGATGATCTGTGCGACGCGTTCCTCGCCGTAGCGCTCGGTCGCGTACCGGATCATGTCGCCGCGGCGACGCTCGTCGAAGTCCATGTCGATGTCCGGCATCGACACCCGGTCCGGGTTGAGGAAGCGTTCGAACAGCAGGCCGTGCGGGATCGGGTCCAGTTCGGTGATACCCAGGGCGTACGCGATCAGCGCCCCGGCCGCCGACCCACGACCCGGGCCGACCCGGATCCCTTCCCGTTTGGCGTAGTCCACCAGGTCGGCGGTGACCAGGAAGTACCCCGGGAACCCCATCTTGATGATCACGTCGAGCTCGTACTCGGCCTGCTTGCGGTGTCCCTCGGGCACCCCGCCCGGGAACCGGCGCTCCAGTCCGCGCAGCACCTCGGCCCGCAGGAAGGACTCCTCGGTCTCCCCCGCCGGTACGGGGAACTGCGGCATCAGGTCCCGCGAGGCGAACAACGCCGAATAGTCGCCGATCTTCTCGGCGATTTCCAGGGTGTTGTCGCACGCCCCGGGCACCTCGGAGTCCCACAGTTTCCGCATCTCTGCGGCCGATTTCAGGTAGAAGTCACGCGCGTCGAACTTGAACCGTTTCGGATCCGCCATGGTCGACCCGGACTGGACACACAGCAGCACCTCATGCGCGTCCGCGTCCCGCTCGTGCGTGTAGTGCAGATCGTTGGTCGCGATCGGCTTGAGGTTGAGTCGCTTACCGAGCCGTATGAGGTCTTCCCGGATCCGGGTCTCGATGTCGAGACCGTGATCCATCAGCTCCAGATAGAAATTGTCCGCACCGAAGATGTCACGGAATTCCGCCGCCGACGCGCACGCCTTTTCGAAGTCACCGATCCGCAACCAGGTCTGCACCTCGCCGGACGGGCATCCGGTCGTCGCGATGATACCCTTGGCGTACTCGTGCAGCAGCTCACGGTCAGCACGGGGCTTGTAGAAGTAACCCTCCAAGCTGGACCGCGAGCCCAGACGGAACAGGTTTCGCAGACCGTCGGCGTCCGCCGCCAGCATGGTCATGTGCGTGTACGCACCACCACCGGAAACGTCGTTCTCTCCGCCGTCGGCCCACCGCACCCGGGTCCGGTCGCGCCGGTCCGTCCCCGGTGTCAGGTACGCCTCCAAGCCGATGATCGGCTTCACTCCGGCACCGGTCGCCTGCTTGAAGAAATCGTACGCACCGAAGAGGTTCCCGTGGTCGGTCATCGCCAACGCCGGCATTTCCAGCCGATTCGCCTCGGCGAACAGTTCTTTCAGGCGGGCCGCACCGTCGAGCATTGAATACTCTGTGTGCACATGCAGATGCACGAAGGAATCGGACACCGACCGGCCCCCTTCTCCCGTCCCGGCGACAACCACGCGACCTTACCCGACCATCTCCGGCCCGCCGCGACGGCGCACCGCACCCGCAGGTCGTCGCGGCGATCCTCAACCTCAGATGACGACAGGCCGGGCAACGCGGGGGACACCGGACACCGAACCGACACCCCAGGCATTACGGTCTGTGTGTGAGTGATTACCCCCAGAAGAGGCCGCTTCTCGCCCGCGTCGCGGCGATCGGCGCCGAGGTGCTGGTCAGCGTCGGCACCGCAGGCGGGTTCCTGGCCTGGAGCAGAACCATAGAAGTCGATCCACTGGATCGCAAGGGCCAGGTCGCCGGCCTGGCCGCCCTGCAGTTGCGGTTCGCCGTACTGGCCGCGCTGCTGGTCGTGGCGATGGTGGTGGCACACCGGCTGCTGACCCACGCCCACCACGGGTACGCGGTACGGATCGGCTGCGCCGCCGTGGCCGGGCTCGGCACCGGCCTCGTCGCCGGCGGCATCGCCGTCGCGCTGAACGGCACCGAGATGTCGCTGTGGGCCGGCGGCGGTGACTACGGCTGGATCCTCGCGTGGACCGCCGACCTGTGGTCCGGGCGCGAAATCTCCGACCACTACCCGCCCGTGGTCTTCTGGTTGATCGGTGCCTGGGCCCGGATGACCGACCAGCCGCACGTACTGGCCCTGCAGGACCTGCAACTCGCCGGCACTGCGCTGTTCGGCCCGGCCGCGTACCTGGCGTGGCGGCTCGTCCTGCGCCCGGTCTGGGCGGTGACCATCGGCATGCTGGCCATGCTGCCACTGATCGAGCCGGTCAAGCCGTACCCGCAGATCACCCTGGTGATGCTCGTCCCGGTGCTGGTCGCCTTCCTCTCGGCGGTCCGCCGCGCCGACACCATGGGCCTGCGACGGGCGGCGCTGACCGGCCTGTTCGCCGGAGTCGGCTTCGGCCTGCTCTTCCTGCTCTACTCCGGCTGGTACGTCTGGTGCGCCGGCGGAATGTTGCTGGCAGTGCTGCTGCTGGCCCCCTGGCGACGCGGCTGGCGCTCGGTGCTCGTCCTCGGCGGCACCACCGTCGTCGCCTTCGTCGCAGTCTCCTGGGTACATCTGCGAGGGCTGCTCGCGCCCACCGGCGGGACCTCCGACAACTACTTCTACTTCGACACCGACACCGAGCCGGCGTACATCGCGATGTGGCGCAACGACCGCCCGGCCGATGTCGGCCCGGTCTGGCCTCCGGTCGGGGAACTCGGCGGTGTCGGCCTGTTCACCCTGCTGCTCGCCGCCGGCCTGGCGCTGGCTCTGGCACTGGGCTGGCGACGCAGCATCGTCGTCGCTGTCGGTGCCTGCGCGGCCAGCGCCTGGTTCATGCGGATGTGGCTGGCCAGCGAGCAGTGGCAGACCCAGACGGTACGGCTGTACCCGCGGACCACCGCCGTGGTGCTCTACTGCCTGCTGATCCTCACCGGCTTCGGGGTGCTGCTCGCCGTCCGCCAGTGGCGTCGGCGTAGCGCCACCGCCGGCACCGCCGGCACCGCCACCGCCGGAACCGCCACCGCCAGCACCGCCGGAACCGCCGGAACCGCGACTGCCGGCGAGCCCGACGCCGGCCGCTCGACGGCACCGGTCGGGCTGCTCCTCGTGCCGTTGCTGTTCGTGCTCGCCTCCGCCGGCTCCGCCACCGTGGACCGCTACATGCCGGACGAACGCTCCGACCATGCCGGCTTCTTCTCCTGGACGGCCCACACGGAGAACTACCCGGACGGCCGCTGCTCCCGCTGGGGCGTGGCGCACGGTTGCGTACCGGCAACCGAAGGCACGGCAACCGAGCCGCCGGCGACCGACTGAGCCGGGTCAGCGTACGAAAGGCTCCAGCATGATCGAGGCAGCCTGCAGCCAGGCCTGCCGCGTCTCCGGCTGCAGCTGCGGGTACTCGATCGACGACCCGGTCTCCAGGGCCGGGTCGTAGGGCACCACGGCGACCGCACGGGTACGGGTGGCGAAGTGCCGACGCAGGTCCTCCAGCAGCGGCGCCGGCCCCGGAGTGGGGCAGGAGAGCAGGGTGACCGCGTTCTCCACCAGATCACCCATCCCGACGTCGTGGAGCAGATCGAGCATCCAGTCGGCGGTGAACGCCGCGTCCTCGCGGGGCACGCAGGTGACCACCAGCTGGTCAGCGGCCTGCAGCACCGTCTGCCAGTTGGCGCTCTCCACGTTGTTGCCGGTGTCCACACAGATCACGTCGTGGGTACGGCGTAGCAGCTCCAGCACCCGCCGTACGGTCTGCGGGTCGAGCCGCTGCGCGAACCGCGGGCTCTCCTCGCCGGCCAGTACGTCGTACGAGCCGTCGGAGGCGTGCCGCAGGTAGTCGTCGAGCCGGTCGGTCAGCTCGTAGCCGTGCGCGGACTCGATCTCCACCAGGTCGCTGATCAGGTGCCGGATGGTCCGGGCGTGCCGGGCGCTGCCCGCGCGCAAACCCAGCGTGCCACGCAGCTCGTTGTCGTCCCAGGCGAGAACTCCGCGTCCGCGCACACTGCCGATGGTCGCCGCCGCCAGCACCGTCGCCGTGGTCTTGTGCACACCGCCCTTGGGGTTGGCGAACGCCAGCACCCGGGGCATCCCGAGGTTACGCCGCAGGACGCTGGCCGCCCGGTCGACCTCGGCGTCCGGCTGGCTCTCCCGCCACTCGATCCGGGCCGGGTAGCCGCCGTCGGCACCGCTGGGCGGGCCGGGATCGGGTCGACCGCGTACCGGTCCGGGCGGGGTGGGCGTGAATCCTGGCTGCGACCGCCCCGGATGGGTGGACGGTGGACCCGGTGGCGGGCCCGGACGCCCCGGCGGCGGGCCGACGACCTGACCGGGCCGAGGTCCGACCTGGCCCGGTGGTGGGCCGGGCTCGGGCGGAGCGGGCCGAGCCGGCTGCACCGGGACGGCACCCCGGTCCGGCACGGTGCCGGGTACCACCGGATAGGCCGGCGCGTAACCCGCCGGTGCCCCGCCGGGCGCGAGCGCGGCGTAGCGGCCGGCCCCCGGCATTGGCGGTCCGGCGTCGTACGGGTAGCCGCCCACCGACGGTGGACCCGGGTCGTAGGGGCGGCCCCCAGCCGGCGGTGGGACCGGTTCGAACAGACTCGGAGTCGACGGGCGGCTCGGCTCGGCCGGCCGGTCCGGGCCGCCGGACCCGCCGTCGGGGCGTCGGCCAGGACCCGACCCGTGCGGTACCTGCGCCGCGGCCTGCCCGTTGTCCTGGGGTCGGGCACCGGTGCCGTTGCGGTCGTCCACCTCGGGATGCTCGCCGGTACGGCCACCGAGACGGGCGCGGTCGAGCAGCGCGCGCCAGCGCGGCGGTGGTTCCGCAGGACGGCCCCAGCCGTTCTCGGTGCCCTCCACGGCTCACCCTCCCCAGCGCTATCGGTCCCCGCCTGACAGGCTACGAACCAAATCCCGTCAAGGCCACACCGCCGGAGGCTATTGGTGCCTCGGCATGACAACTCCATCGGGCGCCGGTGACCGTCCGTCACGGTCGCCAGGCCGCGATGCCCCTGCGGCACCCCGGGGTAGCGTACGGTCACCCACCGGCCGGTCGCGCACCGGCAGGTGTCTCGGCCGGCACCACCTCGTCGTGCTCGGGCAGCGGCGGCAGGAAGACGGTGCGTTCCAGCCGTCGGACCTCGGGCGCGGGATCGACCGCCCGTACCTCCGCATGCCCGGTCAGGTCCCGCAGGACGTCCGGGCCGCCCCGGACCACCGCCGCGTACACGCACGCGCAGTACCGCCGGTAGGCCTCGGCCTCGGCGGTGGCGACCCGCGCACCGGTGTCGTAGAGCTTCCACAGATCCAACTCGGCTGCCCGACCCAGTTCGGCCACCCGGCGCCGGTAGTCGGCGGCCTCGCGGCTCTTGCGCTGCGCGACCTGGTCCATGCCGGTCAGCACATCCTCCGGCAACCGGTACGCCGGCATCCGGACGACCTGAGTCTGTTCCGGCCCCAGCGGCACCCGCAGGTACACCTCCACGACCGACACTCCGGACAGGACCGATGCCAGCCGCCTCGGCGGCAGATACTCACTGAAGGTGACCAATGCGTACCCTTCGCCCTGCGTCGCCGTCGGTGCCGGACCGGCGTCCAGGGTCGCGAGTTCGCTGCGGGCCGCCTGCAGGTAGTCCGTGATGGACTCGCCCTCGGCCACTCCGACCTGGACGACGTCGTTGACGGCCGGCAGTGCCGCCGCGCCCGGATCGTGGTCGACCGCCCACAGCGCCGTGGCGGCCACGACGCTGACCGACGCCGCGGCCACCCCGGCCAGCAGGTGCGGCCGTACCGGTCGGTGCGCCAGTCCGGCCACGGCCTCCGCCAGCACCGGCAGCAGCCTCCGGTCGATCCCCCGCAACAGGTCGCCGGCACGCACGGACGACTCCCTCCCGATGGTGGGATGGACAGTGGACAGGCGCGTGCGCAGGCAGTCTCACTCGCCGAGCACGGCGAGAGCACGCTTCAAGTCGTCAGGATAGTCGCTGTGGAAGCGAACTTCCTCCGCCGTACGGGGGTGTAGGAAACTGAGCGCACGGGCATGCAGCCACTGGCGGGTCAGTCCGAGTCGGGCGGCGAGTGTCGGATCGGCACCGTACGTCAGGTCACCCACGCACGGGTGTCGCAGGGCGGAGAAGTGCACCCGGATCTGGTGGGTGCGACCGGTCTCCAGCCGGATGCCGACCAGGCTGGCGGCGGGAAACGCCTCGATCGTCTCGTAGTGGGTGACGCTGGGTTTGCCGCCGGACACGACGGCCCACCGGTAGTCGTGGTGGGGGTGCCGGTCGATCGGCGCGTCGATCGTGCCCCGCAGCGGATCGAGATGGCCCTGCACGACGGCGTGGTAGCGCTTGTCCACCTCGCGTTCCTTGAACGCGCGTTTGAGCACCGAGTAGGCGTGCTCACTCTTGGCCACCACCATCAGTCCGCTGGTGCCGACGTCGAGCCGGTGCACGATGCCCTGGCGTTCGGCGGCGCCGCTGGTGGCGATGGTGTGCCCGGCCGCCGCGAGCCCGGCGAGCACCGTCGGGCCGGTCCAGCCCGGGCTCGGATGCGCCGCGACGCCCACCGGCTTGTCCACCACGACGATGTCCTCGTCGGCGTGAACCACGGCAAGGCCGTCCACCGGTTGCGCGACCACGGTCGGCGCGAGGGCGGGTGCCGGTAGCACCACCTCCAACCAGGCGCCGGCGCTCACCCGGTCGGCCTTCTGCCGGGTCACCCCGTCCAGCGCCGCGTCGCCCGACTCCACCAGGGCGGCCGCCGCCGTCCGGGAGAGCCCGAACAGCCGGGAGACTGCCTGGTCCAGCCGGAATCCGTCGAGGCCCTCGGGCACCGGCAGGCTCCGGCGCTCGCCGGATCGGGCGGAAATGGTCATCGTCAGGCCCCTCGCGTCAGTCGTCGGCCGTCGCGTTGGCGGCCGGTCAGTTCCAGCAGTACGGCGAGGGCCACTCCGACCACCAGGGCGCTGTCGGCGACGTTGAAGATCGGAAACACCTGGCCGCGCGGGTCGAAGACGCTGAACATGTCGACCACGTGGCCGATGAACGGACCGGGTGCCCGGAACATCCGATCGAGGAAGTTGCCGAGCGCGCCACCGAGGATCAGTCCGAGCGCCACCGCCCACGGTGTCGACCGCAGTCCTCGGGCCAGCCAGCCGATCCAGCCGACCACGACGCCGGTGACCAGGGAGAAGATCCAGGTGTAGTCGGCACCGAGGCTGAACGCCGCGCCGGGGTTGCGGATGAGCGTCAGGTAGAGAACGCCGCTGACGACCTCGACCGGCTGGCGGCCGGTGAGCGCGCTGAGTGCCCACTGTTTGCTACCGAGGTCGACGAGCAGGGCGACAACCGCCACCATCGTGAGAAGTCCCACCGCACGCCGGGTGCCGTGGGTGTCAGCGACAGCGGGTCGCTGCTGCGGATCCGCGGTCAGCTGCCTCTCCCCTCGGTCACGTCGGCGACGTCCGCCGAGCGGCCCCCGGGGTCGATCGACCGCTCCGCCCGACTAGCGCCGCTCCTCAAGTTGCTTGCAGGTCACACAGAGGGTCGCCGAGGGGAAGGCCGCGAGCCGTTCGACCGGGATGTCCGTGCCGCACCGCTCACACCAGCCGTAGTTCCCCTCGTCCAACCGCTCCAGCGCCCGCTCCACCTGGTTGATGCGGTCCAGGATGTTCCTGGCGAGAGATATCTCCTGCTCCCGCTCGAACGTCTTGGTGCCGGTGTCGGCCTGGTCGTCGCCGGCCGAGTCGGTCAGCCGCTCCCGCTGCAGCTCGGTGATCTCGCTCAACGTCTGATCATACTCGGTGCGCAACTCGTCCCGTCGGGCCTGCAGCGCGCTACGGATCTTGGTGGTCTCCGCCGCGCTGCGCGCCGGCCGGGCCGCCGGCCTGCGGGCGGCGGTCTTCGTGTCGACTGGCTTGGCCATCGTCGCTCCCTCGGCCGCGTCACCGGCGGCAATCGGCAGTGCTCCGGCGGACCGTCGGACCCGCTGCCGACGCCCGGCCGCGGAGCACCGTCGGGTGCACAACGGGTACGTTGCACACTCCGGAGATTCGCAAGGATACGGAACGTGAAGGCTTCCGACAACAATGCCGCCTTCTTCACACCGTTTCGTACGGATTTGCCTGCCGTACAAAACGTTTGTTCTTCTCTATAGATCCACAAAACGTGCATATCGGGATGAAAGCTCCGCACCCCTGATGGTCCGACCGTCAACCGTCCCGCAGTTGCGTGACGCGGGCAGTGAGCCGGTCGGCGTCGTCCGCCACCGCGACGGCGAAGATCTTGTCGCGGCTGGTCGCACCGGTGTGCACCGTGACCCGGCGGGCCGGTACGTCGAGCGCGGCCGCGAGCGCACGGCGGGCGGCCTCGGTGGCGCGACCGTCCACCGCCGGTGCCGAGACGGCGATCACCAACGCGGGACCGCGCGGGCCGGGATGGGACCCGCCGACACGGGACCGCGACGACCCGGGCTTGACCCGTACGGCGATCGACAGGCTGGTCGACGCGCGATCAGCGCGACGACCGCCACGGTCAGGCGGGGACGGCATGGACCCGACGCGGCCCACCGGTCAGACCCGGCCGGCCTCGGTCAGCAGGGCCCGGTCCGGCCCGCACAGACTGCACGGGGTGAAGCCGAGCTCCAACGCCTCCCGTACGGGCAACGGCTCCCCCGGACGGGCCAGCAGGTGCACGCAGTCGGACAGGTGGTACCGGGGCCGGCCGTCGACGACGATCACCTCGGCCTCGATCCGGGCCAGGACGGCCCGCTCGGCCTCGCTCGTCTGCTCGGCGGCTGGTTCGTCGGGCGGGTCGACGTCGACCTCGCCCGGATCGTCGCCCACCGCCCCGATGGCCGGTGACGCGCCCGGCCCCGAACCGTCGGTCGGCTGTCGGCTGGCCGGCACCGTCGCCGTGGCATCCGGCACCGCAGCACCCGGAACCGTGTCATCCGGCAGCGTGACCGACACTGGTGGGAAGGTGGCCGCCGGGTCCGGGGCCGGTCGCGCCGCATCCGCGGACGTGGCCGACGGCGGGAACCCGGACCGCGCCTGGTCCGGATCGGCGACGTAGGGCTCGTCGTATCCGACCGGCCAACCGCCGGCACCGGGCGTACCCACCTCGGCGTCAGCCGCGTCGGCCTCGGCCGCGCGGGCCGCAGCCGCCTGGCGGGCACCGATGACGAGGGCGACCGCGGCGAGCAGACTCGCCACGATCGAACCGACCAGCAACATGCTGGAACCGCTCGCCAGGCCGAGCACGAGCAGCGTGACGGCGACGAGGATGAGCAGCAAGCTTGCAACGATCACGGCTCACCCCCGCCGCACTGTCCCTGGCGTATCCCCCGCAGCCGAGTCGGCCTCAGCGGCCGGCCTCGAGAGCGCTCGACCGGCTGCCGCCGTACGAGCTGGCCAACCCGGCGGCGGCCAGACCACCGGAGCCAGCGGCGGAGCGACCGCCCTCGACCCGACCCATCTCGGCCTCGAGGCCCTGGCCGCGACCGTCGAGGTCACGCAGCTGGCTCTCCAGGTAGGCCTTGAGCCGGGTCCGGTACTCGCGCTCGAACTGCTTGAGCTCCTCGATGTGCTTCTGCAGCGCGGTCCGCTTGGCGTCGAGCCCGCCCATCGCCTCCTGGTGGCGCTGCCGCGCGTCACGCTCCAGCGCGTCGGCCTTGGCCCGCGCCTCGCGGGTGACCTCCTCGGCCTTGGTCCGGGCGTCGGTGAGCAGCTTGTCGGCTTCCCGGCGCGCGTCGGAGACGTGGTCGTCGGCGGTCCGCTGGGCCATCATCAGCACCCGCAGCGCCTGCTGCTCGCCGTCGCCGCCGACACCGCCGGGGCCACCGGTCGACCGGACCTGCTCCAGCTCGGCCTGCATCGCGCGGGCGGCCTGCTCGGCGGCGGCCTTGTCCCGCTGCACGCGGTCGAGCTGCGCCTTGAGGTCGTTCAGCTCCGCCGCGAGCCGTGGATCGCCGCCGGGACCGGCCGGGCCGCCCCGCCCGCCCCGCTCCACCTGGGCGCGCAGCTCGTTGTTCTCCTCGATCAGACGGGCGAGCTCACGCTCGACCTCGTCCAGGAAGGCGTCGACCTCCTCCTCGTCGTACCCCCGCTTGCCGATCGGAGGTTTTTTGAAGGCGACGTTGTGGACGTCGGCCGGGGTTAGCGGCATCGAAACTCCTCGGGTCAGTTGCGGCCGCGTAGCGCGCCGGTCAGTTGGTTGCCCTGATCAGCGGCTCCACCACGAACGTGATCAGCACGAACAGGATAACCAGGAGCACAAGGGAGGCCAGGTCGAAGCTCACGGTACCAATTCGCAGTGGTGGGATCACCCGCCTCAACGCTTTGAGGGGGGGATCAGTGACGCTCCACACCGATTCCATTCCGGCGGCGGCCCCCCGCCCGGGTTGCCACCGCCGACCGTACTGAAGCACCGCACTCAGGACAAACCTCGCCAACAGGGTCAGCAGAAACACGTACAGCAGCAGATACAGGACTTGGAACAAGATCGACAACACGGCAGGCCAGGTCCTCGTCTGGGGTTAGCTCAAGCTGAAAAATCCACCCTCGGCTATCTTGGCCTTGTCCTCGGCGGTGACCTGGACGTTGGCCGGTGAGAGCAGAAACACCCGGTTGGTGACGCGCTCGATCGTACCGCGCAGACCGAAGGCCAGTCCGGCAGCGAAATCAACCAGTCGGCGGGCATCCGCCTCGTCCATCTCGGTGAGGTTGATGATCACCGGGGTGCCGTCGCGGAAGTGCTCGCCGATCGTGCGGGCCTCCCGGTAGGTCGTGGGGTGCAGCGTGGTGATCTGGTAGCGCTGCTCCTCCTCGGCGACGACCACCCGCTCGCGCACCACCGGCTGTGGCGCGAGAGCCAGGTTGTCCCGGGTCTGATAGGTAGGAGTCGACGCCTGGTCGGCACCGCCCCGGGTGATCGAACGCACACTGGACCGTTCGGACCGTTCCGGCCGCTCCGGCTCGCCGCCCCGGGCGTCCCGGTCGGCCAGCCGGTGCTCCCGCTCGGCGGCGCGGGCATGCAGCCGGTCCGACGGCCGCAGCCGCTCCACCGTCGGGCGGGCGCGTGGCGGCGGATCGTCCGGCTCTTCGTCGTCGGCGAACTCGTCGGCGTACCTACTGTCGCGGTATCGCGACTCACGGTAACTGGCTTTGTCGTACCCGCCGTCGTCGTAGCCCCGGTCGTCGTCCTCCTCGACCAGGCCTAGCCAGACCCCCGCCTTGCGCAGTGCACCCATGCCGCGCCCCTCCGTCCGCCGTACGGCACGCGCCCCCGCCGTGCCGCTGTCGCGCGTGAACACCGCTGCGTGCCCACCGGTCCGAGTCGTCCCCCCGCCGGTGTCCCTCTTACCCGGTCACCGACGTCGACCCCCGACTACGAGGGGTCCGCCTCGAACAACACTGATGTAGTTTGGTACCCGCCGTCAGGCTACCGTAGCGTTGGGCGGTTTCCGAGCAACGCACTTCCGACACGGACGTGTGTCGCACCGGCGGCGACCGCCGCTTCGAGGTCCCCGCTCATCCCTGCCGAGATCACCCGTGCCTGCGGCACCCTTGCGATGAGCTGGGCGGACAGCTCGGCCAGCCGGGCGAACGCCGGCTCGGGCGGCTGACCCAGCGGTGCCACCGCCATCAGGCCGGCGAGTCGCAGATGCGACTGCGCCGTGACAGCGTCGACCACCGGCCAGAAGCCGTGTTCGGAGTCGGTGGAGTCGATCAGCACCCCACCACGGCCCGCGACGCCGTCCAGACTGACCTGCACGAGTACGTCGAGCCGCCGGGGCGCCGTCCGGCCAGCGGCGGCGGATTCGGCAGCCGCGGCGGCGTCGAGTGCCCGGGCCAGCGCCACCCGGTCCACCGACTGCACCACGTCGGCGTACCGGACGACCGACCGGCACTTGTTGCGCTGCAGCTGACCGATGAAGTGCCAGCGCGGGGTCGGCACCGACGGGTCGGCGGCGAGCGCCGCCGCCTTCGGCGCCGCCTCCTGGTCGCGGTTCTCACCCACGTCGGTGACGCCGAGTTCGGCGAGCAGCCGCACGTCGCTCGCGGGACAGGTCTTGGTCACCGCGATCAAGGTCACCTCGGCGGGGTCACGCCCGGCCGCCAGGGCGGCGGCGGTGAGCCGGGCCCGGACCGCGACGAGCGCGTCGGCCAGCTCGGCCCGCCGGTCCCCGTCGGTACGCCGGTCGTGGGTCGTCACGAGCCGTTCTTCAGGAAGTCCGGAACGTCCACGTCGTCGAAGAGCACCCGGCGGGTCTGCGGGGTCGGCGGCTGGGGCGCCGGCGCCACCGCCGGGGCGGCCGGCGACACCGGGCTCGCGGGTACCTTGCGCGGGCCTTCGGCCGGCTTGTACGCCGGTGCACCGCCGTCGAACCCGGCGGCGATGACGGTCACCCGCACCTCGTCGCCGAGCGCGTCGTCGATGACCGCACCGAAGATGATGTTGGCGTCGGCGTGTGCGGCGTCGGTGACCAGCTGGGCCGCGTCGTTGATCTCGAACAGCCCGAGGTCGGAGCCGCCGGCGATGGACAGCAGCACCCCTCGGGCACCGTCCATGCTCTGTTCCAGCAGTGGGCTGGAGATGGCGGCCTCGGCGGCCTCGACGGCACGGTTCTCGCCCCGGGCGCTGCCGATTCCCATCAGCGCGCTGCCGGCCCCACTCATGACGCTCTTCACGTCGGCGAAGTCCAGGTTGATCAGACCCGGCGTGGTGATCAGATCGGTGATCCCCTGGACACCGGAGAGCAGCACCTGGTCGGCCTGGCGGAAGGCGTCCATCATGCTGATCCCCCGGTCACCGAGGGCCAGCAGCCGGTCGTTCGGGATGACGATCAGGGTGTCGCACTGGTTGCGTAGTTCCTCGATGCCGGCCTCGGCCTGCACCTGCCGGCGCTTGCCCTCGAACGAAAACGGTCGGGTCACGACGCCGATGGTCAGCGCACCGAGCTTGCGGGCGATGTTGGCGACCACCGGAGCGCCGCCGGTGCCCGTACCGCCGCCCTCGCCACAGGTGACGAAGACCATGTCGGCGCCCTTGAGCACCTCCTCGATCTCGTCGCGGTGGTCCTCGGCGGCGTTCTTGCCGACATCGGGGTTGGCCCCCGCGCCGAGGCCCCGGGTCAGCTCGCGGCCGACGTCGAGCTTGACGTCCGCGTCACTCATCAGCAACGCCTGGGCGTCGGTGTTGATCGCGATGAACTCGACGCCCTTGAGGCCAACCTCGATCATCCGGTTGACGGCGTTGACGCCGCCTCCGCCGATGCCGACGACCTTGATGACCGCCAGGTAGTTGTGCGGAGGTGTCATCGGGGTGCCTTCCCTTCGAGATTGGCGGGCGCCGGCCTGACCCGGTTGGACCACGGAGGACAGACCCGTCGTACACGAGAGCGCGGGCGGAACCCTAACCCTCTACTAGAGGCTCAGGGCTATGTCAACCACTGCGCCTCTCGTGGCAACGTAAGCGCACGTACGGCGTGATCCAAGGACCACGACGGCGTGTCGCCCGGCGCACCGCACCGAGTCCGACCCGGCACCCCGTAATGTACCTTCTGCACGGAGCCGTCCTGAAATCACGCGAACGGCACGCCGGGTCAGCGGATCGTCACCACATCCGGTGCGCTGACGTCCATGACGGTGCCCGCACGTTCCAACAGCGCGTCCGCCACCTGTGCCTTGACCTCATTGTCGGTGGCGTCACCCCAGATCACCACCCGGTCGTCGGCGAGGCGCAACTGGATCCCGGCCGGGCCGCTCACCTCGAGCTCGACGAGCAGCTCCCGCAGCGGAGCGGTCAGCGCGCCGAGCACACTCACCGCGTCACGCGCCAGCCCCTGGTCGAACTCCGCAGCCGTCAACCGGATCACCGCCAGCCCGTCCGGACGGGTCGTCACCGTCCGAAATCCCACCCCGGCGGCGTCGACGACCAGGTACGCGTCGCCCTGCGGCACCACGGCCGCCGGCACCCGCTCCACCACGGTGATCACCAACGTACCGGGCCAGTCGCGGCTGGCCACCGCGCGCTCCACCGCCGCCAGGGCGGCGACCCGGTCGGCCACCGCGGTCAGGTCCACCCGGGCCAACGGCGTGCCGACCGGCACGTCCGCAGCGTCCCGTACGGCGTCCTCCGTGGTCACCACGGCCCCGGCGACCTGCACGCGGTCCACGCCGAACACCGAGGTCGCCGCGACCACCCACCACCCGGTCAGGGCCAGCGCCAGCACCACACCGCCGACCGCCCAGGGCAGCGCCGCCCGCAGTCGTCGGCGCCGGGCCCGGCGCATGAACCGGCGGACCGACGGCGGCACCGCCTCGCGACTGGCCCGAACCAGGCGCCACCGGCGCCCCGGCCGGGACCCGGTGCGTGACTCGGCGTCGGGGCCGCCACCGGAACCGGTCCGCACGCCGGCGACACCACCGCCCGGCGACCCGGTCGACCGACCACCCGGGCGGGCGGCACCGGATCGGGGTACCCCCGGTCGGCCGGCCGCCGCCCGGCCGAGGCCGGGTCGCCCCGGTCGGCCGGTGGGCGTCATCCGGCGTCGGCCGCCGCAGCCAGCGCGGCCAGCAGTTCGTCACCGAGCAGCGAGATCGGCGGCGCACCCATGGTGACGACGACGTCACCCGGACGGGCCCGCCGGACCACCTCACCCGAGACGTCCTCCCAGGACGGCACGAAGACCTTGCGATCGTCGGGAAGCGGCACCGCCGCCGTCAACGACGCCCCGCCCTCGCCAGGTTCCCGGAGCTCGCCAGGGCCGAACACCTCCATCACGATCACCTCGTCGGCGATCGCCAACGCCTCGGCGAGTTCGGCCTGCAGGTCCCGGGTGCGGTAGACCCGGTAGGGCTGGAACACCACGACGAGCCGGCCGGCGGCGGCCACCTCCTGCATGGTGCGCAACGCCGCCGTCATCGAGGTCGGATGGTAGGCGTACTCGTCGTAGACGGTCACCCCGGCGGCGGTGCCCTTACGCTCGAACCGGCGCCGGACACCGGGGAACGCACCGAGCGCGGCGACCGCCGCGTCGATGGGCACGCCCAGGCGCAGGGCGGTGAGCACCGCGGCCGCGCTGTTGAGCCCCAGGTGCCGCCCCGGCACCGGCAGCATGATCTCGCCGAGCGGAGCGCCGTCCAGGGTCGCCTGGTAGCGCACCCCGGCCGCGGCGGACGCGATCTGCGACAACCGCAGGTCCGCGTCGGCCGACTCGCCGTAGGTGTGCACCGTGCGGCCCTCGTCGCGCAGCGCCTCGGTCAGCTGCCGGGTACCCGGGTCGTCGGCGCAGGTCACCACGAAGCCGTCCGGGTCGGTCAGCCGGGCGAACTCGGCGAACCCGGCGGCCAGACCGGCCAGGTCACCGTAGGTGTTCAGGTGGTCGGCGTCGATGTTGGTGACAATCGACACGTACGGCCGGTAGAGCAGGAAGGACCGGTCGCTCTCGTCGGCCTCGGCGACGAAGAAGTCACCCGTACCGTGATGGGCGTTGGACCCTGCCTCGGAGATCTCGCCGCCGATCACGAAGGACGGATCCTCGCCGGCCTGCTGCAGGATCAGGGTGACCATCGAGGTCGTGGTGGTCTTGCCGTGGGTGCCGGCCACCGCGATGGTCCGCCGGCCGGTCATCGCGGCGGCCAGTGCCTCGGAGCGGTGCAGTACCCGCAGCCCGCGCGCCCGCGCGGTGGCCAGTTCGACGTGGTCGGCCGGGATCGCGGTCGAGTAGACAACGGTGTCCACGCCGTCGAGGTTCGCCGCGTCGTGGGTCATGTGGATGGTCCCGCCGAGCGCGCGCAGGCCGGCCAGCGACGGCCAGTCCCGTAGTTCGCTGCCGGTCACCGGGATGCCGCGGGTGAGCAGCAGGCGGGCCAGGCCGCTCATGCCGACCCCGCCGACACCGATGAGGTGTACGGTGCCCAGGTCCTCGGCGGCGAGTGTGCCGGCCGGGGCGAACTCGGTGGTGTTCACGTGGTCACCTTCCCGTTGCGGGTCATCGGGACACCGCCTCGTAGACGAAGTCGAGCAGTGCCTCGTCGCCGTCGCGACGGCCGTACGCGGCCGCCGCCGCACCCATCGCCGCCAGCCGCTGCGGATCCCGGGCCAGCGGCACCACGACCTGCTCGATCCAGGCCGGGGTCAGCTCCGCGTCGTCGACCAGCAGCCCACCGCCCGCCTCGACCACCGGCAGGGCGTTGCGCTTCTGCTCCTGGTTGCTGTGCGGGTACGGCACGTAGACGGCCGGCAGCCCGATCGCGGCCACCTCCGCGCAGGTCATCGCCCCGCCCCGGCACACCATGAGGTCGGCGGCGGCGTACCCCAGCTCCATCTCCGACAGGTACGGCAACGTCACGTACGGCGCCGGAAGATCGCTGGGTACGGAGATCGGCTCGTTGCGCGCACCGATCGCGTGCAGCACCTGCACACCCGCGCGGGCCAGCTCCTTGGCGGCGCCGGAGACGGCCAGGTTGATCGACCGGGCCCCCTGTGAGCCGCCGGAGACGAAGATGGTCGGCAGGTCGGGGTGCAGCCCGAAGTGGGCCCGGGCTGCGCCCCGGGCGGCGGCCCGGTCGAGTCCGGCGATGCCCCGGCGCAGCGGCACACCGACGACCCGCGCGTGCCGCAGCGACTCGGCCTGCACCGGCTGGTGCGGGAAACCGACCGCGACGTGCTTGGTGAACCGCATCCCCATCCGGTTCGCCACCCCCGGTGGCACGTTCACCTCGTGCACCACGATCGGCAGCTCACGCCGCCAGGCCGCCAGGTACGCGGGCACCGAGACGTAGCCGCCGAACCCGACGACGACGTCGGCCTGCACCTCGTCGATCACCTTGCCGGCGGCGCGGGCGGCCTTGAACATCCGGTCCGGAGTACGCACGAGGTTCATGTTGACCGACCGGGGCAGCTGATGTGCGGGGATCAGCCGCAGATCGTAGCCGTGCGGCGGAATCAGTTCGTTCTCCAGCCCCTTGGGGGTACCGAGGCAGGTGATCCGGACGCTCGGATCGTGCCGGCGAAGGCAGTCGGCGAAAGCGAGCAACGGGTAGATGTGCCCGCCGGTACCTCCACCCGCCAGTACCACCGATCGCAGCGGACCCATCAGCATCTCCTCTCGCTCGCTCCGGTGGACGCGGCGGCCGGCGTGTCGCCGACGGCGAGCGCGACACCACCGACGGTACGTGCGGACCGCCGGGCCCGGGCACGCCTTCGCGGGGGTACGTTAACGTCCGTCCCGGCGCTTCGGCGCACGGGGCGTCGCCGACCCGCCGGAGCTGCCGAAACGCGCCTGACGGTCGGCCGGCCCTGACTGACGGGACTGACGGGACTGACGGGGCGCGGGCTCACGGGGCTGACGGGGCGCGGCACCGGGCTGGCGTGGCTGACCCGACTTGCCGCCCTCGCGTGGCGCGACGCCGGTCATCCGGGGCTTCGCCGGGTGTCGCCGACGCGGCACCGGCGGCAACGGAGCCCAGAGCAGGCGGACCCAGCGGGCCGGCGGACGGGCGTTGAGCGCCCGCGCGGCGTCCGGCTCCGCCCGGGCGAACGACGCCAGCATGCCGATCGCGGCCAGGGTCACCACCAGCGCACTGCCGCCCGCCGAGATGAACGGCAGGGGGATGCCGGTGATCGGCAGCAGGCCGACCACCCCGCCGATGTTGATCACCGCCTGGCTGATCAGCCAGCTGGCCGCAGCGGCCGCGGCGAGCCGGCGGAACGCGTCGTCGACCCGCCGGGCGATGCGCAACGCGGTGTACGCCAGGACCGCGAACAGGGCCAGCACCACGACGCAGCCGACCACACCGAGCTCCTCGGCGACGATGGCGAAGATGAAGTCGTCCTCGGCCTGTGGCAGGTAGCCCCACTTCAACCGGCTGGACCCGAGCCCCTCGCCGAACCAGCCGCCGTTGGCGATGGCGTACCGGGCCTGTAGCGCCTGGTAGCAGTCGTCGACGCACTGGTCCGGCGGGGTGAAGAACGACGTGAGCCGGGCGAGTCGGTAGTTGTCCGCGTCCTGGGCGCCGGAGCCGGCGCCCTGCCAGGCGGCAGCGATCAGCAGGCCGATGCCGGCCAGGCCGACCGCGCCGAGCGTGGCGAAGATCCGCAACGGGACGCCGGCGGCCCAGAGCAGCCCGACGACCAGCGCCAGGATGCAGAGCATGGTGCCCAGGTCGTTGTAGCCGACCAGCAGGAACAGCAGTCCGACGGCGGGAAACAGCGGGATCGCCAGTTGCCGCCACTGGCCCAGGTCGGCTCCCTTGCGGGCGATCACGTCGGCGCCCCACAGCACCAGCCCCAGCTTGGCCAGCTCGGAAGGCTGCAGCTGGAACGAGCCGAAGTAGAGCCAGAGCAGATGGGCGCGGACCGGGCCGATCTGGGCCTGTGGCCAGCCGGCGAGCGAGGCGAGCAGCAGCATCCCGTTGAGCACCAGCAGCAACGCGACGGAGGTGCCGAGGATGACGATGCCCAGTGCCCGGAACGTGCGTCCGGGCAGCCGCTGGCACAGCCAGAACGCGACCAGGCCGATCACCGCGAAGGTCGCCTGGCGGCTCAGGACGCTGAACGCGCTGCCGTCGTCGATGTAGGCCTTGATGCTGGTCGCCGAGAAGACCATGGTCAGGCCGATCATCAGCAGCAGGCCGCTGCTGAAGATCAGCAGATAGTACGAGGCGAGCGGTCGGGCCAGCATCCCGCGCAGAGCGGCCAGCCCACCGCCGAGGTCCCATCCGCCGCCACCGGTCTGCGGCGGCACGGGCTGACCGGACGCCGCCGGGTGCTGGCCGGTCGCGGACCGGACCGACGAGGTCTGGCCCGGACCGGTCGCCGTGGTGCGGGTCGACGAGCCCGGGCCCGGACCGGTCGGCGCGGTCGTGGCGGCAGGCTGGTCCGGATCGCCGCTCATCCGGACCGTCCCTTCGTCCCGCGCATCGGTCCATCATCGGCGGTGCCGCCGGGGTCGGCACGGCACCACGGCCAGCCCCGGCGTGTCGCGACAGTCAGATCACCCCCGGTCACCGCCGGTCAGCAGCGACCGGCATCCGCCGGGTCGGTCCGGTCCGGTCAGCCCATCACGGCGAGGAACTCGCTGTAGAACAGGCCCAGCCCGATCGCCACACCGATTCCGGCGATGATCCAGAACCGGACGACGATGTTGACCTCGCTCCACCCGGCGAGTTCGAAGTGGTGCTGCAGCGGCGACATGCGGAACACCCGCTTGCCGGTGGTCCGGAACGAGATGATCTGGATCACCACCGACATCGTGATGATCACGAACAACCCGCCGATGATCAGCAGCAGCAGCATGGTCCGGGTGGCCATCGCCATCCCGGCGATCAGCCCACCCAGGCCGAGCGCCCCGGTGTCACCCATGAAGATGCGCGCCGGTGAGGTGTTCCACCACAGGAAGCCGACACAGGCACCGGCGGCGGCCCCCGCGATCAGCGCGATCTCCAGTGGGTCCCGCACCTGGTAGCAGTACTCGGCCGTGTAGTTGGGGTCGGCGCACCAGTGTCGGTACTGCCAGAACGCGATCAGCGCGTACGCCCCGAGGACCATCACCGACGCGCCGGTGGCCAACCCGTCGAGCCCGTCGGTCAGGTTCACCCCATTGGTCGTCGCCATCACCACGAAGATGAAGATGACCACCGACACGGCCTTGCCGACGTCGAGCGCGTCGATGTCCCGGATGAACGAGATGGTGGTGCTGCCGACCGTCTCGGTGTTGGTCGCGTCGCCGGTGGCGTCCACCATCGTGCTCGGGAAGTAGAGCGCGATGATGCCGAAGACCGCGCCGACCAGGATCTGGCCGAGCAGCTTGCCGCGCTTGTTCAACCCGGCGCTGTTGCGCTTGCGGACCTTGAGGAAGTCGTCGATGAAACCGACCGCGCCGGAGAAGACCAGCAGGCCGAGCAGGACCAACGCGGTGATGGTCGGCCCGATCTGGGCAATCTGCTGCTCCGGAAGGGTGGTCAGGGCCAGGTGCCCGGCGACGTAGGCGATCACCGTGGCGACGATGAAGACCACGCCGCCCATCGTCGGTGTGCCCTTCTTGCCCTGGTGCATGGCGGGGCCCTCGGCCCGGATCGGTTGGCCGGCCTTGAGCCGGGTGAACACCTTGATGGCCACCGGCGTACCGAACAGTGACACCAGGAACGCCACGGCCGCCGCGACGATGACAGCCCTCACGCCGTCGCCTCCCGGGCACCGGCGCGCAGCGCGTCGGCGACGTCCCAGGTGCGGTAGCGCGAGCCTTTCACCAGAACCACGTCGCCGCCGGTCAGTTCCTGCCCGAGCAGGTCGATCGCTGCCTGTTGATCGGTGACCAGCACCGACTCCCCTTCCCACGTCTGCACCGTCGCCGCTCCCTGTCGGATCGGCGCGGCCTGCTCACCCACCACCACCAGCCGGTGCACGCCGAGCTCGGCGGCGAGCCGCCCGACCTCAGCGTGACCGGACTGCTCGTACTCGCCCAACTCGGCGAGGTAGCCGAGGACCGCGAAGGTCCGCCGCCCCTGGCCGAGGTCTGCCAACGCGCGCAACGCCGCCGCGGTGGAAGCCGGATTGGCATTGTAGGAATCGTCGATCACGGTGACGCCGTCCGGTCGGTCGAACACGTCCATCCGGCGGGTCGACACCAGCCGCAGCCCACCGATCGCGGCGGCGAGCTCCGCCGGCCCGGTCATCCCGAGCTCGATCGCGACGGCCGCCGCCAACAGGCTGTTGCCGACCTGGTGACGGCCGCTGACGGCGAGCCGCACCGGCGCCGTACCGCCCGGGGTGACCAGCTGGTACGCGGCCCGGCCCCGGTCGTCGACGGTGACCTGCTCGGCGCGGACCGTCGCCGTGGCGCTCTCGCCGGCCAGCACCACCCGGGCACCAGTGCGACCGGCCATGGCCGCCACCCGGGGATCGTCGGCGTTGAGCACCGCCACCCCCTCCGCCGGCAGCGCCTCGACCAGCTCACCCTTTGCCGTGGCGATCGCGTCGACGGAGCCGAACTCGCCGATGTGCGCGACCCCGACGTTGATCACGACCCCGATCCGGGGTCGGGCGATCTCACAGAGGTGGCGGATGTGCCCGACGCCGCGCGCACCCATCTCCAGCACCAGGAAGCGGGTCTCGGGATCGGCCCGCAACACCGTGTACGGGTGCCCGAGTTCGTTGTTGAACGACCCGGCGGGCGCCACCGTCGGCCCCAGCGCGGTGGCGAGCTGGGCGATCAGATCCTTGGTGGTGGTCTTGCCGGAGGACCCGGTGATGCCGATCACGGTCAGCTGCGGCAGCCGGTCCAGCACGGCCCGGGCCAGCGCCGCCATGGCGACGAGCGGATCGTCGACCAGCACCATCGGCACCGGCCGAGTCGCCCCGGAGCCACTGGTCGACACCGCGCCGTCGGCGTCGGCGTCGGCGTCGGCGTCGGCGTGAGCATCGACCGGGCGGGTGCCGAGCACCGCGACCGCGCCGGCCGCGATCGCGGTCGCCGCGAAGTCGTGGCCGTCGACCCGCTCTCCGGCGAAGGCGACGAACAACCCGCCGGGACCGATCTTGCGGGAGTCGAACTCCACCCCACCGGTGACCCGGACCGCCGGGTCGGCCGCGTGCAACCGCCCACCGACCGCGGCGGCCACCTCGGCCAGCGTCATCGGGATCACGACTGACCCACCAGCGCACCGAAGCGGGCGGTCAGCGCCGCCGCCAGCTCCACCCGGTCGTCGAACGGCAGGATCTGGCCGTCGATCTCCTGGCCCTGCTCGTGCCCCTTGCCCAGCAGGGCTATCACGTCGGCCGGGGCGGCCAGCCGGACCGCCTCGTCGATCGCGGCCCGCCGGCCGGCGACCTCCACCACCTCGGCACCGCCGGCCTCGTCCGCCCCCCGGCGCAGCTGCGCCCGGACGACCGCCGGGTCCTCGGTCCGGGGATTGTCGTCGGTGACGATCACCAGGTCGGCACCGCGCGCGGCGGCCTGCCCCATCGTCGGGCGCTTGCCCCGGTCCCGGTCGCCACCGGCGCCGATGACGCAGATCAACCGGCCACGCCGGGACCGGCTCAGCCCGCGCAGCGCGGCCAGCACTGCCACGATCGCGTCCGGTTTGTGGGCGTAGTCCACCACACCGAGCACGGGTCCGGGCGCGTCGACCTGCTCCAGACGACCGGGTACGCCGGGGCAGGCGGCCACCCCGGCGGCGGCGGTCACCGGGTCGACGCCCAGTGCGACCAGGGTGGCGATGGCCAGCAGGGCGTTCGCCACGTTGTGCCGCCCGGGCAGGCCCACTCCGGCCTCGATCGACACCCCGTGCGGACCGAGGGCTATGAAGTGCTGCCGGTAGCCGTCGTCGCTGATCGCGGCGGCCCGCCAGGTCGCGGCGGCGTCCCCGGCGGCCGAGTAGGTGACCGTGTGCGGGCGGCGCAGCGGCGTCAACGCCGGGTCGTCGTGGTTGAGCACCTCGATCGCGCAGCGGCCGTCGAAGAGTCGGGCCTTCGCCGCGAAGTAGTCGGCGGCGTCGGCGTGAAAGTCCAGGTGGTCGGAGCCGAAGTTGGTGTAGCCGCCGACGGCGAACCGCACCCCGCCGACCCGGTCCAGCGCCAGCGCGTGGCTGGACACCTCCATCACCACGCTGGCTACGCCCCGTTCGGCGGCCACCGCCAGCATCGCGTGCAGATCGGTCGCCTCCGGTGTGGTCCGGGCGCTGGCGACCACCAGGTCGCCGAGCCGGGTCTCCACGGTGCCGATCAGGCCGGTGCGCTGGCCGGCGGCCCGCAGCCCCGCCTCCACCAGGTAGGCGGTACTGGTCTTGCCGGCGGTCCCGGTCAACCCGATCATCGCCAGCCGCTGGCTTGGCGCGCCGTAGACCGTCGCCGCGACCGGCCCCAGGACGGCCCGGGGGTCGGCCACCACCAGGGCGGGCACGGTGGCGGCGGCAGCCGCCGCGGCGCCTGCCGGGTCGGTGAGCACGGCGAGGGCCCCGCGTGCGACGGCGTCGGCGACGAACTCGGCGCCGTGCCGCCGGGCTCCCGGCAGCGCCGCGTACAGGTCACCGGGGCGGACCTCGCCGCTGGCGTGGGTGATTCCGCTGATCAGTGGGTTGTCGCCGACCGGTGGCGGCACTGCCACCGAGGCGGCGAGTTCCGCGAGCGGAACCGGACGATTGGTGCGGGGTCGTGGATTGCCGGGCACGGCGCTAGACCCTACCCGGTCCACGGGCGCAGACCGTGCAGCGGCGTACCGGTCGCACCGCATCGCGCAGCGTTTCGCCCGTACGGATGAGTCCCGGTGCAGGTCGTCACGGGTGCACCACGAACTCCGGTGGCGCCGTACCGCTGGGCGGCACCCGGTAGTGCAGCAAGGTGAAGCGCATCATGTCGCGAAACGCCGGCGCCGGGATCTCCCCACCGCCGCCACCGGGTACGTGTGCCACCACGGCGATGACGTACCGGGGGTCGTCGGCCGGGGCCATGCCGATGAACGAGGCCACCTCGCCCGGCTGTACCCGGCCCTCGGCGATCAGCCGACCGGTACCGGTCTTGCCGGCCACCCGGTAGCCGGGGATCGCCGCGGCGGTGCCGGTGGCGCCGGGGATGGTGGTGACGCCCTCCATGATCGTGCGGAGCGCGGCGGCGTTGTCCGCGCTGAGCACCCGTCGGGTGGTCGGCGGCGTGGTCGGCGTGCGCTCGCCGTCGTCGTCGACGATCTCCCGGACGATCCGCGGCTGGACGTAGACGCCGTCGTTGGCGATGGTGGCGTACGCCGCGGCCATCTGCAGCGGCGTGGCGTCCACCGAGTGCCCGAGCGGCACCGACCCGTACGACGAGGCGCTCCACTCGTCGATCGGCAGCACCCGGCCCCCCGCCTCGCCCGGCAACCCGACGCCGGTCGGGCTGCCCAGCCCGAACGCCTGCTGGTAGGCGTACAGCCGCTCCGGACCGAGCAGGTCGGCGATCTTGATCGTTCCGACGTTCGACGAGTAGGCCAGCATCCCGGCCAGGCTGGTCGGCACGCCGGCCTCGATCGGTCGGGTGTCCCGGAAGGTGGTGTCGCCCTTGCGGATCGTCGGTCCCAGGTCGAGCGTGGTCTCCGGCTCGATCAGACCCTCCTCCAGGGCCGCGCCGAAGACCAGCGCCTTGTGCACCGAACCCGGCTCGACGGTGAAGGTGGTCGCGATGTCCTGCCGGTCGGCCGGGTCGCTGGACCAGGCGTCGGCCGCGTTGTACGTGGGGTGGCTGGCCTGGGCCAGCACCTCACCGGTGTGCGCGTCGAGCACTACGGCGGCCCCCACCCCGTCGGCGTACGCCGACATCGCGGAGCTGAGCAGGCGCTGCACCTCGAACTGCAGGTCCCGGTCGATGGTGAGCACCAGGGAACTGCCCGGCTGCGGCTCGGTCTCCTGCCGGTAGCCGCCCGGGATCTCGGCCAGCCGCAGTTCCCGGTTGCCCTGCTCGGCGACGCGCTGGCCGTTCACACCGCGCAGCACCTCGTCGTAGCGCGCCTCCAGGCCCTCCAGTCCGTTCATGTCCGTGCCGACGAAGCCGATCAGGTTGGCGGCCAGGTCGTTGCCCGGCACCTCGCGCCGCTCGTCGTAGTCGACACCGATGCCGTCCAGTTCCAGTGCCAGCACGGCCTCGGCCACCTCGACGTCGACGCCCCGGGCGAGGAACTCGAACCGCGACTCCTGCCCGTCCGGGCGGGTCTGCGGCACCAGCCGCTCCAGCAGCGTCGACCGGGGGATCCCGAGCAACGGGGAGAGCGCCTCGGCGGCCGCCTGCGGATCCTCGACCAGGCCCGGATCGGAGTAGACGAACCGGGCGGCGACGCTGTGCACGAGGACTGCGCCGGTGCGGTCGTAGATGCTGCCGCGTGGCGCCGGCACCACCACCGGGGCGCCGATGCGGTCCCGTACGCCGCCGTCGGCGTAGGCCGGCGCGTCGACGACCTGGAGCACGACCAGCCGGATCCCGATCACCGCGAACATGGTGAGAGTCAGGAAGGTGCCCAGCCGCAGCCGCCGACGCGGGTCGGCGAGCCGGGGCAGGCTCCGGCGACGACGAGCGGGGCCGTCCCGGCGGGCAGCGCCGGCACGGGAGGCGGTCGCGCCGGCACCGGAGGCGGTCGCGGTGGCGCGCCGCTGGGCACCGGGCCGGGGCGCGGTGCCGCCGGACCGCCGGGCAGCATCCGCGCCGGTACGCCGACCGGCGGTCGACGCCTCCCGGCGACCGACCGGCTCGGCGCCAGGCGAGGTGCCGCCGGCGGCACCCGACCGGTTCGCGCCGCCGGTGGTGGTCCTGCCGCCGGTGGTGGTCCGGCCGCCGTCGAGCACCTGAAGCGCCGGCCGGAACGGGTCGCGGCTGCGATCGGCGGCCCGCGCGGTACGTCGCTGTTCGGCCGACTCCCGCACCGTCCGACCACGGGGGGTGTAGGCACGGGCGTCGGCGATCCCACCGAGGGCGGTGCCGTCCCGTGCGGTGGCCTCCCGGCCGGTGCCGCCGGTCCGGCCGGTGCCGCGCCGGGCACCACCGGCGGCGGCGCCGGTTCCCGGCGTAGCGGAACCGCCGCGCCGGGAACCCTGCGGTTCCCGGCGCGGCGGATCGGCACGGTCAGCCACGCTGGCCTACTCCCCTGCCCCCTGCGGGCTGGTGATGGCCGGCTCACCGGTGGCCGGCTGCGGTACGCCGATCACCCGCCCGTCCGGCAGTCGGATGAACGCCGGCGGACCGGACTCGACCAGGCCGAGCTTGCGGGCCTGGGCAGCCAGGTTGTTCGGTGCCTCGTACTGCGCGATTTCCTTCTTCAGCTGCTGCTCCTGCACGTCCAGGCTGGACTGCTGCTGCTGCAGCGTGCCGATCCGGATCGCGTTCTCGTTGATCTTCGTGTTCACCAGCAGCACGCCGAGCACCCCACCGACGACGACCACCAGGATCATCGCGATGAACGGTGCCCGTGGCACCGCGACCGGCGCCGGCGGTGCCACCCGCAGCTGTGGCGGCCCGGCCGGTGCCGCGGTGTCCCTGACCCGGACCTGGTCCGCCGTCATGGGCTGCTCCTGCAGCGCCGCGCTGCCCTGGGTCGCGTAGCCACCCGTCGAGGTGGTACGCCGCGCCGCGGTCCGGCCCCCCGACCGCGGTGCGCCTGCCCGGGCGCTGCGCTGACCGACCTGCCCCGAACGGTCGCGCTTGTCTACGTTCATCTCCCCTCCCCCTGTTCGTTCGCGTCGCGACCCCCATCGCGACGTCGCCGCCGGCCGGTTGCTCCGTCCGGTGTGGTCCGCCCGGACGCCGCCGCGCCGGGCCGGTGGTGCACGGGTGCCGGACGGGGCCGTTCGCGGGCGGCCCCGTCCTTGTCCCGGGTGGCGGTGCCCACTTTGGTCACCGCCGTCTGTCCGATGCGCTCCGCCGCTCGTAGCCGTACCGACGCCGCGCGTGGGTTGGCCGCGATCTCCGCCTCGCTGGCCAGCTCGGCGCCCCGGGTCAGCAACCGGAACGTCGGGCCGGTGCCGGGCAGTTCGACCGGCAGGTCCAGCGGTGCGCTGCTGCGTACCCTGCCCGCCAGCGACTGCTTGGTGATCCGGTCCTCCAACGACTGGTAGGACATGACCACCAGGCGGCCGCCGACGTGCAGCGCGTCCAGCGCGGCCGGCAGTGCTCCGCGGAGCGCTGCCAGCTCCTCGTTTACCTCGATTCGCAGTGCCTGAAACGTTCTCTTCGCGGGGTTTCCCCCAGTTCTTCGGGTAGCGGCCGGAATGGCGGTCTCCACCAGCTCCGCCAGCCGCGCCGACGAGGTGATCCGCCGCCGCGTCCGTTCCCGCACGATCGCCGACACGATCCGGCTGGCGAACCGCTCCTCGCCGTACTCACGCAGCACCCGTACCAGGTCTCCGGGGGGATAGTCGTTGACGATCTCCTCGGCGGTCCGGCCACGGCTCTGGTCCATCCGCATGTCCAGCGCCACGTCCCGGGCGTATGAGAAGCCCCGGTCGGCGGCGTCCAGCTGCAGCGACGACACCCCGAGATCGAACAGCACGCTGTCCACGCCGGACAGTTCGAGCTCGTCGAGCACCGTGGGCAGCTCGTCGTAGACCGCGTGGACCAGGTGGACCCGGTCGGCGTACGCACCGAGCCGGGCCCGGGCGTGTGCCAGCGCCTCCCGATCCCGGTCGAGCCCGACCAGGGTCACCGAGGGAAAGGCCGCCAGGACCGCCTCGGCGTGCCCGCCGAGCCCGAGGGTGGCGTCGACGTGCACGGCTGCCCGGTCACCGCGACCGAGCGCGGGAGCGAGCAGCTCGAGACACCGCTCGAGCAGCACCGGTACGTGCGTACCGCGAAGCTCCCCCATGTCGACCCCCAGTGACCCTGCCTGCCGTGTGTTCGCGCCCGGTTGTCCGTGTCGCCGCTCGTCGTACCGCCAGATCCCCATCCGCTCTACTCCCGCCCACCGGCGAACCGTTGCTGGAAACACGCGCCTGGCGCCGGGGAAGTGGCGCCAGGTGCGGGAGCGGCTGGAGATCTCGCAGTACGTCGGACGGCCGGTGCCGACTGGTGGCTCTCGCGTCAGCCACTGCCGCCGGCCGCCGCCGGCGTGTCGACCATCCGTTGCCCTACAGCCCGCCGGGCAGCACCCCCTCCTCGATGTCCGCGAAGTCGTCCTCGCTCTCGGAGAGGTACTGCTCCCAGGCCTGCCGATCCCAGACCTCGACGCGGCTGCTGGCCCCGATCACCACGAGGTCACGGTCGAGGCCGGCGTACTCGCGCAGATGCGCCGGGATGGTCACCCGGCCCTGCTTGTCCGGCACCTCGTCGTGCGCGCTGGCGAAGAAGACCCGGCTGTACGCCCGAGCCGCCTTGTGCGTCATCGGCTGGGTGCGCAACTGGTCGGCGATCCGCTGGAACTCCGGCATCGGGAACACGTACAGACAGCGTTCCTGCCCCTTGGTGATCACGACACCTCCCGCCAGCTCGTCCCGGAACTTGGCTGGAAGGATCAACCGGCCCTTGTCGTCCAGGCGCGGAGTATGGGTGCCGAGAAACACGGCCCAACCCCCCTTGCCCTTGTACGGCATTCGCGGTGCCGCATCCCCCGGGGCCGGCGGGCCCTCCCGGCCCCGCCATTGCGCCCCACTCTACTCCACTTCCCTCCACCTGCAACCAGAATCGCGGCCGGAACACGCCCAATTGCTCGGCAAAACCGCACGTCAATCGGGGTGGTGCCAGGTGGAGGGCGCGGCGGCACGACGCCGGTCCACTTTCCGACAGGCACTCGACAGGGCCCGGCGAATTCCCGCTCGGTACGGCGTTGCCGAACGATTCCCGCGCCGGACGGCCATTTCCGCCCACCCGCGCACCCGTTCCGCCCACCCGCGCACCCGCCGGGCGGCGGTGGTGGAGGAAAGTGGAGGGCCGCACGGGAGGGTCGGGCACCGGGTCGGTGTGTCGACACACGGTCCACCGCACAGGCCACCCGGCACCCGCAGGGGCCAACCGCCTGCGTGCGTCGATCGCCGCCGGGTGGGGTCCGGTAACCTCGCTCGCGTGACGGACGCGAAGATGCCTCTGCGGGCGAAGGTGGCAAGCTCGGTGTCGCGCACCGCCGCGGCGTTGTCGCGGGCCGCTGGACGCGGCGACGGTTCGGTGATCGGCGGCTGGCTCGGACTCAAGATCGACCCGGAACTACTGGCCCACCTGGCCGCTGGTCGGGCGATCGCGCTGGTGTCCGGCACCAACGGCAAGACGACCACCACCCGGCTGGCGGCCGCGGCGGTCGGCGTCCTCGGCCGGGTCGCCACCAACTCGTTCGGTGCCAACATGCCCACCGGCCACACCTCCGCGCTGGCCAAGGCCGGCGCGACGCCGTACGCCGTGCTCGAGGTCGACGAGCACTACCTGGCCCAGGTACTGGACGCCACCAACCCCCGGGTGATCGCCCTGCTCAACCTCTCCCGCGACCAGCTCGACCGGGCCAAGGAGGTGGCGATGATGGCCCAGCTGTGGCGGGTGGCGCTGGCCGAGCACCAGCATGTCAAGGTCATCGCCAACGCCGACGACCCGATGGTGGTGTGGGCCGCCACCACCGCTGGTGCCGTCTCCTGGTTCAGCGCCGGCCAACGCTGGCACGACGACTCCTGGGTCTGCCCGGAGTGCGGTTCGGCGATCCAACGCGCCGAGAACCAGTGGTGGTGCAACGGCTGCCCGCTGCGGCGCCCGGATCCCGAGTGGGTGGTCGACGAGGACGGCGTCATCGACCCGACCGGCGCCTGGCACAAGGTGGTGCTGCAACTGCCCGGACAGGTCAACATCGGCAACGCGGCCACCGCGTTGGCGGTGGCCGCGGAGTTCGGCGTACGGCCGGTGGACGCGGTGACCCGGCTGGCCACGGTGACCTCGGTCGCCGGCCGGTACGCCCAAGTGGTCCGCAACGGACGCAACATCCGGCTGCTGCTGGCCAAGAACCCGGCCAGTTGGCTGGAGGCGTTCGACATGGCCGAGCAGGCACCGACCCTGTTGTCGATCAACGCCCGGGATCCCGACGGGCTCGACACCTCCTGGTTGTTCGACGTCGACTTCTCGCCGCTGCGGGGCCGGCAGGTGCTCATCACCGGCGACCGGGCGTTCGACCTGGCCGTCCGGCTGGAGATCAACGACGTACCGTTCCTGCACGTGGCGACCCTGAACGCGGCGATCGCCTCGGTCCCGCCGGGGCGGCTGGAGGTCATCGCCAACTACACCGCATTCCAGGACATCCGAGCGGAGCTGGACCGTGTCAACTGAGTCCTTCCCGGCCATCGGCCCGTCGATCGGCGGGCCCAGCGTGCTGCGACTGGTCTGGATCTACCCGGACCTGCTGTCCACCTACGGCGACCGGGGCAACCTGCTGATCCTGGCCAAACGGGCACAGCAGCGCGGGATCCCGGTCGAGCTGACCGAGATCCGCTCCGACCAGGCGGTACCGCAGGCCGCCGACATCTACCTGCTGGGCGGTGGCGAGGACGGCCCGCAGGCCCTCGCCGCGCAGCGGCTGCGCGCCGACGGCGGGCTGCACCGGGCGGTCAGCCAGGGTTCGGTGATCTTCGCGGTCTGCGCCGGCTATCAACTGCTGGGGACCTCGTTCTTCGCCAAGGGCACCCGGTGCACCGGACTGGAGCTGCTCGACCTGCACTCCGACCGGGGACCCAGCCGGGCGGTCGGCGAACTCGCCGGCGACATCGACCCCCGGCTCGGTCTGCCGCCGCTGAGCGGCTTCGAGAACCACGGTGGCCGCACCCACCTGGGCACCGGCGTATCGCCGCTGGCCCGGGTCACCGCCGGCGTGGGCAACGACGGCGCCAGCGAAGGGGCCTGGCGCGGCAACATCCTGGGCACGTACGCGCACGGCCCGGCGCTGGCCCGCAACCCCGCGCTGGCGGACCTGCTGCTGCGCTGGGCGATCGGTGCCGCCAGCCTGCCGCCGCTCAACGACATGTGGGCCGACCGGCTGCGGGCCGAACGGATGGCCGCGATCCGGACTTGACAATCCTCCCCGCCCTGAAGGACGGGGAGGCCCTGGGTCGCACCAAGGGGTTCCTGCTTCACCGACGACCGCCCCGTCCGAGAGGAGGACTCCCGGTGAGGTCTTACACCGCCTCCACAGGCAGTCACGGAGAGCCCCTCCGCGAGGATGTTGCGGGCCGCGTTGACGTCCCGGTCGTGGGTCCGCCCGCACCGGCAGGTCCACGACCGGACCGCCAACGGCATCCGCTCGGCCAGTGCGCCGCAGGCGGAGCACAGCCGGGTCGACGGGAACCAGCGGTCCACGACCACCAGATCCCGGCCGTACCAGTCGGCCTTGTAGGCCAGCATGGTGCGGAACTGCCGCCAGGCCGCGTCCGAGGCGGCGCGGGCCAGACTGTGGTTGGCGACCATGTTGCGGACGGTCAGGTCCTCGATCACGATCGTTTGGGTTCCACGAACGAGCCGAGTGGTCAGTTTGTGCAGGTGGTCACGGCGACGGTCGGCGATCCGGGCATGGACGCGGGCCACCGCCAGCCGGGCTTTGGCCCGGTTCGCCGAGCCTTGGGCCTTCCGCGCGAGGTTCCGCTGGGCGCGGGTCAGCCGATGCCGGTCGCGGCGTTCGTGCCCCGGGTTGGGGATCTTCTCCCCGCCCGAGAGGGTGAACAGGCTGTCGAGACCGGCGTCGACCCCCACCGAGCCCGAGCAGGCCGGGGCCGGCTCGATCCGGTCGTCGCAGAGCAGGGAGACGAACCAGCGGCCCGCCAGGTCCTGCGACACCGTCACCGTCGACAGCGATACACCCTCCGGCAGGGGCCGCGACCAGACGCTGTCCAACGGTTCGGACATCTTCGCCAGGGTGAGCCGGCCGTCGCGCCACCGGAACGCGCTGGCCGTGTACTCCGCCGACCGCCGCGACCTCTGCCGCAGCGCCTGTTGCAACGGCACCGACGACACCTCGGCGAGGAACGCGAACTCGTCGGTCTTCTTCCACGACGTGAGCATCGCCGAGGTGGCGTTGTAGGTGACCCGTTCCCGCCGCAGGATCCACGCCTGCGTGCGGGCGGCCAGGGCCATGTCGTAGACCAGCCGCACACAGCCGAACGTCCGGGCAAGCTCGGCGGCCTGCCGGGGAGTGGGGTGGAAGCGGTACCTGAACGCCCGCTTCACGGTCCTGGACACAGTCCACAATCTAACGATCCGACAGGCGAGCCTTGGGGCGGCGTGTGGATGGACGCCGATCCGCCCCGGCGGCAGACCGGCGTTCCCCGTCCCGCTCCGCAGGAGTTCCGTTTCCTGCCCGGCCTGAAGACCGGAGTATCCACGGAAGGAATCCGATGAGGCGGCTGCGGCAGGCGCTACGCGAACCGGCGGTCGCCCGGTTCGCGGCCCTGCTCGCGCTGATCGCCGGCTGCGGTCTGCTGGTGCTGCTGATCCCCCGGCCCGACCTGGCGGCCCTGTCCGGCCTGCCGGACCGGCTCGGCATGGCGGCACCGGTGCTGGCCGTGGTGGGCGGCGCCCTGCTGCTGACCGTACTGGTGCCCCGGACCTTCATCACGCTGACCTGGGGCGCGCTGTTCGGCCCGGTCGCCGGAGCCGGTTACAGCCTGGCTGCGGCGACGCTGGCGGCGCTGATCGGCTTCGGCGTCGGCCGGTGGCTCGGCCGCGAGTACGTCGCCAGCCGTACTTCGGCGGCACCGGCGGGCGGCCTGGCCGGCCGGACCGGTCGGGTCCGGCTGCGGCTGGCCCAGTTGGACCGGTGGTTCACCACCCAGAGCGTGCTGGGGGTGGTGACGGTCCGGCTGCTGCCGGTCAGCGGCTTCGGGATGGTCAGCCTCGGCTACGGCACCACCGGAGTCCGGCTGACCCCGTTCCTGATCGGCAGCGTGCTCGCCTCGACGCCGACCGCCGTCGGCTACGCGGTGCTCGGTGCGGCCGTGGTCGCCCCCGGTGAGGTCAACTGGCTGGCCGCCGCGCCCGCCGGGCTGGGTGCGGCGGCCACCGTCGCGCTGCTGCTGCGGTGGCGCCGCGCGGTTCGCGCCAGTGCGGCCGCCGCCCGGGTGCCCGACCGCGACGTCACCGCGTCGGCGTAGCCGGGCCGGACCGGGTCGACGCAGCCACGGCCGCCGCGACGTCGAGCGGGTCGGCGGGATCGCGACCGAGCAGCCGGCCGAGATCGTCGCCGGTGGCGTCGAGCAGCCCGTGCCGTACCGCGCTCGCGATCGACACCAGCATCGGCGGTTGGAACGGCAGCAACCCCGCCGTGTCCGCCAGCCGGGCGCGGTACTCCCCCAGGTCGATGGTGCGGTGTCCGACGCCGAGTCGGGCAGCGACCTCACCGGCGGTCACCGGCCGGCCGACCAGGTCGTAGCAGCGGCCGGCATGCTCAGGTGCGGCGACGGCGACCAGCGCGGCGGCCTCGGCCAGGTCGGCCCGGACGACCGCGGCCAGGGCCCCGGCGCCGAAGGCGGACTCCAGCCCCTGCGGGCCCCAGGTGAGCAGCGCCCCGAACAGTTCGGCGTACAGCCCGTTGCGCAGCACCGTCCAGCCCAGGCCACTGGCGGTCAGCAGCTGTTCGGTGACCCGGTGGGCCAGCGCGAAGCCGAGATGATCGCCCGCCGTGGTCAGGCTGGTGTACACCACCTGGTCGACCCCGTCGCGGACGGCGGCGTCGATGACCGCCCGGTGGCGGGCGATGACCTGGTCGTCCTCGGCGTAGCCGGCGGAGACCAGCACCAGCGTCCGGACGCCACGCAGATCGAGGTCGGCCGGCCGGTCGAAATCCAGGTGCCGCAGACCCGGGCGCGGTGACCGGCTGGCACCGGTGACCGGCACCCCGCTACGGCCCAGCCGGTCGACGATGTCCGCACCGAGGTGTCCGGTGGCACCCGTGACAAGGATCATTGATGAGGTCCTCCTACTCGCCGTTGCGTTCCTGCGGCGATCGTCCCCATCCCTGTCGGCACGGACAAGAAGGCACTCTCATGTCACCCACGCACACCGTGGTAACCACCTCGGCCGCACAGCTGGAGCCGTGTGGGCGCGCCGAGCATCCCGACTGCGGCATCCGCGACGTGCTGGACCGGCTCGGTGACCGATGGTCGGTCCTGGTCGTGGTCGAGTTGGCGGCCGGGCCACGGCGCTTCCGCCAGCTGCAACGGTCGATCGACGGCATCTCGCAGCGCATGCTCACGCTCACCGTCCGTCGGCTGGAGCGTGACGGGCTGGTCACCCGTACGGTCTATCCGACCGTCCCCGCCCAGGTCGACTACCGGCTGACCGACGTCGGCGCCAGCCTGACCCACCTGGTCAAGGCGCTGGCCGACTGGTCACTCGCGCACCGACCGGTGATCGCCGCCGCCCGACAGCGCTACGACGACCGCGCCGGCGGGCACCGGGTCGGCTGAACCGTGCCGGCCCGCAGCTGACGCTGCGGGCCGGCACGCCGGTGGCAGGAGCACTGGCGTCAGGGCACCACGCTGACCATCCGGCCCGGGACCACGATCACCTTGCGCGGCGTACGGCCGCCCAGGTGCTCGGCGACGGCGGCCAGCGCGGCGGCCCGTACCTCCTCCTCGCCGGCTTCGGCCGGCACCTCCACACGCCCCCGGACCTTGCCCGCCACCTGCACCGGGTAGGTCACCGAAGCGGCCCGCAGCAGCGCCGGGTCGGCCACCGGGAAATCGGCGTACGCCAGGGAGCCGGTGTGGCCCAGCCGCTGCCACAGCTCCTCCGCCACGTGCGGGGCGAACGGCGCGAGCATCAGGACCAGCGGCTCGGCCACCTCCCGGGGCGTCGCGGGCAGCCGGGTCAGCGCGTTGGTCAGCTCGATCAGCTTCGCGATCGCCGTGTTGAACCGCAGCCCGTCCATGTCGGCGCGGACACCGTCGACGACCCGGTGCGTCAGCCGACGCAGCTCGTCGTCGGCGGGCGCGTCGGTCACCCGGGACGCGCCGGAGTGCTCGTCGACCAGGGCCCGCCACACCCGCTGCAGGAACCGGTACGAGCCGACGACCGCCCGGGTCTCCCACGGGCGGGAGACCTCCAGCGGGCCCATCGACATCTCGTACACCCGGAAGGTGTCGGCACCGTATGCCTCGCACATCTCGTCCGGGGTGACCACGTTGCGCAGGCTCTTGCCCATCTTGCCGTACTCACGGTTGACGGCGACGTCGCCGTGGAACCAGCCGCCGTCGCGTTCGGTCACCTCGGCCGCGTCGACGTAGGCGCCCCGCGCGTCGGTGTACGCGTACGCCTGGATGTAGCCCTGGTTGAACAGCCGGCGGAACGGTTCGACGCTGGAGACGTGCCCCAGGTCGAACAGCACCTTGTGCCAGAACCGGGCGTACAGCAGGTGCAGCACGGCATGTTCGACACCGCCGACGTACAGGTCGACGCCGCCGCAGTCGGCCGCCGACGCCGGCCCCATCCAGTACCGCTCGTTGGCCGGGTCGACGAACGCGTCGCTGTTGGTCGGGTCGGCGTAGCGCAGCTCGTACCAGCAGGAGCCGGCCCACTGCGGCATCGTGTTGGTCTCCCGACGGTAGCGACGCCGGCCGGCGGGTGCCCCCGGCACACCGGTCAGGTCCAGCTCCACCTCGACCCAGTCGGTGGCCCGCGACAGCGGCGTCTCCGGGTCGGACCCGGCGTCGTCGGGGTCGAAGGTACGCGGCGAGAAGTCGTCGACCTCGGGCAGCTCCAGCGGCAGCAGCTCGTCCGGCAGGGCGATCGGCAGACCGGTTTCGTCGTAGACGATCGGGAACGGCTCGCCCCAGTAGCGTTGCCGGCTGAACAGCCAGTCCCGCAGCCGGTAGGTGACCGCGCCCCGGCCGTGGCCGCCCGCCTCCAGCCAGGCGATGATCCGTTCCTTGGCCTCGGTCACTCCCAGGCCGTTCAGGAAGTCGCTGTTCATCGCGGGGCCGTCACCGGTGTACGCCTTGCCGGTGAAGCCTTCCGGCGGCGTCACGGTTCGCACGATCGGCAGGTCGAACACCTCGGCGAAGTCCCAGTCCCGCTCGTCCTGCGCGGGCACCGCCATGATCGCCCCGGTGCCGTAGCCGGCCAGCACGTAGTCGGCGATGAAGATCGGCAGTCGGGCGCCGTTGACCGGGTTGGTGGCATAGGCGCCGACAAAGACCCCGGACTTGTCCCGGCTCTCGGCGTGCCGCTCGGCGTCGGTGCGGCCGGCGGCCTGCTTGCGGTACGCCTCGACCGCCTCGGCCGGGGTGGCGTGCCCACCGGTCCACGCCGGGCGGGTGCCCTCCGGCCAGGCCGCCGGCACCAGCGCGTCGACCAGGGCGTGCTCGGGGGCCAGCACCATGTAGGTGGCGCCGAAGACGGTGTCCGGGCGGGTGGTGAAGACCTCGATCGGCGCGGCGTCGGTCGGGAAGGTGATGTGCGCACCGGTGGACCGGCCGATCCAGTTGCGCTGCATCAGCTTGATCGGCTCCGGCCAGTCCAGCAGGTCCAGGTCGTCGAGCAGCCGGTCGGCGTACGCGGTGATCCGCATCATCCATTGACGCAGGTTGCGCTTGAAGACCGGGAAGTTGCCACGCTCGGAGCGGCCGTCGGCGGTGATCTCCTCGTTGGCCAGTACGGTGCCCAGGCCCGGACACCAGTTGACCGGCGCCTCGGAGATGTACGCCAGCCGGTGTGCGTCGACCGCCTCGCGACGCTCCCGGTCGGTCAGCTCCGACCAGGCACGCCCGTCGGGGGTCGCCCGCTGCCCGGACTCGTACGCGGCGATCAGCTCGCTGACCGGGCGGGCCCGGCCGGCGTCGGCGTCGTACCAGGAGTTGAAGACCTGCAGGAAGATCCACTGGGTCCAGCGGTAGAACTCGACGTCGGTGGTGGCCACCGACCGACGGTCGTCGTGGGCCAGCCCCAACATGCGCAGCTGGGCCCGGTACCGCTCGATGTTGGCCTCGGTGGTGGTGCGGGGGTGCTGACCGGTCTGCACCGCGTACTGCTCGGCGGGCAGCCCGAACGCGTCGAAGCCCATCGCGTGCAGTACGTTGCGCCCGGCCATCCGCTGGTAGCGGCCGTAGCAGTCGGTGCCGATGAAGCCCAGCGGGTGACCGACGTGCAGCCCGGCCCCGGAGGGGTACGGGAACATGTCCAGCAGGAAGAGCTTGTCGGCGCCGGCGCGCGGGTGCTCCGGGTCGGCCAGCGGGCCGGTCGGGTTGGGCGCGTGGAACGTACCGTCCTGTTCCCAGCGCTGCTGCCACCGCCGTTCGATCTCGCCCGCCATCGCGGCGGTGTACCGGTACGGGGGGATGTCCGCTCCGGTCTCGGCTGCCTCGCTCATCGTCGGTCGCCACCTCAGGTATCGGTCGTGGGCTGTCATTTGTCGGTCCGGGGGCCGGGCGTCGGTCCGGGGCCGGGGGTACCCGGGCATGAAAAAACCCCTCACGCAGGAGGGGTCGCCGTGCTGTCGCCACCGACGGGGCCGTAGTGGGTCAGGCCTCCGGGTGGGTCAGCACGGCCGGAGAAGGAGCAGGAAGGCACCGGCCATACCGGTAGTCTACCGGTACCCGCAACTCACATCGACGGGCCTCCGGCGCGGCCGGGGCCCACTGCGGGCTCAGTCCCGGCGCAGCCGGGGCTCACTGCGGGCTCAGTCCCGGCGCAGCCGGGGCCCACTGCGGGCTCAGTCCCGGCGCGGCCGGGGCTCACTGCGGGCTCAGTCCCGGTCCCGGCCGGGCTCCATGGCGGTGTCGCCCAGATCCGTTCCGGTCCGCGCCGCAGGCTCGGCGAGGTCGTCGAACCGGCTCTGCGCCGACATCGGCGTGCCGGACCGGTAGGCGGCCCGGGCGAGTGCGTACCCGCCGACCGGGGCGGTGAGCAGCTGCAGAAGGATGGCCAGGGCCACCACGACGGCGGTACGCGGGCTCGGCAGCAGGGTCAGCACGCCGAGCAGGACCAGGGTCAGCCCCAGGCTGGCCGCCTTGGCGACGGCGTTCATCCGGTTGTAGATGTCCGGTAACCGCAGCAACCCGATCGCGGTGATCCCGATCAGCAGGGTGCCGGCGCCCAGCAGCACCGTGGCCAGGACCGTCGAGACGTTCACCGGCTCCTCCGTTCCACCAGGCGGGCGAGCGCGACGGTCGCCAGGAACCCGACCAGGGTCGCGGTCAGCACGAGGTCCAGCAGGGCAGGGATCCGCAGCCGGGCGGCCAGGACCGCGACGGCGGCGATGAAGACGAAGAAGCCGAAGTCGAGCGCGGCGGCCCGGTCGGCGTCGGTCGGTCCGACGACGAGCCGGACGATCGCGGCCAGCATGGCCGCCGCGAGTACGCCGAGGACGAGATCGAGTCCGGTCACGACGGGTTCACCTCCGGTCGTCCCTGATCGCCGGCGTCACCAGACCGGTCCGGCCGGTCCGAGACGCCGGCGTCACCAGACCTGTCGCCAGCGTCCTGGACCGGCCGGACCGCCGGCAGCATGCGGTCCTGCAGCCGGGCTAGCTCGGCGCGGAAGGTCTGCGGGTCCTCGGCGTGCATGCCGTGGACGAACAGCGTCGGCGGGTCCTGGCGGATCGCCACGGTCAGTGTTCCCGGGGTGAGCCCCACCGCCAGCGCCATCAGCACGACCTCGGTCGGGGTCCGGGTCCGCAGCCGGATCTCGACGATCCCCGGCGACAGGCCGCTGCCCGGCGTGACGATCTCCCGGGCGACGACGAGGTTGGCGACCACCAGCCGTACGGCGAAGTAGCCGATGAACCGCGACACCCGGACGGTCCGCAGCGCGAACCGGCCCGGCGGACTCGCCCACCAGCCGGTGCCGCCGCGCCCGCTCATCGCCCGGTCACCGCCTCGACGTACGCCTGTGGGTCGATCAGGCCGGCGGCGGCCTCGGCGGCCAGGTCGAGCAAGGGTGCGGCGGCCGGACCGAGCAGCAGGGTGGCGACCGCCAGCGCCAGCGCCGGCACGGTCATGGCCGGTCCGATCCGCGCCGGCGGCCGGACCCCGACCTGCTCCCCGACGTCGACCGGGGCACGGACACCGACCGGGGCGCCCGGCTCGGGCCGCGCTGCGGAGCCGGCGGAGTTGGGTGCCCGGGTGACGCCGGCCGGGCCGGCCGGACCGGACGGCGGTTCACCCCAGAAGACCAGGTCCCAGATTTTGATCATCGAGATGAGGGTTCCCAGGCTGACCACCACCGCGACGGTGAAGATCAGGTAGTCGCCGTCGGCCGCGGCCGCCCGCAGCAGGAGGAACTTGGCCAGGAAACCGGAGAACGGCGGCATACCGGCCAGCGACAGGGCCGCACCGATGTAGGCGAGCGCGAGGAGCCGGTGCACCGCCGCGAGACCGCCGAGCCGGTCCAACCGGTCGGTGCCGTAACCCACCGTCACCGCGCCGGCGGACAGAAACAGGGCCGCCTTGACCAGGATGTACTGGACCAGGAAGAAGATCGCGGCGGTCAGCGCCGCCGGGCTGAACAACGCCAACCCGATGAGCAGGTAGCCGATCTGACTGACCATGTGGAAGGCCAGCACCGTACGCATGGTGTGCTCACCGAGCGCCCCCAGCACGCCGATCACCATCGTCACCACGGCGGCGATCCCGATGAGCCACTGGTACTGCACGGCACCGTCGTAGACCACCGCGACGATCCGCAGGATCGCGTAGACGCCGACCTTGGTCAGGATCCCGGAGAAGAGCACGGTGACCGTCGGTGGCGCGTACGGGTAGCTGCGCGGCAGCCAGCCGTGCAGCGGCACCACCGCGGCCTTGACCGCCAGGGCCAGCAGCACGACCGCCCCGGCGACGACCAGCTCACCGGACCCGGTGGCGCCCGCACCGGCCAGTTCACCGAGGTCGACGGTGCCGGCCACGGCGTAGACCAGCCCCACCCCGGCCAAGAAGATCGTCGACGCCAGCAGATTGACCGTGACGTAGACCCGACCGGCGGTGATCCGCTCCCGCCCACCGCCGGTGGTCAGCAGCACGTACGAGGGCACCAGCATGACCTCGACCATGACGAAGAGGTTGAACAGGTCGGCGGTGAGAAACGCCCCGTACGCGCCGGCGCTGGTGATGAGCACCAGTGGTACGAAGAAGGGTCGCCGGTCGTCACCGGAGCCGGCGGCGAACACGCCGCACGCCAGTTGCACCACCGCCACCGTGACGATCAGCAGGGCGCTGAGGGTGTCCGCCGCGAGGCTGATCGCGATGCCGGCCGGCCAGCCGCCGATCCGTTCGGCGATGACGTCACCGTCGCGGGTGCTGGCGAGCAGGACGGCACCGTCGACCACCACGGCCGCCGAGGTCGCCAGCCACCCGGCCCGGTGCAGCGCCGCACGCCCGGGCAGCGCCGTCAGCAGCCCGGCGACCACCAACGGCAGCACGATCGGAAGTACCAGCGCCGTGCCGGTCATCGGCCCTCCCGCTGGTGCCGCGTCCCGCCGGGGTCGGCCACCCCGTCGTCGCGGACAGTTCCGCCGCCCCGGGCAAGTTCGTCGGTGACCGCACGTGGTTCGGTCAGCACCGGCTCGGCCGGCGCACCGGCCGTTGGACCAGCGGCACGCCGTGGTGCGGTCGGCGGCGCCGCCGGAGTCGGCGACGGCGGCGCCTCGCCGAGTTCGAGGTCGGGCCGGTCGCGCTCAGGTGGGCTGGCCAGGGTGAGGGCGAGCAGATACACGGTGATCCCGAAGGTGATGACGATGGCGGTCAACGCGAACGCCTGGGGCAACGGGTCGGCGGTGGTGGCACGGTCCACCTCGCCGAGCGGTGGTTCCCTCCGCCACAGCCCGCCGGCGGCCAGCAACAGGGCGTTGACGGCGTGCCCGAGCAGGACGAATCCGATGATCACCCGGATCAGGCCCCGGTGCAGGATCAGGTACACGCCGGCGGCGGTCAGGATGCCGACCATCAGCGCTACGGTCATCGCGTCGACACCTCCCGGGTGGCCCCGGTGGGCACCGACGCGGCGACGGCTCGCTGCCGCTCGACGACCGGACGCACGTCGGTCGCGCCCAGCCGGTCCACCGCCGCGGTGACCAGTCCGACCACCATCAGGTAGATGCCGACGTCGAACAGCGTCACCGGTGTCACGGACAACCCGAGCGCCGACACCGCCGGGGTGTGCTCCGGAGTGAGGAACGGCTCGCCGAGCAGCAGCGCGGACAGCCCGACGGCCAGGCAGGTCAGCAACCCGCCGGCCAGCAGCGGTGCCGGCCGTAGCCAGCGCCGCGCCGCCACCCGGCTGCCCCCGTGGGCCAGTTGCCCGAGACCGATCGCGGCCCCCGCGACCAGCGCGGCGATGAAGCCACCGCCGGGTTCGTCGTGGCCACGCAGGAACAGGTACGCGGAGACGACGAGCATCACCGGGGTGAGCAGCCGGTGCGCGAACCGCAGCACCAGGTCGGGGCCGCCACCGCCGGAACCGCCAGCCGCGCTGGTCGTGCCGGTGCCGTCGGGGCCGTCTCCGGAGCGGCCGACCCGGCCGGCCCGGAACAGTCCGATCAGGCCGAGCGCCACAGCGACCAGGACACTGGCCTCACCGAGGGTGTCGAACGCCCGGAAGTCGACCAGGATCACGTTGACCACGTTCTCGCCGCCGGTCTGCGGCTCGGCGGTACGCAGGAAGTAGTCCCCCGCTGTCGACAGCTCCCGGCGGCCGGTCAGGGCGAGCGTGGCCACGACCGCGACGATCCCGGCGGCGGCCGCGAGCGCGCCGGCGAAACAGCTCACCGGCTGCCGCCCGGCCCCGGGCAGCCGGGCCGGCAACCGCCGCAGCACGAGCATCCCGACCACCGCGGTCAGCACCTCGACCAGCATCAACGTCAGCGCGACGTCCGGCGCACCGGCGAGCAGGAACCAGGTGGCGACCAGCAGGCCGACCAGGCCGAGCAGCGCGATCGCGGCCAGTGCCGAACGGGCCGTCACGATCCCGGCGGTCGCCACCGCCACGAGCACCAGCAGTGGCCAGTCGCCGGCGGTGGGGCCCGTCGGCGGCCACAGCGGTGACGGCGGCGACGACGCGAGCGCCCAACTGCCGACCGCACCCAGCAGCACCAGCAACAGCACCGGTCGGAACAGGTGGGCGCCGGGTGAGTCGTAGCGGGCCGGGCGGCCGACCAGATGACCCAGTCGCAGCAGCGTCGCATAGCTATGGTCGAACATGGTCGCGCCGGCGGGTGGCAGCGGCACCGCGTGCACGATCCGGTCGACCCGGGCGCGGGCGGCGAACAACGCGAACCCGAGCCCGACGGCCAGGACCGACAGCCCCAGCGCCGGGGTGAACCCGTGCCAGAACGCCACGTACGGCGGTTCCCCGCCCGGGTCGGCGTTGCGGGTGGCCTGGTCGATCAGCGGGCCGAGCAGGGCGGCGGCCGGGCCGAGCATCAGGCTGAGCAACGCCGCCACCCCGGCCGGGGCGAGGAAGGTCAGCGCCGGCTCGTACAGGTCGGGTTGCCGGGTGGGCCCGGCGAAGGTCTCGTAGACGATCCGCGCGCCGTAGGCGAAGGTCAGCGCGGACGCCGACACGGCCAGCACCTCGGCGGTCGGGCTCAGCCAGGGATCCACCCCGGTCCGGATCAGCGCTTCGAAGATCGCTTCCTTGCTGACGAAGCCGAGCAGTGGGGCCAGTCCGGCCATCGACATCGCCGCGAGCCCGGTCAGGGTCGCGGTCACCGGCATCACCCGGCGCAGCCCGGACAGCTGGCGGATGTCGCGGCTGCCGGCTTCCCGGTCGATGATGCCGACGAGCATGAACAGGGTGGCCTTGAACAGCGCGTGGGCCACCGTGTGCAGCACTGCGGCGGCCAGGGCGGCCGTGGTGCCGACCCCGATCACGCCGACCAGCAGGCCCAGTTGGCTGACCGTCGAGTAGGCCAGCATCGCCTTGAGGTCGTGTTGGCGCAACGCCAGGAAGGCACCGAGCACGGCGGTTCCGAGCCCGCCGAGGACCAGTGTGATGGTCCAGGCCGGTTGACCGGCGTAGACCGGCGAGAAGCGGATCAGCAGGTAGATGCCGGCCTTGACCATCGTGGCCGCGTGCAGGTACGCGCTGACCGGGGTGATCGCCACCATCGCGCTGGGCAGCCAGAAGTGGAACGGGAACTGCGCCGACTTGGCGAACGCCGCGACGATCAGCAACGCACCGACCGCCCAGGCCGCTGGGGAGGCGAGCAACCGGTCCGGGCGAGCCAGGATCGTGGTGAGGTCGGCGGTGCCGAGGGTGCCGACCAGGATCACGACGGCGGCCAGCAACGCCAGTCCGCCGCCGGCGGTGACCAGCAGGGCCCGGGTCGCCGGTCGGGCCGCCGCCGGACTGGCCAGGCCGATCAGGAAGAACGAGCAGAGCGTGGTCAGTTCCCAGAACAGGAACAACAGCACCATGTCGGACGCGAAGACCAGGCCGAGCATCGCGACGGTGAACAGGGTCAGCAGGGTGTAGAGGCTGGTGCACCGGGCGTCCGGGGTGAGATAGCGCGGACAGTACATCATGATCAGCGCGCCGACGCCGAGCACGAGCAGCCCGAAGACCATCGACAGGCCGTCCAGACGCAGCGCGAACGCCACCTCCAGCGACGGCAGCCACGGCGCGGTGACCGCGACCGCGCCGTTGTCGAGCACCACCGGCATCCGCGAAGCGAGTAGTCCGCAGCTGACCAGGTAGCCGAGGGCGAGTGGATATCCGGCGTCCCGACCGAGCAGACGGGTGAGCAGTGGTGCGGTGGCGGCGAGCCCGGTCAGCAGGACCAGCACCGCGACCATGGTCAACGCCGGACTCCCCTACCGCAGCCAGCGCGACGGCGCCCGCAGCCAGCGCGACGGCGCCCGCAGCCGGTCGTCGTGCCCGTGGCCGTGGCGCACGCCATCTCAGGCGTCCTCGGTCGCGGCGAGCAGGACCGGTCGGTCGGCGTGGCGCACCACCTGGTCGGCGACGCCACCGAGCAGCCGGGTGGACAGGCCGCTGCCCCGCCGCCCGATGACGATCAGGTCGACGTCGTTGCGGCGAGCGGTGTCCAGCAGCGCCCGCGCCGGGGTGCCGGTGAGGATCTCCGTACGGCTCGCTCCGGCCCGGCCCCCGGCGGACGCCGCGCCGGCCCGGTCCCGCAGCACCTCTCGGGCGCGGGCGAGGTCCTCGTCCTCCTCCTCGGTCCGTTCGTCCGGGTCGACCTGGGGTGCCAGGTCGACGACCGTGGCCAGGATCAGCTCGCCGACCCGGTCACCGAGCACCTCCCGGGCGGTACGCAGCGCCCGGTCGGCGTCGGCGGACCCGTCCACCGCGACCAGCACCCGTGGGCCGGCGGCGGACGCCGACCGGCCGGGTCGCCCCGGCGCGGTCCGGGTCTCCAAACGTCCGGTGCCGGTGGCACCGCGTTCCATCGCGATCGGGACGAACAGCAGTCCTAGCACGGCACCGAGCAGATACCAGTACCAGGCGCGCCGGCCCCGCCGGGTCATGAACACCGCGACCGCGGTGACTCCGGAGAGCACCCACACCACGACGACGACCGCCACGTACCCGGCCGTGGACATCCGACTCCTCTCCGTACCGCCCGCCAGGGGCCGCACCCGCGTCCGGCGGACCGGATGACCTGGACCGCGTGAGATGTCGCGATGTACTGCCCAGTCCGTGCCACGGTGAATCCTGCTGTCCGTCACGTCCCCTTCGGGTAGGTGTCAGCAGCGAATGGACCGACCCACCCGTGAGTCGGCGACGATCACGGACGGTTACCCGGGCCGGCCCGGTTCATGTCCGACGACGCCCAGGTCCTGCGGGTCGTCGGATCGGTTGAACCCGCACGGTCACCACCACGTACTCCAGTCGGGAGGCGGACCCCGGCTGCCTGGGCCGGGCCGGGTCATCCTGCGGATGGCGCGGCGACGGGAGGCCGGGTCATCCTGTGGATGGCGTCAGGTAGGAGAATGGATAGCCTGAGAGGCGTGTGGGGTACCTGCGGCGGGTGGCAACGGTGCCCACGTGACCCGGCGGCGGGCGGCCGGACCGACCGGTCCGCTGACGCCGCACGACGAGGAGGAGGGTCGTGACCCAAGACATCTGGGACGATCTGGGTGCTCCGTTGCCCCATGACGAGTTCCGCACCGTGACCGATGCGATCGTGGCCAACATCGAGCAGGTCATCGAGGGGAAGACCGCAACGGTCCGGTTGGCGCTCGCCGTCCTGCTCGCCGAAGGCCACCTCCTGATCGAGGATGTTCCTGGCGTCGGCAAGACCAAGCTGGCCAAGACGCTCGCGCGGTCCATCGACTGTTCGGTACGCCGGATCCAGTTCACCCCCGACCTGCTGCCCAGCGACGTGACCGGGGTCAGCGTCTACAACCAGGACAACCACGACTTCGAGTTCAAGCCCGGAGCGGTGTTCGCCAATCTGGTGGTCGGTGACGAGATCAACCGGGCGTCACCGAAGACGCAGGCCGCGTTGCTGGAGTGCATGGAGGAGCGGCAGGTCACCGTCGACGGTACGACCTACGAGCTGCGCACGCCGTTCATGGTGATCGCCACCCAGAACCCGATCGAGATGGAGGGCACCTATCCCCTGCCGGAGGCACAGCGGGACAGGTTCACCGCCCGGATCGCGATGGGGTACCCGGATCCGAGCGCCGAGTTGGCGATGCTCGACGGACACGGTGCGGTGGACCCCATCCACCAGTTGCGGCCGGTCTCGGACGCCAACGGCGTACGGCAGCTGATCGCCACCGTCCGGGAGGTGCACGTGGCCGACCCGGTCAAGCAGTACGCGGTGGACCTGGTGACCGCGACCCGGGAGTCCCCGGAGCTGCGGCTGGGCGCGTCGCCCCGGTCGACCCTGCAGCTGCTGCGCACCGCTCGTGCGGTCGCCGCGTTGGAGGGCCGCGACTACGTGCTCCCCGACGACCTGCAGGCACTGGCCGTGCCGGTGCTCGCCCACCGGCTCATCCCGACCGCCGAGGCGCAACTGGCCCGGCGTACCACCGACGCGATCATCGCGGAGCTGGTCCACCGGCTCCCGCTGCCGCACGAGCGGCAGCGGCCGGCGGCAGCGGCGTACGACGGTCGGCCCTTCGGTGCCGAGGGCGTGGCGCCGGTGCCGTTCGATTCCCGGGGGCGCTGATCGATGCGTGAGGCGCTGCGCGGCCTAACCACCCGCGGCCGGTCGTTCCTGGCGGCCGGCACCGCGGCGGTCGTGTCGGCGCTGATCCTCGGCGAGAAGGACCTGCTGCGGGTCGCCATCCTGTTGGCCCTGCTCCCGCTGCTGGCCGCGGCCTACGTGGGTCGCAGCCGGTACAAGCTGGCCTGCACCCGCTCGTTGGAGCCGCACCGGGTGCCGGTGGGCGCCAACGCCCGGGTGGTCCTGCGCCTGCACAACCTGTCCCGGTTGCCGACCGGCACCCTGCTACTGGAGGACCGGCTGCCGTACGCCCTGGGGACCCGCCCCCGGGTGGTGCTGGAACGGCTCGGCGCCCAGCAGGCGAGTTCGGTGGCGTACACGGTGCGCGCCGACGTCCGGGGCCGCTACGAGGTCGGACCACTGGTGGTCCGACTGACCGACCCGTTCGGGTTGTGCGAGTTGACCCGGGCGTTCCCCAGCGTCGACCGGCTCACCGTGATCCCGCAGGTCACCGCGCTGCCGACGGTCCGGCTGGCCAGCGAGTACGCCGGCTCGGGCGACAGCCGGGCCCGGTCGGTGGCGGTGCACGGCGAGGACGATTCGGCGACCCGGGAGTACCGGCGCGGCGACGACCTGCGCCGGGTGCACTGGAAGTCGACCGCCCGGACCGGGGAACTGATGGTGCGCCGTGAGGAGCAGCCCTGGGAGAGCCGGGCCACCGTGGTGCTCGACACCCGGGCGTACGCCCACCAGGGTGACGGACCGACGGCCAGTTTCGAATGGGCGGTGGCGGCGACCGCGAGCGTCGCCGTACACCTGCGCGGCAACGGTTACCGGCTGCGGCTGGTCACCGGCCTCGGCGTCGACACCGACGCGACCGAGGCCGACGGCGACGGCCTGCTGCTGGACTGTCTGGCCGATGTCACCGCCAGTCAACGCAGCGACGTCGCGACCCTGGTCGAGCAGGTCCGTCGCCGGTCGGACAGTTCACTGGTGGTGGCCGTGCTCGGCGCGTTGACCCTGCCCGAGGCCGAGTTGCTGGCCGGGTTGCGCGGCAACCGGTCGACCTGCGTCGCGCTGTTGATCGACAGTCACGGCTGGCTGAACCTGGGCGACAGCGAGCGGGCCGAGGCGGCCCGGACGCAGGGGGCGGCGGCGCTGTCGCTGTTGCAGAGCGGCTGGCGGGTGATCGGAGTGAACCACGGCGACCAGTTGCCGTCGTTGTGGCCGCAACTGGCGCGTGGACCACAGGGCTTCGCCTGGCGGGCGGCGTTGGCCGAGACGGTAGCCGGAGGTGTCAAATGACCGGCCGCAGACATCTGGGCCTGGTCGCCGCGGCGGCCACCCTGATGGCCGCCGCCCCGATGGGGACCATCTTCGCCAGTTGGACCTGGTTGGTGCAGTGTGCGATCACCGTCGCGCTGGTCTCCGGGGCCGGCCTGCTGGCCCGGACGCTGGGCGGACCGGCCTGGCTGCACCCGGTGGCCATGGTGGGTGCCCTGCTGCTCGGGCTGACCTGGCTGTTCCCCAGCGGCGACGAGTTCCTCGTGGTGCTGCCCTCCCCCGCGACCTTCGCCCACTTCGGCGGACTGTTCGCCCAGTCCGCGCAGGACGTGCACGCCTACGGCGTACCGGTGCCCGACGGCGACGCCCTGCTGTTCATCACGGCCCTGGGCATCGGCGCGGTCGCCGTCGTCGTCGACGTGCTGACGGTGACGTTGCGCCGGCCCGCGCTGGCCGGTCTGCCGATGCTGGCCATCTACTCGGTGCCGGTGGCGATCTACGTGGACAGTGTGCCGGCGGTGCCGTTCGTGGTGGGCGCGATCGGTTACCTGTGGCTGCTGATGGCCGACAACGTCGACCGGGTACGCCGGTTCGGCCGACGCTTCACCGGCGACGGCCGGGACGTGGACGTGTGGGAGCCGTCGCCGCTGGCCGCCGCCGGCCGCCGGCTGGCGCTGGTCGGTGTGGTGGTCGCGGTGGCGGTTCCGGTGGCGATCCCCGGGATGACCTCGGGGCTGCTGACCAATCTCAGCGGTGCCGGCGTGGGCGGCACCGGCCTGGGCACCGGACCGGGGCAGGTGAACCTGTTCGCGGCGTTGAGCGGCCAGCTCAACCAGAGCGAGGTCACCGAGATGCTGCGGGTGACGACGAACGATCCGGATCCGGGGTATCTGCGGATCGGGATCGCCGACGAGATCAGCCAGGAGGGCTTCGCCAACCGGTCGCCGGGTGGGCGGCCAGGGTCGGCGTCGGCGCTGCCCGACCCTCGGGAGGATCCCCGGCTGCTCAGCACCGGGGTGACCCGGGAGGAGTTCGAGGCGACCGTCGAGGTCGCGCAGGGCTTCAACATGGCGTTGCTGCCGACGTACCCGGTGCCGGTGCGGATGCGCGACGTGGACGGCAGCTGGGCGTACGACCGGACCGCACAGGTCGTCTTCTCCGGCCGGTCCCGGGCACGGGGCATGACCTACGGCTTCGACTACGTCCGTTCCTCGTACACGCCGGGCGCGCTGCGGCGGTCGCAGCCGCTGCCGGCCGACGACGACCTACGGGTACGGCTCACCGAGGTGCCGCAGGTCCCGCAGGTCACGGCCCTGGTCGAGGAGTTGACCGCGGGTGCGCGGACCGACTACGACCGGGTACGGGCGATCTACGACCACTTCTCCCGTGACAACGGCTTCACCTACAGTCTGGCCACCGAGGGCGGTACGGCCAGCCAGGACATCGTCAACTTCCTCGACAACAAGGTCGGCTTCTGCCAGCAGTACGCGGCGGCCATGGCGTGGCTGGTACGGGCCGCGGACATTCCGGCCCGAGTGGCGTTCGGCTTCACCAACGGCTCCCGGCGGGTGGAGAACACCTACACGTTGACCAACCTCAACCTGCACGCCTGGACCGAGGTCTACTTCGACGGGCTCGGCTGGGTGCCGTTCGATCCCACTCCGGCGGCGAGCGTGCCGGGGTCGGTGCGCTCCGAGTGGGCGCCGGACGTGGACGCCCCCGACGAGGCCGGTCCGTCCGCCGCGCCGACCGTCGGGCCGACCGCCGGGCCGTCGGCGGCGCCGCTGCCGCAGACCGATCCGAACAACGTCGGCCCTGGTGACGAGGGCCTGGCCGGGGCGTCGACCACACCGACGGGCCCGAGGTGGCCGTTGTGGACGCTGGCGGCGGTGGCGGTCCTGTTGGCGCTGGCGGCGGTGCCGGCGGTGCGACGGGCCACCGTACGTCGCCGGCGGCTCAGCCGCACCCTGAGCTCGGCGTCCGGGGACGGCACCGACCTGGCCCCGGCACCCGACGGCGGAGCCGGCCCGGTCATGGTGGTCACCGGTGCCGACCCTGGGGCGGCCCGGGCGCATGCGCACGCCGCCTGGAGCGAGCTGATCGACACCATGGTCGATCTGCGGGTGCCGGTGGACCGGTCGGAAACGCCCCGGGCGACCGCCGAGCGGCTCGCGGCGATCGGGTCGGTCCGCGACGGCGGGGCGACCGACGCGGTACGGCTGCTCGGCCGGGCCGAGGAGCGGGCGCGGTACGCCCGGCAGCCGATGCAGGGCGGGGCGTTGGTCGAGGCGCTCGACCGGACCCGGGCGGCGTTGGCGGCGGGCGCGAACCGTCGGACCCGGCTGCTGGCCCGGCTGCTGCCGCCGTCGGTGCTGCTGCACTGGCGCGCACAGGTCGTGGACACGTACGGGCGGTTGTTCGGGGTGGTCGCGCAGTGGCGGGACGCCGCCGCCCGGTTCAGCCCGCGCCGGCTGTTGGCGAGCCGGCTGGGCCGCTGACCCCCCGGCGGACCACTTTCGGGAATCCGGCCACCTGTGGCCGGCGGGCCCGGCATAATCGCCCTCGTGCCACAGCGGCGATCCGTCGAGCGCGGTCAACGGACCGACGGGACAGTTCGCGCCCCGGTCCGGGGCGCTGCCGTGGTGTGCGACCGCGCTGCCGTGGCATGCGCGACCGCGACCAGGGCACGGGTAGCGGCGCCGGTCACGATCACCCGGTCGCCGGCACCGGCCAACGACGCAGAGTCAGGCGGCGATGCCCGGGGCACGGTGGCACCGGGCACGACGCGTTCACCCGGGCCGGGCAGGTCCCGGGTAGCAGGGCTCCGCTGGTCAGGTCAGCGGTGGCCCTCCGGCCGCTGGCGCCAACGCTCCTCCAGCCGGTCGATCAGCGATGACCGTCGCCCGCTGCGGGTCCTGCGGCTCGTCGTCCCGCCGACCACCCGCAGATCGGGTGCGCTGGACTTGCGCTGGGACTGCATGGCGAACGCCGCAGCGCCGAGCATGACCACGAAACCGGCCACGCCCAGCAGCGGCACTTTGCTCACTGTGCCGTAAACGACCAGGGCAAGGCCAATGATGATCACACCGGCAGCGACGAGCAGGCGACGCCGCGCGTGGAAACGCGGGTCGCTGGCGCGCACGGCCGAGGCGAATTTGGGGTCCTCGGCAAGCGACCGCTCGATCTGCTCGAACAGCCGCTGCTCGTGCTCCGAGAGCGGCACGGCACTCCTCCCCGGTCACCGTTGGTCGGCCCGGTCGGACCGACAGACCGTGGCAGCCAACCGGCTGCTTACCCGCAAGTCTACGAGGGGGTTCGCGGGTCGGAAAGCCGGACGACGGACCGCCTAGGTTGATTTTCCGTCCGGTGGACGTCATCACCTGGTAACAGCGTAGCCGCCCGTTCCCACTGAGTCCCGTCCGCCCTTCGGCCAGCATCGACAAACCGGGCGATCTTCGCGCGATCGGGTTACCCCGTCGGCTGAGTCACCCGGTGGCCACCAACAGTGGGATGGCCAGCTCGACCTCGGTCGCCCCGCCGTGGAATCCGACGAGTGCCGACATACCGGGTTCTGTCGCGGTGGACAGCACCACGTACCGGTCCTGGCAGGTCACCACGACGTCACCGATGCGGGCCTGGTGTGCCGGCGGCACCGGGCCGAACCAGCCCGCCTCGATCAGTGCGTTCCGTTCGGTCACCTCGACGGCCGGTCCGAGAACCGCCCGCCAGGCGGCCACCACGTCGGCGGCGGCGCCCGGCCGGGTGTGCAGGTAGCGCACCCGGGGTTCGCCGGCCACCACCCGTACCCCCTCCTGCAGCCGGGGATCGGCGTCCAGGTCGACCCGGTACGCCGGCCCGGCCGGCACGTTGAGCTGGCCGTGGTCGGCGGTCACCAGCAGCGCCGCGTCCGACGGCAGCCCGTCGACCACCCGTCCGATCAGCCGCTCCAGCCCGGCGGCGGCCAGCTGCCACTGCGGTGAGTCGACCCCATGGACGTGGCCGGCCCGGTCGAGGTCCGGGTGGTATCCGTAGACCAGGGCCGGCCCGTCGGCGACGGCGACCGCCGCCAGCAGGCCGGCGGCGAGATCGTCGACGCCGTCGGCCTCCCGGTAGGTGCCGCCCCGGTTGGCCGCGACGGTCAGCCCGCTGCCGGCGAACTCACCCCGGCTCACCACGCTCACCGCGACGCCGGCGGCGGCAGCCCGCTGCCAACAGGTGTCCAGCGGCTGCCACGACATCGGGTCCGGGTCGTCGGTCCAGTAGGTGTGGGTCAGCACCCGGTCGGTACCCGGCATCAGGAGGCGGAAGCCGAGGACACCGTGTGCGCCGGGTGGGGTGCCGGTGCCGAGGCTGACCAGACTGGTGGGAGTGGTCGACGGGAAACCGGTGGTCAGGCGGCGGGCGTGCCGGCCGGCGGCCAGCTGCGCCAGGGCCGGGGCGTGTCGACCGGCAGCCGGCAGCTGGTGCCAGCCGAGGCCGTCGATCAGCAGCACGACGACCCGCCGTACGCCGGCCAACGGGTCGGCCAGCCGCAGCGGGTCGACCGCGCCGGGCACTCCGAGGACGGCGAGCACACTGGGCACGACCTCGGCGAGGCTGGCCACGCCGTACTCGGGTCGGGCCGGGCGCAGCAGGTGCGCCGGGGTGGCCGGCGGCTCGGCGTCGACTCTCGCGCTGGGCGGCTCGGCGTCACTCATGGCGCGGGGCGCCGGGCGAACAGGTGCAGCTGGGTGGCGAGGTCCCGGTAGGGCGGGTGGGCGGCGGCGGCGAGTTCCAGGTCGAGCACCGCCTGCGGGTCGCCCTCGGCGACGGCCGCCGGCAGCAGATCGGCCAGTACGCGTACCCCATGGGTCTGCTCGACCTGCAGCCCGGCGGCGACGAGCAGCGCGACGGCGCTGGCCGCGTCGTAGCGGCGGCGCAGGGTGTCCCGCGTGCCGGCGGTGCCCTGCGGGTCGGTCAGCAACGCGGCGGCGAGGTCCAGGTGGCCGTTGACCGCCCGGGCCAGCACGGCGGCGGCCCGGCCGGCGACCAGGACGCTGGCCGCGCCGCCGGGGCGCAGCGCGGCGGCCAGGGACTCGACCACCCGGGCCGGATCGTCGACCACCTCCAGCACGGCGTGGCACAGCACCAGGTCGGCGCTGGCCGGCGCGATCAGGTCACCGAGCGCGTCACCGTCGCCCTGCACGGCCCGGATCCGCTCGGCGACGCCCGCCTCGGCGGCGCGGCGGGTCAGCGCGGCCAGGGCGTCCGGGCTGGCGTCGACGACGGTGACCTGATGGCCGGCCTCGGCCAGCGGTACGGCGAACCCGCCGGTGCCGCCGCCGACGTCGACGACGGTGAGGGTGCGGTCACGGTGGCGGTCCAGCTCCTGCCGCAGCACGGACCAGACCACGGCGGTCCGGGGGCTGACCGTCGGGCCGCTCGGGATGTGTGTGCGCTCCACCCGCGCGAGCCTATCGGCCGTCGGGGGCGGCGTGCCCGGCGCGGCCCGCGCGGCCGGTCGGTCGACCGTCCGCAACCGGTCCGCTCCACCGCCGGTACTGCGCGATTGACGGTATATCGGATTGCACAGTAGTCTGCACACCGTGGATACCACCCAGCTTCTCAAAGGGGTGCTCGACCTCGCCGTCCTCGCCGTGCTTCGGCACGACGACGGGTACGGCTACGACATCCTGCGCCGGCTGCGTACCGCCGGGTTGACGGAGGTCGGTGACGCCTCGGTCTACGGCACGCTGCGCCGGCTGTTCCAGGCCGGCCTGCTCACCACCTACGTGGTCCCGTCCGAGGAAGGGCCGCACCGCAAGTACTACTCACTCAACTCCGCCGGCCGCGACCAGCTGACCCGCTCGGGTAAGAACTGGCGCGACTTCGCCGCGACCATGGACGACCTGCTCGACGATCGGGGGGTGGCGGCGTGAACGCCACGACGCAGATGGAGATCACGCGCTACGTCGAGCAGGTCCGGGCCGCCCTGGCCGACCTGCCGGCGACGGTCCGCGACGAGTTGCTCGAAGATCTGCCCGAGCATCTGGCCGAGGTCCTCGCCGAAGGCGACGGCACGCTTGTCGACCGGCTCGGCGACCCGACGGAGTACGCCGCCGAACTGCGCGCCAGCGCCGCGCTGGACACCCCGGCGACGACGCCGGGGGTCGGCCACCGGGTCGCCGCCGCCTGGCAGAGCACCCGCAGCCGGCTGGCCCGGGTCGACCACCGGGTCGGGCCGCTGCTCGGCTACCGCAGTGCCAGCGAGTTCCTGCGGTTGCTGCGCCCCGCCTGGTGGGTGCTGCGCGGCTACCTCGCCGCGCTGCTCTTCGCCCACCTCGTCACCGACGGCTCGCCCGGGCTCTTCCCACGTCCGGGCGGCAGCGTCGTCATCGGTCTGCTGGTCCTCGCCGGCTTCGTGACCGCCTCGATCTGGCTCGGCCGCCGTCAGGCCGGGTTCACCCGCTGGCCCCGCCGGACGCTCACCGCCGCGACCGCTATCGTGCTGATCTTCGGCGCGGTCACCGTGGCGGAGGTCGACGGCCGATCCCGCAGCAGCACCCCCGGGCCGGTCTACTACCAGAACGATCCGTACACGCAGGTGCTGGACGTGTACGTCTACGACGGGCAGGGCCGACTGGTAGAGGGTGCTCGGCTGTTCGACGAGAGCGGCCAACCGATCTCGCTCGGCGATCCGTACCGGTGCGAGCACCTCGACTACTCTCGGCAGGGGGTCGAGGCGGACCCAGCACGGTTCGACAACCCGCAGTACATCTACCCGTTCTGCCCGGAGCTGGCGCCGTTCACGCTCCCCGGTTCCACTCCGACGCCGGCACCGGTGCGGACGGCACCGAGCGACCTTCCGCTGACCCCGCTGACCCCGACACCGGACCAGCAGGAGCCCGCCGCCGATCCGTCGGCGACGGCGGCCGACCCGACGGTCAGCGGAAGTCCCGGGACGCCGGACTGACCGGGGTGGTGACCGCGTCCAGCCGGTCGGCGACCAGGTTGAGCACCCCTTCGGCCTTCTCCAGCCGGCCCCGTACCAGCAGGGCGGCGCTGGACCGGGCCACCGTGCGGTAGCGCAGCCACAGCCCGGGTGAGCAGGTCACGTTGAGCATCCCGGTCTCGTCCTCCAGATTGACGAACGTCACCCCGCCGGCGGTCGCCGGGCGCTGCCGGTGGGTGACGATGCCGCCGACCCGCACCCGGGTACCGGCGTCGACCCGACCCAGGTCGGCGATCGGCACCGCCCCGGCGGCGGCCAGCCGGTCCCGGACGAACCGCACCGGATGGTTCTCCGGCGACAGTCCGGTGGCCCACACGTCGGCCATCAACGCGTCGACCTCGTCCAGACCGGGCAGGGTCGGCGCGTCGACCCCGACGGCGACGCCGGGCAGCCGGTCGGCGCGTTCCTGCGCGGCGGCCCCGGCCCCCCACAGCGCCTGCCGACGGGTCAGCCCGAAACAGGCGAACGCGTCGGCGGTGGCCAGCGCCTCCAACTGGGCAGCGGTCAGCCCGACCCGGCGGGCCAGGTCCGGCATGTCCCGGTACGGCCCACGCGCGGCCCGCTCGCCCTCGATCCGCTGGGCCAGGTCGTCGCCGATGCCGCGTACCGCCGACAGACCGAGGCGCACCTGCGGGCCGCCGACCCCCCACTGGTGCGGCGGCTCCCCCGGCGCGCCACCCCACCGGGTACGGGCGTCGACGACCAGGGTGGCCGCCGCGCCACTGGCGTTGACGTCCGGCCGGTGCACCCGCACCCCGTGCCGGCGGGCGTCGTCGACCAGGGTCTGCGGCGAGTAGAACCCCATCGGCTGGGCGTTGAGCAGCGCGGCGAGGAACGGGGCCGGGTGGTAGCGCTTGAGCCAGGCGCTGGCGTACACCAGGTAGGCGAAGCTCATCGCGTGGCTCTCCGGGAAACCGAAGCTGGCGAACGCGCTCAGCTTCACGTACAGGTCGTCGGCCAGCTCACCGGTGATGCCCCGGCCGGCCATCCCGGCGTACAGCCGGTCGCGGATCGCGGCCATCCGAGACGCCGACCGTTTCGACCCCATCGCCCGGCGCAGCTGGTCGGCGCCGGCGGCGTCGAACCCGGCCAGGTCGATCGCCAACTGCATCAGCTGCTCCTGGAACAGCGGCACCCCGAGGGTCTTCTCCAGCGCGTTGCGCATCAGCGGATGCGGGTAGGTCACCGGTTCCTGGCCGTTGCGCCGACGGATGTACGGGTGCACCGAGCCGCCCTGGATGGGGCCGGGACGGATCAGCGCCACCTCGACGACCAGGTCGTAGAAGCAGGTCGGTTTCAGCCGGGGCAGGGTGGCCATCTGGGCGCGGCTCTCCACCTGGAACACCCCGACCGAGTCGGCCCGGCACAGCATCGCGTACACCTCGGGGTCGTCCAGCGACATGGCGCCCAGGTCCAGTTCGGAGCCGATCAGGTCGTGCGCGTCGTGCAACGCGGTCAACATGCCGAGCCCGAGCAGGTCGAACTTGACCAGGCCGACGCTGGCGCAGTCGTCCTTGTCCCACTGCAGCACGGTGCGCCCCGGCATCCGGGCCCACTCCACCGGGCAGACCTCGATCACCGGCCGGTCGCAGATCACCATCCCGCCGGAGTGGACGCCCAGGTGCCGGGGGAAGGTCTGCAGCTCGTCGGCGTACGCCACCACCTGCGCCGGAATGTCCTGGCCGGCCGCCGCGACCGCGCCATAGTGGTCGATCTGCTTGCTCCAGGCATCCTGCTGGCCGGGTGAGAAGCCGAACGCGCGGGCCACGTCGCGCACCGCCGACCGGGGCCGGTACGAGATCACGTTGGCCACCTGGGCGGTGTGTTCCCGGCCGTAGCGGCGGTACACGTACTGGATGACCTCCTCGCGGCGGCCGGACTCGATGTCGACGTCGATGTCCGGCGGGCCGTCGCGTTCCGGGGCGAGGAACCGCTCGAACAGCAGCTGGTGGCGGACCGCGTCGACGTTGGTGATCCGCAGCGCGTAGCAGACCGCCGAGTTGGCCGCCGACCCCCGGCCCTGGCAGTAGATGTCCTGTTCGCGGCAGAACGCCACGATGTCGTGCACGACCAGGAAGTAGCCGGGGAAGTCCAGCTTTTCGATCATGTCGAGCTCGTGGTCGAGCTGCCGGTACGCCTCCGGGTGGGCCTCGCGGGGGCCGTACCGTTCCAGCGCGCCCCGCCAGGTCAGCTCCCGCAGCCAGCTCATCTCGGTGTGCCCGGCCGGTACCGGGTGGTCGGGCAGCCGGGGGGCGACCAGCTGCAGGTCGAAGGCGAGCTCGGCGCCGTAGGCGGCGGCCCGGGACACCGCACCCGGGTAGCCGGCGAACCGGGCCGCCATCTCGGCCCCGGACCGCAGGTGGGCGGTGCCGGCGGCGGGCAGCCAGCCGTCGATGTCGTCCAGGCCGCGCCGGGCCCGGATCGCGGCCAGCACGGCGGCCATCCGGTGCCGCGCCGGCGCGGCGTAGTGCACGTTGCCGCTGGCCACCGTCGGCAGGCCCCGGCCGTGGGCCAGCGCGGCGAGGGCATCGTTGCGGTCGCCGTCGGACGGGTCGCCGTGGTCGGTCAATTCGACCGCGACACCGTCCGCGCCGAAGAGCGCCACCAGCCGGTCCAGCTCCGCGCCGGCGGCGGCCACCCCGCCGGTACGCAGCGTCGCCGGCACCGGCCCTTTGCGGCACCCGGTGAGCACCAGTACGTGGTCACGCAGCTCGGCGGCGACCTGCTCCAGGGTGCCGTAGTCGGGTCGGCCCTTCTCCCCGCCGCGCAGCTGCGCCCGGGAGATGACGCGGGCCAGCCGGGCGTACCCGGCCGGGCCACGGGCCAACGCCAGCAGATGCCGGCCGGCCGGGTCCGGTTCCCCGGTACGCGGCACCGCCCGCCGGTCGCTCTGCTGATCCCCTGCGCCGAGGGACAGCTCGGCACCGAACACCGTCGCCAGCCCGTGGGCGGCGGCCGCCTCGGCGAAGCGGACCACCCCGTAGAAGCCGTCGTGGTCGGTGACCGCCAACGCGGTCAGCCCCAGCCGGACCGCCTCCTCGACCAGCTCCTCCGGGTGGCTGGCCCCGTCGAGAAAACTGAAGTTGCTGTGGCAGTGCAGTTCGGCGTACGGCGTGACCGGCCCGACCCTGGCGGCGTCGGACGGCCCCGCCGGCCCCGCCGGCGGCACGTACGGTGGCCGTTTACGGGTCCAGCCCGGCGCGTCGCCGCCGTCGCCGTCGACCGCGAGCGGGTCGACCACCATCGGGTGGCTAGTCATAGATGGCCTCCACCACCCAGCGCCCGTCGGCGCGGGCGATCAGCAGGGCACTGCCGTCGGCCAGGGCGACCTGGAACCGGGCCCGCCGGCGTGCCTCGGCCGGCGCCCACCAGCGTTCGTCGATCGGCCACGGGCCGGCCCAGCCGGTGACGTCGACCGGCCCGGCGGAGTCGACGGCCAACCGGGCCGGTACGGCGCTGAGCACCAGCCGGGCGTCGACGGTGACCGGGGCACCGGTCGCGTCGTACACCTCGGCGGGCAGCGGGGCGGGCAGCACGATCGCCGGGGCCGGCGGCGGCAGCCGACCCGGCCAGGGCGGTTCGCCGGGGCGGTCCGGCACCCGTTCGTCGCCCCACGGGACGAAGCGGACCTGGTCGACCGGGGACCGGCCACCGCCGGGCACGGCGGTCAGCACCGACTCCGGTCCGAGCAGGCCCTGCACCCGGCTGAGCGCCCGGTGCGCGCGGGCTCGTTCCTCGCCGGTCTCCCCCCACAGGCCGGGCTGCAGAGCGGCCCGGGCGAGCACCCCGTCGGGGATCAGCCGCAGCCGGATGATCCCGGCGGTCGGCGCCGGCGGCACCACGGCGGCACCGGCACCCGGCCGGCGGGCGGTGCCGCCGGTCAGCCAGCCGTCGAGCTGCCAGCGCAGCCGGTCGGCGATCGCGGCGGCGGTGAGTACGCCGTCGTGCCGCCAGACGCGGTGCAGTTCCTGGCCGTGCGCGGTGACCGCGTCGATGCCGAGCCGGGTGCAGGCCAGACCGTGTCCGGCGAGCCGATCGTGCAGCTGTTCGGCCAGGGCACGGGCGGCGAACGCCGCCACGTCGACCCGGTCGAGCGGATCGTCGTAGTCGGCGGTGACGGCCAGGTCGGGTGGCGGTCGGCGGGGGGTGAACGGCTGTTCGTCGCGGCCGGCGGACAGCCGGTGGGCCAGGGCCGCGTCCGGACCGAACCGGGCGAGTACGTCCCGGATCGGCAGGGCGGCGAAGTCGCCGAGGGTACGTAGGCCGAGCCGGCGCAGCAGGTCGGCCAGGTCGGGCCGGCCGAGTACCCGCAACGGCAGACCGGCCAGGAACGCCGCGCTGGCACCGGGGGCGACGATCCGGCCGGTACGGGCGGCCAGCCCGGCGGCGAAGCTGCCGTCGGCCACCCCCACCTGGCATTCGACCTCGCAGCTCTGCGCGACGTGTTCGACGATCCGCTCGGCCGCCCGGTCCTCGCCGCCGAAGTAGCGGGCCGGGCCACGGGCGGCGACCATGCACGTTCCGGCGCGGAGCACCTCGACACCGGCCACGATCTGCTCGACGGCGGTGACGACCGGCTCGAACGCCCGCGCGTCGCGGGACGGGTCGTGGTCGACCACGGTGAGCCCGGGGCAGCGGCTCTGCGCCTCCCGGCGGCGCAGTCCCGGGTGTACGCCGTCGGCCCGGGCCGTGGTCGAACAGGCGATCACCCGGTTGGCGTGCAGCACCGCCACCGGTGCGGTGGCCGGCACCCCGTCGACGATCTCGGCGGCGGTCACCGGCCAGTCCGGGCACCAGACCACCATGGCCCGGGTGGCGGCCCCGTCGGTGCGGCTCATCTCAGCCGCACCACGATCGGCCCGGAGCGGCTCATCCCCGCCGTACCACGGTCAGCTCGGGCCGGCCGGAGCGACGTGGCGGACCGGCCGGGGCCGGCGCGGTGACGTGCGGTGCCGCGGTGACACCCACCACTGGGCCGCCGCCGGGCCGTGGCGACCCGGTGGCGGTGCCGGGCAGCCAGACCCGCACCTGCCGGGGTCGGCTCATCGCACCCCGGCCCCGGGCGGCGATCACCATCTCCCGGCGGCGCAGCCGGCCCCGGCCCGAGCCGAGCCCTTCCCACCGGCCGCGTACCACCTGCAGGGTCACGTCGGCGGCGTCCCACCGGCCGCAGGGCACCAGCACGCAGCCCCGCTGCCGGGCGCGGGCGGCGAGCCGGCCGGTGACCTGCGGTGTCACGGCGGCGGGGGCGGCGACGACCACCACGTCCACGCCGTCGATCAGCGCGGCAACCACCGTCGGCCAGTCCGGGCCGGGGTGCGGGACCAGCGCCAGCCGGTCCAGGGCGATGCCCAGCTCGGCGGCGGCACCCGCGCCCAGCGCCGGCACCCCGACGACGGCGCACCACAGGCCGGCCCGGGAAACCTCGGCGAGCAGGGCCAGCAGCAGGGAGGTGGCACCGAGCCGGGCCGACCGGTGCGGCAGGACGTTGACGGTGGAGCCTCGGCGCAGGCCGCGCCCGGGGAGCAGGCCGGTCAACGCGGCCGGCACCGGCAACGCCCGGTCGATACCGGGGGCCGGCCCGGTGCCAGGTGCCGGCCCGGTGCCAGGTGCCGACGCGGTGTCGGCGGGGTGTGCCGCGACGGCCGCCCCGGCCAGGGCGCTCGCCGGGCGGACCAGCCCGGCGGCGACCGCCGCCAACGCCGCCGTCCCGGCCACCATCCGCCCCGCCATCTCTGCCTCTCCCCCGTGTTCTCGTCCGTACGTGGTACGCGCGCGTCGCCCGCCGCCGGCACCACGGATGCCGGCGGCGGGGAGTCACGCCAGGGGTCAGGCGGCCAGCCCGTCGAGGGCGGGTTGGCTGGCCACTCCGAGGGTGTCTTCGACCAGACAGACGAACTCCGTGGCGGCACGCAGCAGGTCGTCGGCTTCCCGGGCGGTGACCACCCGGGGGATGCCGGCTTCGGCGGCAGCCCGTTTGCTCGCGCCGGCGGCGAAGAAGGTGGCCCACTCGGTCAGCTCGGGGGCGACCATCAACAGCAGGGTCCAGACACTGGTGACCCGGTGGCGGCGGGTCGGTGCCGGCCGGGCGCGGGCGGCGAGCATCGCCGCGGCGGCACGTAGCGCCGCCAGGTGGGCCGCCGCGTAGCGCAGCCCGTCGGGGCGGGTGGCGGTCGCCTCGGTCAGCCCGTGCCGGGCGAGAGCGAGCAGCTGAGCCGGGGTGCGGTTGGGCAGCAGGTGCGCCGGCACCGTGGGTGCCTGCTGGCTCGGGCTGGTCGGCATGGGTCACTCCTCCGCGCGTGTCACCTGTCGGGTGCCCGCCCACGGAGGAAGACGTCGGACGGGGCGTCGCCGGTGCGGATACGGATGCTTCCCCACACCGCATCCGCACCGGCGATGCTGGCGGGGTCCGTTGCCCGCCGCCCGGGGGTCGGGGGCGGCGGGCAACGGTCCTGCCTTGTGGCGCTGGACCCGCGAAAGTCCAGTGCCGGGGTGTGCGGCTCGCGGCGCCGCACTGCCGGGACTCGCGCCGCGAATCGCTCCTCCCGGCTGGTCAGGACGGGGAGCCCGAGGGCGGAACTGTCGCGGACCGGCGGACCCGACCAGCGGCAGCACCTTTGCCGAACACCCGTTTATCGAACACCCGTTCTAACCACTTCTCACAGTACACCCTGCCGCCGACAAAAACGCAACGTCGGACACGCCACTGGCCGGGCCCCCGCAGGGACCCGGCCAGCGCACTGTCACCGATCAGGAGGAGTAGCCACGCGCGGCGACCCAGTCAGCCAGCGCGTCGAGGTCCATCCAGTACTCCTGGCCCTCGAAGTACGGGTCGGCGATCTTCACCGTGTCACCACCGTCGCGGTAACCGGTCACCGTCAGGTAGTGCCCACCCTCGTACGAGTGCGCCACCCCGTCGACGTCGGTCGCCGTACCCATGATGTTCGCAACCACGGCCCGGTCGTCGTCCACGGCCTCACGCACGTCGGCCCGCAGCTTCTCCACGTGCTCCGGCTTGGCGGCGTCCGCGCCGATCGCGGTCGTCTCGTACTCGTCGCCACCGGTCATCTCGTTGAGCACCCGGGTCGTCTCCTCGGCCGAGTCGGTGCCGGCCTCGGTCGTACCCAGCTTGTCCGCCACCTCGTCCTGCGACGGGGCCTTGCCCTGCGCGGTCAGCGCGATCCGCGTCGCCGCCGGGCCGCAGTAGTAGAAGTTCGGCTGCGCCTCGTACTGCACCCGCACCTCACGCGCACCGCCGTCGGCGGCACCCGGGCCAGCGGCCTGCGCCGCCACGGCGGGAGCGGCCACGACACCACCAGCGGTCAGCAGACCGGCAACGGACAGCAGAGACTTACGGAAGATCGTGTTCATAGCAGAATCTCCGTTCCGAGGGGGATGAACCCGACACCAGCCGCACGGGCGATGAACGGGTCACGAACGGGACAGAACAGAACACGTGCCAAAAAGTCGAGAGAGCGACACCGCCGACCTGCGCACACCCGCCGGTCCAGGCGGGGGGCGGTCTCACGGGCGCACCGGATACAACCATCGGGGGGTGCCCGGCATTCCGACGGGGCTGCCCGGCGTTTCGACCGGGCCGGCTTCTGCGCGTCGCGACCATGTACAACCACGTCGACCGGCCGATCATTCCCCAGCCTCACCGGACCGGCCGGTCGGAGCGTCGACCCACCGCACACACGGTCACCGCATGTCACAAAACGCGAACGGGACATCACGCCAGACAATATTCCTCAGAGGAATGATTATTCCTCACAGGAATACCGCTCCACCGCAAGTGCCGGTCCGCCAGAGCGGGCGGACCGGGCGTCGTGCGCTACTCGGTCCAACGCCAGGATCCAACGCCGCCCGGCCGGCCGATGTTCCCCGCGCCCGGGCGCCTCGGACGCCGCCGACCCCGGTCAGTCGCCCGGCTTCTTCCACAGCACGTACTCCAGCTGCAGCGGGCCCTGCTCGCCGTCGACCGACGTGCGCTGGGTGAGCGTGCCGTACCGGCCGTCGCTGGTCCGGATGCAGTAGACCGGAAACAGCCGCCGCCACCGGTTGCCGCTGAACATGCCCTGGACCACCTCCTCGTCGTTCCAGGCCGAATCGGGCAGCGACGAACAGCCGCCGAGGGTGGGCGTACCGTCGTTCCAGTCTGCGGCCTGTGCACCGTTCCGCAGCGCGGCCTGGCCACCGGTCAGCGAGCTCCAGGTGCCGGCGAACCGCGGCTCCACCAGATCCACCGCCGCCGCGAACTGCGGATCCTGGTCCGGGTCGCCGAACCGCCCGGTATCGAGGTCGTAGTGCAGATCGTCACCGGTGAAGACGAGCCGGCCGCCGGCGTGGACGGGTTCACTGGCCAGCGCGTCGGTGATCACGAGCGTGGAGTCGACGGTGGGGTCGGCGGTGATGGTGATCCGGTTCTGTTCGATCTCGGTGACGAACCGCCCGTCCATGTCGAGACGCAGCTTGCGGGTGGTGTCGATGCGGAACAGGCTGACCTGCGGCGTACCGTCGATCGTCTGGTTGATCAACAGGTAGGTGGCGTCCCGGTCGGCCGCCTGCTCGCGGGCCGCCTCCTCGGTGGCGTAGATACCGACCTCGGCGACGATCCGGTACGGGGCCGGCAGCGCCGCCACCGACTCCTTGGCGATCTCGACGACGATCGGCATGACCGCCTCCTCGAAGGCGGCCATCCGTTCGTCGTCGCCGCAGCCGGCGACGGCGGTCACCGTGACGACGGACGCGACGATCCCGGCCACCGTCCGGACCCACCGGCCCGACCCGAGACCTCCGTACGGCCACGATCGTCCCGTTCGCTGCACGCGCACCTACCACCTCTCCGACCACACCGGCACCGACCTGCCGATTCGCTGATCATGGTGAGGTGGCCGCGCAAGGTCAACGCCCGGTCGGGCGCGGCAAGCGGCCGCCCGGTCAGCTCACCGGCCCACCATCGCCATGTCGAAGGCCGCCGACCGGACGTCCGGCACCGGATGGCGGCGCAGCCGGTGCAGTAGCGACCGCCACGGCGGCGACCAGCCGTACCGGTGACCGGCACGGGCGACCGCCACCGCGAACAGCCCGGCCGCCAGGTCGTCCCGGTCGGCGAGCGCCCCGACGACGCCCGTCAGCACCGCCGGTTCCCAGCTGCCCTCGGCGCGGCGGACCTGGTCGGTCAGCGTCTCGGCGAGTCGACCGGCGAGCACCGGACGGTCGGCGACCAGGTCGGCGAGCGCGGCCAGCTCGGCCACGACCGGGGGCGCGGTCGGTGCGGCCAGCGGCACCAGGTGGGCGAACAGCCGGGCCGCCTGCGGGGTCAAATCGGCAAAACCGGCGAGGGTACGCGCGGCGGCCCGCACCGCCGTCCGGTCGGTCTGCGGGTCGGCGTCGCGGCACCAGCGCGTCGCCGCGTCGACGATCCGGTCGAGGCGGCGGCGGGCCGGCCGGTCCCGCGCCGGGTCGCCGGGCCGGTCGTCGGCCCGGTCCAGCCGGGCCAGCGCAGCCACCGCGACCACCAGCGGCGGCCGGTCGATCACCGGCGGCGACCCGTCAGCCGCCGCCGGCGATCCATCGGCCGCCGCCGTCGGTTCGTCGAGCAGCCGGATCACCACCTGCATCGCCGACGCCCACCGGTACGGGTCGTCCAGGTCGGTCAGAGCGGCGACGGTCAACCCGGTCAGGTCGGGTGCCCAGCGGGCCCAGACCGGCAACGCCACCCAGGCCAACCGGGCCGCTTCCGGATCCGGGTTGCCGGTGGCGGCCACGACCAGGGCGGCGTACCGGGGGCGGTCCGGTTCGGCGATGGTCGACGGTGGTGCGTCCAGCAGCGCCGCCACCTCGGCCCGCGACGGTGCCGGCGAGTCGGCTCCGCCAGCGACGCCAGCGCGGCCAGCGACACCAGCCGCGCTGGCCAGGATCGCCCAGCTGGCCGGCACGTCGGGCCGCTGCCGGGCGGCGGCGACGGCGGCGGCCCGCACGTCGGGGTGCTGGTCCACCCGCCGGTACGCCGCGGTGACCACGTCGAACGCCTCCGGCGGGCCGTACCGGGCGAGCAGCCGCAGCGCCTGTTTGCGGCTGGTCACCTTGCCGGTGCCGAGCGCGACGTCGGTCAGCGTGGCGACCAGCGTCGACGGCGCGACGAGCCGGGCGGTCCGGCCGGCCGCGTAGACGGCGACCCGGGCCCGGTCGTCGTCTACGTGCCGCAGCAGCACCGGCAGCGCCTCGTCCGGCCGGTCGGTCCAGGCCAGCGCGGCCAGTGCCGCCTCGGCGATGGTGACGTCCGCCGCGTCGAGGTGCCGGGTGACGACCGCCCAGCCGGCACCGGGCACCGGGGCGGCGGAGCTGATCGCCCGTACCCGATGATGTTTGGCCATGCTCCGGTCGGCGGCGATCGACGCCAGCAGGTCGGCGTACGCCTGCTGGTGGCGGGGCAGCCACCGGGCGACCCGGTGCGCCGGGCCGGGCACCCAGCGGGCACCGGCGGAGAGGAACTTGCCGGTCCGCTGGTCCGCCGGGGTGGTGAACACCTCGTCGAGCAGATCGGTACGGCGGGCGCAGATCGCCTGCCACACCTCGTGGATCTCCACGGTGGACGCGTCGACGGCGAGGACCTCGCCGACCCGGTCGGCCCGGGTCGTCGGGTCGGCCAGCCACAGCGTCACCGCCCGGCGGAACACCGCCGACACCACCCCGGGGTGGATCGCCCGGCGCAGCAGCCGCTGCAGGTGCGGCAGCCGCCAGGCCCGCCGGCCCAGCGACCAGGCGACGGCGAACAGCGGCTCGTACCGGTCCCGGGCCGCCGCGCCCTCGATCCACCGCGCGATCCGGGCGAACAGATCCCGCTCCTGGCCCCGACGCAGCACCTGGTCGAGCCGACCGAGGAAGGGCAACTGCCGGCCGTCGTACAGGGTGTCGAAGGTCTGCATCGCCCAGCCGACCAGCGCCGGGTCGGCCGCGTGCCGGCGCAGCACCTGCCCGGCCACGTCGCCGATCGCGGTCAGGCTGGCCTGGGAGGTGTCCCGGGCAGCCACCGCCTCGGTGACGACGTCGGTCAGCGCCGGCACCGTCGCCGGGGTCAGCAGGCCGACGACCTGCGACAACGCGGTGAGCGCACGGGCCCGTACCGGGTCCTGGTCGTTGCGTAGCCGGCGCAGCTGCTCGACGGCGGCGGCGACGGCCGCCGGGTCGCCGTTGCGGCCGGCAGCGTCCAGCAGCAGCGTGTAGCCGGTGCCCCGGGCGGTGGCGTCCGCGCGTCGGGCCGCCGCGACCAGCGCCGGCTCCGCCTCGGCCCAGGGCAGGAACGCGGTGTACGTCAGCGTCAGGTCCTCGCTGGCCCGGACCCGGTCCAAGCGGAGCATCCGGCGGGCCTCCCGGTGCTGCCAGCGGCGCGGCAGCACGGTCAGCAGCTCGACCGACAGCAGCCGATCGGCGGTGTCCACGTCGACCGTCACCGCGTCGTACAGCTCGCCCCGACGGGCCGGGGCCAGTGCGGCGAGCAGCCGGGCGGAGGCGTGGTCGGTGCCGTGCAGGCGTACGCCGAGCGGCGTCAGGTCGGCCAGGTCGGCGTCGCGCAGCCGGTACAGCAGGCCGGACGGCAGCGTCCGGCCGCGCAGCCAGCCGGCCCGCGCCGGGGCGGTGAGCAGCCGCAGGGTCCGGGCCGGATCCGCGCCGGCCAGTACGCCGTACGCGGTCAGCTCGCCGGGCAGGCGGGTCGTCGGGGCGTACCGCTCCAGCAGGTCGAACACCCGCGTCGGATGCTGCTGCGCGGTGTGCAGCACGGCGTCGTCCCAGTCGCGCCACCAGTCGTCGCGGGCGACGCCGGACCGGCCGGCAAGCTGCGTGTCGGCGAAATCGAGCAGTACGGTGGCGTGCCGACGGGCCAGCGCGGCGCCGTTGGCGACGGTGTACGACAGTTGCGGCAGCAGCCGGGCGACGGTCTCCGGGCCGCAGGCGGGCAGCAGGACCGCGGCCTCGCCGTCGCCGTACCGGGCGCGGACCGGGTCGATCAGCGCGTCGGCCAGGTCGGCGCGGCGGGTCGCGCGCAGCGTCCGGTACGCCGTGCGCCGCAGGTCGGACGGGGCGTCGTGCAGCAGCGCCACCACCTCGGCGGGATCCGCCCAGCCGGAGCGCAGGTACGCGGTGACCGCGACCGCCCGCAGCCGGCGGTCAGGGTCGGTGAACCCGACCCGCACCGCTGCCCGGTCGTCGACGATCACCGCCATGGTGAGACCGAGGAACCGCTGGTAGGCGTCGCCTCGTGCCAGCTCGGCGAGCACGGCGGGCAGGTGCCCGGCGGCGGCCAGTCGGCGGGCGTGCCCGGCCAGGGCGGTCGTCCGGGCGTGGTGGGTCAGCGGGTCGAGGGCGGCGAGCAGTTCGGCGGTGGGGTGCGGCACCGGATGATCGTCTCAGCCGCCGGCAACCGGATATCCGTCAGCGACACATCGGTCGGCGGCGAGCTCTGGACCCCTATGTAGATACCCGAGTATGCTCCTCGGCATGACGCGACCGGTCCAGATCACCACCGGGGTGGCCCGGGTGCTGGCGGCGCTGCTCGACGACTCTGGCACCGGCCGCTACGGCCTGGAGCTGATGCGGGCCACCGGGCAGCCCAGCGGCACCCTCTACCCGATCCTCAACCGACTGCTGGCCGCCGGCTGGGTGCACGCGCAGTGGGAGCAGATCGACCCGGTGGCCGAGGGCCGCCCGGCCCGGCGCTACTACCAGCTCACCCCGGACGGCCTGGTCGCCGCCCGCACCGAGCTGGCCGCGCTGTACGCCACGCTGCGCCCGTACGCCCCCGGGGACGCCGGCCCGGCCACCGGCCGACCCGGCACCGTCACTCCGGAAACCACCTGACCGCCATGCTGAGCTGGCTGGTCCACCAACTGTTCACCGTGGCGGCCCGCCGCTGGCCGGCCGCCGACCGCGCCGAACTGATTCGCGAATGGCTCGCCGAGGCGCACACGCTCCGTAACGAGCCAGGCGTGCCCGCGCCGGCACGGGTCTGGCGGCAGGTCCGGTTCGCGACCAGTCTCGCCTGTGCCAGGCGATCCTCGATCGGTGCCGTCGGCACGGTCCCGGTCGACCACGTGGAGTGGACCGCCCGGCACGTCGTCGCCCTGTTCCTCGCCCCGCTGGCGGCGGCCGTCCTGGCGATCCTCGCCAACGGACCACTATGGATGGCGGCCAGCACCGGCGACCACCTGCCAGCGGCCCTGACCCTGCTGAGCAGCACCGGGCACGTCGTCGCCGGGATCGGCTGCGGCGTACTGCTCGCCGACCGGATACGCCAGCAGCGGGGGGCAGCGGCCAGCGGGCCGTGGTGCGTCGCCGCGACGATCCCGGTGCTGGCCGGGCTGATCGTCGCCGGATCGGCCGTACGCCACCTGGCGATCACCCTCACCGGACCGACGGTCACTGCCGCCGTCACCGGTCCGGCGGGCACCGTCGTGGGCACGGCCGTCATCGCCGGGACGCTGATCCCGTCGACCGTCGTGGTGGCGGCCCTCGCCCGCCGCGCCACCCGGTGGGCGCTCGCCGCCGCCGTACCGGGCACCGCCGCCATCACACTGGCCGCGACCTCGACCGCGACCGCGCTCGTCGCCGGGCCGGCCGGAGCGCAGACACCGTTACCGGTCCCGCCGGGGATCATGCTCGGCGCGGTCGCGCTGTCCCTGACGTACACGGTGCGGGCGGTCCGGCCACGACCGCCGGTGCCGCCGCGACCACGGCCGACCCCGGCACCGCGCCTGCTGGTGGCGACGGTGCCGGTCATCGGTGGCGGACTGCTCGTCGCCTACGGGTTCACCCCGTACGGCTGGTGGGCGACGCTGCCCACACCGGTCGTCGCGGTCGCCACCCTCGCCACGAACGGGTTCTGTTTCGCCGTGGCACGCTGGGTGGTCGTCCGGATCCCGGTGAGCCGGCCCGACCCGATCTGGTCGGAGGTCGTTCCCGATCAGCCGGAGCCGGTCCCGCTGCGCCGGTCCTGGCGGGAGGTCCTCGCCTGGGGCGGGGCGGCGGGCGCGGCGATCGGCTGGGCGGTCACGCTCGCCTACCTGACCCCGAACATCGGGCTGCAGACGCCGTGGCCGCACACCGACGCGGCGCCGGCCGGCTGGGCCGGATGGGACACCTCGACCGGCCGGGTCTGGATGCAGGATCTGCAGATGTACGCCATCTGCTGCGTCGCGGTGTGTCTGGCGGCAGCCGCCGCGTACCGGCGCGCGTCGCTGCTGCCCGCACTGGCCAGCCCGGTCGTGCTGCTCGCCGCGACTGTCGGGGTGATCCGGTCCGGCTGGCACAACCCGGTCGCGCTGCCCTGGCTGGCCGCTGGGGCGCTGCTGCTCATGATCGCGGCATGGTGGGCGACCGAGCGTCTCGCCCCCGCCCGTCGGCGGACCCCGGAACGCGACAGGCTGCTGATCGCGCGGCTCGCCGTGCTGGCCGCGTTCCTGGTCCCGGGCAACTACCTCTACGGCGTTTTTCTCAGCGACGGGCCACCGGTCCCGGTGGCGGCGCTGACCGTGGCCGTCGGCCTGTCGACCGTACTGGCGGTCGTCGCCAGTGCCGCGGTGACCGCGTCCTCGGCGCGGACGTCGATCAGGACGCTGCCCGAGACCACCGCGGCGGCCTGGTCGCTCACGGTCGGTGCCAGCGCGGCCGTGTTCGGTACGGCGCTGTTCAGCGGCGCCACGACGGCGTCGCCGGTCAGCTACGTCCTGCTGGCCGTGGCGCCGGCGCTGACAGTGCCGGCCGCCGTGCTGACCATCGCGGCGATCCGCGCCCCACGATCACGTCGCACGCCCGGCGCGGGCCGCGTGTCCCGGCCTGCCGGCACCGGCCGTCTCCGCCTCGATGTCGTACGCCGCGTCGGGAGCGGCATGGGGCTTGGCGTGGTGCTGCTGACCGGTGGATACGTGGCCCTGATCTGCGGCATCGTCCTCGCGTTCGGGATCGGTCAGCTGCTGCCGTGGCTGGAATACCAGCAGAGCTACGAACCGTTCGGCTATCTGCCCGGTGGGGTCGCGCTCGGTCTGCTGCTGGCCTTTCTCACCCCGTACCTGGTCGAACCGTGGGGAACGTATCCGGCCCGGCCGGCGATGCCGGCGCCGTCACCGGCCGTCGCCCACTCGTCAGGGTCGTGATCCACTTCGCGCTGTCGAACGGCGGCCCGGCGTGTCGAGTCGATCAGCCGAAGTTGATCACCATCGTCAGTGCCGGAGGGCGGCACCGGGCGCTGGTCGCGAGCGCCACCATGGCTGATCATTTCAGCCCGCTTGTGAGTCGAGCGACCAGCCGGCGCGACACCGTCCAGCGGGCGAGCAGATGAAAGCTGGAAATCGTTGTGACGGCCACCAGGAGGCCGGACATCGTCACCGTCATCGTCCAACGGCCTGCACTGCGGTCGGCAGGTAGCGGGCCGTACCATCCGCGTGGGTCCACCTGCATGGTCAACTGGTCACCGTCGCGGCGTACCCCGATGTCGTGTCGGTACTGCCAGCCGAGGTCCACTCCGGTGTCCAACCGCGACAGCCGGTACCGCTCGGTTTCGCTGCCGCGCCAGGTGTCGGTCACGACGACCGGTGTCCGTTCACCCGCGAGGTGCAGATAGACCGGGCCGAGCCCGACGAAGACCGCCCAGCCGAGCAGTACGACAGCCACGAGCGCGACCCGTGACGGCGCCGAAGCCCGAGGGCGAACGGCCCGGACGATGAGCAGTCCCAGCCCCAGACTGCCGCCGACGAGAGCGGCACCGAGATAGATTCCCCAGTACTGGCCATTGTGGTACAGCGAGCCGCTGTAGACGCAGAGGAGCAGCCAGCCGAGCACAGCGGCAACGGCGCTCGTCCGCTGGGCGACAGCCCGCCATCCGATCGCTCGCATCCGGGACACCCGGCCGACGGTAACGCCCGCCCGCATCCCTGCCGCCGCGCCGCACCACGGGCTTGATCCACTTCGCGTCAATAGACAGCGGTACGGTGTGTCGCGTCGATGAGCCGAAGTGGATCAACGCGGCTATCCGGCCGCGCAGCGACAGCCGTGCCGAGGTCTTGAATCCGCTGCCGGATCTCGGCGATCGGCACGGACAGGTCGACCGGGTGTACGTCGACCCGGATTCCGGAACCGGTCAACTGGTAGCTGCCGGACATCGGACCACCGGCGGCGTACACCAGATGGCCGCGGCTCAGCCTATATGTCGTGCAGTACGCCAGCATCTGGTAGACGTCGGCGTTCGGCGGACGGCCCGGCCCGGCGGCCTCACCAGGCTTGCCCCACGCGGTCGACTGTCGCTGAGCGCGCACCCGGCCGCCGTACCGCGACTCGCACCGAATTGCGACATCAACGATCGACGCCGATCAGCAAGTTCGCACGTAGGGTGGATCAGGCTCGTCCGGCAGCTGCCCAGCCGGCCTTGAGCAGGCTCGGCCGGTGCCCCGACCAGAAGCGGTGTAGCTGCACCCAATCGACCGAGCGCACCGTCACCGGCGGCCGTGGGACCGTTCTACGCCGAGACGGAGCTGCGCGGCACCAGCAGGTGGTGCCGCGCAGCCCTCGTTGATCAGCTGGCGGTGCAGCTCAGCGACGACACGCTGTTCGCGCCGTTGCCGGAGCCGATGAAGCCGAACGTCGTACTGGCGCTGGCGCCGAGCGACCCGTTGTAGGAAACGTTGCGGGCGGTCACGTTGGCACCACTCGACGTAACGGTGGCGCTCCAGGACTGGGTGACGGTCTGTCCCCCGGTGAACGTCCAGGTGACCGTCCAGCCGCTGATCGACGTGGATCCGGCGGTGACCCGTACCTCACCTTGGAAGCCACCCTGCCATTGACCCGTCACCGAGTACGTCGCCGCACACGACCGGCCGGTGGGCGGCGGCGTGGTCGGCGGCGCGGTGGTGGGCGGTGCCGTGGTCGGCGGCGCGGTCGTGGGCGGTGCCGTGGTCGGCGGCGCGGTCGTGGGCGGTGCCGTGGTCGGCGGCGCGGTCGTGGGCGGTGCCGTGGTCGGCGGTGCGGTCGTGGGCGGCGGTGTCGTACCACCACTGCGGAAAGTGAACTCGTCGACGTCGAACAGGTAGCTGGAGCCGCCGGTGAAGACGAGGAACAGGTTGTGCGTACCGGCCGGTGGGCTGACCGTGCCGGTGACGGTGGTCCAGGTCTCCCAGCTTCCGGTGGGGCTGACCGTCGCCGTACCGATGACGGGTCCCGACGCCGAGCCGGTCCGCAGCGAGATGGTACCGCCGGAGCCGGCGGAGGCGACCCGCGCGGTGAACGACGTGGCCCCGGCCAGGTTGTACGGGGTGAACGAGATCCAGTCGCCGTTCTCGATGTAGCCGACCGCGCTGCCCCCGTTGGCGGAGGCCTTCTCCACGAGGGTGGTGCCCTGCTGGCCGCCGTAGTGCTCGGCCTGGCGGGTCCGGGGCTGCATGACCGTCTGCGTCGAGGTCACCGGGATGGTCGCGCCCACCGGGGTGTACTCGGCGACCATGACACCGAAGATGTTCGCGTTCGGGTCGTGTTCGCCGTCGACGGTGGTCTGCAGGGTGCCGGAGCAGCCGGTGGCGCTGGTGATGCCGTGGCCATGGCTGTCGTGCCCGAGCAGGTAGTTGACCTTCACCCGGCTGCAGTCGATGGTCGCCGCGTTCGGGTCGGTGACCGTGACCTGGAACGGAATGGCGTCACCGAAGTCGAACAGCCGGCCGTTGGTCGGTAGGTCGAGGGTGACCGTCGGCCGGCCCACCCCGATCACCACGCTCGCGGTGGCGCTGCGGCCGGTGCTGTCGCGCACCGTTAGCGTCGCCGTGAACTCGCCGTTGCTGGTGTACGTGTACGACGGGTTCGGCTGCGTCGAGTCGGTGCTGCCGTCCGTGGTGAAGTCCCACGCGTACGTGATGGCGTCGCCGTCCGGGTCGCTGGTCCCGGCCGAGCTGAACTGTACGGTCAACGGCGCGTTGCCGCTGGTCGGGTTGGCGGTCGCGAGCACGGTCGGGGCCCGGCCGCCACCGGAGTTGTACTCGATGCGGTACACCGCCGAGCTGGCGTCGCCGCTGCCCCAGCCGGTGCCGTAGTCGAGTACGTAGAGTGCACCCTCCGGCCCGAACTCCAGGTCCATCACCTGGGTGCCGGTGTAGGCCGGGAACGGTTCGATCGCGCCGACCCCGCCGGAGCCGGTGACGGTGACGGCTTTGATCCACCGTCGGCCGAACTCGCCGATGAACACCTTGCCGTTCATCGACGCCGGGAACTTCACGTCGGAGGCGAGCGAGGCGTCGTAGTTGTAGACCACGGCGTCCATCGGAGACAGGCTGCCGCAGCACAGCTCCGGCGGATTCTGCTCGCCGCCGTACGGCAGCCAGGCCCGCTGGGACGGGGGCAGTTGGGTGATGCCGGAGTTGTTCGGGGAGTTGTTCACCGGGCCGCCGGAGCAGTTGAACGGTGCACCGGATGGGCCGGACGGGAACGTGTAGTCGATGTACGGGGTGTTGTAGTTCGAGCAGTACGGCCAGCCGTAGAAACCGGGCTGGGCGATGCGTTCGAACGCGACATGGTTCGCCGGCCCTCGGTTGGGGTTGGCGGTGCCGGCGTCCGGGCCGTACTCGCCGAGGTAGACGATGCCGGTCGCCTTGTCGACGGACATCTTGAACGGGTTGCGGAAGCCCATCGCGTAGATCTCGGGCTTGGTCCTGGCCGTGCCGGCGGGGAACATGTTGCCGGCCGGGATGGTGTAGCCGCCGTTGGCGCCAGGCCGGATCCGCAGCACCTTGCCCCGCAGGTCGTTGCTGTTGCCGGCGGTACGCTGCGCGTCGTACGCCGGGTTGCGGTTCGGCCTTTCGTCGATCGGCGTGTAGCCACTGGAGTCGAACGGGTTCGTGTCGTCGCCGGTCGACAGGTAGAGGTTCCCGGCGGCGTCGAAGTCGATGTCACCGCCGACGTGGCAGCACATGCCCCGGCTGGTCGGGACCTCGAGGATCGTCACCTCCGACGCCCGGTCAAGGGTATGGTCGGCGTTGACGGTGAAGCGGGCCAGCCGGTTGTAGCCGTTGAACGGGGCGAACTGTGCCGCCGAACCGGTCGCCGGTGCGTCGCCGCCGGGGGTGTTCAGTGGCGGCGAGTAGTACACGTACACCCAGCGGTTGGTGGCGAAGTTCGGGTCGGCCTCGATGCTCTGCAGTCCTTCTTCGTCGTGCGTGTAGACCGGGATGGTAAGTGCCACCTTGGTGTTGCCGGCCGCGTCGGTGTAGCGGATGGTGCCTTCCCGGGAGGTGTGCAGCACTCCCCGGTTGGGCAGCACGGTCATGCCCATCGGTTCACCGACCTCGGCCACCCCCTTGGCCAGGGTGATCTGGCTGTAGCCGGCCGGTGTCTGGCTGGTCGAGCAGTTGCCCGTGCCCTGCGCGGCGTAGCGGATGCCGCCCAGCACGTGGCTGCGGAAGTTGGCGTCGCTGAAGCTCTCGTTGGTGTGGCCCATTCCGGTGTACCAGGATCGGCCGCCGTCGTAGTTTCGACACCACGCGATCGGGTGGTCGCTGCCCATCGTGCCACCGGTGTAGGTGCTCTCGTCGACGGTGGCCAGGATCCGGTTCTGCGCCCGAGGGTTGGTCCGGTAGTTGTACCACTCGTCGTACCGGTTCCACGCGGTCGGCAGCCCGGCGGTCGAGGGGTGGGAGCTGTCCTCGATCCGTACGGTCGCGTTCTGGTTCGCGGGGTGGCTGGAGAAGTAGGCGCCGACCAGGTTGCCGTACCACGACCAGTTGTGTTCGGTGTCGGCCGCCGCGTGGACGCCGGCGAATCCACCGCCGGACCGGATGTAGCTCTCGAACGCCGACTGCTGGCTGGCGTTGAGCACGTCCCCGGTGGTGGACAGCCAGATGACCGCCTGGAACCGGGACAGGTTGGCGGTGGTGAACTGGCCGGCGTCCTCGGTGGTCTCGACGGTGAAGTTGTGCTGGTTGCCGAGTTGCTGGATCGCGACGATGCCGGCTGGGATCGAGTCGTGCCGGAATCCGGCGGTCTTGCTGAAGACCAGGACGGTGAAGTCCGCCTGGGCCTGGGCCGGCACGGCGCTGAAGCCGACGGTGGCCAACACCATGACCAGGCAGAGGGCCAATCTTCGGAACATGATTCGGGGGCTCGCTTTCTGTCGTGAACCTGCGGACAGGCGTGCGCCGAATCACGCCGCGATGGGATCGACAGGAGCGGGGGCGCCGGCTGGCGGTGCATCGAGCCACGCGCCGGTAGCGGGCGGGCTCGCCGGGCGACCCTGCTCACCTTCGTCTGCGCGAACGCGGTGCCGGCTCCCAGGTCACCGCGCTGCGATCGAAGGTCGTCGTTGCGACTCTACGGGAGCCACAAAATGGAAGTCAATGAATCCGAAACAGCGTGGACACGTTCCGGGCATGCATCCTTCGGCCCATGGCGCACAGACCCACCGGGCAATGCCGTTCATTCTGGACGTTGCGGATCACGTCCTTCCATCGCGACCTTGGCACGTCGTAACCTGTCGATGGAAGCGCTCCCACGGCCTCGCCCGGCACCCGGGAGCCACCCGAACCGCACACCCCACGACAGGAGAATCACTGCATGCCCTCGATACGGACCCGGTGGGCCGCCACGACGGCGGCCGGCCTACTGCTCGGGGCGGTCGCCGCCGTCCCGGCCACGACCACGGCAGCCGCCGCCCCACCGGCTGCCGCCACCGGCACGTCAGCTGACGCGTCAGCCGCAGCCGCCCAGGCCGTACCGGCCAACGACTGGCTGCACACCGACGGGAACACGATCGTCGACGAGGCCGGCAACCAGGTGTGGCTCACCGGCGCCAACTGGTTCGGCTACAACGCCACCGAGCGGGTCTTCCACGGTCTGTGGTCGGCCAACATCGAGGCGGTCACCCGCGCGATGGCGCAGCGCGGCATCAACATCGTCCGGGTGCCGATCTCGACCCAGCTGCTGTTGGAGTGGAAGGCTGGCCAGCCGCTGGCCCGGCCCAACATCAACGCGTACGTCAACCCGGAGCTGGACGGGCTGAACAACCTGCAGATCTTCGACCACTGGCTCGGCCTGTGCGAGAAGTACGGTCTGAAGGTCATGCTGGACGTGCACAGCGCCGAGGCCGACAACTCCGGCCACCTCTACCCGGTGTGGTGGAAGGGCTCGATCACCTCGGAGGACTTCTACCAGGGCTGGGAGTGGGTGACCGCGCGCTACCGCGACAACGACACGATCGTCGCGATGGACGTCAAGAACGAGCCGCACGGCACCCCGAACGACCCGCAGCGGGCCAAGTGGGACTCCTCGACCGACCAGGACAACTTCAAGCACGCCTGCGAGACCGCCGGCCGACGGATCCTGGCGATCAACCCCGACCTGCTGATCCTCTGCGAGGGCATCGAGGTCTACCCTCGCCCGCACGCCGACTGGGACTCGCCCAACACCAACCCGGACCTCAGCCCCAACTACTTCTACAACTGGTGGGGCGGCAACCTGCGCGGCGTCGCCGCGCACCCGGTCGACCTGGGCGCCAACCAGGACCAGCTGGTCTACTCTCCGCACGACTACGGCCCGCTGGTCTACGAGCAGCCCTGGTTCCAGGGCGAGTTCGACAAGGCATCGCTGACCGAGGACGTGTGGCGGCCCAACTGGCTGTTCATCCACGAGGACGACACCGCGCCACTGCTGATCGGCGAGTGGGGCGGCCGGTACGGTCAGGACGCCCGGCAGGACAAGTGGCTGCACGCCCTGCGCGATCTGATGATCGACTACGGCATCCACCACACGTTCTGGTCGCTGAACCCCAACTCGGGCGACACCGGCGGCCTGCTGCTCGACGACTGGACCAGCTGGGACGAGGTCAAGTACAACCAGGTGCTCAAGCCGGCGTTGTGGCAGCACGGCGGCAAGTTCGTCGGCCTCGACCACCAGGTGCCGCTCGGCGGGGCCGGCTCGACCACCGGGATCAGCCTCGGCCAGCGCTACAGCGACGGCGGCGGGGACGACGACGTGACCGCGCCGACCGCTCCCGGCCAGCCGGCCGCCAGCGACGTCACCGCCGACTCGGTGACGCTGACCTGGGCGGCGTCGACCGACGACGTCGGCGTCACCTCGTACCAGGTGCTGCGCTCCACCGCCGGCGGCCCGGCCACCCCGGTCGCCACGGTCTCCGGTACCACGTACACCGCCTCCGGGCTGACCCCCGAGACCAGCTACACCTTCACGGTCCGGGCCCGCGACGCCGCCGGCAACGTCTCGCCGGCGTCGCCGGCACGGACGGTCACCACCGCGCCGGACGACGGCGGCACCGGTGACGACGGTTGCACCGCCACGTACACGGTGACCAGCAGCTGGCAGGGCGGCTTCCAGGGCGGCATCGAGGTGCGCAACACCGGCACCTCGGCGATCTCCGGCTGGACGCTCACCTGGACCAACCCGAGCGGTACGTCGATCGGGTCGCTGTGGAACGGCCGGTTGACCACGTCCGGTGGGGTGAACACGGTACGCAACGAGCCGTACAACGGGGCCCTCGCGCCGACGGCCGCCACCACGGTCGGGTTCGTCGGCTCCGGGGCCGCCACGACGCCGACCGACCTGGTCTGCACCGCGTCCTGACCTGACACGACCTGCTGGGCGGGCCCGGCCGGGCCCGCCCAGCGGTAGCCAGCCGCCGACCCCACCCCACCAATCACCCGTACGGCCGGTGTGACCTGGGTAAGTTCGATGCGGCTAAACCGGACGATAGGCTAAGGTGACCTGCTCGAAGCGACTACCACTAGGCTGGGCACACTGATGACCTCGACGTCCTTCGTCTCGACGACCATCCCCTATGTGAACGCGCATCCGCACCTCGGTCACGCCTTCGAATACGCGCAGGCCGACGCTTACGCCCGGCACATGCGCGCGTGCGGCGAGGATGTCTACCTGTTGAGCGGATCCGACGAGAACAGCCTGAAAAACGTCCTCGCCGCCGAACGCGAAGGTCTCACCGCCCGCGAGTTGGTCGACCGTAACGTCGTTTATTTCGAACAACTCGCGGCAGAGCTCCAGCTCGACCTTACCCGTTTCATCCGTACGAGTGTCGACCGCGACCATATCGACGGCGCGATCGAGATCTGGCGCCGGATGGCCGCCAACGACGACATCTATTCCCGCGACTACCAGGGGTTGTACTGCGTCGGCTGCGAACAGTTCTACAGCCCGGCAGAGTTGGTCGACGGCAAATGTCCGGAGCATCTCGTCGAACCGGAACTCGTCGCGGAACGCAACTACTTCTTCCGCTTGTCCCGGTACGGTGACCGTCTCGTCGACGCCTTGGAGTCAGGCCAGCTGAAGATCGTGCCCGAGTCCCGCTACAACGAGGTGATCAGCTTCATCCGCAGCGGTCTGGCCGACATCAGCATCTCGCGGTCGACCGAACGTGCCCGGGGCTGGGGAATCGAGGTTCCCGACGATCCCGGCCAGGTCATGTACGTCTGGATCGATGCGCTCACCAACTACATCAACGCGCTCGGCTGGACCCGGGACGGCGAGGAGTACCAACGGTACTGGGCCGAAGCCCAGCGTCGGGTACACGTCGTCGGCAAAGGCGTCACCCGGTTCCACGCCGTCTACTGGCCGGCCATGCTGATGTCGGCCGGTCTGCCGCTGCCGACCGAGGTCGTGGTACACGGCTACATCACCGCCTCCGGAGTCAAGCTGAGCAAGTCGATGGGCAACGCGGTGGATCCCGCCGACCTGATCGCACGGTACGGGGTCAACGCCGTACGTTATTTCCTGCTTGCCGAGTTCTCGCCGTTCATCGACGGGGACTTCACCGAGGAACGGCTGATCAGCCGGTACAACTCCGATCTGGCCAACGGGCTCGGCAACCTGCTGAGCCGGGCGACCAGCATGACGGTGCGTTACCGCGACGGGGTGGTGCCCGAGGCGGCGGACCGGGGCGAGCCCGAGGCGGCGCTGGCCGCGCAGGTCGCGCAGACCCGGCAGGCGTCGGCGGCGGCGATGCGGGGGTACGACCACCGCGAGGCGCTCGCCCGGATCTGGGACCTGGTCCGGCGGACGAACGCCTACGTGGACGAGCGGTCGCCGTGGCACTTGGCCAAGTCCGACGACCCGCAGTCCCAGGCGATGTTGGACACCACCCTGCATCACCTGGTCGGTGCGGTGCGGCAGCTCGGCGACCTGATCCTGCCGTTCCTGCCGGAAGCCGGTGCCACGATCCTGCAGAACGTGGGCTCCGCTACGTCCATGGTGCCCGGTGCCGACGCCTGGCTCGACGAACTCGCCGGTACGAAGGTGACCAAGGCCGGCGCGCTGTTCCCCCGGATCGACGTAGCGCCCTGACGAACGATCCTCGCCCCGACCCGGCCCGACCGACGGCTACGGGGCAGGGCCAGGGCCACGACGCCAGCGGGCCGGGCGGCCCGGCCCGCTGGTGCCGGTCTGATTGAGTGGACGGGAGCCGTCGACCCGGAACTGTCCGCCATGCTGCACGACAGCTCCCGCTACAAGCCGTTCACCCTCAGCCCGATCGTCGACGAGGGCAGCCGGGCTCCGACGGAGCCGGACGCGCCGGCCCGGATCGTGGTCGGGCTGCTGGTCGACGCGTACGCCGCCCCGGTGCTCGCCGCACTGCACGACGCCGCCGAGCATCAGATCGCACAGACCCGCTACCGCACCGTCGACGTGGCCGTGCACGCCGTGTCGTACGCCGAGGTACGGGTGGTCGCGCACCTGGTGGAGCCGAGGCAGCCGGACCCGGAGCACCGGTTCCGCCGGGGCGCGGTCGGCACGGTGACGTTCCAGTTGGCGGAGCCGACCGCGGTGCCGGGCGACGCGCGGCGGCGGTCGACGCGTACGCCGGTCTCGGTGACCGGACGGCGATGGGCATGGACCATGTCCGGCCCCGGGCCGACCCCGCCCTGCCACCGCAGCGGTGATCGACTGGAAACGGCGCTGGCCGGGTCTCGCGCGTACGCGCGAGACCCGGCCAGCGGGTAGAAGGTGGTGCTACCGTCAGTGCGAGTAGCCGCGCTCGGCGATCCAGTGTGCCAGCGTCTCGGTCGACATCCAGTACTCCTGGCCCTCGTACCACGGGTCGGCGATCCGCACCGTGTCGCCGCCGTCGCGGTAGCCGATGACGGTCACGTAGTGCCCGCCCGGGTAGGAGTGCGCCACGCCGTCGACGTCACTCGCCGTACCGATGATGTTCGCCACCACGGCCCGGTTGTCGTCGACGGTCGCCCGCACGTCGTCGCGCAGCTTGTCGATCTGCGCCTGCTCGGCCTTGGTCGACTCGATCGCGGTGGTCTGGTACTTGTCGTTGCCGACGAGCTCGTTGAGCACCCGGGTGGTGTCCTCGGCCGAGTTGGTGCCGGCCTCGGTGGTGCCCAGCTTCTTGGCGACCTCGTCCTGCGACAGGTCGTGGCCCTGCGCGGTCAACGCGATCCGGGTCGCGGCCGGCCCGCAGTAGTAGAAGTTCGGCTGCCGCTCGTAGCGGGTGTTCAGCACCCGGTCGCCGCCGGAATGGTCGCCGCGCTCGCCACCACGGTCGGAGCTGGCAGCCGCGGCCACGTTCCCCGACCCGCCCGACGGGGCGGCCTGGGCGGCGACGGCGGGGCCGGCCACCACACCACCGGCGACGAGCAGACCAGCAACGGACAGCGCAGACTTACGGATGATCGTGTTCATCAGGAAGACTCCGTTCCGAGGGGTACGGGGATCCGGACGCCGCCACCAGACGGGCATCGGCTCCCGCGAACGGGACAGAACAGATGATCAGTCGGAGAATCGCCCGCTGACCGGTGTCGCGTCCGCCGGCTGGGCGGGACAGTCTTGCGGGCGTACCGGATACAACCGCCGGGGGGTGGCCGGCATTCCGGCGGCGGTGCCCCGGCCGGCCCGGCCGCGCCAGCCAAGGGCGAGCCCGGTCAGCCCGGCGCCGCACCGTTGTCGACAAATCGGAAAAACGTCGTCAACGTCGCATCACCCAGCTCTTCGAGGATCAGCCCCCGGGTGCTGGAGTACTGCAGGTAGGCGGCGCTGCTGCTGATCGCGTACGCGTCCTCGCCCTGGGCCTGCACGACGGTGATCTCGAACCGTTGGCGTGGTTCGTCGGCCGCGCAGACCGCCGCACCCACGGTGAGTGGTGCGGACCCGGCCGACACCACCTGCCAACAGGTGTCCGATCCGTCCGGGTCAGGGTCGGCTGTCCGGATCCGGTAGCTGTCGTCGTCGAGCGGCTCGATCACGAACAACCGCCGGCCTTCGACCCCGTCGACCTCGCCGAGCCGGCCCTCGTCGAGCAGCGACACCGCCGACTCGAAGCCGTCCGTCCGCACCATCGCCACCTGCCGCTGCCCGGACAGCAACGGGTCGTCCCCGGGCGGCGTACCGACTGTCGGGTCGGAACCGTCGTCGGACGCCGGGCCGGTCGGCGAGGCGGACGGTGAACCGGTCGGTGCCCCCGGTGTCGCGGTCGGGGTGGGGCCGGCGGGGCCGATCGGCAGCGGCGGCGCGGCCCGGTTGGCCTGAACGGCGGCGACACCGGCACCGACGGCACCGATCAGCACGACACCGACCGCAGCGGTGGCGACCTGCCGGCGACGGCGCAGCGTGTCGCCCCGGCGGCGGATGTCGGCGGCGGCGGCCAGCCGACCGGTCCGCCCGGCGTGCTCGGCCATGTCCTGCAGCACCTGCTCGGGATTGGGCTCAGACCGCATAGCTCCTCCCGTCGCCGGTGGTCTGCTGGTCGCCGTCGGTCAGCTGCGCGGCGAGGGCCTTGCGGCCCCGGGCCAACCAGGTCTTGACGGTGTTGACGTTGGTGCCGGTCTCCGCGGCGACTTCGGCGACGCTGAGCCCGGCCAGGTAGTGCAGCACGACGACCCGCCGCTGGTCGACGGTGATCTGCCGCAGCGCCGCCACCAGCGCGACGTGGTCGACCGACACCCCGTCGACCGACTGGGCGCCGGCGGTGTCCCGACGGTGGGCCTTCCACCGGTTCACCGCCTTACGCCAGGAGCTCACCGCGATGCGGTACGCGACCGTGCGTACCCAGGCTTCGGGGCTGTCGCAGTCGCGCACGGACGCCCACCGGTCCCACGCGCGGGCGTACGCCTCGGCGACCGCGTCCTCCGCGTCGGACCGGTTGCCGAGCACCACGTACAGGTGGCCGAGCACCCGCTTGGACGACGCCGCGTAGAAGGCGTCGAACTCGTCGGCGTCACGCATCCGTCAAGCCTCCACCGGTCACCTCGTCGGTGCCGGCCCGTTGTCGTTGAACCGGAAACCGTCCGGCGCCGGCGAACCGTCGCCCTGCTCCTCCAGGATCAGCCCGGACCGCGCCGAGGTACGCAGGTACGCCGAGCTGTTGCTGATCATGAAGGTGTCGTCGGTGTCAGTATCGGCGGCGACGATCTCGAACCGCTGCCGGGGGTCCCCGGCGTCGCACGCCGCGCCCTCGACCGACAACGACTGGCCGTCGCCCGGGTTGTGCACCCGCCAGCAGACCGGCTCACCGGTGCCAGGACCACCACCGACCCCCTGGTACGAGTGGATCAGGAACAGCTGCCCGTCGAGCGGCAGCGGCACGAACAGTTGCCGGCCCTCGTCGCCGTCGACCTCGGCCAGCCGTCCGTCGTCGGTCATCGACAGCCCGCCTTCGAAGCCGCCGGTCCGCACCATCGTGACCTGCCGGGTGCCGGAGAGCACCTCGGGCAGGTTCGTCGCGGTGACCTGCGGCGTCGGTGCCGCGCTGCTGGCCGGGGCGCTGCTGGCCGCCGTCGGGGACGGACCGGCCGTACCGTCACCGGCCGTACCGTCGCCGGACGGCGTGGCCGGGCCGCACGCCGTCACCGCCCCCGCCAGCGCGGTGATCCCCAGGCCCGCGATCCATCGGCTGCTACGCACGTCGTTCACCCTCATCCGGTTCGTCGGTGACTCCGGCGGCGAGGGCATCCCGCCCGCCACCGGGGTCCGGTCGATGTTCCTGTTTCGACCGACGTACCCCTTGACGTGCGACGGTGACACCTGGTTTCAGCGGCTACGGAAAAGGTCGCCGCGCTGCCCCCGCAGGGCTTCCCGGCTGGCCCGGTCCGCCAGCCGGGTGGTCTCCGGCAGCCGGAAACTCGGCGTCAGACGCAGCGTGATCGCCGCCGCCTGGTCGAGGTCGATGAGATGCCCGGCCGACACGTACACCGGGGCGACCCCGGTCCGGGTACGCAGCGCCCGGCCGACGACCTCGCCGCCGTCGACCAGGTCGGCCCCGCCGCCGCGCTCGCGCGGCACCTCGCCGTCGGTGTCGACGAACGCCGTCTTGGCCACGCCGAACGCCGGGATGCCGGTGAGCACGCCCAGGTGGCTGGCCAGGCCGCAGCGGCGTGGATGCGCCACGCCGTACCCGTCGCAGACCAGCAGGTCCGGACGGACCGCGAGCTGGTCGAGGACGGCGAGCAGGATCGGGATCTCCCGGAACGCGAGCAGGCCCGCAACGTACGGGAAGTCCGCGACGCCGGTCGCGGTGGCGCTGGCCACCACGGACAGGTCGTCGGCGAGGTCGAGCACGACGACGGCGCCGGCGAGCCGACCACCCGCCGACGAGTCGGACGCGTACGCCACGTCGACACCGGCGACGAACCTCGGCGGTACGGGCATCGGCTGGTCGACCCGGACCCGGCGGGCCAGCTCCCGCTGGATCTCGATCGCTTCCTGCTCGGTACGCGGTGTCCCCGGCGTCGTCACCGGACCGGCCCCGACGCTGCCGGCTGGTCGGACAGGGTGATCCAGTAGCGGCGGGTGCGGCCGAGCTCGGTGTCCCGTACGTCCTCCAGCACGCCGCCGTGGCGTTCGATGACCCGCGCCGACGCGGCGTTGCCGTCAGCGCAGGTGATCAGGACCCGGTCCAGGCCGCGGGCGGCGGCCAGCGGCAGCACCGCGCCGAGCGCCCAGGTCGCGACCCGTCGGCCCCGGGCCGACGGCCGTACGCCGTACCCGATGTGCCCACCGGCGCGCAGCAGGAAGTCGTTGAGCCGGTGCCGCAGCGAGATCGCCCCGAGGTAGCTGCCCTGCTCGACGATCCACCAGTGGGTGGCGTGCACCCGTCCTTCGTCGGCGGGCAGCGACTCGTCGCCCTGGCGGCGCAGCCGGTCGACCCAGGCGGCGAACCCGGCGGCCGTGTCGACGTCGTCGGCCGGGCGCAGCCCACTGCCGTCCTGATGAGTGCCGGGCCCCCACTCCTCGCGGGCGGCAAGCCACGACGCGTACAGCTCGGCGGTGGGTGCGATCAGTTCGGGCACGCCGGGCAGGTTAGCCCGGCGGCCCGCCCGGTGCCACGCCATTGCGGTGTCGCAGCACCGCCTCGGCCAGATCTTCGACCCGGCACCTCAGGCCGACCGTGCCGATGTGCACCCCGGAGTAGCCGGTCCGCCGGTTGACCCGCAGCAGGATTCGCGCCGAGCGGCTCGACAGCGCCGCACGTTCCGCACCGGGGAACAGGTCGAGGGTCAGGAACCGTTGCCGGCCCACGCCGGTGACCCGGACCGACGCGACCGACAGCCACGGGATGGTCCGGGGCGACAGCCGACGGTCCAGCACACCCCAGGGGCCGATCAGCACGATGGGCCGACGTTGGAATAGCTGCCAGACCAGGCGCAGCACACCGGCCGTAAACAGGGCCAGGCCGAGGGCACCGACCAGCAGGTACGCCGCCGCGAGCGGATGCGGCAGCCCGTCGAGGCCGCTGACCGCCATCACCAGGCAGGCAGCGATCAACGCCAGCCCGGCGACGACCCAGCCGAGGGTGCGCCAGAACGACCGGTGGAACGCGGCCGCCGGCTCGCCCACCGCTTCTCCCCTGTCCTGTCGTTGTGCCACCCGACCAGCATGACCGGTGCCGACCGCAGGACTCAGACGCTCGGCGGCGGCGTGGTGGTCAGTTCGCCACATTTCGGGCACCAGCGGCTCTTGACCCGGAACGAGAACAGCCCGGCCAGGTAGCCGAGCACCGTGGCACTGGTCAACGCGCAGATCTCCATCGTCGTCTGCCTTTCCTGTCGTCTTGTGTCGTCTTCTGTCGTCGGTGGTGGGACGGGGTCGGGCCGGCGGTTGCCGCCACCGGCCCGACCCCAGCTCGGTGGGCGGCGTCCGGGCCGGCGCGTCGGTCAGCCCCGGTGGGCGGCGACGGTGCGGCCGAGCGCCGCGCGGGTCTGCCGGGCCAGGTCAGCGATCGGCGGCCAGCCGTGGTCGACGAGGCGGCGCAGGTCGTCGTAGGCGTGCGGCGGTGCGCCGTCGAGGAGGTGCCGGTCGAGGCCGCAGGCCCAGGCGAGAGCGGCGAGGCCCTGGTCGGTGACGTCGAGACGCCGCCGGGCGCGTAGCGCGGTGGCCAGCCGGGCGGTCGGCCAGGCGGCGGTGTTCATGTCGGTCGGCACCCACCGTTCGTCGCGGCCGACGAGGCGCCGGCGGGTCACTTCCCGGCGTACGTGGCCGGCGCGGGTCAGCCGGGTGGTGACCTGCCGTACGGCGGTGTCGCTGAGCACTTCCACCCAGGTCCGCACCGGTTGCGGGGTCGGCGCGGCGCTGATCTGGGCGAGCAGGCCGTGCACCAGATCGTCCGGTGGGACGATCCTCGCCCCGACGGCGACCCGGCCGTGCCGGACGGTGATCCACTGTGGGTAGAGCAGTTCGGCGAGCAGTGCGGCGGCCAGGCCGTGGCGCAGTGCCCGGGGGTGCAGCAGTGGGCGGCCGTGCAGCCGGTGGTGGGCCATCCGGAACAGGTCGTCAGCCAGCGGGTACGTGGGCATGGTGGCTCCTCGTCGGCGCAGTGACAGGGTGGGGCTGGTCCGTGGGTGGGGTCGCGTCGGCCGGGATCGCGTGGGGCGGGTGGGGCGGCTCAGGTACGCCAGACGATCAGCACCTCGTCGGCGTCGGCACCGACGTACACCTGATCGATGGCGTCGCCGATCACCTCAGCCTGGGTACGCGGCGTCGCGGCGGCGGCCAGGTCGGGGCGGCGGCGGGCGATGGACAGGCCCACGAGCCGCTCGATCCGGCCGGCGTCGACCGGTCGCAGCCGGCAACCACACGGCCCCGGTACGCCCGACCACCGTCAGCGGTCCACAACGGCTCCAGCCGCCGCCCACACGCCGCACACATCAGGACCCCACGCAGCAGCCACTGGTCGGACGTGTCGCCGCGCTCGGGTTCCCCGACCGGTGGGCCGTCTTCGGGCAGGTCAGAGCGCAGCGAAGGCATCGAAGGACTCCTACGGGTTCACGAGGTTGACCGGCGACGGAACGGGCGCCACCGGCACAGCGGACTGAAGATCACAGATCGTCGCGATCTAGTAACCCGCTTGGATCGACAGTGGCACGCCGAATCTGGTCCGTCAATTCTTCCATGGAAAAATCTTGAGACCATCTCGATCAGTCGGCTTTAATGATCAAGATGGATCGCGCTAGCCTGGTTGCGCTGACAGGCATGGATGGTCCAAGATGGCGGAATCCACCTCACCCACTGTGGAGGCAGACGTGCCCAAGGTCGTCGGTCCAACCATCCCGCGCTGGCAGCTCGGCGAGGAGCTCACCCGCCTACGCCGCGCCGCCAACCTCACCGAGGCAGACGTCGCCGACAAACTCGGCTGCTCCGAGTCGAAGATCAAGAAGGTCGAGGCCGGCTACGTCGGCACCAACCGCGCCGAACTGCTGGTCATGCTCGACATGTACGGCGTCACCGACGAGGCCGCCCGCAACGACATGATCGAGCTGCAGAAGCGCGGCAAGGAGCGCGGCTGGTGGTCCAAGTTCGGCATGGTGCCCCAGCAGTTCGCGACCTTCCTCAGCCTGGAGTCCTCGGCAACCAGCATCCGCGTCTTCGAGCCGCTGATGGTCCACGGGCTCCTGCAGACCGAGGACTACACCCGCGCGATCGTCTCGACGCATACGCCTGGGCTCACGCCGGATGAGATCGAACGGCAGGTGCAGATCCGCCGCGCCCGCCAAGAGCGGATCTTCGCGGACCCGCCGCAGACCTGGATCATCCTCGACGAGGCGGTCCTGCACCGCCGGGTCGGCGGCACCGACGCCATGCGCGCCCAGCTCACCCACATCCTCGACACCGTCAAGGCCAACCGTTGGCTCACCCTCCAGGTCGTCCCGTACAGCCACGGCAGCTACCCCGGTGAGCTCGGCGCGTTCACGATCTTCGACTTCGAGGAGGACATCCACTCCCCCGTCGTCTACGTGGAAGGTCAGGCCGGCGGCCTCTATCTCGAACGTGACGCGGACCTGCGCCGGTGTAACCTGGCGTACAACCACATCACGGCCGCCGCGCTCAGCCCACCCGAGAGCGCCAAGCTGATCACCGCCCTGACCCGCGCCACGGGTTGACCGACGAGGAGCAGCACGTGACCCCCGACCTCGACCTCAGCACTGCCGTCTGGCGCAAGAGCAGGAAGTCATCCACGAACGGTGGCTGCGTCGAGGTCGCCAACCTGGGTCAGGCGTACGCGCTCCGCGACTCCAAGAACCCGGACGGCCCGGTCCTCATCTTCACCCCAGAGGAGTGGGACTGCTTCCTCGACGGCGCAGAAAAGGGCGAGTTCCGCCAACTCTGACCTACTTCCGTAGGCCCCAGGGACACCGAGGTCATCACCGGTTCTGGCGGATGGACACTCAGAGAAACATATCGATGTAGCTTGCCTCGCTACAACAAGCCCTCATCGATTTGAACGCAGTCCGACACTAGTTCTTGCAGCTCAAATGCGATAGCCATGATTCGCTCCCCAACTTCCCCAGCATATGAATTCGAGTTCGATTCGGTTGCCGGAAATATGTCGACTAGTATGTTGACACCCAGTCGTGGGATAGCATCAAGATTCGCCCAAGCCGAGGCACATGCCCCAAGAGCGGACTTGAGCGACTCCAACGCCGACTCATCTAGCCCACGGTTCATTCGAAGCGAAAGATCGAACTCCTTCCAGGAGTCAGCCAGAAACTGCAATTCCTGCGAGACAATGATCACGATGGACCTCCAACGACCCAAGAGATTGCATCGGCGGGCACCCGACCCGTCAGTAGCACCTCTCCGGAAGATTTAGCTCTATTGATTGCAGTAAAACCTTTGATGCCATGCTGCGCCCGCCCCGCGTCAGTGGATAGATCGAAAACGCCACCTGAAACCTTGTCAAGATCAATCCTAACCATACGCCCCGATGACCATTGATCTGCGGCAGCCAAACTTCTCGTGGTGGAAATGTACTGCGATCGCCAGTTGGCTCGACTCCCGTTCAGCACATGTCCGGCCGGCGTGTACGTCGCACCTGGGTTCTTCGCAACCAGACCATCCGCTGGATCCTCATCCGGTCGCAGATTTCGATAGACGAAATCACCTTCGCCCTGGTCCGGAACACTGCCGGTGGCGCCCTGGACCGGGCGGTGGCTTCGCTGGCGTCCCGGCGGCTGGTCGCCGCGTCGAAGCCGGGCTCGGCGACACCGGTCGGGGTGGTCGGGACCGCCGGGTCGTGCGGCTGGTACGGCGGCAGGGTGCCGGCTGCCTGCTCGGCAACCCGACCGGCACCGCCGTCGGCGTCGGTCGCGTCTGCCGGGACGTGATGGTCACCGGTGAACGGTGCCGGTCCGGCCATCGCCGGCGCACCGAGCGCGGCCGCCGCAGCCGACCACAGGGGACGTTTCGAGGCCCATGACCAGAGCCAGGAGACCGGCCAATTGTCGGCCGGTACGGCACCGGCCGGCACGGCGACGGTCAGCCCGAACAGCAGCAGCGTGACGATGGCGATCCGCCGGGACGCACGACCGATGGCACGGCGCATGGCCGCCCTCCCCCGTGTACCGAAAACTGTCCGACATCGATCATGCCGACGTCGGACAGTCTCCGATGGCACAAGCGGAGCGCACAAGCATCCGTACGGAGGGTTGACCACACATCGCCGTCGGCGATTTAATCCCCGGCTCAGCCGATGGCTCGGTCCCCGACTGAGTCCTCAGCTCAGTCATCGGCCGGAGCACCGACCGCCGCGTCCACCAGTTCCCGGACCCGCTGCTGCAGCGCCGCATCGTCGGTTTCGGTCACCACGGTCACGTTGCCGGCGTCGACCGCCGCCGATCCATCGTCGACCAGTACGAAGCTGGCCTGCGGGTGCCGGGCGGCGTCGCGGACCGTCGCCGCCACCGGCCCCTCACCCACCGCGAGAATCAGCTCACACCCGCTGCCGGCGAGGCTGGCGAGATAGCTCGCCGCGTTGTCGGCGGTCTGCGGGCCGTCCACTTCGAGGAACTGCACTCTGGCTCGCGTCTGCAGCGACGACTCCTGCATCGCGGTCCATACCGGCGCGGCGGCCGGGTCGGTCACCCCGGCCGCGCCGGTGAGCAGGCACACGGTGACGTCCCGGTACTCGCGGGCGCGGGGCTCAGCCGGATCGTTCGGCCACAGCGCCGCCACCAGCACCGCCAGAACGACGACGACCAGCGCGGCAATGACAGCGAGTAGTACGATCCGGGCCCGCCGTCCACTGAGGCGACCCGGTGTCGGCTGGCGGTCTCGACCGCCCACACGCTTCGGCACGGTCGCACCCTACCCGTCGGCAACCGCCGCTCCGCCGCACTGCTGCCGGTGTGGCACCGTAGGCGCAGGCCAGGCGGTCAGCGGTGATGGGCCACCGCTGAGATTAGAACCAGGCTACGCTCCAGGACGTTGGAGTTGACGGAATTGATTCTTCATTGGATTCCAGACACTTCGTGACGCGACCTAGAAGTTGCACTTTGCGCGGGAGCCGAGTTTCTCCTACCGCATTTCTCAATTCAGAGTCATGTGGATGAGTCTGGGGCGAAATAGCCGTTTGTTGATTGATATTCGAGCCATGGCGGCGAGTCTGCCGGGTGCCTACGCACCTCGTCGCGCAGGCACCCGTACCGCAGGTCATTTCACCGCGCGGATGTCCTGGATGACGCCGTACCCGTCCGCGTTGTGTGTCACCTGGTGGGGACCGAAGACGTCCTGGAGCGCCTGGTCAAGGTGTCCACCCGGGTTGATGGTCCCCAGACCCGCACGGATGACCACCCGTCCACCCGCCTGCAGCAGCCGGTGCGCGGCTCGCACTGCGGTCAGGCACCAGCCGCGGTTGGCGAACAGCGGGCCGGGCAGGTTCTCGAAGAATATGACGGAGAATCTGCCGCCCGGCAGGTCCTCGGTGTGGTCGGCGACCCAGAAGTCGCCGACCCGGTGCGGCCCCTGGGCGTGATTGACGTCGATCGTGTAACTCAGGTGTGCAGGAATGAAGATGTCGGCGTGGGTGTTCGGGTTCCCGAGCGGAATCCGGTGCCCAGGAAGCTGGTTTCCACCGACGTCGACGACATGGGTGGTCCCACATCCGACAACGATGATCGGCTCGTTGTTGTAGGGCAGATTGTCGACTGCGGGCATGAGGGCAGGCTGCACGGTGACCTCCGGGCACGGAATGGATTCAGGTCAACGCTATGCCGAATCCCGCCCGACCCCTACTGTCTGTCCGGGACCGGTCACACGAATGCCCTCAATGCACGATGTGTCGTGTCGTGGAACCGGGTTCCCTGGCGCGAAGGACCCTGTCCGTCAGCGCTGGGCTCCGACCCCGCCGATGGTCGGCCCGTCCGGCCACAGCGCGGTGAGGTCGGCGGGGGTCAACGGCCCCTGGTACGCGGCCCGCAGCACGGCCGTACGGGCGGCGGGGCCGCCGGTGTCGGCCAGCGCGACGAACCAGTCGATACCGGCCGGGTACGCCCACAGGTACGACCGCAGTTGCGGGTCGACGCTGCGGTCAGTCAACGCGTTGCCGATCTCCTCGTCGGTCCAGAACGGCACCCGCTGCCGCGCCCACCGCACACAGTCGGCCACCGGCACGCCGTCGTCGACCGCCCGGTGCAGGCCGGCGCGGACCAGCTGGGTGTAGTGCGCCAGCCGGACCCGCGCCACCGCCGGGGCGTCGTCGCCGATGACGAACAGCGGCCACGCCTGCGCCAGCCCTTCCAGCAGCACCTGGGTGTCGGTGTGCACCGACAGCAGGCGTACCGCGCCGTCGTCGACGGCGGTCCACCGCGCGTACCAGCTGGCCGACTGCAGGGCGTGGCCGAGCACTTCGTGCAGCGCGAACACCCGCGCCTGGGTCTCGGTGAACTCGGCGCGGTGCCGGTTCAGTCGCAGTCGGGCGGCCGTGCCGGCGCCGTCGAGCCAGTACGACCAGTAGGCGTCGACCTCGACCTGTTCGATCGTCAACTGGTACGGCGCGTCGGTGCCGGTCGCCGCCCGTACCAGTGGTTCCAGGTCGGTCGCGGCCTGTTCGATCGCGTCGGCGGCGTCCTGGCCGCGCAGCCGGCCCTCGACCCTGGTGAGCTGGGTGAGGGTCCGGTCGTCCCAGTCGACGTCGAGGTCGGCCAGGCAGGCGCGGGCGCGGTCGCCGACCTGCGTGAGGTGGGCCTCGGACCAGCCGGCGCTGGCGCAGCCCTGGGTGCGCCGTAGGTAGTCGGCCAGCGGCAGCCGCTCCCCCAGCATCGCCTGCAGGTAGGTGCGGTCGGCGTCGACGCGGGTCCGCAGCCGGGTGTCGGCCCGGCAGGCCGGCTCGTCGGCGATGGCGGTCAGTTCGGCGAGTACGGCGACCCGGCTGGTGGCCGGTGGCGGCGCGGCCGAGTCGGGCTGTGCTGGACGGCAGTCGTAGTCGATCACGGGGGTGGTGCCGCGTCGCCGTTCGTAGCCGTCCCAGGCGCGCAGCGTCGCTTCGATCCGGTCCCGCACCGCCGTCGTCGTCATGGTCCCCATCCTGACGCACCCCGACCGGGCGGCAGCCGGGCACAGCGGATCCACAGGCACGGCACAGCGGGCTGCTGGAGCGGACGGCCAGGGTTGGTCACAACCAAGGCACGACACCGATGACATGTCGTCGTCACGAACGGAGAAAAACGGATGCAGCGCGATCCCCGCCGGGACGGCACCGCACGGTACGAAGGCCGCCCGTTGCCCAGGCCGGACGAGGAACTCGTCGACCAAGGCCTCGGCTTCGACCTCGGCACCCTGCTGGGCCGCCGGCAGATCCTGCGGGCCTTCGGCCTGGGCGCGGCGACCCTCGGGCTCGCCGCCTGCGGCAGCAACGCCACCAGCAGCGGCAGCAGTGGCGGTTCGACCGCGACGTCCGCCGCGACGTCGGCCGGTGAGATCCCGGACGAGACCGCCGGGCCGTACCCCGGTGACGGATCCAACGGCCCGGACGTCCTGGAGCAGAGCGGCGTCGTGCGCAGCGACATCCGGTCCAGCTTCGGCGACGCCGACGGTACGGCCGAAGGGGTGCCGCTGACCCTGGAGTTGACCATCACCGATCTGGCCGGCGGCGGTACGCCGTTCGTCGGCACCGCCGTCTACGCCTGGCACTGCGACCGTGAGGGCCGCTACTCGATGTACTCCGACGGCATCACCGACCAGAACTACCTGCGCGGGGTGCAGATCACCGACGACGCCGGCAAGGTCAGCTTCACCACGATCTTCCCCGGCTGCTACTCCGGCCGCTGGCCGCACATCCACTTCGAGGTCTACCCCGACGAGGCAAGCATCATCGACGCGGCCAACGCCATCGCCACCTCGCAGGTCGCGTTGCCGCAGGACGTCTGCGACACCGTGTACGCCGAGACCGGCTACGACGCCTCGGTCGGCAACCTGGCGCAGATCACTCTGGAGTCGGACAACGTCTTCGGCGACGACGGTGGCGTCCTGCAGTTGGCCACCGTCACCGGGGACGTGTCCGGCGGGTACGCCGCCGCGCTCACCGTGGCGGTCGACACGACCACCACGCCGAGCAGCGGCTCCGCCCCGTCCGGTGGCGGCGGTCCGGCCGGCGGCGGCGAGGGCGGCCCGGGCGGTACGCCGCCCAGTGGTGCCCCGGGCGGTCCCGGCGGTACCCCGCCGAGCGGTGCCCCGGCCTGACCGGACCTGGTCGACGGACCCGGCGAACAACGTCTGCGACGCGGGGTACGCCGACGACGTTACGTCGACATCGCCGAGCGGGGCGGTTCAGAAGCTGACCAGAAGACATCCAGCGGCACCACCTAACTTCGGTCCGGTGACCCGCCGGTCCAGCCCGGCGGTCCCGCCGGCCACGGTCGTGACCGGCGAATTCGGCCGGTCACGACCGTGGCCGGCCCGTCGGAAGGGGAACGTGATGTCACTGGTCCATCGACGGCACCGGCGACGGGCCGCTGTGTTCCTGCTGTGCGTGGCGACCACCGTCGTCGCTGTCGCGGCACCGGCGGCTGCGGCCGAGCGGCAACGTCCGTCGGCGGCTGACGCTGGCGCAGCCGTCGTCGAGTTCTCCTTCACCCGGGCGGGTGGGGTGGCCGCGACCGACGTCATCACCTGCACCGCGACGGCGGACAACCCGCATCTGTCCACACACAACCCGGGCAACATCAACGTGGTGGGTCGGGTGAACTGCACCGCCACCGTGGCCGGGATCGACCTGGTCACCGGACTGTTCCGGGGCAACACCCCGGTCGCGAGCGCACGCCGGGTCGTCGGGGCCTACCCGGGTACGTCGGTACCCGCGCCGGCGCCCTGCGTCAACGGCACGTACTACGGCGTCGCCGACGCGTACGTCTTTGCGCCACGCGGGTACCAGCCTCCGTACCTGCATCTGGTGCACCAGTCGGCCGCCGTGTCGATCACCTGCTGACGGGGCGGTCCCGCATCGGCGGTGGCTACGGAGTCGGTGGGGTCGGTGGAATGGACGGCGCCGGGTCGACGGCGATGCCCACGTGGACGGGCGCGGAGAAGTTGCCGGCGCTGTCGAACGCCCGGACCCGGAACAGGTAGGTGCCGTAGCCGCGTGACTCACCGTACGCAAAGGTGTCACCGACCAGGGTGACCGCCGAGACGGTCCCCATCTGCTGCACCTCGTAGCCGGCGACGAGGACGTTGTCGTCGGACGGGTCCCAGGTGATCTGGTAGTGGCCGTCGCGTGGGCCGGTGAGCCGCAGCCGGGACGGCGCGGTCGGTGGTTCGTCGTCCGGTACGTCGCCGATGGTGATGATGGCGAAGGGTGACGAGTTCCCGGCCGCGTCGACGGCGCGGACACCGAAGACGAAGACTCCCGGCGGCGGGGGCGGCATCGTATGGCTGGTGCCGGTCGTGGTGGCGAGCTGGCCGCTGTGGGAGAAGATGTCGTACCCGACGACCCCCCGGTTGTCGGTCGAGGCGTCCCAGCGCAGGTTCAGCTGCTGGTTCTCGAAGGTGTGCCGAGGGTTCGCGGGGATCGTCGGTGGGTCGACGTCAGGGCCGGTGCCGTCGTCGTCGGGGGCGCACGGCTGGTTGTCGACCAGGCAGTGCACGGGGCTGCCGACGCCGGATGCGATCCAACCGAAGCTGGTCGTGGCGCCGGCGGCGAGGGTGCCGTTCCAGCCGAGATCCTGGAAGACGTAGCGGGTCCCGACCCGGGTGAGTTCGGCGTTCCAGTGGCTGCTGATGCTGGTGCCGGCCGGCAACTCGAGGTCGACCCGCCAACTGGTGATCGGGACCGGGGCATTGTTGTGGACGGTCAACTTCCCGACGTACCCGTCCGACCATTCGCTTTCTTTCACGAAGTGGGCGATCGCCGCGTGGGCGGCGGTGGGGGCGAATCCGACGGTGGCGGCACCGATGAGCAGCGCGACCGTCAGCGTGCCGACCCGGGCCCAGGAGGAGCGAGATCCATTCATGCACTTCGATTCTACGCTCCCGGATCCCGCCAATCAATCGACATTCCCGAATCTCCTGCCCCGCGCCTGGGGGCTGAATTAGCCAAACGGCCCCCCGGGACCACGACGCGAAAACTACCGTGTGTCACGGACGGAGGGACGTATGCGACACGACCAGCTTCCCAGCGCGGCCACCACCTACCAGGGCCGCCCACTGCCACGGCCGGACGAGGACCTCGTCGACCAGGGCCTCGGTTTCGACCTGCGCACCATGTGGGACCGCCGGCAGGTACTACAGGTGCTCGGCCTCGGTGCGGCCACCGTCGGGCTCGCCGCCTGCACCCGCAACGTGGTCACCGAGCCGGCCACGTCCCCGTCGGCGGCGGCGGCCACCACCGAGATCCCGGACGAGACCGCCGGGCCGTACCCGGGTGACGGCTCCAACGGCCCCGACGTCCTCGACCAGAGCGGCGTCGTCCGCAGCGACATCCGCTCCAGCTTCGACGGAGCGAGCGGGACCGCCGAGGGCGTACCGCTGACGTTGGAGCTGACCCTCACCGACCTCGCGGGCGGCGGTACGCCGTTCGCCGGTGTCGCCGTCTACGTCTGGCACTGCGACCGTGAGGGCCGCTACTCGATGTACTCCGAGGGCATCACGGACCAGAACTACCTGCGCGGGGTCCAGCTCGCCGACGACGCCGGCACGGTCAGCTTCACCACGATCTTCCCCGGCTGCTACACCGGCCGCTGGCCACACATCCACTTCGAGGTCTACCCCGACGAGGCCAGCATCACCGACGCCGCCATGGTGATCGCGACCTCCCAGGTCGCGCTGCCGCAGGACGTCTGCGACGCGGTCTACGCCGAGCCGGGCTACGAGGACTCGATCGACAACCTGGCGTCGACCAGCCTCGACACCGACAACGTCTTCGGCGACGACCGGGCCGAACTGCAGCTCGCCACGGTCACCGGTGACACCGCGAGCGGGTACACCGCGACCCTGCCGGTCGGCATCGACACGAACACGACCCCGACCGGCGGGCAGCTCGACGGTGACGGGCAGCCGTCCGGAGCGCCGGTGCCGCCGAGCGGCCGCCCGTCCTGACGGCACACCGGCAACCGCCGTACGCCGGACCGCGTCCCCTCACGGACACGGCCCGGCGTCGGTATCCGTGTCGGTCAGTTCCGCAGGGTCCACTGCTGGTTGGTGCCGGTGTGGCAGCTCCAGAGGATCATCTTCGTGCCGTTGGCCGTCGCGGCGCCGTTGGCGTCCAGACACAGCCCGGACTGCACGCCCCGGATGGTGCCGCTGGCGTCGACGGTCCACTGTTGGTTCGGCTGCCCGTTGCAGTCCCAGATGATCACCGTGGTGCCGTTCGTGGTGCCCTGGCCGTTCGCGTCCAGGCACTTGGTGCCGTAGACCATCAGCTGCCCGGCGGAGGTGCGGGTCCACCGCTGACCGGTGGCACCGTTGCAGTCCCACAGCTGGGTCTGAGTGCCGTTGGTGGTACTCGAATTCGGCACCTCCAGGCACCGCCCGGACTGGACCCCGACGATCTGCACGTTCTGCTGCCCGCCGCCGGTGCGGGGTCCGGCGGCGGCCATCACCGCCTGGGCACCTGCCGGCCAGTTTCCGTTGGTCACGGTGACGTTGTTGTTGACGACGTTGCCGCGGTCGCCGTTGGTCACGTTGGTACTGCCGTTGGTCGACCAGTTGTTGGTGACGGTGAAGTTGCCCATGTTCTCGGCGAACCAGTAGTTGGCCGTGGCCCAGGTCCCGGTGTTCGAGAAGACGTTGTTGCGGGCTGTCCAGTACCGCGAACCTTCGTCGAAGTAGACCCCGAAGTAGCCGTTGGTCCGTAGACAGTAGTTGTCGCTGATCAGCCCGCCCTGGTTCGCCGACAGCGTGTAGATGCACCCGCCGTCGTTCATCTGCTGCATCACGTCGTGCACGTAGTTGCCGATCAGCCGGTTGTTGGCAGCGGTGGTGGGCGTCGAGTAGCGCGGCTGGTAGTTGTACAGGCCACGGTCGGCGTAGTGGTTGCTGCCGCCGGCGTCGTTGGCGCCCCAGCCGTACCCCATCGACATGCCGGTGTACGGCATGTTGTAGACCTCGTTGTAGGAGATCGTGGCGTTGGTGACGTAGGTGGTGAGGACCGAGACGATCCCCCGGTGCTCGACACCGATGTCGTGGATCCGGTTGTTGCTGATGGTGATGTCCCGGTTCACCATCCGCTGGTCGCCGGGGTGGTGCGCGTCGGCACGCACGCCGCCGACCACGATGCCGCCGGCCGACGTACGGGCGATCTCGGATCTGTCGATGGTGATGTTGCTGGCACCGAGTCCGACTCCGCTGGCGTGGGCGTTGGCGTCGTTACCGATGCCGATCGCCGTCTGTCCCAGGTTGACGAACTGGGAGTCGGTGATGGTGATGTCGTTGGCCGCCGAGATCTGCACGGCCGCAGGTGACTGGTACCAGTGCGGACGCGCGGCCTCGAACTGCGGGCAACCGTTGTGGCAGGAGGTGAAGCTGGGCCAGTTCCAGTTGCCGGAGATGTAGGCCCCGGTCTGCTGGTCCACGTAGCCCTGGTTGCTGCTGGGCCCGAGCCAACTCGTGCCGGTGAAGGTGATTCCGCTGAAGGTGACGTGGTGTGCGGGAGCGTCGTAGGTGCCGCCCAGGTTCACCAGTGACTGCAGTACGGGAAGTTCGACGCTGAGGTCGTTCATGTTCTGGCCGGCGGATGGGATGTAGTACAGGTCACCGGTCGTACGGTTGAGATACCACTCCCCCGCCGTGTCGAGAAACTCGTACGCATTGGTGAGATAGAGCGGACCCGCCCGGTGCGGGCTGGTAAAGGTGTCGTACCCGAAATTGTTGTTGTTCCATGCCGGCTGCGCCATGGTGATGAGGTTCCCGGAGATGCTCTGCACAGGAGAGTACCGGTCCGTGAACGACCCGACGCTCTCCATTTCGATCCGGTTCTGGTTGGCCAGGTTGTTGAGGTAGTTCAACGCGGAGTTGGTGAACCTCATCCCGGTGCTGCTGGCGGTGAAGTCGCTGCGGTTGACCTGGGTACGGGCCCTGGTGGCGATCGCGCCGTCGACGTAGAGCTGCCGGGTCTCGGTGCCGGCGCCGACGTTGGCCCGCCAGATGTTGCGGCCGGAGTCGGCCAGCGACCAGCCGGTGACCGCCCGGGCGCCGCTGATCACCGGACGCGCCGACGGTGCGGCCTGCCAGAGCACCCGGAAGCCGTTGTTGCCCGAGTCAGCGGCGGTGAACCGCAGCGGCGCGGAGAGCCGGTACACGCCGTCGGCCAGCTCCACGACGATGTCGCCGGACATCGCGGCGTTGCGGTCGCGCACCGCTGACTGGGCCGAGGTCAGTGAGCAGGGTTGGACGGCGGAGCAGCTGGTGCCGGTGCCGGACGGGGAGGCGTAGAGGGTGGTGGTGGCCGCGAAGGCCGGCGACGCCACGGCGACGGCGGCGACGGCGGTCGCCGCCGCGACTCCGCCGGCCAACACCCGCCTTCGCGCCGTGGTGGATGCGGATCTGGACACGGTCGATCTCCTTACCTGTGGACGGTGCGGTGGGATGACAGGGGCAGGTCGCCCACTTCGGGCACCGACTTTCCTGGACGTTGGAAATCGAGCCCCTACCCCTATGCCCTACCACAGGAAAGCATACTTTTCATATCGATAGGCGTCAATCTTTGAATCGATTTGTCTCGACACTTTCCATGATTCGAATAATCTGGGAGCGGGAGCCGACACCCGGCGGATGCCGGTGAGTCACGACCGCAGAAGTCCGGCATCGCGCAGGGCGGACCAGAGTTCGTCCGGCACCTCGGTCTCCGCCCGCCGCAGGGTGTCGACCACCTGTCGCCGGTCACGCATGCCGACCACCGTCGAGACCACCGCCGGGTGCGACCGGACGAAGGCGAGGGCCGCCTGCGGAAGGGTGACCCCGTACGCCGCGCAGATCGACGCGATCCGCCGGGCCCGGTCGATCACCTCCGGCGCCGCCGGTCGGTAGTCGTGGAACGCGTCGTCCGGCGGCCACTCCCGCGACAACAGCCCCGAGTTGTAGACACCCGCGACGACCACCCCGACCCCGGCGGCCCGCGCCACCGGCATGAGGTCGGCCAGCGCGCCCTGTTCGAGCAGGGTGTACCGGCCGGCGCACATCACCACGTCGACGTCGGACTCCCGGACGAACCGGGCGAGCATCCGGGACTGGTTCATCCCGACCCCGACGGCACGCAGCACCCCCTCGTCACGCAACTCGACCAGGGCGGGCAGCGCCTCGGCGACGGCCGTCTCCCAGTGCTCGTCCGGATCGTGCAGGTAGCCGATGTCGATCCGGTCCAGACCCGTACGTTCCAGACTCGCGTCGAGGCACCGGCGCACCCCGTCGCGGCTGAAGTCCCACACCCGACGATGGGTCGCCGCGACGTCGAACCCCTCCGGGTCGCGGTCGTGCGCGGTCTCCGGAGACGGTACGAGAACCCGCCCGACCTTCGTCGACACGACGTACTCGTCGCGTGGGCGGGACCGCAGGGCCTCGCCGAGCCGTCGCTCGGACAGCCCCAGCCCGTAGTGCGGCGCGGTGTCGTAGTACCGGACGCCGCCGGCCCACGCCACGTCGATGGCGGCGGCGAACTCCTCGTCGGTCGTCGCCCGGTAGAGGTTGCCGCCCTGGGACGCCCCGAAACCGACCTCGCTGAGGCGCACCGCCGGTCGCCGCAGGAGCGACCGGGCCGCCAGTCGCCGAACCGGCGGCGGGCCCGCCGCCGGACGATCCCGCGTGCCCGTCATCGCCCCAGCCACCCGCCGTCGACCGGCAGCACGATGCCGTTGACGTAGTCCGACGCCGGTGCCGCCAGGAACACGGTCGCGCCACCGAGGTCGTCGGGCCGACCCCAGCGGCCGGCGGGGATCCGGTCCAGGATCGCCCGGCTCCGGTCGGGGTCGGCGCGCAGCGCCCGGGTGTTGTCGGTGGCGATGTAGCCCGGCGCGATGGCGTTGACGTTCACCCCGTACGCCGCCCACTCGTTCGCCAGTGCCTTCGTGAGCCCCGCCAGACCGGACTTGGCGGCCGCATAACCTGGCACGTTGATACCCCCCTGGAAGCTCAGCAGCGACGCGGTGAAAATGATCTTCCCGTACCCCCGGTCGACCATCCGCCGGCCGATCTCCCGGCTCAGGACGAACTGGCTGGTCAGGTTCACCTCGATGACGTGGTCCCACATTTCGTCGGGATGCTCGGCCGCCGCCGCCCGGGCGATCGTGCCCGCGTTGTTCACCAGGATGTCGGGCGGCCCGGACGCGGTGAGCTCGTCGGCCAGTCGGTGCACCGCCGCCCGGTCCGCCAGGTCGGCCCGTACGGCGGTGAACCGCCGCCCGGCCGCCCGGACCCGCCGCTGCACCTCATTGCCCTCGGCTTCGGCGTTGGCGGAGACACCGACGATGTCGGCACCGGCCCGGGCGAGCGCCTCGGCCATGGCCAGGCCGATGCCCCGTCGGGCACCGGTCACGACGGCGGTCCGGCCGGTCAGGTCGAAGGGTGTGCTCATCGGGCCGGCACCTGCCAGTCGATCAGCACCTTCATCACGCCGGCACGCCGGTCCAGCGCGTCGAAGGCGTCGGTGACGGCGTCGACGGGCACGGTCCGTGAGATGAGCGCGCCCACCGGCACCGCTCCCGACGCCACCAGCCGGATCGCTTCGAGCATGTCGTCGCGCTGGTACAGCCGGGCACCGCGCAGTTCCAGTTCGCGCCAGAAGAACCGGTGCAGGTCGACGGTCCGCGGCTGGGTGTGGATCGCCACCATCACCAGCCGGCCGTGGGTGGTCAGGACGTCGACGGCGGTGGCGACGCCCGGCGCCGACCCGGACACCTCGAACGCGACGTCCGCGCCCGCGCCGGCGGTCCACTCGGTCACCGCCGCCACCGGGTCGTCCACCTGCGGGTCGATCGCCTCGATCCCGATCCGGCCGGCGACGCCCCGCCGGAACGGGTCCGGTTCGACCAGCAGGACCGGTGCGCCCCGCTGCTGGGCAACGGCGGCGATGAGGACACCGACCGGCCCGCCGCCGACCACGACGACGTGGTCCGTGGCGGCCACGCTCGCCCGCCGGACGTCGTGCACGGCGACGGCGAGCGGTTCGACCAGCGCCGCGTGGTCGAGCGGGACTCCCTCCGGCAGTGGCAGGACCAGCTCCGCCGGCACCGTCCAGGACGACTGCATGGCACCCGGCGAGTCGATGCCGAGGAAGTCCATGGCGTGACAGACGTGCGACCGGCCGCGCCGACAGGCGACGCACCGCCCACACGACCGGGTCGGCATGACCGTGACGGCCTGACCGACGGTCCAGCCGGCCACACCTGCCCCGATGGCGGCCACCCGCCCGGACATCTCGTGCCCGAGCACGGCCGGTACGCCGACCCGGGCGTCCATGCCGCCGTGGTAGATGTGCAGGTCCGTGCCGCAGATGCCGGTGTAGGCCACCGCGATGGTCAGCTCGCCGTCGCCCGGCGGCCGGCCGGCGCGGTCCTCGACCGCCAGGTTGCCAGCGGTACGGTAGACCACTGCTTTCATCGCACCTGCCTCTCGGTCCTCGGAGGGCACCGGCCGCGCCGGCGCCGTACGTCGACTCAGCTCGCCGTGGTCGGGGACACCTCGTTACGGGTGGCGGCTGGCCCGCCGTCGGGCTTCCCCAGCACTGGCCCGCCGTCGGGCTCGCCCAGCACTGGCCCGCCGTCGGGCTCGCCCAGCAGGTGCCGGCCGGCGCGCTCCGGCCGTACCAGCGGACCGTCGGCGGTCAGTGGGCGCGGTCGGCGGGCTGCCGCGACGATCGCCGCCTCGTCGAGGCGGATGCCCAGGCCCGGGCTGTCACCGAGGACGAAGCAGCCGCCCTCGACGGACAGGTCGATGGTGGTCCCGACCGGCGGGTTCAGGTCCTGCAACTCGCTGACCAGGTGGTTCGGCACCGAGGTCGCGGCGTGCAACAGTCCGACCGGGGTGTTGCCGATCGGGCTCACCGGCAGGTCGTTGGCGTGGGCCAGGACGCTGACCCGGAGGAAGTGGGTGACCCCCCAGGCCGCCGAGGTCTGGACGACGTCGACCGCTGCGGCCGCGATCAGCGGCCGGAACTGCTCGAGGCCGGTGAGGTTCTCGCCGGTGGCGACCGATGCCCGGATCCCCCGGCTGACGACCGCGAGCCCTTCGGCGTCCCATCGACGGACCGGCTCCTCGATCCAGATGAGATCGAGGGTGCGTTCGATCTCGCCGACGTGCCGGACCGCCTGCTTGCGCGTCCACGCCTCGTTCACGTCGAGCATCAGACCGGGTCGCAGCCCGTGCGCCGCCTCGGTCAGCACGTCGCGGACCAGACACAGCCGACGCAGATCCCGCTCGATGTCGAGACCGCCTTTGAGCTTCGCGGCCCGCAGACCGTAGGTGGCGTACACCTCGTACTCGGCGACGAGTCGCTCGTCGGTCAGCGCGATGTCGAGGCCGGAGGCGTACGCCGGCACCCGCCGGTCGCGGCCGCCGAGCAGCCGCCAGAGCGGTTCGCCGGCCGCCTGCGCCTTGATGTCCCACAGCGCGGTGTCGAGGGCACCGATGGTGCCGAACACCGGCCCGGTGTGGCCGGCCTTGAACGCCTGCCGCAGCATGCGGTCGTAGAGCGCCGTCACGGCGCGCGGATCCTCGCCGTCGATGGCTGGGAAGATTCGTTCGATCTCGACGTGCGACCCGATGCCGACTCCGGAGATCCCCTCGTCGGTCTCCACGACGACGATCGGCACCGAGGTGACGCCGTCGGTGAAGACGCCGTTGGCGTCGCCGACCGGTCGGCCCCACTCCTGCACCGTGGTCAGGGTGCGATAGCCGGTGATCCGCATGTCAACCCTTCGTCGCGCCAGCGGCCACGCCGTCGGCGATCTGCCGCTGCAGAAAGAGATAGATCACCAGTACGGGAACCGCGGCGATCAGGACTCCGGAGGCGAAGGTGGGGATGTCGTCGGAGTACTGGCCGCGCAGTGCGGTGACTCCCACCATGAGTGTGCGGTTCTCGGCCGACGGCATCAGCAGCAGCGCGATGAGCACGTCGTTCCAGCAGAACAGGGCGTCGAGAATGCCGACCGACAGCAACGCCGGCCGACCCAGCGGCAGCATGATCCTGCGGTACACGCCGTACGCGCTGTTCCCGTCGATTCGGGCCGCGTCGACGATCTCCACCGGAATGGTCCGGTAGTAGCTGGTCATGAGGAACACCGTGAACGGCAGGAACTGGGCCACGTAGGCGAGCACCAGCCCGGGATAGGTGTCGATGAGGCCGAGGTCGGCCATGGTCCGGGCGATCGGCACCATGATCACCTGGAAGGGAACGAAGAGCGCCGCCAGGCAGCCCAGGAAGATCACCGACGATCCCCGGAACCGGATCTGGCTCAGCGCGAACCCCGCCATCGATCCGACGAGCAGGAGCAGGAGCACCGAACAGGTCACGACGAGCAGGGAGTTGGCGAAGTACCGGCCCATCCCGACGGAGTTCCAGGCGGTGCCGAGGTTCTCCCAGCGCACCGCGTCGGCGAGGGAGAACCGGTCGAGGACGTACTCGCGCCGGGTCTTCGACGCGACGTTCGCGGTGAAGAACAGCGGGTAGACCGTCGCCAGCGCGAGCAGGGTCATCGGGACGGCGACCACCCACCCGACGACCCACCGGCGGCCCATCAGTCCTGCCTTCCCGCGCGCCGCAGCAGGCTGATCTGCGCCAGCCCCACGACGAGCATGACGGCGAACAGGACCGTCGACGCGGCCGACGCGAGGGCGGGACGGTTCATCTGTCCCTGCTGAATCCAGATGTAGTACTCCGGCAGGTACGTCGAACCCTCCGGGCCGCCGCTGGTCATCACGTACAGCAGCCCGAACATGGACGTCAGCATCCCGATCATGGTGGTGACGAAGACGAACTGGATCGTCCGGATCAGGCTGGGGACGATCACGTGCCGGATGGTCTGCGGCAGCGACGCGCCGTCCACCCGGGCGGCGTCCAGCAGCGCACCGTCCAGGGTGGCGAATCCGGCGAGGAACACCACCAGCGCCATCCCGAACGTCGCCCAGACGTGTACGCCGACGACCGCGAACATGGCCACCGCCGGGTCGCCGAGCCAGTCGACCGGCCCCAGGCCCACCGTCGCCAGGGCGGCGTTGAGCGGGCCGTCGAAGGCGAGCAGAAGGTTGAAGATCGCACCGACGATGACCGGCGAGAGCACCGCCGGGAAGAAGTAGACGCTGCGGTACCAGCGGTGTCCGGGAACCCGCAGGTAGATGAAGGTCGCGATCAGGCCCGGGACCGCCACGGCCACCGGCAGGAGCAGCACCAGCAGCCCCACGTTGCCCAGTGCCTGCTGGAACAGCGGGTCACCGAACAACTCGAGGTAGTTGTCGAGGCCGACCGCCGTACCGTCGCGGTCGCCGTCGCCGGTGAAGGAGAAGTTGACCCCCAGCAGGAGCGGCCACAACCGCAGCACGACGATGACGAGCACCGCCGGGGCCACCAGGACGTACGGGGCGAGGCGTTCGGCGCGTCGGCCGGCGGACCACCGCTGGTCGGCGCGCCGGCCGGCGGACCGCCGTCGGAGCACCGGCGGGGACTCGGTGATCGACACGGCTCAGCCCACGTGGTCGGAGTCAGCCAACTGCCGTACGGCATCGTCCACGGTGACCGAGCCGCTGAGTAGTTGCTGGGAGAGTCTTCCCATCAGGTCCAGGGTCTTCGAGGAGAGCGCGACGTGCAGGGCGGCCTTCCCGGAGTCGAGCTGCGGCACGATCGTGGCGACGGCCGGTCCGCTGCGGGAGACGTCGATCGTGGTGTCCGAGGCGATGGCGCCGGCCTCCTGGTAGAAGGCGGTCAGGGCCTCGGTCGAGGTCAGGGAGCGCACCAGGTCCGCCGCGACCTGGGGGTCGGCCGTCCACCTGGCGACCGCGTAGCCGATGCCGCCGTCGTAGGGCAGGCTCGCGACGGCGCCGGTGGTGGCGACCGGGGCCGCCATGACGCCGAGGGTGTCGGGTGCCAGGAACTCGCTGAAGTCCTTCCAGTGCCCCACGTCGGACATCAGTCCGATCACGTGCGCGGCCTCACCGGACTGGAACAGCGCGAACGCGTCGTTGAACATCGCGGTCGAGTTGGCGCCGTCGTTGTTCAGCCCTTTGTCGCCGGCCTCTTTCCACAGTTGGAAGATCCGTTTGACGTTGGGCGATTCCCAGTCACGCTTTCCGTCGATCCAGGCGTCGTACTCGTCGGGGGTGAGGATCCCCGACGCGAGGCCGGACAGGAAGAACTGGATGCCGAAACCTTCCTTGTTGCCGAGGGCGAAGCATTTCGCGCCGGTCGCCCCGGTGATCGTCGCGCAGTCGTCGACGAACTGGTCCCAGGTCGTGGCCGGTGCCGCCGGATCGAGCCCGGCCGCCTCGTAGAGCGCCTTGTTGTAGTAGATCGGATGGCCCTGCAACGTCACCGGCGCGGCGTATGTCCGGCCGTCCTTGGTGAACGCCTCCCAACCCGCCAGGCGCTGCCGGTCGTCGGCCACGAACTCGTCGAGTGGCAGGAGCGCGTCGACGCGGTCGCGGATCTGGCCGCCTCCGTTGAAGAGAACGACATCGGGCCCTTTGCCGGCCTGGATGGCCGCGCCGAGCAGGGTGTAGTACTGGTCGAAAGGCTGCGCGACGAACTCGACGGTGACGTCCGGGTGGGTGCGGGCGAAGTCGGCCTTCGCCTTGTCGATGTAGGCGGCGGACGCGGGGTCGCCGGACTTCCAGTCCCAGACCACCAGTGTGTCGTCCGAGCCGCCGGACGGGGAGCGCGATCCCGTGGCGCTCCCACAGCCGGCCAGGGCCAGACCCGCGACGAGGGCGACCGACACCGCAGTTCGGTACTTCATCGCTGCTCACTTTCGAAGAGGGGGCCGGGACGAAACCGGTCTTCGGGCGAGATAGATTTACATGAACGTAACTCGTATGACGTGTGACGTCAAGGGGTGGACGTACACTGACCACGGAGGTCGTGGGACGGCGACCACCCGGAGGGAACCATGACGGCAACGCAGCAGACCGCGCCGAACGCTTCGACACCCCCGGCCTGGACGCGACGACCAGCCAATCTCGCCACGGCGGTCACCGCCGAACTGGTGGAACGCATCGTTCGCGGGGTGCACCCGTCGGGCACGACACTGCCCGCCGAACCGGTCCTCTGCGAGACCTTCTCGGTCAGCCGGACCGTCGTCCGGGAGGCCGTGAAGATCCTTCAGGAGAAAGGGCTGGTGCAGATCCGCCAGGGCAGCGGCACCATCGTCACCCCGGCGTCGATGTGGGACATGCTCGACGAACACGTCCTCGCGGCGACCATCGCCGAGGACGACAGCCTGTCGATCCTCGACGATCTCGTCGTCACCCGACGCGTACTGGAGTCGGACATGGCCAACGTCGCCGCCCGGCTGGCCGATCAGAACACCATCGATCGGCTACGCGGCCTGGTCGAGCGGATGGACGAACTCGTCGACGACCACGTCACCTACCACGACCATGACCGGGCCTTCCACGACACGATCATGCAGGCGTCCGGCAATCGCATCGCCCGTGGCGTCATCCGGGCGTTGGAGAGCCAGGTCGTCAACACCGCTCGGTACATGGGCCGGACCGAACGGTCGCTCTGCGTGGCCTCCAACCGCGGCCACCGACGAATCTACGAACGCATCGCCGCACACGACCCGGACGGCGCCGCCGCGGCGATGTTCACCCACATCACCGAAGCCTGGCTCGTGCGCCGCAGCGGCCCGGGCAAACCCGTACGCCTCACGCGGTGAGGTCCCCACGCCGGGTCGCGTATCCGCCCACCGCACGGCCGGAGAACCCACGAAAGGACTGCGATGAGCGACGAGTTGAGCCCGTTCATCCGCGACGGCCGCCTGATCTCGATGCCGGCGCGGCAGGCGCGGCGCCGCGCGGTGCTGACGCATATCGTCGAGGCGTGTTTCGACCGTGACATCGTCTACGACGAGCCGGCGGTCGACGAGTTGCTGCGTCACTGGTGCGACGGCGGCGACGTCGACCACGTCACTGTCCGCCGCTACCTGGTCGAGACCGAGTTGCTGACCCGCGCCGACGGTCGGTACTGCCGCAACGCGCTGGCGTTGCCGTACCCGAACGCCGCCGAGCGGTACGTGGAATCGATGGGCCTGCGCTGACACGTCAGCCCCCGTTCACCGCGATGATCCGGTCGATCAGCCCGCCACCGGGGAAGTCCAGCATCAACAGCCCGGTACGGTGTACCGGCGGATGCACCTCGGGGCCCTCGTTGAGGTAGATCAGCAGGAACGGGTCGACCCCCTGCACACCGAGCGCGCCGCCAGCCACCGCCGCCGGAGTGGCAAAGACACTGGAGCCGCTGGCGAAGTTGACGTACAGCTTGGTGGGGTCACCGGCGCTGGTGGCGTCGAGGTGCCGGCGGACCTGGTCGCGTTTGGTCGCGATCGCCCCGACGTTCGGTACGTCGTACTCGTCCTGCACGTAGGTCGACGAGCCGTGTCCCCAGTCGGCGAACTGGGCGAGCCCGTACTGGCCGTACCGACCGCCGCGCGGACCGTGCGCCACGGCCAGGACGACCCGGCCACGGACCGCGCCCAGCGTCGGGGTGGCGGCGGCGGTCGACCGGTTCACCGACGGCGCCCAGAACAGCCCCGGTCGGGCGTCGCGGTAGCGGTCGAAGATGTCCGGGAAGGCGAGCTGGCCGGTCGCGTCCGCACAGGAGCCGAACTCGCCGGTGCACTCGTGCTTGAGCCGCATGACCACGGTCTCGCTGGGCCGCTGGCCGAGGAACCCGCCGAGCACCCGCAGCACGTCGTCGAAGTTGGCCTGCTGGTAGACGGCGCCATGATGGACGGTGAAAGTGTTGCCGGCGTTGATCCGTACCCGGATGTCGACCACCCGGATGCCGGCGTCGAGCTGGGCGGTGAGGGTGGCCGCGCTGTTGCCGTGGTTCTCCTGGGTCTGGGTCCAGGCACCGCCGTGGATGGACAGGCTCTGGTGGGTGCCGGGCAGCGACAGCGCCGCCAGGTTGGTACCGTCGGGCACTCGACGCAGCCAGTCCGGGTTGCTGGCGGTACGCAGCGTGCGGTAGCTGGCGTCGGCGGCGAGCGCCGGGGCGGGCAGGGCGACGACCGCGACGGTGGCGGCGAGCAGGGACGCGGCGAGCCCGGCGACGGCACGTCGCCAACGGGCCGGAGACACCATGGCAGGAAATATAGATCAATCCATACGTCGACACTACTGGTCGGTCACTCAGTTGCCGGCCGACTCGTAGCGGCGCAGCCCGGCGCGGAAGACCAGCGCCGCCACCGCCACGCAGTAGGCGGCGACCAGCGGGGTCAGCCAGCCCAGCCAGGCCGGGCCCACCCCGACCCGGTCGCCGGTGCCGTCACCGAGGACCGCGCTGGCCGGGAAGAAGCTGACGAACGCGAACGGCAACCCGACGACCAGCACCAGCCGTACCCCGAACGTGTAGACCGACACCGGGTAGCGGGCCAGGTCGCCGATCTGATGCACCGCGTACGCGAAGATCGAATGGGGACTCTGCATCCAGAACGCCGACGAGTTGGTGGCCAGGTTGATCGACAGCTTGATCGCCATGCCGCTGGCGAACAGTCCCAGCCCGCCGAGCACCAGCGCCGGCGACCAGGCGACGTCGACGCGCCACAACGCCCAACCGAACATCGCCCCACCGGTCACCAGGTTGCCCAGCCCGTTGATGCCGACGTCGTCGCTGAGCACCTGCAGCACCACCGGGTACGGCCGGACCAGCTTGTAGTCCAGCTCCCCCTTGTTGACCAGCCACGGCAGCCGCCACATGCCCTCGAACAGCAGCGGCCCGACCGCGTCGGAGAGCACCACGACCGAGTAGATCAGCACCACCTCGGCGAAGGTCCAGCCGTTGACCTGCGGCACCCGGGAGAAGACCGCGCCGAGAAAGGCCAGGCCGACCAGCTGGGTCAACGCCGAACCGGCGACCAAAATCCAGAAGTCGGCCTCGTACTCCAGGGTGGCCCGCAGGTGGGCGCCGAGGCTGCGTCGGTAGAGCCGCACACCCCGGCGCAGGCCGGTCCGGCTCGGGCCGGTACGCGGTCGCATGATCAACCCCCGTGTACGGTCAGTTGGCGCACTGCCGTCCGCCAGGCCAGCCGGGCACCCCACCACAGGGCCACCGTCCACACCGCCTGGATGCCGATCAGCCGCCACGCGTCGGCCCCGGTCGCCTGCCCGAGGTAGATCGTCGCCGGGGTGAAGGTCATCCCGGCGAACGGCAGCACCGCCGCGATCGCCTGCAACCAGCCGGGCAGCAGCGTCAACGGCACCAGGGAACCGGAGAACAGGTTGGTGATCGCCTGCCGGGCCAACGACACCCCGAAGATGTTCTGCGTCCAGAAGCAGAGCAACGCCGTCAGGTAGACGGTCGTGAACCGCAGCGGCAGCACCAGCGCGGCGCTGACCGCGAACAGCGCCGCCTGCCCCGGCGACGGCACCGGGACCGGCCCGGTGACCGCCAGCACCACCGCACACACCACCAACGAGAAGGCGACCTCGACGACGGCGACACCGACCGTCTCGGCGAACCGGGCCCGCTGGTAGTCGACCGGCCGGGTCAGATCGACCGCGACCATCCCGTCGCGGATCCGGGCGGCCATGTCCCAGTCACCGAACGACATCAACGCCCCGGTGACGTAGGCGATCAGCAGGTACGCCTTCATCTGCGGCCAGGTGAACCCGCCGATGCTGGTCCCGGAGCCGAGCAGCACCGCCCAGATCGACAGCATGGCGAGCAGTTGCAGCAGCACCCCGGCCATGCCGAGGACGAAACTCAACGGGTACGCCAGGGTGCTGCGCGCCGCCACCCGGGCCAACGCCCGGTACGGGCGGACCAGCGCCGGCCGGGTCGGCGTACCGGCCCCGAGGGTGGTCACGGGGCCGGCTCCAGGCGCAGCTCACCGGCGTACACCTTGCGGACCACGTCCTCGATGGCCGGCTCGTCGATGCGCAGGTCGCGTACCTCGGACACCGCCGACACGGCCGCGATCACCTGGCCGGCGGTGACCACGAACCGGTCGAACCGGACGGTGAACTCCCCCGGCGTCTGGCCCGCCGTCACCTCGACGCCGGGCAGCGCGGCGGTGACCGCGCCGTACGGCAACGGGTCGGCCAGGTGCAGGTGCATCGACCGGTGCCGGGCGAACTGGTCCTTCACCCCGGTCAGCGGCCCGTCGTAGATGATCCGCCCCTGGTCGATGATCACGATCCGCTGGCAGACGTCCTCGATGTCGCCGAGGTCGTGGGTGGTCAGGATCAGCGTGGTGCCGTCGGCGCGCAGCTCCCGCAGGAACGCCCGGACCCGGTCCTTGACGGCGATGTCCAGCCCGATGGTCGGCTCGTCGAGGTAGACCACCCGGGGCCGGTGCAGCAGCGCGGCGGCCAGATCGGCGCGCATCCGCTGACCGAGGGAGAGTTTGCGGGCCACCACCGGCAGCAGCTCGCCGAGGCCGAGGACGTCGTCGAAGCGCGCCAACTGCTCGCGGTAGGTGGCGGCGTCGAGGTCGTACAGGTCGCGCAGCAGGGCCAGGGACTCGCGCACCGGCAGGTCCCACCACAGCTGGGTACGTTGACCGAACAGCACACCGATCTGCCGGGCGTTGGCGACCCGCTGCCGGTGCGGCACCACTCCACCGACGCGGACCTCCCCGGCGGTCGGCACCAGAATGCCGGCGAGCAGCTTCACGGTGGTCGACTTGCCGGCACCGTTCGGGCCGACGTACGCCACCGCCTCGCCCGCCTCGACCCGCAGGTTGATGCCGTCGACCGCGGCATGGTCGGAGAACCTCCGGGTGACCAGGTGTTTCAGTGCGCCGCGCAGACCCGGGTCCTTCACCGGCCGGCGGAACCGTTTGGTCAAACCATCAGCTTCGATGAAGGCCATATGCGGATCGTGCCGTAGACACCCGTCGGCCGCCCAGCGATTTTCCGCCCTTCGGTAAGGAGCCATACCCGCTGGGGCGCTGACATGTGCGGCGGTAGCCTCACCGGCGTGACAACTGCGTACCTGCGCCGGCCGTTGCTCGGCCTGGCCCTGGTCATCGGGGCCAGCGCCCTGTTCGCGATCAACGGCACCGTCTCGAAGCTGGTGCTGCGCGCCGGGCTGGACGCCCCGCAGCTGACCGTACTGCGGGCGGTCGGCGCGTTCGCCGGGCTGCTGGTGCTCAGCGTGGTGCTGCGACCCGGGGTGCGCCGGCTACGGGTACGTCGCCGCGAGGTGCCGCTGCTCGTCGCGTACGGCCTGACCGGGTTCTTCCTGGTGCCGATGCTCTACTTCGTGGCGATCGCCCGGCTCCCGGTCGGCATCGCCCTGCTGTTCGAGTACACCGCGCCGCTGATGGTGGCGCTGTGGGCGTGGGCGGTGCAGCGCCAGCAGGTGCGGTCACGGATCTGGGCCGGGCTGGGCCTGAGCCTGGTCGGGCTCGCCTGCGTCGCGCAGGTGTGGGGCGGGCTCACCCTCGACGCGCTCGGGGTGGCCGCCGGGCTCGGCGCGGCGGTGATGCTCGCCGCGTACTTCCTGATCGGTGCCCGTGGTGTGCGCGACCGCGACGCGCTGTCGCTGACCACCCTGGCGTTCGGCGCGTCGGCGGTCGCCGGGCTGGTCCTGCGCGGGGCCACCGCCGGGCTGGACGGCTGGCAGCCGCTGCTCACCCGCACCGACGGCGGCGTACCGGTCGCGCTGCTCTGCTGCTACGTGGTGGTCCTGGGCTCGATCGTGCCGTACCTGCTGATCACCGCCGCGCTGCGGCACCTGCCGGCCACCAGCGTCGGCATCGTCGCCATGCTCGAACCGGTGCTGGCAGCCGCGGTCGCCTGGCTGATCCTCGGCGCCGGCGAGGCGTTGACCCCGGTCCAGTTGGCCGGCGGCGCGCTGGTGACCGTCGGCGTCGTCCTGGCCGAGACGGCCCGGCCCGGTGGTCCGCCGGCCACCCCGCCGGTGCCCGACGCCCCGCCACCGCCGCCGGTCGCCCGGGTCGGCGTAACGGGGCCGTCCGGCGGGTAAGAGCGCCGGCATGAGTGCACCGAGACGCGTCGCCGTCGTCGCCCACCGCAAGAAGAGCCTCGGTGGCGGCCTGGACGAGCTGCGGGCGGCGATCGCCGGGCACGGCGCGTCGGACATCGACTGGTACGAGGTGCCGAAGAGCCGCAAGGCGCCGAAGAAGGCCCGGCGGGCTGTCGAACGCGGTGCCGACCTGGTCTTCGTGTGGGGCGGCGACGGGATGGTGCAGCGCACCATGGACGCCCTCGCCGGCTCCGGGGCCACGGTGGCGATCGTCCCGGCCGGTACGGCGAACCTGCTCGCCGGCAACCTGGGCATCCCCGACGATCTGGGCGAGGCGGTCCGGATCGGTTTCGAGGGCCGGCGACGCCAGCTCGACCTGGGCAGACTCAACGGCGAGCACTTCGCGGTGATGGCCGGGGCCGGCTTCGACGGCCGGCTGATCCGCGACGCCGACCGCGACCTCAAGGACCGGGCCGGCAAACTGGCGTACGTCTGGACCGGCCTGCGCCACGTCCGCGGCGTCGCCCCCAAGGTGCGGATCAAGGTCGACGGGACGACCTGGTTCGACGAACCGGCCAGCTGCGTCCTGGTCGGCAACGTCGGCAGGATCACCGGTGGGATCCACGCCTTCGACGACGCCCAGCCCGACGACGGCTGGCTGGAGGTCGGGGTGGCCACGGCACAGGGCGCGGTGGAGTGGGCGCGCACGCTGGGCCGGATGGCGGTCGGGCGGTCCGAGAAGTCGCCGTTCGTGCGGGTCACCCGGGCGAAGCGGATCTCCGTCCGGCTCGCCGAGCCGATGACCTACGAGCTCGACGGCGGTGCCCGCGCCCAGGCCAGGAAGATGAAGGTACGGGTGGTCCCCGCCGCGATCACCGTCTGCGTCCCCGCCTGACCGACCGTCACTGGCCCGACGTGTCACTGGCCCGACGCGTCACGGATCGTCACCACCCGAGGAGCAACTACGCGCGTGAGCGATATTCCTCTGAGGAATAATTATGGGTCTTGTGTTGTTTGTGTGGGTCGGTTCTGGATCGTCATCTGGGTAGTTGTGGTCGGTGGCCGCCGAGGCTGAGCATGGCGAGGGCGATCAGTGCGTGGGGTGAGTGGAAGCCGAACGCGATCCGGGTGATCAGCCGGATCTTGGCGTTGACTGACTCGATGAGTCCGTTGGACAGTTGGTGTTCGATCGCGGCGCGGATCGTGTCGCGGTGGCGTGTGATCCGGCGTTGGAGTTCGACGAAGGCGTCGATACGGCTGCGGCGGGCCCACTCGATCCACCTGTCGAGGGCTTCGAGTGCCGCTGCCGGGCTGTCCTTGGCCATGGCGAACACGGCGCGGAGGCCTTCCTTGAGGGCCCAGGCCCGGTACAGCTGGGGCTGGGTCCTGGCGATCCAGTCGAGTTTTGCCTTCTGTGCCTCGGTGAGGTTGTCCGGGTTCTTCCACAGGGCCCACCGTGCGTTCTTGAGTGTGCGGGCGTCGCCCCGGGCGGTGTTGCGTCGGCCGGTGCCGCGTCCGGCGGCCTGGTTCCACGCCTGTCGGCGTACCAGGTCCAGCGCTTCGGTGGCCCAGGCCACGACGTGGAACGGGTCGGCGCACCGCACCGCCTGCGGGCAGCGGCGGGTGACGACCTTCGCGATCGTGTCGGCGCCGTCGGCGGACACGTGGGTGATGGCCGCGGCGCGCTGCTCACCGAGCTGGTCGAAGAAGGCGTGCAACGTCGCGGCGTCCTTGCCCGGCGCGGCCCACACCAGTCGGCCGGTGTCGTGGTCGACCACGACGGTCAGGTACCGGTGACCCTTCTTGTAGGCGATCTCGTCGATGCCGATCCGACGCAGCCCGGCGAACCGGTCGGTGACCTCGCCGGTGTCGGCCCATACCCTGGCCACGATCGCCCCGACGGTGCGCCAACCGACGCGCATCAGCTGACACACCGTCGATTTCGCGGTGCGCACCGCCAGCCACGCCACGGTGGCGTCGAACGCCCGGGTGTGTCCGGCGTTGTGACGCGCCCACGGCACCGCCGCGACCACCACGCCGTGCTCGGCGCAGGACACCCGTGGCGCGTCGGCCTCGACGACCGCCCTGACCGTGCCCAGATCCAGAGCCCGCCACCGCCGCCGCCCGTGACCGGCGTCGAAACCCGGACACCGCCGGCCGCAGTACGGACACCGCCGCCGCGCCCCTCTACGCACCCGTACATGGACCACCAACAACGCGTCTTCGTCGTCGAACTCGACGTCCTCCACCACCGCCCGCTCGACGCCGAGCAGAGCAGCCCATACGCTGACAGAACGCACGCCGTTCCCCGCCTTTCCCAGTTCTGACCTTCGACAAGCCAGAACCTAGGCAGGGCAACGGCGTGCGCCACCAACGCCGCGCCGAACCACCCACAGACACAACACAAGATCCATAATTATTCCTCAGAGGAATATCGTCGTGGCGCAGTACATGCGTGGACCGTCCGGGTGATCGAGGTCCCGATCGTGAGCGGTGCCGGTCAGTAGGTGGTGACCAGCTCGGTCACGAAGGCAGACCAGGCGGCCGGACCAAAGGTGAGCACCGGGCCTGCGACGTCCTTGCTGTCGCGGACCAGCACCTGACCAGGAAGATTGTCGGCGACCTCGACACAGGTGTTGCCGCCGTTGCCGGACCTGGTCGAGGTGCGCCACTGTGGTGTCGCGCTCATGCCGCTCATAGCTCCTTCACCAGACCTTCGATCAGTTCACGAGAGGCACGCTCGGGAAGCGCCTCGGTCAGCAGACTGTCCCACATCCGCACCACCTGCTCCACGCCGCTCGAATGGTCCACGGGGTGTCCGAAGACGCCATCGACATGCACCACGTCGTCGCCCTCGGGAAGGGTGCCGCCGCTCGTTGATCAGCTTGAGCAGATAGTTGAGCTGCTCAAGCTGGACGACGGTGTCACCGACGATGCGACGAAGTGCCCCTTCGTCGACCACAGCTACGAACACCGGCGGCTTCTCCCTGGTGAGCAGCCGCTGGCGATCCAACCGCATGGACACCTGCTCCTCGACCCCGTCCGGGGTGTAGAGGCCGGTGCCGGTGAAAACAGCGCGAGCGTACTCCTCGGTCTGGAGCAGTCCGGGCACAAGCAACGGCTCGTACGTCCGCAGCTTGACAGCACGGTCCTCGACCGTTCGCCATGATGCGAACCAGCTCGGCGATTGTTTCTTGTTGATCAGATCCAACATCTCGGCGAGCAGACCACCGGTATCCAAGGCTTCGTCGGCACCCACAGCCAACGTCATGGTCGGCCTACGCCGACCCGTCTCCACGGCAGCGATGGTGGAGGCGCTGTAGTTGATTTTGGGAGCGAGCTGATCCTGGGAAACGTCCGCCGCTGCCCTGGCCGCTTTGAAGGCCTTGATCCACATATCGACATCTACCAGCTGATCCGATCAGGAAAGAATGATCGAATCAACACTCTGGAGTGGAGATTGCGGGCGTGACCATGGCGGACCAAAGCAACGTACGGCCGGGATGGTCAGCGTGAGCGCGACGGTGCCTGGATGCGGAACAAGGTGTGTCGGCGTACCGGGCCGTCCGGGACGTTCGGGTGGTCGAAGTCGCCATCCGGGTCGCGGGTCATCCCGATCCGCCGCATCACCGCCTGCGACCGTAGGTTCCCGACAGCGGTCAGGGCCACGATCTCCGGCAGCGCCAGCTCATCGAAGCCGTACGCCAGGCAGGCGCGGGCCGCTTCGCTCGCGTACCCGTGGCCCCAGGCGGTACGGCGCAGCCGCCAGCCGATCTCCACCCCGTCGAACGGCATGTTTGCGTCCACCGGATCCAGCCCGGTCATGCCGATGAACTCGCCGGTGTCGACCACCTCGACCGCCCACCAACCCCAGCCGCGCTGCTCCAGACCAGCCTGGCAGCGCAGCATGGTGGCGGTGCTCTGCTCACGGGTCGCCAGGCCGGGGAAGAACTCGCGTACCTGCGGGTCGGCGTTCATCGCCACCCAGGGCTCCAGATCGGATTCCCGCCAGTGCCGCAGCAGCAGCCGTTCAGTGCTCAACTCCCCCATGCCGGCACTGTAACCGCCCGGCGACCGGCGCGGCCCAGACCAGGGCCGGGGTGGTAGGCCCCGTTCAGCTGGCGGTACACGTGCTCCCGGCCTCAGGCAGCGGACCGCCAGCGAGCAAGATAGAGGGCATGCAGACACATCCGAACGTGCAGGCGGTGCAGGACGCACTGAACGCCGCCGACGCCCGGGACGGCTCCGGCACCGGCTGCCAGGTCCGGCTGCTGCCGGACGCGGTGCACACCGCCGCCGCGGCGGCGGCCGCGCTCGACATCGAGGTCGGCCAGATCGCCAACTCGTTGATCTTCGACGCGGACGGGGAGCCGCTGCTGGTGCTGACCTCCGGCGCGCACCGGGTGGACACCGCGAAGGTCGCCGCCGACCTCGGGATCGGCAAGCTGCGCCGGGCCACCCCGGAGTTCGTCCGGGAGCACACCGGCCAGCCGATCGGCGGCGTCGCCCCGCTCGGGCACCCCAAGCCGGTCCGTACCCTGGTCGACGTCGCGTTGGAGCAGTATCCGCAGATCTGGGCCGCCGGTGGCGTACCGAGGGCAGTGTTCCCGACGACGTACGCCGAACTGTTGCGGATCACCGCCGGTACCGCCGCCGAGGTGGCGTGAACGACCCGGCCGACCCGCCGGGCCCGGTGCCCGGGCTGGTCACCCTGCACGTCTGGCGGGTGCCCCGCCGACGGCTGCCGCGTGTCCTGGCCCGGATGGCCGTCGACGCCCGCCGGCTGCGGCGCGTCGACGGCGTACGGTTCGCGAAGATGCTCGGCACCGGGACCGGCACCGGGTTCGGCCCCACCGACGCCGACCCGACCCGGTGGGCGGCGCTCGTGGCCTGGGCCGACCCGGCCGCCGCGGCCGGCTTCGACACCGGCCCGGTCGCGCGGGCCTGGCGGCGCATCGCCGACGCGGCCGTCCGCGTCGACCTGCGGCCACTGCACAGCCGGGGACGCTGGTCGGGTGTCGCCCCGTTCGGTACGCCGAGCGGCGGACAGCCCGACGCCGGGCGGCCGGTGCTGGCGTTGACCCGGGCCCGGCTCCGCCCGGCGCGGGCGGTCACGTTCTGGCAGGCGGTGCCGCCGGTCGCCGCCGCTCTGGCCCAGGCTGAGGGGCTGTACTGCCGGTTCGGCATCGGCGAGGCACCACTCGGCTGGCAGGGCACGGTCAGCGTGTGGCGCGGTACGGCGGATCTCACCCGGTTCGCGTACCGTCACCCGGAGCACCGGGCGGCCATCACCCAGACCCCGGTGAAACAGTGGTACGCCGAGGAGCTGTTCGCCCGGTTCGAGGTGCTCGGCGTCGACGGTGACCGGGCTGTGCTGGGCTGGCTCGGAGAGGACGTGGACAGGACATGCGGTGCAGGCGGCGGATGAGGGACGGACACCGATGAGGCTGGTGCCGTGGCTGCCGGACGACCTGCTCCGCCGGCTCGACGACGTGGTCGCCGTCTACGGTGAGGCGATGAACTACCGGGCCGAGTTGCTGGAGGTCCGGCGCGGCTACATCGCCACCCACGTGCGTCGCCCCGGGTTCCGGGCGGTCGCCACCCTCACCGACGAGGGCGCGCTGGCCGGGTTCGGCTACGGCTACCACTCCTCCGCCGGCCAGTGGTGGCACGACCAGGTACGCGGCGCGCTGCCCCGGTCACAGCGGCAGACCTGGCTCGCCGACTGCTTCGAAGTCGTCGAACTGCACGTGCATCCGCAGGCACAGGGCCACGGGCTCGGCGCGCACCAGCTGCGTACCCTGCTGCACATGGCCGCCGGCACGACCACGCTGCTGTCCACCCCCGAGGCCGACGAGCAGCGGTCCCGGGCCTGGCGGTTGTACCGCCGGTTCGGCTTCGTCGACGTACTGCGCCACTTCCACTTCCCCGGCGACGAACGGGCCTTCGCGGTGCTGGGCCGTACGTTGCCGTTGCCGCAACCGCAGCCGGCCGCCCACCCGGACGCCGCCCCGACCCCGCGACGCTCATGAACCTGCGGCGAACGCTGCCCTGGGCGGTCCTAGCGCTGCTGGTCGCCGCCCAGATCGGCTACCCGCTGACTGACGGCGGCGGGCGGACGGTGCTGACCGTCGCCACCGTGGTGATCGGCTTCGTCCTGTCGGTGGGCCACGCCGTGCTCAGCCGGGGGCCGCGCAGCGCCGCCGCGCTGGTGCTGGTCACCACCGGCGGTGGGCTGGCGGTCGAGGCCTGCGGGGTGGCGACCGGGTTCCCGTTCGGCGGCTACGACTACGCCGGCACGCTCGGGCCGAAGCTGCTCGGCGTACCGGTGATCATCCCGCTGGCCTGGACCTGGATGGCCTGGCCGGCCTGGCTGGTCGCGACGCGGCTGGTCAGCGGCGCGACGGCCCGCAGCGCGGCGGCCCGGGTCGCCGTCGGCGCGGTCGCGCTGGCCGCCTGGGATCTCTTCCTCGACCCGCAGATGGTCGCCGAAGGCCACTGGACCTGGCTGGACACCGAACCGGCGCTGCCCGGAGTGGCGGACATCCCGGTCGGCAACTACCTGGGCTGGCTCGCCGTGGCGGCGGTGATGATGGCGTTGTTGCAGCTCACCGGTGCCGCCGGTCGGGCCGAGCCGGCGGCGGACCCGCCGATGTACGCGCTGTACCTGTGGACGTACGCGTCGAGCGTGCTCGCCCACGCGGTGTTCCTCGGGCTGCCGGCGTCGGCCGGCTGGGGCGGGCTGGGGATGGGGCTGGTCGCGGTCCCGTTCGCGGTGGCGCTGATCCGCGCCCGCCGCCGATGAGTGGGTGGACGGCGGCCGCCGTCGGCGCGACCGCCATCGTGGCGGTGCTGCTGGCGCTGACCGCGCTGACCCTGGTCAACGCGCTGCGCTGGCTGCGCCGCCCGGTCGCGGTGACGGCCCCGGTGACCGAACCGGTGTCGATCCTGCTGCCGCTGCGTGACGAGGCAGACCGGGTGACGCCGTGCCTGCGGGCGCTGCTGGCCCAACGGCAGCTCACCGACTGGCGGATCGTCGTACTCGACGACGGCTCGACCGACGGCACCGCCGAGGTGGTCGCCGGGATCGCCGGCACCGACCCCCGGGTCCGGCTACTGACCGGCACCGGCCTGCCGCCCGGTTGGCTGGGCAAACCGCACGCCTGCCAGCAGCTGGCCGACGCAGCCGCACCGGCCGACGATGCGCGGGCCGACGGCACGCCGGCCGGCGTACTGGTCTTCGTCGACGCCGACGTGGTCCTCGCCCCGGACGCGGTCGCCGCCGCCGTCGCCACCCTGCGGGCCGTGCCGGCCCAGCTGCTCAGCCCGTACCCGCGGATCGTGGCCGGCTCGGCCGGTGAACGGCTGGTGCAGCCGCTGCTGCAGTGGACCTGGTTGACGTTCCTGCCGCTGCGGGCGATGGAACGCTCGCCGCGTACCTCGCTGGCCGCCGCCGGTGGCCAGTTCCTGCTGGTCGACCGGGCGGCGTACGACCGGGCCGGCGGGCACGCGGCCGTGCGTGACCAGGTGCTGGAGGACATCGCGCTGGCCCGGGCGGTCAAGCGGGCCGGCGACCGGATCGCCCTGGCCGACGGGTCGGCGCTGGCGACCTGCCGGATGTACGGGTCGTGGCGCGAGCTGTCCGCCGGCTACACCAAGTCGCTGTGGGCGTCGCTGCCATCGCCGGTCGGTGCGGCCGCCGTCGTGGCCACGCTGCTGATCCTGTACGCCGTACCGCCGGTGCTGGCCGTGGCGGGCCTGGCCGGCCTGGTCGGCGGGGCCGGGCCGGCCGCTGCCGGGCTGGCCACGGCCGGGGTGGCCGGCTACGCGCTCGGGGTCGTCGGCCGGGTGGTGGCGGCGCGGGCCACCGGGGGCCGGCCGGTCCCGGACGGATTGGCACATCCGGTCTCGGTCGCGCTGCTCGGTTGGCTCGTGATCCGGTCCTACTATCTGCGCAAGCGGCGGCGCCTCACCTGGCGCGGTCGCCCTGTGCTCATGCCCTGAGCGCCGCGGGCCGGCCGGTGCCGGCCGGGTCGGCGCCGGGCCAGCTGCGAGGAGGAGACCGTTGAGCCGGGTGGTGGTGATCGGTGCCGGGGTCGGCGGGCTCGCCGCCGCGATCCGGCTGGCGCACGGCGGACACGACGTGACCGTCGTCGAACAGGCCGACACCGTCGGCGGGAAGCTGGCCCGCTGGACGCGGCAGACCCCCGACGGCGAGTTCACCTTCGACACCGGGCCGAGCCTGCTGACCCTGCCACAGGTCTTCGCCGACCTGTTCGACGCCACCGGTGAGCCGCTGGAGAAGGTGCTGGACCTGGTCGCGCTCGACCCGATCGTGCGGCACCGGTTCCCTGGTGTCGGCGACACCGACGCGGCCTGGCTCGACTCGTGCGCCGACCCGGCCCGGTTCACCGACCGGATCGCCGCCGCCCTCGGCGACGGTGCGGCCGCCGACTGGCAGCGGGTGTGGCGGCGGGCGCAGCGGATCTGGGACGCGTCCTGGCGGGACGTGCTGCGCCGGGAGGTCGGTTCGCCGCTGGCGATGGCGCGGCTGGCGTACCGCCTCGGTGACCTGGCGGCGATCGCACCCGGCCGGACCCTGCGCGGGGTGCTGCGCCGCGACGTGCGCGACCCACGGCTGCGGACCCTGCTGGAGCGGTACGCCACCTACACCGGCGCGGATCCGCGGCGCGCCCCGGCGGCGCTGCTCGCCGTGCCGTACGCCGAGTTGGCCTTCGGCGGCTGGTACGTGCGCGGCGGGCTCGGCGCGCTCGCCGACGCCCTGCTGTCGCGCTGCCTGGACCTGGGGGTGGTGGTGCGGACCGCGACGACGGTCACCGCGATCGACGCCGCCGGTGGCCGGGTGCACGGGGTACGGGTGGCCGGGGAGTCCCGGCCGGTGCCGGCCGACGTGGTCGTGGCCAACGTGGACGCGCTGCGGGTCTACCGGGAACTGCTGCCGCACGCCGGGCGGCTGGCCCGGCTCACCGACCGCAGCCTCGGCGGGTTCGTGCTGCTGCTCGGGGTACGCGGCCGGACCGAGCAGTTGGCGCACCACACGGTCTTCTTTCCGGGTGACTACGACGCCGAGTTCGACGCGGTCTTCGGTGACCCGGGACGCGGTCGGCCGGCGCGGCCGGCGGCCGACCCGACGGTGTTCGTCACGGTGGCCGACGACCCGGCGGCCCGCCCGGACGGCCACGAGGCGTGGTTCGTGCTGGTCAACGCGGCCCGGCAGGACCTGTCGTTGGCCGGGGTGGACTGGCGCCGGGAGGGTCTGGCCGACGCGTACGCCGACCACGTGCTGCGGGTGCTGGCCGAACGCGGCGTCGACGTCCGGGACCGGGTGCTGTTCCGCGAGGTCCGCACCCCGGCGGATCTGGCCGCCACGACGGGTACGCCGGGCGGGTCGATCTACGGCACGGCCGGTGGCCTGCTGCGGCCGGCCAACCGGGGGCCGGCGGCCGGGCTGTTCCTGGTCGGCGGGTCGGTGCATCCCGGCGGCGGGTTGCCGATGGTGACCCTGTCGGCGCAGATCGTCGCCGAGCAGATCGGCCCGGCCGGGCGCTGACCCGGTGCCGGGATGCCGTCGACTTCGACTGTCGGACGGTGTGGGCGTGTCAGCGCAGGGTCCGGCGGACGGCGGTGAGGAGTTGGCTGAACCCGAACAGGGCCAGCAGCACCCACACCGCGGTGACGACGGTGAGCACCCCGGCGGCGAGATCCGGGGCGATCATCGCGGCCGCCCCGGCCAGCAGCAGACCGACCAGGGCGGCGCTGACCCGGGTCGGCCGCTCCCCCATCGTCACCGCACCGATCTCGCGCATCCCGGCCGCCGCCGCCCGGGCCCGCAGGTACTCGTGCAGCCAGGACAGCGCACCGGCGGCGACGACCAGCGGGCCGGGCGCGCCGGCCAGCCAGAAGGCGAGCAGCCAGAACGCCTCACCGGCCCGGTCGGCCAGCGAGTCGTAGACGTAGCCGAGCCGGGTGGCGCGCCCGGTCACCACCGCCAGGGCCCCGTCGACCGTGTCGGCGACCGCGGCCAGCAGCACCAGGGCGGCGGCGACCAGCAGCCCGTACCCGCCACGGGAGGCGGCCACCGGCGTGGCGGCGCAGAGCACCAGCCCGGCGACGGTGACCGCGTTCGGCCCGACGCCGGCCCGGCCGAGCAGGTCGGCGACGGCGTGCGCGGCGCGCAGCCAGTAGCGCACCACCGGGGTGGCCGTACGCGGATCGAACCCGCCGTGCAGCCGTGCCCAGGTGACGGCGTAGTCCTGCCAGTTGAGCCGGGTGTCCACGACAGCTCAACCGTGCCGGGGCGCTACCGGTGGCGGGACGGCGGTCACACCCGGGTGCCGGCGGCGACGTTGAGCCACACCTCGCGGGTGGCCGTCGACCTGTTCATGGTGATGAAGTGGATGCCCGGCACGCCCTCGTCGATCAGCCGCCGGCAGAGCAGGTTGGCCTGCTCGATGCCGAGCTGGCGGACCGCTTCGGCGTCGTCGGCGACCTTGGCGAACTGGGCGGCCAGCGCGGGCGGGAACGGTGCACCGGACAGCTGCTCGGAACGTTCGATGGTGGCCAGCCTGGTCACCGGCATGACACCGGGCAGGATCGGGGTGTCGCAGCCGGCGGCCGCGACCCGGTCGCGCAGCCGCAGGTAGTCGTCGGCGTCGAAGACCATCTGGGTGATCGCGAAGTCCGCGCCGGCGCGGCACTTGCGGATGAAGTACGCGGTGTCGGTGGCGATGTCCGGCGACCGGGGATGTTTGTACGGGAAGGCGGCGACGCCGACGCTGAAGTCGCCCGAGTCGCGGACCAGCCGGACCAGGTCCTCGGCGTAGTGCACCCCGTCGGGGTGCGGAATCCATTCGCCGGTCGGGTCACCGGGCGGGTCACCGCGTACGGCGAGCACGTTGCGCACTCCCGCGCCGGCCAGCCGGCCGATCACGTTGCGCAGTTCGGCGACCGAGTGGTTGACGGCGGTGAGGTGTGCCATCGGCAGCAGGGTGGTCTCGGTGGCGATCCGTTCGGTGACGTCGACGGTGGTGTCGCGGGTGGTGCCGCCGGCCCCGTAGGTGATCGACACGAACGACGGCTGCAACGGCTCCAGCTCGCGGATCGCCTGCCAGAGCAGCCGCTCGCCCTCCGGGGTCTTCGGCGGGAAGAACTCGAACGAGAAGGTCGGTGCGCCGGCGCGGATCAGGTCGCCGATCGACGGCTGGGAGCCGGGGAGTACGGACGGTAGACCGAGAGCCACGGATGTGACTGTACCGGGTGGCGGGTGAGATGCGTACCGGCCAGCCGATAGCGTCAGGGCGTGACAGAGAGCATCGCGGTCGCGCCGACCGACCGGGCCGACCTGCGCCAGCGCGTCGACCGTGCGCTGGCCGACTTCCTGCGGGACCGGCGGCGCTGGTTGCGCGACGTCGACGAGGCCCTGCTCGAGGTGGCCGACGCCATCGAGGACTTCGTGCTCGGTGGCGGTAAGCGGTTGCGGCCGGCGTTCGGTTACTGGGGCTACCGGGGCGCGGGGGGCGCCGACTCGGCGCAGGTGGTGACCGCCCTGGCGGCGTTGGAGTTCGTACAGGCCAGCGCGCTGATCCACGACGATCTGATGGACGGTTCGGACACCCGCCGGGGCGAACCGTCGGTGCACCGACGGTTCGCCGCGCAGCACCGTCGGCACGGTTGGCGCGGCCCGGCGGACGGCTTCGGTGCCTCGGCGGCGGTGCTGCTCGGTGACCTGTGCCTGGTCTGGTCGGACGAGTTGCTGCACGGCTGCGGGCTGACCGCCGGAATGCTGCGGCGGGCCCGGCCGGTCTTCGACGAGATGCGCACCGAGGTCACCGTCGGGCAGTACCTGGACGTGGTGACCCAGTTCACCGGGGACACGTCGGTACGCCGGGCCACCCAGATCGCCCGGCTCAAGTCGGCGAAGTACACGGTCGAACGACCACTGCTGCTCGGCGCGGCGCTGGCCGACGCACCACCGTCGCTGGCGGCGGTCTACTCGGCGTACGGTCTGCCGCTGGGTGAGGCGTTCCAGCTGCGCGACGACGTGCTCGGGGTCTTCGGTGACCCGGCCCGGACCGGTAAACCGGCCGGCGACGATCTGCGGGAGGGCAAGCGGACCTTCCTGGTGGCCTCGGCGTACCAGGCCAGTGGGCCGGCGGGCCGGGAGCTGCTCGACGTCCGGCTCGGCGACCCGGCGCTGGATCCCGACGGCATCGACCAGTTGCGGGAGCTCATCGTCGCCAGCGGCGCGTTGGCGGTCACCGAGGCGCGCATCACCGAGCTGACCACGCGGGCCTTGGCGGCGCTGGAGCCGGCCGCCGTCGACCCGCAGGCGCGGCAGGTGCTGGTCGACCTGGCGATCGCCGCGACCAGCCGCACCGGCTGACCGGCTGACCGGCACGCGACCGACCGCGTAGCGGATCTAGCCGGCGGGCGGCTGCGTCGGCGGGCGGCGCTGGCGCAGCCAGGTCAGCAACCAGTCGCCGGTGCCGGCGGCCGGGGTACGCCCCACCCCGCGACGTCCGAGCCACACCCACGTCGACAGGGTGAACAGCACCATGGCGAAGCCGAACAGCAGGTCCTCCACCGGCGCGTACGCGATCCGCAGGCCGATGATCGCCTCGGGGTCGTAGATGACGATCTCGCGGCCGGTCAGGATGCCGTTGGACAGCAACTGGAAGCCGACGATGATCGGGTAGGTCGCCCAGAAGACCGCCCGCAGCACCAGCCGGGTCCGCAGCACCAGCAGGTCGACCAGCACGGCGGCGAGAACTCCGGTCACGGCCGCCAGGGTGTAGCTCATCGGGTGACCGGCCGCTGGTCGCGCCGGGCCGGGCGGTCGTCACCGCCGTCCCCGCCGACGCCGACGACGGTCCCGTCGCCGACCTCGCTACCGACCTCGTCGCCGGCCGACCAGCGGTCGTCCGGCCGGCGGGGCCGACCCGGTGGGGTACGCACCGCCCGGACCGCCTCGAATCCGAGGACGGTGCAGATCGGTACGACCACGAAGAACAGCAACTCGTCCAAGGGCAGCCGGCCGGGCAGCAGGATCCCGGTGGTCTGCGCCGGATCGAACTCCCAGTGACCGGCGGCGATCGCCGCGACGTCCCAGGCCACGAAGACCACGATCACCGGCAGCAGGGTCAACAGCAGCCGGCGCCATCGCCGCAGCACGTTGACCCGCAGGATCGGCTCCAGCCAGAGCGCGGCGAGCAGGCAGCCGGCGAGCACCGCCAGGTAGCTGAGCCGGGCCATCGCGGTCAGAAACCTTCGGCCTGGGCCCGGCGTTTCACTTCGCGGGCCCGGTCACCACCGAGCGCCGCCGCCGGGGTGCCGGGCAGCGTGTCGTCGGGGCGGTACAGCCACTCGAGGGTCTCCTCGTCGGAGAATCCGGCGTCGTGCAGCACCGTCAGCACCCCGGGCAGATGCTTGCGGACGGTCCGGTTGGCGACCAGTTCGGCCGGCACCCGGCGGACACCCTCGCGGCGTACCGCCAGCAGCTCCCGGTCCCGGATCATCTGATGGACCTTGCTGATCGTCACCTCCAGCCGCTCGGCGACCTCGGGTAGCGTGAGCCAGTCGGTGGGCCCACCGGCGGTCGACGGCGCGGACGCGGCGGTGGCGGCCGGCCCGCCGGTGGCGGCCGACACGGTGCTGGCGGCCGACGCGGTGATGGCGGGATCTGTCACATCACTACCCTGCCACGCAGCATACGTGCGCCACCACGTACCCCGCAGGTAACGGTTTGGCCCGGTTCGGTCCGCCCGGGTCGATCGGTGTTCTGCCGCTGCCCTCCGGCCGCATAGACTGCCTGCCGATGGACACACAGGTCGCCGATTCGCTGCTGGGCTCGTTGATAGGCGGGCGCTACCGCATCCGTGCCCTCGTGGCCCGGGGCGGCATGGCGACCGTGTACACCGCCACGGACGAACGGCTCGAACGTACCGTCGCGCTGAAGATCATCCATTCGACGCAGCTCAATGAGGTCCGCAGCCGCGACACGGGTTTTCTCGACCGGTTCACCGACGAGGCGAAGACCATCGCCCGGCTCACCCACCCCAATGTCGTCGCCGTCTACGACCAGGGCGTCCACGAGGGGCTGCCCTACCTGGTGATGGAGTACGTCCGGGGCCGGACGCTGCGTGACGTGCTGGCGGAACGTCGCCGGCTCAACCCGGGTGAGGCGCTGGCCATCCTCGACCAGATGCTGGCGGCCATCGGCGCCGCGCACCGGGCCGGCCTGGTGCACCGCGACGTCAAGCCGGAGAACGTACTGGTCGCCGAGGCACCGACCGGTGGTGCGGGCAACCTGATCGACAGCGTGGTCAAGGTCGCCGACTTCGGTCTGGCCCAGGCGGTGGAGGCCAGTTCCGAGGCGGGCGCCGGGCAGCTCATGGCGACGGTGGCGTACGTGGCACCGGAGCTGGTCACCGAGGGTCGGGCGGATCCGCGCACCGATGTCTACTCGGCCGGGATCGTGCTGTTCGAGATGCTCACCGGCCGGGTCCCGTACGACGGCGACCAGCCGGCCGTGGTGGCCTGGCAGCACGTCGACCAGGACGTACCGCCGCCGTCACAGACGGTGCCCGGGATTCCCGCGATGGTCGACGACCTGGTCGTGCGGGCCACCCGTCGGGATCCGGGGCAACGACCGACCGACGCCGGGGCGTTGCTGACCCAGGTGCAGGCGGTCCGCGACGATCTCGGCAACGCCAGCGCCAACACCGCGGTGCTGCGCCACGTGGCCCAGCCCACGATGGCGATCAACCCGGTGCAGCCGGCCGACCGGCCGGCATGGGCCCGGCTGCCCGAGCCCAAGGAGAAGCGCGATCGGTCGGGGCAGCGCCGGCGGGCCTCGGCCAGCACGGTGGTCCGGTCGACGGCGGCCGGTGGACCGCCGGTGGCGGCGGTCGCTGGCGACAGCTACACCCCCGGCACCTACCGCAGTGGTGACGTCGGCGCCGGCACCTACCGTAGCGGTGACGCCAGCGCCGGCACCTACCGCAGTGGTGACACCGGTCCCGCTGCCGGGCGCGGCGGGTGGCTGCGGGACCCGCAGAACCGGCTGGCGGTGATCGCCGGCGTGGTGGTGCTGGTCCTGCTGGTGGGCATCGGCGGTTGGTGGTTCGGCGCCGGCCGGTACACCGTGGCACCCGAGCTGGTCAGCCTCGACCGGGCGCAGGCCCAGGCACTGGCCAACGAACGGGGCCTGACGGTGCGGTTCACCGATCCCCGCCACGACGACACCGTGGCCCGCGACCTGGTGCTCGCCCAGGATCCGCCGGGCAACGGCCGGGTCGTGCGCGGCGGCGAGATCGTACTCACCCTCTCCCTCGGTCCGGAGCGCTACCAGGTGCCCGACGTTGTCGGCAAGACCCTCGACCTGGCCCGGGTCGACCTGGAGAAGGCGCTGCTCGTGCTCGAACAGGGCCCCGACCGGTACGACGACAACCTGCCCGCCGGCAGGGTGATCGCCGTCGATCCACCGGTCGGTGCCGAGGTCACCGCCGGCGACGTGGTGACGGTGACGGTCAGCAAGGGCCGGGCGCCGATCACCGTGCCGAACGTGCTGGGGCTCGACGTCAACGAGGCGCGGCGGATCCTGGAGGAGCTCAAGCTCGAGCCGTTGATCGCCTCGGAGGAGTCGGACAAGCCGAAGGACCAGGTGATCGGGCAGGAGCCGGCGGACGGGGCCGGAGTGGAGGAGGGTGCGGAGATCAAGCTCAAGGTGAGCGAGGGTCCACCCGCCGTCACGGTGCCACGAGTGATCGACCGCCCGTGTCCGGAGGCGCAGGCCGAGTTGCAGGGTCTGGGCTTCGCGGTCCGGGTCGACTTCAACCCCAACGGTACGGTCCGGTACCAGAGCCCGGGCGAGAACTCCCAGGTGCCGCCGGGCACCGAGATCGTGATCGGTTGCCTGTAGTGCGGCCGGGGCACAGCGCCGACGGTCACCGGCCGGTCGGATCGCACACACCGACCTCGGGCGGGCTGGCGCGCGCCGCGCTGCCCTACGCCGACGCCGCCGGATCCGAGGTGGTGCAGGTCTACGTCGGCAACTCGCGCGGCTGGGCGATGCCCGACGGCGACCCGGCGCAGGACGTGGCGTTCCGGGACGGCTGCGCCGAGCGCGGGCTGCGCGCGTACATCCACGCCTCGCTGCTGGTGAATCTCGGCTCGCCGACCGCGGCCACCGTCGAACGCTCCACCGCGACCTTGGCGCACGCGCTGCGCCGGGGTCGGGCGATCGGCGCCGAAGCGGTCGTCTTCCACGCCGGCAGCGCCGTCGACGACGGGTACGCCGACACCGCGATGCGCCAGGTACGTGCGGCGCTGCTGCCGTTGCTGGACGCCGCCGAGGCCGCCGACGGGCCGTTGTTGCTGGTGGAACCGAGCGCCGGCGGCGGCCGATCGTTGGCGTCGCGGGTGGAGCACCTGCAGCCGTACCTGGCCGCGGTGGACTGGCATCCCCGGATGGGGGTCTGCTTCGACACCTGCCATGCCTGGGCCGCCGGGCACGACGTGGCCGCCCCGGGTGGCATGACGGCGACGCTGGACGCGCTCGTCGCGGCGGTCGGCGCGGACCGGCTGCGGCTGGTGCACGCCAACGACTCCCGCGACGGCTGCGGATCCACCCGGGACCGGCACGAGACGATCGGCAAGGGCACGATCGGTGCGGCGGCGTTCGCCGAACTGATGCGGCATCCGGCCACGGCCGGGGTGCCGGTGGTGGCGGAGACCCCGAGCGACAAGCACCTCGGGCACGCCGCCGACATCGCGACGCTGCGACGGCTGGCGGACGACCCGGCCGCTCTGGTGACCGTCCGCCACCCGTCGTCGGCGCGCTGACCGCAGGTCAGGCACCGAACGCCCGCCGGTTCAGGTACGGAGCCTGCGGTAGGCCCGCCCGGCGAGCGGGACGAAGATCGCGGTGATCAGCAGTGGCCAGCCGATCGCGAGCCACACCGCGCCGTCGGCGAGTGGGCCGTCGGTGACGCCAGTCGGATTGCCGAACAGTTGGCGGGCGGCGGTGGCGGTGGCCGACAGCGGATTCCAGGCGGCGATCGCGCCGAGCCAGCCGGGCATCGTCTCGGCGGACACGATCGCAGTGGAGAGGAAGCCGACCGGCCAGACCAGCACCTGAACGGCCATCGTCGCGCCCTCGCCGCGCAGCAGCAGGCCGAGATAGATGCCCAGCCACAGCAGGGCGAACCGCAGCCACAGCAGCAGCCCGACGGCCAGGACGATCGACGCCGGACCGGCGTCGATCCGCCAGCCGACGACCAGCCCGCCGGTGATCAGCACGAGCAGTTCGACCGCCGAGGTGGACATGTCGGCACCGACCCGGCCGAGCGAGACCGCCGCGCCGCCGATCGGCATCGAGCGGAACCGGTCGGTGATCCCCTTGCGGGCGTCCTGCGCCATCGCGGTGCTGGTCGCCTCGACGCCGAACATCATGGTCAGGGCGAGCATCCCGGGGAGCAGGAAGGCCAGGTAGTCGCCGCCACCGGGGACGGTGATGGCACCGCCGAACAGGAATCCGAAGATCAGCAGCAGCATGATCGTGAAGAGCAGGTTGAAGATCGGGGTCCACGGTTGGCGTACCCAGTGGGCCAGGTCCCGTTGGGTGATGATCCATCCGGCGCGCAGGGTGGTCACCGTCCGGCCTCCTTGTCGGTCAGCGCGAGGAACACCTCGTCGAGCGTGGGGCGGCGCAGTTGCAGGTCCTCCGGGGTGATTCCCAGGTCGTCGAGGGTGCGCACGACGGCGGCCAGCGCGGTGACGGCGGCACCGACCTCGACGGTCACCCGGCGGGCGTCGGCGTCGACGGTCGCGGGCGCGCCGACCGCGCGGCCCAGCCGACCGGCGAGTGGCTCGAGCGGTTCACCGGCGGCCAGGGTGAGGCTGACCCGGTCGCCGCCGATCTGGCGCTTCAACGCGTCCGGGGTGCCGCTGGCAGCGATCCGGCCGTGGTGCAGCACGGTGATGTCGGTGGCGAGCTGATCCGCCTCGTCGAGGTACTGGGTGGTCAGCAGCACGGTGGTGCCGAGCTGCGCGACCTCACGGACGCCGCGCCAGACCTCGGCGCGGGCCCGGGGGTCCAGTCCGGTGGTCGGTTCGTCGAGAAACAGGACGGCGGGCCGGACGATCATTCCGGCGGCGATGTCCAATCGGCGACGCATCCCACCGGAGTAGGTGGCCACCGCCCGGTCTGCGGCGTCGGTGAGGTCGAACTGGTCGAGCAGCGCGTCGGCCCGCCGCCGGGCGTCGACGGTGTTCAGGCCGTACAGCCGGCCGAACATGACCAGGTTCTGCCGGCCGCCGAGGATCTCGTCCACGGCGGCGTGCTGACCCACCACCCCGATCCGTTCGCGGACCCGCCGGGCCTGGGTCCGTACGTCGAGTCCGGCCACCCGTACGTCACCGGCGTCGACGTCGATCAGGGTGGCCATCGCCTTGACCGCGGTGCTCTTGCCGGCGCCGTTGGGGCCGAGCAGTCCGTGGATGGTGCCGGTGGGGACCTGCAGGTCGATGCCGTCGAGCGCGGCCTGGTCGCCGTACCGCTTGCGCAGGCCGTGGGCTGTCAGGGCGTGTTCCATCGCCACTCGCTCCTAACTCCGTATAGGTTACGGAATATACCGCTGCAACACCGTACACCACACGGCGTATCCTGCCCACATGGCCGATCAGGACGTCGACCGCACGCTGACGCTGCTCTGGCGCCGTACTCTCGGCACACCGCAAGGCTCGCGGGGGCCGAAGCAGCGGGTCAGCGTGGACGACGTGGTGACGGCGGCGATCGAGGTCGCCGACGAGTCCGGCCTGGCCGCCTTCGCACTGCGCAAGGTCGCCGACCGGCTCGGCCTGAAGCTGATGTCGCTCTACACCTACGTACCGGGCCGGTCCGAGCTGATCGGCCTGATGGTCGACGAGGTGCTGGGCGAGCGGGAGCTACCGGCACTCACCGGTGACCTACGGCAACGGCTGTACACCGTCGCCCGGCACCAATGGGACGAGGCACACCGGCACCCGTGGTTGCTGCAGGTCGACAACAGCCGGCCGTGGATCGGGCCGAACGGGTCGGACCGCTACGAGTGGCAGCTCACCGCCGTCGAAGGCGCCGGCTTCACCGACCTGGAGATGGACCAGATCGTCACGCTGATCAGCGGATTCACCGCCAGCGCCGCCAAGGCGTCCATCGAGGCACGACAGGCCGTCGACCGGTCGGCGATGACCGACGCCCAGTGGTGGGAGATCAACGCACCGATCCTGGAGCGGGTGATGCCCGCCGGCGCGTACCCGATCTCGTCACGGGTCGGCACCGCCGCCGGCCAGGAGTACAGCTCCATCGGCGATCCGCAGCGGTCCTTCCGCTTCGGCCTGGACCGGATCGTCGACGGGCTGGAGCGTCTGCTGGAACGTTAGCGGCGCAGAATGCCGGCGAGGACGACAGCCGCTCGGTCCACCGCGTCGTCGTCGATGTCCAGGTGGGTGACGAGCCGGGCGGTGTCCGGCCCGACCACCGATACCAGGACTCCCTCGGCACCGGCCGCCTCGGCCAGCGCCGGGCCACTCAGCGCCGTCGCACTCAGGTCCAGCGCGACGATGTTGCTGCGGACCTGCTCCGGCCTGACGACGCCGTACGGTGCCAACGCCTGCGCCAACCGGGCGGCCCGCGCATGGTCGTCGGCCAGCCGGTCCAGGTGGTGCGCCAGCGCGTACCGCCCGGCGGCGGCGAGCACCCCCGCCTGGCGCATCCCGCCGCCCATCCGCTTGCGCAGCTGCCGGGCCACGGCGACCCGCTCGGCGCTGCCGACCAGCACCGAGCCCACCGGTGCGCCGAGCCCCTTGGACAGGCAGACCGAGACGGTGTCGAACAGCGCGCCGTACTCGGCCAGCGGCACCCCGTCGGCGACGTGGGCATGCCAGATCCGCGCCCCGTCGCAGTGCAGCGCCACTCCGGCCGCTGCGGTCACCGCACGGAGGCGGCGCAGCACCGGCGTACCGATGATCTGCCCGCCGGAGCGGTTGTGGGTCTGCTCGACGGCGACCGCCCGGGTCGGCACCGCGCCGAAACCGGCCGGCCGCAGCATCGCCGCGACCAGGTCCGGGTCCGGGTCACCGCCGGCGGCCGGCCAGGTCCGCGAGGAGATCCCGCCGTACGCCGCCGCCGCGCCGACCTCGTAGGTGACCACGTGGGCGTCGGCGTCGCAGAGCAGCTCCCCGCCAGGCGGCACCAGGGTCTGCAGGGCGAGCTGGTTGGCCATCGAGCCGGTCGGGGCGAACAGCCCGGCCTCGTGGCCGAACATCGCCGCGACCTGTGCCTCCAGCGCGTTGACCGTCGGGTCCTCGCCGTACACGTCGTCGCCGACCTCGGCGGCGGCCATCGCCGCCCGCATCCCCGGTGTCGGCCGGGTCACCGTGTCCGACCGCAGGTCGACCACGGTCGCCAGCGACCGACCCGGTCGGGTCGGGTCAGCCACGCAGCATCTCCGCGACCAGGAAGGCCAGCTCGAGGGACTGCTGGGTGTTCAGCCGCGGGTCACACGCGGTCTCGTACCGGTCGGGCAGGTGGATGTCCTCGATCGCCTGGGCACCGCCGAGGCATTCGGTGACGTCCTCGCCGGTCAACTCGACGTGCAGTCCGCCGGGGTGGGTCTGCAGGCCCCGGTGCACCTCGAAGTATCCGAGTACCTCGTCGACGATGCGGTCGAAGTGGCGGGTCTTGTAACCGTTGGACGACTCGTGGGTGTTGCCGTGCATCGGGTCGCACTGCCACACCACCCGGGCACCGGCGGCGGTGACCTTCTCCACGATGGGTGGCAGAGCGTCACGGACCTTGTGGTTGCCCATCCGGCTGATCAGCGTGAGCCGACCGGGGACGTTGTCCGGGTTGAGCTTCTCGCAGAGCTCGAGTGCCTGCTCCGGACTGGTACCCGGGCCGAGTTTGACGCCGATCGGGTTGGCGATGCGGGAGATGAAGTCGATGTGCGCGCCGTCGATCTGCCGGGTCCGCTCGCCGACCCAGAGGAAGTGCCCGGACAGGCCGTATGCACGGTCGTCCGAGATGCGGGTCAGGGCGCGGTCGTACTCCAGGGCCAGGGCCTCGTGCGAGCAGTAGAGCGTGACGGTGCGCAGCGCCTCGTCATCGGTCATCCCGCAGGCGCGGATGAACGCCAGCGCCCGGTCGATCTCCCGGGCGATCGCCTCGTAGCGCTCCCCCGCCGGGGACCGCTTGACGAACCCCTTGTTCCAGTCGTGCACGGCGTGCAGGTCGGCCAGCCCGCCGGCGAGGTAGGCGCGGAGCATGTTCATCGCGGCGGCCGAGTTGGCGTACGCCCGGATCATCCGCTGCGGGTCGGCGACCCGGGCCTGCGGCGTCGTCTCCAGTGAGTTGATCATGTCGCCGCGGTACGCCGGCAGCCCGAGCGCGTCCGTCGGCGACGAACGCGGCTTGGTGTACTGCCCGGCCACCCGGGCCACCTTGACCACCGGCAGCGACGCGCCGTACGTGAGCACCACGGCCATCTGCAGGATCGTCCGGGCGTTGGCCAGCAGATGACTCTCGGTGTTGTCGCTGAACGTCTCGGCGCAGTCGCCGCCCTGCAGCAGGAAGGCCTTGCCGTCACAGACCAGGGCCAGTCGCTGCCGCAACTGGTCGACCTCGTACGGAGCGACGACCGACGGCACGTTGCCCAGCACCTGACACACCTCGTCGACCGCGGCCGGGTCCGGCCACGGCGGGGTCTGCGCCCGGGGCAGTTCCCGCCACCGGTCCAGGCCGAGCGCCACGTCCTCGACGGAGTCGATGGCGGGTCGGCTGGTCTGCAGGCTGGGGTGCCCGACCGACGGGTAGCTCAGCTGATGCCACTGTTGGCCCATGCGCCAAAGACTAGTCTGCGATCGGCGCGGTGAGGTCGCCGGCCGGCGCGGTGAGGTCGCCGGCCGGGGCGGTGAGGTCGCCGGCCGGGGGCGCTCCGACGGCGTCGTCGAAAACGGTGCCGGCGTCGTCGGCCGGGTCGTCAGCGTCGACCGGCGGGTCGTCGGTGCCGGTCTGCGGGACGTCGGGGTCGGCCGCACGGCTGGTCTCGTCGTGGATGCACCAGGTGCCGTCGTCGGCCGGCGTGACGGTGAACACCAGCTCGACCGGCACGGTCGTACTGCCGGTGACGACCGTCACGCGGGTGGTGACCTCGTACCCGACCGTGGTCTGGCGGGTCCCGACGATCTCCGCCTGCGGCACGGTGAACTCCTCGGCGAAGTCACCGTTGGGCCCGGTCGCGCTGGCCTCGAAGATCGGCTGGGTGGCGGGGCAGAACTGGGCCCGGCCCTGGGCGACGTCCTTGCTGCGCATCGCGTCCAGGTAGGCGTGCACCACCGCCTCGGACTCGCCCTGACCGCTCGGAGATTGCGCGGCCGACGGCGCGGGTGTCTGCGGTGCGGAACCGTCGGCGGTGCAACCGGAGATCGACAGGGCGAGTACGGCCGACGCCGACAGCGCCGCCCCCACCGACTGGAGCCGCATCCGCGTCCTCCTCGTGACTACCCGGGCCGGGACGAGTCTACGGCCGTTGGCCGCCCGGCCCCGGTGACGGTGAGCGCGGCGGCCACCGCGTCGGCGACCTGACTGACGTACCGGGCGGGCAGCGGGGTCCGGGCGACCGCCAGGCGCCAGTAGAGCGGGCCGACCATCAGGTCGACGAGCAGATCGGGATCGGTGTCCACCGGGATCTCCCCCCGGGCCACCGCGCGGCTGGTCACCAGGCTGCCGATGCCCCGCTGGCTGTCCCGCAGCGCGGTCTGCAGGGTCTGCGCGATCGCCGGGTTGCGGGCCGCCTCGGCGAGCAGGTCGGGCACGATCTGCCCGGCCAGCGGATGGCGCAGGGCACGGGCCGCGATGGCGAGCACCACTTCGAGGTCGCCACGCAGGGAGCCGGTGTCGGGCACGGCGGTCACCCCGACGGCCACCTCGGAGATGATCTCGATCACCATCTCGAGCTTGGAACCCCACCGCCGGTACACGGCCGTCTTGCCGACACCGGCCCGACGGGCCACCGCCTCGATCGACATCCGGCCGTATCCGACAGCGGCCAGCTCCTGGAAGACCGCAGCCCGGATCGCCTGTGTCACGTCCTCGCGGAGCACCGCCGCTCCGGCGGGTGCACGTTTGCCGTCGCCCTGCATCCGTCGGAGTGTAGCCGAACGACGATACGGTTGCGTATCGTCGTCGGCTCCCCTACCGTTTCCGTCAGGACGCGACGGTATCGTTCCGTGCCACCGGGCGCCCGAGGTGAAAAATCGGACGGGCAGCTACGGGAAGGGGTCGGAGGTGCGCGAGTGGCAGCGCTGGCTGAGGGAAGGACGGACGGGATGCAGCAGCCAACCAGCGGCACGACCGTGACGCTGGAACCGGAGAGCGGGCCGACGCTCGCCGAACTGGCCGAGCGGCACGGGCTGGCTGTCAGCGGTGCCCGGCCCGGCCTGGGCACCTACCTCAAGCAGGTGTGGTCCCGACGGCACTTCATCTGGACGTTCGCCAACGCACGGCTCATCGCGACGTACACCAACGCCCGGCTGGGTCAGATCTGGCAGGTGATCACGCCGCTGGCCAACGCCGGCGTCTACTTCCTGGTCTTCGGGGTGCTGCTCGGCACCAACCACGGGATCGACAACTTCATCGCGTACCTGTGCACCGGCATCTTCATCTTCAGCTTCACCCAGCAGACGGTGAGCACGGCGGCCCGGTCCATCGCCGACAACCTCAACCTGATCCGGGCGATGCACTTCCCCCGGGCCAGCCTGCCGATCACCTCGGTCCTGGTCCAGGTGCAGCAGCTCGCCCCGTCGATGCTCGTCCTCGTGGTGATCATGCTGGTCACCGGCGAGTGGATCGACCTCAGCTGGCTGCTGCTGATCCCGGCCCTGATCCTGCAGATCCTGTTCAGCACCGGGCTCGCCCTGATGGTGGCCCGCTGGGCGTCGCGCACCAGCGACCTGTCCCAGCTGCTGCCCTTCGTGATGCGGACCTGGCTGTACGCCTCCGGCGTCTTCTACAACATCGACCGGTTCACCGCCGACCTGCCGGGCTGGGTGGCGGTGGCGCTGCAGTTCAACCCGATGGCGGTCTACATCGACATCGTCCGGTACGCGCTGATGGACTCGATGGGCACCGCGCCCGGCTACCTGTGGCCGGCGGCGGCCGCCTGGGCGCTGGTGATGAGCGTCGCCGGCTTCGTCTACTTCTGGCGTGCGGAGGAGGAGTACGGCCGTGGCTGAACCGCTGGTCGCACCGGCACCCGGCACCGACACCCGGGTGCCCACGGTGATCGTCGACAACCTGCACGTCGTCTACCGCGTCACCGCGGGCGGCGGCGGACGCACCAGCCCGGTCGCCGCGCTGCGGCGCATCGTCACCCGACAGCCCGCCCCGTCGGTACGCGAGGTGCACGCCATCCGGGGCGTGAGCTTCGTGGCGTACCGGGGTGAGGCGATCGGCCTGATCGGCAGCAACGGCTCCGGCAAGTCGACCCTGCTGCGCGCGGTGGCGGGGCTGCTGCCGCCCCGCCGGGGCAAGGTCTACACCCAGGGCCAGCCGTCGCTGCTCGGGGTGAACGCCGCGCTGATGAACGACCTGACCGGCGAGCGCAACGTGGTGCTCGGCTGCCTGGCGATGGGGATGAGCCCGGCCGAGGTACGGGCCCGGTACGACAGCATCGTGGACTTCTCCGGGATCAACGAGCGGGACGACTTCGCCTCGCTGCCGATGCGGACCTACTCGTCGGGCATGGCCGCCCGGCTGCGGTTCTCCATCGCCGCCGCGAAGAGCCACGACGTACTCATGATCGACGAGGCGTTGGCCACCGGTGACGCCGCCTTCCAGAAGCGCAGCGAGGAGCGGGTCCGCGAGCTGCGGGCCGAGGCCGGCACGGTCTTCCTGGTCAGCCACTCCAACAAGTCGATCCTGGACACCTGCGAGCGCAGCATCTGGCTGGAGTCCGGGGTGATCCGGATGGACGGCCCGAGCGCCGACGTGGTCAAGGCGTACCAGGACCACGTCAACCGCAAGTAAGCCGTACGGTCCTCCGGCAGACCGCACGGTCCGGAGCGGGCATCGCCTGCTCCGGACCGTCGGACGGCCCGCTGGCGGGGCGTCGGTTGCCGACCCCGCCAGTGGGTCAGCTGAGTCCGCTGCGGATCGCGGTGACCAGTTCACCGTTGCCGGTGTCGCCGGAGAGCTCCCAGAAGAAGGCACCGCCGAGACCCTGGCCCCTGGCGTAGTTCATCTTGCCGCCGATGGTGGCCGGGGTGTCGTAGCTCCACCAGTTGCTGCCGCACTTGGCGTACGCCGTGCCACCGACCGTGCCGGTCGCCGGGCAGGTGTTCTTGAGCACCTTGTAGTCCTCGATGCCCTGCTCGTAGGTGCCCGGTGCCGGCCCGGTGGCGCTGCCGCCCGGGGCGGTCTGACTGACCCCGGTCCAGCCCCGGCCGTAGAAGCCGATGCCGAGCAGCAGCTTGCTGGCGGGGATTCCCTTGCTCTTGAGTTTCTGGATCGCCGCGTCGGACCAGAAGCCCTGCTGCGGGATCCCCGGGTAGGAGGTCAGCGGCGAGTGTGGTGCCGTCGGCCCCTGCGCGTTGAAGGCGCCGAAGTAGTCGTACGTCATCGGCATGATCCAGTCGAGGTTGCCGGCCGCGCCCGCGTAGTCGGTGGCGTCGATCTTGCCACCGGTGCTGCCATCGGCGGTGATGGCCGCGGTGACCAGGGCCGACGGCCCGAACCGGGTGCGCAGCGCCGAGACCACGTTCTTGAACGCGTTCGGGCCGCTGGCGTCACAGGTGAGTCCGCAGGCGTTGGGGTACTCCCAGTCGATGTCGATGCCGTCGAAGACGTCCGCCCAGCGTGGGTCCTCGACCAGGTTGTGGCAGGACTCGGCGAACGCGGCCGGGTTCTGCGCCGCCTGGGTGAAGCCGCCGGACCAGGTCCAGCCGCCGAACGACCAGATCACCTTGAGGTGCGGGTACATCCGCTTGAGCTTGCGCAACTGGTTGAAGTTGCCGCGCAGCGGCTGGTCCCAGGTGTCGGCCACCCCGTCGACGCTCTCCGCCGCCGTGTACGCCTTCTCGTAGTCGGCGAAGCTGTCCCCGATGGTGCAGCGTCCGCCCGTGGTGTTGCCGAAGGCGTACAGGATGTGGGTCATCTTCGCCGCTGATCCACTCGTGTGGATGTTGCGCACGTGGTAGTTGCGGGCGTACACGCCCCACTGGGTGAAGTAGCCGACGACCTTCTGACCGCCCGGTGGTGGCGGCGGCGTGGTCGGTGGCGGCGTCGTCGGGGGCGCGGTGGTCGGGGGTACGCTCGTCGGCGGCGCGGTCGTCGGGGCCGGACCGCCGCCGCAGGAGACGCCGTTGATCGTGCAGTTCAGCGGGGCCCGGAAGGCACCGGTACCGATGTAGCCCCAGCTGATCGAGGCACCAGGGGCGAGGCTGCCGGCCCAGCTCTTCTTGACCGCGGTGTACCGGGTGCCGCTGCGGGTCACGTCGGCGTCCCAGAAGCTGCTGATGGTGGTGCCGGCGGGCAGGTCGAACTCGATCCGCCAGGTGCTCACGGGGGCGTCGGATCCGTTGGCGACGGTCACCTTGACCTCGTGGCCGGTGCCCCAGTCGGAGGTGGCGACGAAGCTGGCGGAGATGCTGCCGGCGCCGAACGCGGCGGTGACCGGCACGGCCGCCGCGGCGGTCACCACTGCCAGCGCGCCGGCCCACACGGCACGGCGCAGGGATGTTCTCATGAGGCGTCTCCCTATTAGTTAGGAAACTTTCCATAAAGTGCCTGAGACGCTACTCACCTGTCCAACCGTTCGTCAAGATGTCGATATCTCGATGCGATGGGCGAACGCGCCGCAGCTCAGACGCGCCGACGTCCGGAGAAGCCGCACTCCAGCCGGTGATACCAGCGGATCTCGCCGTCACCTTCCAACCAGCACCAGAGCACGGGGCGCCCATCGAGCTCGCCCGGAAAGTCCAGCAGCACCGGGGCGACGCCCTTGACCTGGATGTCGTGCTCGTTCACCTCGTCGATGATCCCGTAGATCCGGGCTTCCAACCCTTTGACCTCGGCCAACCCGCCGTGCGGACTCGGCACGCCAGCGGCCAGATCGGCCCGCAACTCGGCCAGGTCCGCCCGCAACGACACGAGCTCGTCGATGCGGGGTCGCAGAGTGGCCATCAGGTGCCGTGCCTGGGCGAGAGTGAACACGTCCGACAGTATGGTCCACGGACCGGACCGGCGGGCACCACCATCACGCTGGGCCACCACCGGCAGGCCCGGAACCGGCCTGACACCGGCCATCGCCGCTGCCCCCGGGCCGCCGCCGGTCGCCCGAGCGCCGGCGGCGGCACAGGGCGCGTCGGCGGAACGCGCCCCGGTCGGCCGGCCGTAGGGGGGCAACCAGGGCCGGCACTACGACGTCGCCGCAGGGGGAAGTGTCGATGCGACGTCGGTACGGTGGTCCCGGCCGCGAACCGGTTCCGCTGATCAGGCGCCACAACCACCGATGTTGCATACGGTAGCCACATCGACACGGTCGGCGGAAGTCCTGGAACGTGAATGAATGCCTCAGGTGTGCTGCGCGGCCAACTCACGGGCCCGGTCGCGGGCCGCCTCCAGCGCGGCGAGCAGGGCCGCCCGTACGCCGTGATTCTCCAGCTCCCGGATGGCCGAGATCGTGGTACCGGCCGGGGAGGTGACGGCCTCGCGCAGCTTGACCGGGTGCTCACCGGAGTCGCGCAGCATCACGGCCGAGCCGATCGCCGTCTGCACGATCAACTCGTGGGCCACCTGGCGCGGCAGCCCGAGCAGGATCCCGGCGTCGATCATCGCTTCCACGAGCAGATAGAAGTACGCCGGCCCGGACCCGGACAGCGCGGTGACCGCGTCCTGCTGCGACTCCGGCACCCGCAGCGTGGCGCCGAGCGGCGTGAACATCTCCTCGGCCAGGGCCAGGTGCGCGGCGGTGACGTGCCGGCCCGGCGAGATCGCCGTCATCGCCTGATCGACCAGGGCCGGCGTGTTGGTCATCACCCGGATCACCGGGGTGCCCTCGGGCAGCCGCCGGGCGAAGAACTCGGTCGGCAGCCCGGCGCACAGCGAGATGACCAGCTTGTCGGCCGGTACCTTCGGGCCGATCTGATCCAGCAGAGCGGCGGCGTCCTGCGGCTTGACCGCCACCGCCAGCACCTCGGCCTCGGCGACCGCGACGAGGTTGTCGACCACCGACACGCCGTACCGCAGGGCGAGATCCTCGGCCCGCTCCCGACGCCGGGTGGTGGCCAGCAACTGCGCCGCCGGCCAACCGGCGCGCAGCAGTCCGGACAGGACCAGCTCGCCGATCTTGCCGGCACCGATCACCGCGACCTTGTGCGCGCCGGGAGGCATCCGTACTCCACTCTGCTGATGCGTGCCGCCGGGCGACGGACGGGCACACACGGACGATGCCGCGCGCCCCCACCCGTCGCCCCGACGGTCAGCTGCCGAAGAAGACCTCGGCCTCGGTGTACCGTTCCAGCGGGACGGTCTTGAGCTCCCGGGTCGCCTCGGCCAGCGGCACCCGGACGATGTCGGTGCCCCGGATCCCGACCATCTTGCCCCAGTCGCCGTCGTTGGCGGCGTCGATGGCGTGCAGGCCGAGCCGGGTGGCGAGCACCCGGTCGAACGCGGTCGGGGTGCCACCACGCTGGATGTGACCCAGCACGACGGTCCGGGCCTCCTTGCCGGTCTTGGCCTCCAGCTGCTCGGCGAGCCACTGGCCGATGCCACCGAGCCGGACGTGGCCGAAGGAGTCGAGCTCCTGGTTCTGCAGAACCATCTGGCCCTCCATCGGGTGGGCCCCCTCGGCGACCACCACGATCGGGGCGTACTGCTTCTGGAAGCGCTTCTCGACGTAGGTCGCGACCTGCTCGACGTCGAACTCGCGCTCCGGCAGCAGGATCACGTTCGCACCCCCGGCCAGGCCGGCGTGCAACGCGATCCAGCCAGCGTGCCGGCCCATCACCTCGACCACCAGGGTGCGGTGGTGGCTCTCGGCGGTGGTGTGCAGCCGGTCGATGGCCTCCATCGCGATGTTGACCGCGGTGTCGAAGCCGAAGGTGTAGTCGGTGGCACCGAGGTCGTTGTCGATGGTCTTCGGCACGCCGACCACCTGGACACCGAGCTCGTGCAGCTTGGTGGCGACGCCGAGGGTGTCCTCACCACCGATCGCGACCAGGGCGTCGACACCCTGGGCGGCCAGGTTCTCCTTGATCCGCTCGACCCCACCGTCGATCTTGAACGGGTTGGTCCGGGACGACCCCAGGATGGTGCCGCCACGGGGCAGGATGCCCCGTACGTCGTCGATACCGAGAGGCTTGCTCAGCCCCTCCAGCGGCCCGCGCCAGCCGTCGCGGAAACCGATGAACTCGTGACCGTAGCTGGCGACGCCCTTGCGCACCACCGCCCTGATCACGGCGTTCAGGCCGGGGCAGTCGCCACCACCGGTGAGCACGCCGATACGCATGATCCGCTCATCCTCCAGGAATCTGTGCGGTAGACCCACTCGAGCCCCAGGAACGAAGTCCGGTCAGACCGTCGGCGTCATTGCCGGCCCGGGGCGGGCCGTCAGTGCGCACTTTATCGGCCCGCCCGGCGGCGAGGCGACCAGACCCCGAGGATCACCGTCGAGACGGACCCGGTCACCGGCGGTACGCCTGGCTGATCACCTGCCACCGGGCCAGGTTGTGCCGCGCGTCGACCAGCGCGTCGTGACGCTCGGCGACCGCCGTCGGCAGCGCCGGGCGGCCCGCGTCGTCCCACCGTTGCCGCAGATCCTTGGTGAACCGCGGCACCGGGCGGGGCAGCGCCGGCATCGCGCCCCACAGCTGCGCCAGGGCCACGTGGTCGTACGCGGCGTACCAGGCCCACAGCTCCAGCTCGTCGGCCGTACCGTCACGCAACGGCGCCACCAGGAACTCGTACAGCTCGTCCCGGATCCGCTCCCGGGAGCGCCAGGCCGGGTCGGCCGGCGACGGAAGCTTGTCGAGCACGTTACGGCGCACCCAGGGGATCGCCCGGGCGGCGTCGAACTCGGTGGAGACCGCGTAGAACTCGCGGCCGTGCTCGTCGACCACGCCGATCGAGACGAGGTCGATGATCCGGCCGTCCTCGATGAACTCGCAGTCGTAGAAGTAGCGGTACGTCATCGCCGTCATCCTCGCCGATCGGCGTCGACGGCGGCCCGTCGGGGTGCCGGCCGGGGCCGCACCGCCCCACGGACGGACCCCAGCCGGCACCGCTTCCCCACGGCCGGATCCACCGGGCCCCCGTGTCGGCCCCCACCCGCCGGTGGATCTGGCCACCAGCCTGCCGGTTTGTCGGGCACAGGACTGTCACAGAAATGATTGTGGGGGTGTACACCACGCGACAGGCCAGCCATGATCTGATGTTGACACCGTTCTCCGAACGGTATCTATTTCATGTTCGCCCGCGTCGGTGCTGCATCCCCGGCCGGGTGCGATGGTGCCCTCGGTGGGATGGTGCCCTTGGTGGGGAGGGGTTGGACCGTGGAGATGCGCCTGCCGGAGCCGGGTGACGCGCTCACCGGCGTGGACATGTTCGCCGGCCTCGAACCGGAGGTCCGACAGCGGGTGATCGCCGCCGCCGTGCCCCGTACCTACCGTAAGGGGCAGTTGCTCTTCGTGGAGAACGATCCCGGCGATTCGCTGATCGTGCTCAAACGAGGCGCGATCGCGGTGTTCCGGACCGCGCCCACCGGCGAGCGTGCCGTGCTGTCGGTGATCCGGCCGCCCGACGTCCTCGGCGAGGTGTCACTGCTGGACGCCTCCACCCGTTCGGCGTCGGCCGAGGCCATCGAGGACTGCGCCGCGCTGGCCCTGTCCCGCGGCGCGTTCATGGATCTGGTCCACTCCAACCCGCGGATCCTCGACGCGGTGATGCGCTCGCTCGGCGCGCTGATCCGCCGGCTCACCGAGCAGAACGCCGACCATGTCTTCCTCGACCTGCCTGGCCGGGTGGCCAAGACCCTGGTCCGCCTGGCCGGGGAGAGTCACGCGCCGATGATCACGATCGAGCTGAACCAGAGTCAGCTCGCGGAGATGGCCGGCGGATCCCGGCAGAGCGTCAACCAGGCCATCGGCTCGTTCAGCAGCCGCGGCTGGCTGCGTACCGAGGGGCGTCGGATCGTGGTCACCGACGTCGCCGCGTTGCGTCGTCGGGCCGGCATGGCCGACCGCTGACCGGCCACGGGCGGCACCCGTCGGCTGACGCGTGCCGCCCCGGACCTGCCTGACCCGTGCGGTCAGGGCTGGGTGCTGGTCGGACCGATCCAGTTGGTGCCGACCTTCTCGCTGGTCGGGCCGATCCACTCGGAAACGACCCCTTCCTCCTCCAGCTTGGCCAACGTGCCGGCGTCGAGGTCGACCATCTCCCCTGCGGAGTGGTCGACGCCGGACGGGTCGGTCCAGTCCTTCTCCAACCTCGCGTACACCATCTCAGGACTCCCCTGCTCGGTCTGAACTGGCGGAATGAATGTAGCCCGGTTCCACCCACCGATGGACTGTCCATTAGCCAACAGCCCGGTTATGGACAGTTGACCACACCCGCGATACTCGGCCTGAAACACGGCGGTGACCTGCGGATGCGGACCATCCCGCAGTGCTGGATCAACCGCCGCCACGCCCGAATCGTGAGCCGCTGGCCAGGGTGGTCGGCCAGATGCGACAGTAGGCTCCCGACTCGACGATCCGCGAGGAGGCCGACATCGCTGCTCCCTGCGAGAAGTGCGGCCGAACCGCAGCCGACACCGACCGCTTCTGCGGCGGCTGCGGTACGCCGCTGACCGCCATCTGCGCCCACTGCGACCGGCCGCTGCCGGCAGACGCGAGCTTCTGTACCTCCTGCGGGCAGCCGCAGGGTACCCGACGAACGGTCACCGAACCGAGCCATGAGGACCGTCGACGGGTCAGCGTCCTGTTCATCGACCTGATCAACTTCACCCCGTACGCCGAACGCGCCGACCCGGAGCAGGTCCGGCGGACCCAGACGGCCTACTTCGCCGTCGTGCGCCGCGTCGTCGGTCAGTACGGCGGCGTGGTCGAGAAGTACATCGGCGACGCCGTGATGGCCCTGTTCGGGGCCCCGGTGGCCACCGAGAACGACGCGGTCCGCTGCGTCCGGGCCGGGCTCGACCTGCGGCGCGCGCTCGACGACTTCACCGACGGCGTCGGCGAAGGGCTGCGGTTCCGGATCGGGGTGGCCACCGGTGAGGCGCTGGTCGACATCGCCGCCGCCCGCGACGGCGGGCAGGCCTTCGTCGCCGGTGACGTGGTCAACACCGCCTCCCGGCTGCAGTCGGCGGCACCGCCCGGCGGCCTGCTCGTCTGTGGCGTGACCCACGCCCTGACCAGGGACGCGATCCGGTACGACGCACAGCCGACGGTGACCCTGCGGGGCCGGTCGTCGCCGACCGAGGTGTGGCTCGCACTCGCTCCGCTGCGTCCACCGCCGGTCGACCGGCAGTCCGACGCCACCCCGTTGATCGATCGGGAGCACGAGCTCGGTCTGCTCGTCAACGCCCTCTACCGGTCGATCCGGGAGCAGCGACCCCAGGTGCTGACCGTGCTCGGCCAGGCGGGGATCGGCAAGAGCCGGTTGGTGCGGGAACTGCTGCGGCACACCGAACGGATGGTCGACCAACCGGTCACCTGGCGGATCGGCCGCTGCCCGCCGTTCGGGGAGAACGTCACGTTCGCCGCGCTCGCCGACATCGTCAAGGCCGAGGCCGGCATCCTCGACACCGACCTGGCCTCCGTCGCCGCGCAACGGCTCGCGGCGGCGGTCGGTGACCTGGTCGGGCCGGAGGCCGACCGGCTGGTCGACGCGCTGCGCCCACTCGTCGGGCTACCACACCGCAACCTGCCGGCCGAGGAGACCGAGTCGGCCTGGCGACGGTTTCTGCTGGCGCTGGCGGCCCGCCAACCCACCGTCCTGGTCTTCGAGGACCTGCACTGGGCCGACGAGGCGATGCTGCGCTTCGTCGAACTGCTCGGCGCCACCGCCCGGCAGGTGCCGTTGCTGCTGCTGTGCACCGCCCGGCCCGAGCTGATCAGCCGGGACCCGGCCTGGGCCGGGAGCACCGTCGGCGCGCTGACCGTCACGCTGCCGCCGCTGCGCGACAGCAGCGTCGCCACCCTGTACGCCCACATGTTCGGCGGCGTGCCGTTCTCCGCCGACCTGCTCGGCCCGCTGGTCGAGGTGGCCGACGGCAATCCGCTGTACGCCCACGAGTACGTCCGGATGCTGATGGAGCAGGGGTCGCTGCGGCGCAGTGGTCGCGGCTGGGTGCTCGACCACGGCGCGGGCCTGGCGATCCCGGACAGCGTGCACGGGGTGATCGCCAACCGGGTCGACCTGCTGGACGCCGCCGACCGGGCGGTGCTGCTGGCCGCAGCCGTGGTGGGCGTGCAGTTCTGGCCGGGGGCCGTCGCCGCCGCGCTGGGGCAGTCGGTGGAGCTGGTCGACCGGGCGCTGCGCCGGCTGGAACACCGCGACTTCGTCCACGAACAGACCAGTTCGGCGATGGCGCAGCAGCCGGAGTTCCGGTTCCGGCACGTCCTGGTCCGCGACGTCTGCTACCAGCGGCTACCGCGCAGCGAGCGGGTGGCCCGGCACGCTCGTACCGCCGACTGGCTCGACACCCTCGCCGGCGACCGCGACACCGACCTGGCGGAGGTGCTCGCCCACCACCGGTGGGCCGCTCACGAGATCGCCGACACGCTGGGTCTGGACACCGGTGTCTACGCCGGTCCCGCCCGTGACGCGCTGCACCGGGCCGCCCGGCGGGCCTACGCGCTGCACGCCCTCGACGTCGCCGCCGGGCACGTCGAACGGGCACTGAGCGCGGTACAGCTCGCCGACACCGACGAGGCGGGACCCCGGCTGCAGCTGGAACTGCTCGGCGCCGAGATCGCCTTCTTCCGCGACGGCCCGGCCTTCCTCGCCGCCGGTGGCGCCGACCAGTTGCGGGCCCTGGCCGACGCGCTGTCCGCCGTCGCGGATCAGGGTTGTGCGGCGCGGGCGTGGACGCTGCTGGGGCGGGCGGCCTGGCTGCGGACCGACCGCGCCGGCGCGCTGCGGTGTCTGGACCGGGCGGTGGAGCTGTTCGACGCGCTGCCCGACAGCGACCAGAAGGCCGACGCGTACGCCGAGCTCGGTCGGTTGCACATGCTCAACCTCGAACGGGACCCGGCGATCGCGGCGGCGGAGGCCGCGGCCGAGATCGCCGAGCGGCTCGGCCTGACCGAGACGCTGGTCGACGCGCGGATCACGGTCGCTATGGCCCGCTACCAGTCGGGCGAACGCGACGGCCTCGACCAGTTGCGGGCGGCCACCGCGATGTGCCGCGAGCAACAGTTGCTGGCCCTGCCCCGGGCGCTGCAGAACCTGTCGTACGCGTTGTGCGAGGAGGGCGACTGGTCCGGCGCGCAGGAGCTGATGGCGGGTGCGGCGACCGGTTCCGGGCAGAGCACCGGGTATTCCGGCGAGGCGATGCGGGCCTACTTCGCCGGCGACTTCACCGCTTTCCTGGCCGCCGCCGACGCCTTCGTGGAAACTCCGAGCGGGCGGTGGGACATCCAGGTCCGAGGGCTGCGCTGCTGCCTCCGGGTGCTGCGCGGCGAGCCGGTGCCCGGCGCCGAGGCCGGTGACGTCGACGACGTCGCCGACGCGGTCCGGGCGGCCCGCGACAGCGGGTTCCGCCGGCCGTACTGGAACAGTCTCGGCCTGGGTGCGCTGTGCCGGGCGTTGCAGGGGCGCGACACCGAGGCTGCTGCCTTGCTGGAGGAGCTGGACGACTCCTGGTCGAGGGTGCCGGCACTGGCCAGCGGCGAGTGGATCGCCGCGGCCGCGTTCGCCGCCGCGATCGCCGGGCGGGCGGGCGCCGTACGGGTGCGGTCGATGCTCGACCGGGTGCGCCACCGTACGCCGTGGGCGCAGGCCGCGCTGGCCACGGTCAGCGCTGCGGTCGCGGCCGCCGACGGTGACCACCGCCGGGCCAACGAGTTGTACGCGGCGGCGGCGGTCGGGTTCGGCGAGATCGACGCCGTCACGGACCGGATGATCGCGCTGGCGCTGGCCGTCGGCGCCGCCCGGCGGGCCGGTGACCGGGAGGCGGCGATCCCGGCGTTGACCGAGGTGCAGGGATTCGCGCTGCGTAACAAGGCACCCGGGTTGCTGGGCCTGGGTGAGCTGGGCGCCGACGACTACGGCTGGTCGCCGACGCTCGCGTCCTGACCGGCGGCGGATCACGTCCTGTCCGGGACCCGACCGCGTCGTGACCGGTGGCGGGCCGCCGGCCCGACCGGTGGCGGGCCCTCGGGCGCGAACGGCGCGCCCGACGCACTCCCGCAACCGGCTCCCGGCGTGTCACGATTCAAGGGCACGGCACGCCCCGGCCGGGGCCGCCGGTGGGACAGGGCGCGACGGCGACCGGTGAGGAGAGGGTTCGGTGTCTGCGGGTGGCGCGCGCCGGGGGCGGCGGGACAACGGCCTCGACGCATCCGAGTACGCGGTGGCCGGCGACGTCGATCCGCGGGTCGGCGAGCACCTGCTCGACGTGCTCGCCGCCGGTGGGATCGCCGCGTACCTGCAGCCGTCGTCGGACGTCAATCCGGTGACCCGGACCACGACCGTGCCAGCGCGGCCGATCGACCGGCTCTTCGTCGACCGGGTGCACCTGGACACGGCCCGGGGCTACCTGGTGCAGCTCGCCGAGGACGGCCCGCCGACGTCGGGCGGCCGGGCGACGCCCGGGCCGGCAGGTGCCGCCGGGTCCGCTGGTACCGACGGGCCAGGCGGTGCGGTGGGAGCGGGCGGGCCGCCCGGCGCTGACGGGCCGGGCCCGGCCGGATCGCCCGATCGGCGGGCGACGCCGGATGCCGACGTCGAGGCCGCCTGGGCCGGGATCATCGCCAACTACCATCGGACCGCCCCGACGGACGTCGGCCCCACGCCGTGGCCGGCGGCCGAGAATCTCCCCGGCGGGCAGCGCGGGACCGGAGCCGGGCCGGTCGGCGACGGCACCGCCGACGCTGCCCCGGCCGACTGGTCGGGCGTCGACGCCACCGGCACGACGCCGCCGCAGCGGAACCCCGGCCAGCCCGCCGACGGGCACCGTACGGCCGGCGACGACCGTACCGGTGATGTCACCGACCCCGCGCGCCGCTCCGGTGCCGAGCGCTCCGGGCCGGCGGACACCGGGCCGACGCGGGGCGCGGGTGCCGACGATCCGCTGCCGTGGGCGGTCGGCTTCACCAACATCTCGATCGGCCGCCGGGGCGACGAGCCGTCCCTGTTGGACGGGTTGGACACGTTCGGCAGCCGGCTGCCCGACGAGCCGGAGGAGGGCTACACCCCGCCGCCGCCACCGCCACTGCCCCGGCTGTCGTCCGCGGCGGTGCTCGGGGTGCTCGCGATCGTCGCGGGGTTCATCCTGTTCGTCTTCCCGACTGTGCTTCCGGTGGACCGCGGGTTGGCCATCCTGCTCGGTTTCGCTGGCGTCGTCGGTGGCTTTGTCACTTTGATCTGGCGGCTGCGCCCGGACCACGACGAGGATGACGACATCGACGACGGTGCTGTCGTCTGAACCTGACCACTGGATGGCGGAAAATCTGATTCATTGACGACCGTGGTCACTCTGTAACAGTCGCGTAACTTGCTCTCAGTAGGAATAATTCCGGTAGTCGCCCCCTCACACGTTCGCGATCACTCGCCATGCGCGGCCCTGCCGCGGCGAAACGAGGTCCCCTCATGCGTCAGAGTTCTCTCGTCGTGGTGGCCAACCGGCTGCCGGTGGACGACAGCGTCGCACGCGACGGCGCGTGCGAGTGGCGTCGAAGCCCCGGCGGACTGGTCAGCGCACTGCACCCGATCCTGCAGCACACCCCGGCGACCTGGGTCGGGTGGGCCGGTGGCACCGGGCCCGCGCCGAGCCTGCCGGACATCGACGGCGTGCGGATGCACACCGTCGCGCTGTCCGCCGAGGACATTCAGGACCACTACGAGGGCTTCGCCAACGCCACCCTGTGGCCGCTCTACCACGACTCGGTCGAGCAGCCGACGTACCACCGCCGCTGGTGGGAGGCGTACCAACGGGTCAACCAGCGGTTCGCCGACGCGGCGGCCGCCGCCGCCGAACCGGGCGCGATCGTCTGGGTGCAGGACTACCACCTTCAACTGGTGCCGGGGATGCTGCGGGCGCTGCGCCCGGACCTGCTGATCGGGTTCTTCCTGCACGTACCGTTCCCGCCACCGGAGCTGTTCATGCAGCTGCCGCGCCGAGCGGAGTTGATGCTCGGCATGCTCGGCGCCGACCTGGTCGGCTTCCAGCGCGCCCAGGCCGCGCACAACTTCGCTCAACTGGCGACGAAGGTGCTCAAGGTGCCGGCCACCGACCGCCGGATCGCGATCGACGACCGGGTGGTGCGCATCGGTGCTTTCCCGGTCTCGATCAACATGTCCGAGATGGAGTCTCTCGCCGCCCGGCCCGACGTGGTCGAGCGGGCCCGGCAGCTGCGGGCCGACCTCGGTGACCCGCAGCACGTGATCCTCAGTGTGGACCGGATGGACTACACCAAGGGCATCGAGCAGCGACTCAAGGCGTACAGCGAACTGATCGCCGACGGGCACATCAAGGTCCGTGACACGGTGATGGTCCAGGTCGCCGTACCCAGCCGGGAACGGGTCGAGCAGTACCGGATCCTGCGCGACCGGGTCGAACGCGAGGTCGGCCGGATCAACGGCGAGTTCGGCCGGGTCGGCGAACCGGCGATCCACTACCTCAACCAGTCGTTCAGCCGGGCCGACCTGGCGGCGTTGTACCGGGTCGCCGACATCATGGCGGTCACCCCGCTGCGCGACGGGATGAACCTGGTGGCCAAGGAGTACGTCGCCGCCCGGGTCGACGACGACGGTGCCCTGCTGCTCAGCGAGTTCGCCGGAGCCGCAGCCGAATTCCAACAGGCGTACCTGGTCAATCCGCACGACCTCGACGGTCTCAAGTTGACCCTGATGCACGCGTTGGAGGCCGCGCCCACCGACATCGCCGACCGGATGCGGTCGATGCGTGAACACCTGCGCCACCACGACATCCGAGCCTGGGTGCACGGCTACCTGACCTCGCTCGACCGGACCGGTTCGCTCGCCGCCCGACTCACCGCCTGAGATCGCACGGCACCGGGCGGGCCCGCGCGGCACCGGCTGAGCCGCGTGGGCTCAGCCGGTGCCGGCGTCCAGCCAGTCGAGGATCGCGTCCACCGGCTCGGTCCAGCGGGCGTCGAGCATCAGGTCGTGTCCCATGCCGGGAAAGAGCAGCGGCGCCCCGCCGAAGCGCCGGGCCACCCGGTTCAGGGCGGCCACCGGCACCACCTGGTCGTCCGGGCTGCCGAGCACCAGCACCGGCGGATCGCCGACCGGCGGTTCGAACCGTTGCCGCGCCAGCAGCTGCCACTGGGCACGCGCCGAGGCGGAGCCGAGGCGGTCCACGTACGACTTGGCCACCTCGTCGGCCAACTCCCGGCTGAACAACTGGCGGGCCCGCAGCCGCAGCCCGGCACCGAACAGCGCCGGTACGGTACCGAACGGGTGCCGCCGCAACGCCGTACCGAGCAGGGGCCAGCCGCTGAGCACCGGCGCGGCCAGCACCGCCGCCCGCGCCGGGTAACGGGCCAGCGCGTGGGCCACCACCAGCGCCCCGGCGCCGTGCCCGACCAGCACCGCCTGGCGGGGCAGTCCGGCGGCTGCCTGCACGACGTCGTGGACGTACGCCCGCAGGTCCGCCCGGGGTGCCGGGGCGCTGGCGCCGTGCCCCCGCAGGCTCACCGCGGCGGCGGGGAAGCCCCGCTCAGCGACCCGGTCCAGCCAGTGTTCGGCGAACACCCACGCGCCGTGGCCGAACCCGGCAACGAACAGCAGCGGTGGCCGACCCTCGTCGCGCAGCACTTCGCCGTGCAGCACCTCACGGCGGACACCCGGGACCGGGTCGGCCCACTCCCGGGTACGCAGGATGCGGGTGGTCGGCGGACGCGGGCTCACCGGGCCGACACCTCCAGACTGTCCAAGGACGATTGCAGGGCACCCAGGTAGCTACGGTGGCCGACCTCGAACCAGTGCCGGGGCGAGTCGTCGTCGCACACCGCCACGTCGTGCCAGTCGCGGCCACCGGCCGCCGACAGCCGCTGGGTCAGCGCGGCGGCGCCCGCCGGATCCGCCGTCCGGGCCCGCAGCCAGCGGGCGAACAGCACGGCCTGCCAGTGGACCAGCGGGAAGATCCCGATGTCCGGCTGTGGCAGGCCGACCACCGACAGGGTCGGCCGCTCGGGTGCGAACAGATGCAGGTGCAGCCGGGGCCGCCCGTCCGGACCGGCGCCGAGCAGCCCCGGGTCGAGGAAGTCGAACCGCGGCCGGTAGCCGGTGGCGAGCACGACCAGATCGGGGTCGATCTCACTGCCGTCGGCGAGTTCGACGGTGTGGCGGCGGAATCTGGCCACGTCCGGCACCGGTGCGACGGTGCCGTGCCCGATGTGGTGCACCAGCTGACTGTTGACGATCGGATGGGTGGCGAGGACCTGGTGGTCCGGTGCGGGTAGCCCGAAGCGGGTCAGGTCCCCCACGGTCAGCCGGAGCACCCGGTGGCGGATCCACTGCCGCAGCCAGCGCGGCAGCGGCAGCGCCGACAGCCGGGCGTGCAGTTGGTCGAGGGGTCGACCAGAGACGTACTTGGGCAGGTACCAGTAGCCACGCCGGGTGGAGTGCCAGCACCGCGCTCCCTGCTGGCCGGCCTCCACCGCGATGTCACAGCCGGTGTTGCCGCCGCCGACCACCAGTACCCGGCGGCCGCGCAGTTGCGCGGCGTCGTGGTAGGCCGCGGCGTGGATCACCTGACCGGTGAAGTCGGACAGTCCATCGTAGGACGGTTCGTGCGGGGCCCAGTTGTGCCCGTTGGCGACGACCACCGCCGCGTACCGCTGGGTGCGGCTGGCGCCGCTGCCGCCGGTGCTGCGGGTGGTCACGTCCCACCGGTCGCCCTCGGCCGGGGTGACCCGGACCACCTCGGTGCCGAACCAGATGTGTCGGCGCAGGTCGAAGTGGTCGGTGTAGCGCTGCAGGTAGTGCAGCAGCTGGCTGTGGTGCGGATAGTCAGGCCAGTCGTCCGGCATCGGAAAGTCGGGGTACTGGCTGAACGGCTTTGACGAGATCAAATGGGTGCTGGCGTACACCGGGCTGCGGTCGTGGCGCCAGTTCCAGGCACCGCCGACGCCGGTTTCCCGCTCGTAGCAGTCGACCCCGAACCCCTGTTCCCGCAGATTCTTCACCGCGCACAGCCCGCTGGCGCCCGCACCGATCACACAGACGTTCTCGCTCTGCTCGGAGATCGAACGGTCGTCACGCCAGTCGGCGGCACCGGCGGCGGGGTGGGCGCGGTCAGCAGAATCAGGCACCGGCAGTCTCCTTCGTACGGCTGCGAAATCCTGCCGGTTAGCCGCCCCGCTTGTCCAGCCCCGTCCCCGGTCCGGCGAGTACCAGATCGGCGACAACCGGGAAATGGTCGCTGGCCCGGCGGGCCGCCGGGGTGTCGACCACCGTGGCGGCGGCGACCCGGATCCGGGGGTCGACGAAGATCGCGTCGATCCGCCGCCGGGGCCCGGCACACGGGAAGGTGCAGATGTCGCCGGCACCGCCGATCACCGCCGCGTCGGTCAACCCGGCCGCGACCTCGCGCCAGACCGGCGAGTCCGCCCCGGCCGCCGGTGGCGTGTCGTTGACGTCCAGGCCCAGAATCAGCGGGTCGTCGACGTCGGCACATGCCTGCCGCAGCAGGCGGGCCTGCGCGGGGCGTTCGGCGGGGTCGGTGGACAGGTGGGAGCCGACGACCACGAACCGCGCCGGGCCGACGGCGCAGCGGGCGAAGACCGCCGCGCGCAGGTGCCGGCCGGGGGTCAGCGGGAACCGTACGGTCCAGCTGTCCAGCACCCGGACCCGCAGGCTGGTCAGCAGCAGGTTGCCCATCCCCGGCAGGCCGCCGGCACCGACCACCATGGCGAACGAGTCGGCCAGCGCCGCGCTCCGGCTGCGCCAGCGCCAGCGCCGGGGTGCCTCCTGCAGGATCGCCACGTCGGGTGCGACGGACCGGACCACGTCGGTCAGCGCGGCCCGGTCGTCACGTTGGCCGTGGATGTTGTACGTCAACACCCGCAGCCGCGGTTCGCCGCTCACAACCGTCGGGCGAGGTCGGCGGCCCCCACCACACCGGCTGTGTTGCCCAGTTCGGCCGCCCGCACCTCGGCGACCGGGATCCGGACCCGCTGAGCCAGGGCTTCGGTGTAGGCCCGCTGGGCCGGGCCGAGCAGCAGGTCGCCGGCTTCCACCACGCCACCGCCGATGACCATGACCTCGGGGTCGAGAATCTGGGCGAGGTCGGCCAGTCCGATGCCGAGCCATCGGCCGATCTGAGCGAACGCCTCGCAGGAGACCGGGTCACCGGAACGCGCCGCCGCCGTCACCATCGGGCCGGTCACCGCTTCGGCGTCGCCGCCGGCCAGGGCGAGCAGAGCGCCGGCCCGGTCCGGTTCCTGGCGGGCCCCGGCCCGGGCGAACCGGACCAGGGCGTTGCCGCTGGCGTACTGCTCGATGCAGCCGTGCCGCCCGCAGCCGCAGAGGTGGCCGTCGGGTACCGCGAGCATGTGGCCGAGTTCGGCGGCGATGCCGTGGGCCCCCCGGATCAGCTCGCCGCCGTAGACGATGCCGCCGCCGATGCCGGTGCCGACGGTGAACATGACCATCGAGTCGGTGGCGTGCCGGGCGGCACCGTACCGGAACTCTGCCCAGGCGGCGACGTTGGCGTCGTTCTCGACGGTGACCGGCAGGTTGACCGCCGCGCTGACGTAGTCGCGCAGCGGTTCGTTGCGCCAGGCGATGTTCGGGGCGAACAGGACCGTGGAGCGCAGCGCGTCGATCCAGCCGGCGGCACCGATACCGACGGCGGTGACCGGATGCGTCGCGGCCAGCTCCAGCACCACCTCGACGATCACGTCCCGCGTCTTGGCCACGTCCTCGGCCGGTGTGTCGTGCCGGGTCTGCGCCACGACCTCCCCGTCCGGATCGACGACGCCGCCGGCGACCTTGGTTCCGCCGATGTCGACTCCGATGGTCAGCGTCACCGCTGCCGCTCCCCTCTGCTGTGTTCCTCGCGCGCCGGTTGTGGCACCCGGTCGGGTCCCTCGACGTGGCGCACCCGCCGGCCCGGTGGGGCCGGCCCGGGTCGCCGTGGTCGGTGTGGGCCTATCCCGGCAGTCCGTGCTCCGGCGCGGCGGGGTCCGACCCGTCCCCGTCGACCGCGTCGGCGCGCGGGTCCCGGGCCGCCACGTCGGCACCGCCGCCGCGGCGCTCGACCGGTGGTGTGTCCGCCCCGGCGACGTCGACGGGGGCGTTCGTAGCGGCTGACCAGACGTCCCGATCACCCGCTGAGTCCGAATCATCCCCGGTGCGGGTGGCCCGGCGCCACACCTCGTCGTCCGAGGTGGTCCGCCCGGACGGGGGATCGTGCTCGTCGCCGCGGGTGTTCCTGACCTGCGGATCGACGCCCGCCGGCGCGGTCGGACCCGGCTGCGGGCCGGTGCCGGTTCCGGCCTCGGCCGCGTCCGGGGCGGTCTCCCACGCACCGGGAGCGGTCTGCTCCGGGGCGGGAGCGGCCTTCCCCGGATCGGGCGAGGTCTGCTCCGGGGCGGGAGCGAAGGCGCGCAGCAGGCTGGCCACCCCGGCGGCGAAGTCACCGGCACCGGTGGCGAGCCGTTCGGCCAGCTCCGGACTCGGGTCACGCAACGCCGTGATCGCCCGGCAGATCGGGCAGATGCAGCAGGCCGGCTCACCGGTGGCCAGTGGGCCGGTGGCACCGCCGAACAGGTCCCGGAGCATGCCGAGCCCGGCGGCGCCGTGGCGCTGCCCACGTGCCGCCAGTTGCGCCATCGCCAGGGCTGTCGCCACCAGGCGTTCCGCCTCGGCGCGTGCCGAGCCGGGATCCGATCCCGCCATCTGCCGCCCCCTACCCGGCTTCCGCCGCGCCGAGCTGCTCCACCCGGCGCTTCAGCTGCGTCAACGCCGCGTCCATGATCATCTTTTCGGCCTTGCGGCGGAACATGCCCAGCATGCCGACGGAGAGGTCGACCTCCAGGGTGTAGGTCACCGTCGTGGTGCCGTCACCATTGTCCTCGATCTCGTACGAGCCGTCCTGGCGGCGCTGCATCCGCGACGGTTGCGCCAACCGCCATTCGATCCGGGAGATGTCCTCGGCGTACTCGTAGATCAGCGTGTACTCGTCGGCGAGCACCCCGGCGTCGAGCACGAAGAAGACCTCGCGGGCGTAGCCGTCCTCGTACTCCTGGCGCACCTCGACCCGCTCCAGCGCCTCGGTCCATTCCGGGTACCGCGCGAAGTCGCAGATCACCGCCGTGACCCGGGACGCGGGCGCGGTGATCACGATCGACTTGGTGGAGGACTCCGCCATGTGGGGCAGGCTACCCGGTGCCGGGCCAAGATCAAGCCGGCGGCCGGCAACGACAGCCACCAAGGTGCGCGTCAGGCAGCCGGCGCAGGTCGTCCGCCGGCCCGGTAGGTTTCGGGTAGCCGGATGCCACACCCGCAGGTCCGGCCCACTCGAGTCCCCCAGCGCAAGGGAGTGCAGGTGCGCGAGTTCTCCGTACCACCGGTCGTCACCGTCGGTGAAGCCGCCAACCTGACCGACCCGGTCTGGGACAACGCCGAGCAGGCCCCGGACGCGGTGCAGTTCACCCGCCCCGGGCCGACCGGGTACGTCGACGTGACCTGCCGACAGTTCCGCGACGAGGTGGTCGCCCTGGCCTGCGGCCTGATCGGGGCCGGCGTGCAGCCGGGTGACCGCGTCGGGCTGATGAGCAAGACCCGGTACGAGTGGACCCTGACCGACTACGCGATCTGGTCGATCGGCGCGGTCACCGTGCCGATCTACGAGACGTCCAGCGCCGAACAGGTCGCCTGGATCCTGGCCGACTCCGGCGCGGTGGCCTGCGTACTGGAGACCAACGCGCACGCGATCACCCTCGCCTCGGTCCGCGACCAGCTGCCCGCGCTGCGCGAGGTCTGGCAGCTGGACACCGGCGGCGTGGACGAGATCGTCGCGCGCGGCGCGACGGTCGACGCCGCCCAGGTGGACCAGCGTCGACGGGCCCGGCATGCCGGCGACGTCGCGACGATCATCTACACCAGCGGAACCACCGGACGGCCGAAGGGCTGCGTCCTGACCCACCGGAACATGTACGCCGACATCGCCAACGCGATCCCCGGTCTGCCGAACCTGTTCCACGAGGGTGCGTCGACCCTGTTGTTCCTGCCCCTGGCCCACTCCTTCGCCCGGTTGATCCAGATCGGCGCGGTGCATGCCCGGGCCACGATGACCCACGCCGCCGACCCGAAGAACCTGGTCGCCGATCTGGCCCAGGTCCGACCCACCTTCGTACTGTCCGTACCACGGGTGTTCGAGAAGGTCTACAACGCCGCCAAGCAGCGTGCCCACGGCGACGGCAAGGGTGCCATCTTCGACCGGGCCGACCGGGTGGCGGTCGCCTACAGCGAGGCCCTGGACGCCCCGGGTGGCCCAGGGTTCGCGCTGCGGGCCCGGCACGCCCTGTTCGACCGGCTGGTCTACCGCAAGCTGCGGGCCGCCCTCGGCGGCCGGTGCCGCACCGCGATCTCCGGTGGCGCACCGCTGGGCACCCGGCTGGCGCACTTCTTCCGGGGCGTCGGAGTCACCGTCTACGAGGGGTACGGCCTCACCGAGACCTCACCGGCGGTCTCGGTGAACCTGCAGCACGCGATCCGGATCGGCACGGTGGGCCGACCGCTGCCCGGGGTCAGTGTGCGCATCGCCGACGACGGGGAGGTGCTGATCTCCGGTGACCTGGTGTTCCAGGGCTACTGGAACAACCCGGAGCAGACCGCTGAGGTACTCACCGAGGACGGCTGGTTCCGCAGCGGCGACCTGGGCCGGCTCGACGGTGACGGGTTCCTCAGCATCACCGGCCGCAAGAAGGAGTTGATCGTCACCGCCGGCGGCAAGAACGTCGCGCCGGCTGTCCTGGAGGACCGGGTACGGGCCCACCCCCTGGTCAGTCAGTGCATGGTGATCGGTGACCGCAAGCCGTTCATCGCCGCGCTGGTCACCATCGACGAGGAGGCCTGGCCGGGCTGGCTGGAACGCAACGGCCACCCGGCCGGGCGTACCGTCGCGCAGCTGTGCGACGACCCGGCGCTGCGGGCCGAGATCCAGCAGGCCGTCGACGACGCCAACCGGGCCGTCTCCGCCGCCGAGTCCATCCGCCAGTTCCGCATCCTGAGCCAGGACTTCACCGAGTCCACCGGCGAGCTGACCCCGTCACTGAAGGTGAAGCGGGCCGTCGTGCTGACCAACCACGACGCCACGATCACCGAGATCTACGGGAGCTGACTACCATCCGTCACGTGTCCGCATCGACGTCCGACGTGCCCCGCCCGCATCCACTCGCGGTCGTGGCCCGCCTGGTCATGCTCGCGCTCGTCGCCGTACTGATTCTGATCACCACCCGGGACGTGGCCGAGCTGTGGTGGGTCGCGTTGCTCGCGGTCGCCGGTGTCCCGGCCGTCGTGGCGCCCCGGCACCCGGTCGTCGCCCCGGTCGGACGGGTCGCCGAGGTGATCGTCGTCGGCCTCGCCACCAGCGAGGTGGCCGCCGCGGCGAACGTCCGCGGCGCGATCGGCGCCGGGCTGGGCGCGTCGGCGATGCTGCCGTACCTGTCGGTGCCGTTGACCGTGGCGGTGCTGCAGCGGCGGACCCGCCAGGCCGCCGGGCTGCTCGCCGTGGCCGCCGGCACGCTGGCCGTCTGCGGGCTGCTCACCGTGATCGACGGTGAGCGGCAGATCACCCAGCTGGGCTACGTGGCGGTCAGCGCGCAGTGGCTGATCCTGGCCAGCCTCGGCATCCTGGCCGCCGGCACCCTGCAACAGGTGATGCAGGCGCGCGGTGACACCAAGCCGGCACCGTACGCCGAGGCCACCCGGCTACTCACCCAGCTGCGCAGCGTCGCCCGGCAGCTGCCCGGTGCCACCCTCGACCCGGGCAGCATCTCCGAACACCTGATCGAGGAGCTGCGGACGGTGGCGCCGACCGGGCGTACCGCCGTGCTGTCCGGCAGTGGCGGTGGCCGGCTGGTGGTCCTGGCCCAGGCCGGGCTGGAGCGGGTGGACTGGGAGACGACGCTGGACGCCGACTCCGCCATCGCCGATGCCTGGGCCAGCCAGTTGCCGCAGACGGCGGCCCGGTCGCAGGCCCGGTCACATCCGGGTGGGGACGTCTCGGCGCTGGTGGTCCCGCTGGTGGCCGGGGTGCGTACCGTCGGCCTGGTGATCCTGGAGACGGACAGCGCCAACGCCTACCCGCCCCCGGTGGTGGCCCGGATCACCGCGCTGACCCGGCCTGCGGCGCTGCGGCTGGAGGCCGCCCTGCTGTTCGACGAGGTCCGCTCGCTGGCGACCAACGAGGAGCGGCAACGGCTGGCCCGGGAGATCCACGACGGGGTCGCCCAGGAGTTGGTGATGGTCGGCTACGGCATCGACAACGCGCTGGCCACGCTGCCGGACGGCGCGGACGAGACGGCCGAGGATCTGCGGACGCTGCGCGGCGAGGTCACCCGGGTGATCACCGAGCTGCGGCTGAGCCTGTTCGAGCTGCGCAGCGAGGTCGACCGGCACGGCGGGCTGGCCGCCGCGATCGCCGAATACGCCCGTACCGTCGGCTCGTCCGGCCGGCTGCGGGTGCACCTGTCGCTCGACGAGTCCGGCGCCCGGCTGCCGGCGGCGACCGAGGCGGAACTGCTGCGGATCGCCCAGGAGGCGATTACCAATGCGCGCAAGCACGCTGGCGCGGCGAATCTCTGGGTCACCTGTGACATAGACCCCCCCTATGCGCAAATAGAAGTGTCGGATGACGGTCAGGGGATCGCTGACCAGCGTCCGGACGGCCGCTACGGTCTTGCGATCATGGCGGAGAGAGCGGAACGTATCCGGGGCCGGTTGGAGATCAGGCCACGACACCCGAGCGGAACGACCGTGGCGGTGGTGCTCGGAACCTCGCCCCGGCGCGATAGCGTGCGCGATAGCGTGACAGCATCAGAAGGGGAGTAGCCAGAGCATGACCACCAGCCCCACACCGACCACCCGGACCAAGGTCCTGCTTGTCGATGATCACGACCTCATCCGCAAGGGCCTGCGGCACGCATTCGAGCGGGACCGGCAGTTCGAGGTCGTCGGTGAGGCCGCGACGGCAGCGGAGGGCGTGCGCCAGGCCGGCGCGCTCCAGCCCGATGTCGTGATCATGGATTTGCGACTGCCGGACGGCAGCGGACTCGAAGCGACACGGGCGCTGCGCAAGTCGAGTTCCACGATGGGCATCGTGGTGCTCACCATGTACGCCGGTGACGACCAGTTGTTCGGGGCACTGGAGGCCGGCGCCAGTGCGTTCGTGCCGAAGACCGCGCCCGCGGACGAGGTCGTCGCGGCGGCACGGCACGCGGCCTCCTCCCCCAGCGCGTTCACCGCCGCCGACCTGGCCGAGGCGATGAAACGCCGGCTCGCGCCGTCGGGTCCGCAGCTGTCGCCCCGCGAGGGCCAGGTGCTCCGGCTGCTCGCCGACGGGATGAGCGTGGCGGGCATCGCCAAGCAGCTGTTCGTCAGCGAGTCGACGGCGAAGACGCACATCTCCAAGCTGTACGAAAAGCTCGGGGCGGCCAACCGTGCCCAGGCGCTGATGACCGCGCTGCGGCTGGGCCTGTTGGAGGCTCCGGACGCACCGAAGTTCTGACTCCGGTCACGTGGTGCCGGCGACGGGTGGGCCGGCCCACGTCACCAGGGGCCCTTGGTCGGGCGACGATCGTCGCAGTTCGGGCGGTCTGGATACCACGGCATCCAGCGGGCAGAATTACTACCGCTGCCAGCCAGGCATCAAACGCCGATTGAGGGACAAAGGGGCAGAAATGGATCGCCCGCACTGGGTATCGGAGGACATCGACGTCGAGCGACCCAGCGTCGCCCGGATGTACGACTACTACCTCGGTGGCTCGCACAATTTCGCCGTCGACCGGGCCGCCGCCCAGGCGATGATCGCCGCCGTTCCGGACGCACCACTGATGGCCCAGGCGAACCGCGCCTTCCTACGGCGGGCCGTGCAGTTCCTCGTCGACGCCGGCGTCCGTCAGTTCCTCGACATCGGATCGGGGATCCCGACCGTCGGCAACGTTCACGAGATCGCGCAGCGACTGGCCCCCGAGTCACGGGTGGCCTACGTCGACGTCGACCCGGTCGCGGTCGCCCACAGTCGAGAGATCCTCGCCGGCAACGATCAGACCACGATCCTGCAGGAGGACCTGCGCAACCCGGAGCGGATCCTGCACGATCCACAGGTGCGCAAGCTGCTCGACTTCGACCAGCCGATCGCGGTGATGGTCGTCGCCGTACTGCACTTCGTGCCGGACTCCGACGACCCCGCCGGCATCCTGCGCACGCTGCGCGACGCGCTCGCCCCGGGCAGCTACCTGGTCCTGTCCCAGGCGAGCGACGACGGCCGCAGCGACGCCGAGCGACGCGAGGCCGACGAGATCTACCGGCGCACCGACAACCCGCTCAATGTCCGTTCCCGGACGGCGTTGACCAGCCTGTTCGCCGGATTCGACCTCGTCGAGCCCGGTGTCGTGTGGGTGCCGCAGTGGCGGCCGGAGACGCCGGACGCCGCCGAGGACGCCGAGCGTGCCGTCTTCATGGGCGGGGTGGGCCGGCTCAGTGGCTGACCGGTCCGATCCGCCGGGCATCGCCGCCGTGGCCCGCGCCTGGGCCAAGGCGGTGACGGGGACCAGTTACCTGCCGATGACGCAGGCTCAACTGGAGGAGTTCCTCGCCGGCCTGGCCCGCCGGCTCGTGGCCGCGCTGCGCGCCGAGCCGTTCAGCGTCCGGCCCGGTCACCAGGTCGGGGTCGAACTGGTCGCCGCCCACATCGCCTCGGCGGAGGGGCTCGGTCGTACCGTCGAGGTGCTCGACCTGCGGCTGCTGCGCGACCTCGACGTCGACCACCCCGACGGCCGCGACCGGATGGCGCGGCTGCTCGGGGCCATCGCCACCGGGTACGCCCGGGCACTGCGCGACCGCACCCTCGACGAGCAGGAGACGATCCGGCGGGCCGCCCTGGTCGCCCGGGCACAGGCCGAGACGGCACTACGCGACAGCGAGGCCCGCTACCGGCACCGCGCCACCCACGACCCGCTCACCGACCTACCCAACCGCAGCCTGTTCACCCAACGGCTGGACGCCGTCTTCGCCGCGCCGGGCGCGGCGACGCGCCGGCTCGGGGTGTGCTTCGTCGACCTGGACGGCTTCAAGGTCGTCAACGACACGCTCGGGCATCACATCGGCGACCTGCTGCTGACATCGGTCGCCGACCGGCTGCGCCGCGGCGTCGGAGATCACCTGGTCGCGCGGATCGGTGGCGACGAGTTCGTCATCCTGGTGGCGGACACCACCTGTACCGACGACGCGCTCAAGGTCGCCGACGCTGCGCTGGCCGCGATCAGCCAGCCGGCCGTCGTCGAAGGGCACGAGTTGCGGGTGACCGCGAGCATCGGCATCGTCGAACGGCCGGTGGCCGGCACCACCCCGAGCGAGGTGATGCGCGCAGCGGACGTGACGCTGCACTGGGCGAAGTCGGCCGGCAAGGGTCGGTGGGCGCTGTTCGACCCGGTCCGCAACGAGCAGCAACTCGCCCGGTACGCCCTGTCCGCAGCCATGCCGGCGGCCCTGGACCGAGGTGAGTTCTTCCTCGACTACCAGCCGCTGGTCTCGCTGACCGGTGGCGCACTGCTCGGCGTGGAGGCGCTGGTCCGCTGGCGGCATCCGGAGCTCGGAGTGCTCGGGCCGGACCGGTTCATCGCGCTGGCCGAGGACTCCGGGCTGATCATCCGGCTCGGCGCCTGGGTCCTGGCGGAGGCCTGCCGCGAGGCCCGGCGGTGGCTGGACCGCAGTCCCGGCGCCCCGTTCGTCAGCGTCAACCTGGCTGTCCGGCAGGTCAACGACCCGCACCTGGTGCAGTACGTCACCTCGGTGCTGGCCGACACCCGGCTGCCCGCAGACCGACTCCAGCTGGAGATCACCGAAAGCACGTTGATGAGCACCGCCGACGGTCCGGTACGGACCCTGCGGGAGCTCGCCGCCCTGGGGGTCCGCATCGCCATCGACGATTTCGGCACCGGGTACTCCAACCTGTCGTACCTGCGGTCCCTGCCGGTGCAGGAGCTGAAGCTGGCCGGCAAGTTCGTCGAAGGGCTACGGGTACCGTCCAGCAGCAACCGTACCGACGAGAGCATCCTGCTCACCCTGGTGCGCCTGGCACACACCCTGCAGCTGACCGTCACCGCCGAGGGCGTGGAGACCGCCGGGCAGGCGGAACGGCTGCGGGCGATCGGCTGCGACGCCGCACAGGGCTGGCACTTCGGCCGCCCTGGCCCGCCGACCGACATCACCGACCTGCTCGGCTGACGACCGTTCCCTGGCCGGCGGACCGGCCCGGGCCTGGCGGCGGACCGGCCCGGTCAGCCGGCCAGCAGCGAGGCCAACCGAGCGGCCTGGGTGTCCCAGCGCCATTCACGCTCCACCCAGGCCCGACCGGCGGCACCCATCCGGCGGGCGAGATCCCGGTCACGCAGCAGGTCGGTGAGCCGGTCGGCGAGCTGGGCCGGGTCGCGGCCGTCCACCACGTACCCGGTCTCACCGTCGCGGACCGCGTCCGGCGCTCCGCCGGAATCGCCGGCCACCACCGGCAGACCGGTAGCCGACCCTTCCAGGTAGACGATGCCGAGCCCCTCGACGTCGAGGCCGCCGCGACGGGTGCGGCACGGCATCGCGTAGACGTCCCCGGCGGCGTAGTGGGCGGGCAGATCCGCCCAGGGCACCGCGCCGGTGAAGACCACGTCGTCGCGCACCCCGGCCCGCGCGGCGAGTCGCGTCAGCCGGTCCCGGTCCGGGCCACCACCGACCACCAGCAGCGCCGCACCCGGCACCCGGCTGCGCACCGACGGCCACGCCCGGATCAGGGTGTCCTGCCCTTTGCGGGGCACGAGCCGGGAGACGCAGACGACCACCGGCCGGTCCGACAGCCGGTGGCGGCGTCGCACCGACGTGCCGTCGACCCCCGGGTGGTAGGTGTCGGTGTCCACCCCGGGCGCGAGCCGACGCAGCTCGGTCAGCCCGCCCACCGCGCGGTCGAGCCGGACCCTGGTGTACTCCCCCAGATAGGTCACCACGTCGGTGGACCGGGCGATCCGGCGCAGCATCGACCTGGCCCCGGGCAACGCCGCCCAGCCCACCTCGTGACCGTGGGTCAGGGCCACCACCCGGTGGATCCCGCCGCGTCGGCGCAGACCCGCGCCGAGCAGCCCGAGAGGTGCTGCCGCGCCGAACCATACGGTGTCACAGCCCCGGGCCCGAGCCAGCGCGGCGGTCTCGCGGGCCACCGCCGGGGTGGGTAGCAGCATGCCGGTCGGGTTGCGGACCACCTCGAACGGCTGCTCGGCGTCGAACCCGGCCGCCCCGGCGTAGCTGGACGCGTAGACGACCACGCTGGACGCCGGCTGGCGCAACGCCAGGTTGTGCACGAACGACTGGATGCCGCCCGGTCGGGGCGGGAAATCGTTGGTGACCAGCAGGACCCGGTTCATCCGCCCGCCCCGTCGGCGGCGGCCGCCCGGGCTGCCGCCATCCGTTGCACGGTGGACGGATGGGTGGCCGAGTAGAGGTACTCCCAGCGCGGCGGATCCGGATCGGCGAGGTTGACCGCCGACAGCCGACGGTGCACCGCCTCGTACGCCGCCGGATCGCCGTGCAGCGTCACCGCGTGGGCGTCGGCCCGCTGCTCGATGCGACGCGACACCAGCGCCTGCGCGGGTGTGGCCACCAGCCCGGCGACCGTGACCAGGGCCAGCAGCAACGCGACCGCACGCGGCTCGGCGATGCTGGCCGCGCCGGAGGCCCGCACCAGCGGGCCGACGCCGCCCAGCAGATAGATCCCGACCACCGCCGTGGCCGCGCCGAGGGCGCCGAGTGTGGTGCCGGTGAGCACGTCACGGTCCTTGGCGTGGCCGAGTTCGTGCGCCACCACGGCCGCGACCTCGACCGGCGGCGCCTCCCGCAGCAGGGTGTCGTAGACGACGATCCGCCGGGTCGGCCCGAACCCGGAGACGTAGGCGTTGACCGCCCGGGTCCGCCGGGACGCGTCGGCCACCAGCACGTCCCGGACCGGTACGCCGTCGCGCTCGGCCAACGCCAGCAGTTCGGCCCGCAACGGGCCGGCCGGCATCGGGGTGAACTTGTTGAACACCGGCTCGACCAGCACCGGCAGGATGAACGACATGAGCACCACCAGCCCAGCGGCACCGGCGGCGGCGAGCGCCCACCACCAGCGCGGCGCGAGCCGGGTGATCGTGTAGAAGCCCAGCAGCGCGACGGCCGCGATCACCGCGCCGACGGCGTACGACTTGACCAGGTCGACGGCCCAGCCGGACCAGCCCTGCGTGGCGAGGCCGTACTCGGTGAGGATGCGGTGCCGCCAGGCGGCGAACGGCAGGGTCGTCAGATCGGCGAGCAGCACCACCAGCAGGCCACCCAGCAGCGCCTGGGCCGCCCAGTGGCCGCCGAACGGCCGACCGGCGAGCTCCACCAGTCGGGCACCGATCGGGGTGAGCCCGAGCAGCAGCGCGACGACGAGCCCGGTCACCAGCGCCGCGTACCGGTGGGGACGCAGGGCCGCACGGAACGCGCGGCCCCGCTCGACCTGGTCGGTGGGCAGGTCCCGCAGCGCGGCCAACTGCTCGGACCGGGGCACCGACGGCTGATGCCAGGGCACCAGCACCGCGGCGGCCACCGCGACCGCGACCAGCAGGACGATCAGGGCGAGCAGCGCCCAGGAACGAGGGGACATGTCCACAACCTCCCGGCAGCCGCTTGCCGGTCATCCTAGGCCGTGCGGGTCGGGGTGCCGGTGGCGACGCACTCAGGCGGCCCGTCTTCGCCGCCGTGGCCGCTGCTGCTGGCGGCCGCGGGCCGACCTCGGTGCCACTGCCAGCACCTCGACGTCGAAGCCGGCGCGGGCCAGCACCTCGATCGCGTAGCGCTCGCCGGCGTCGAGGGCACCCAGCTCGTCCGGGGTGTCGAGCAGCGCGCTGACCAGGCAGCCGTCACAGGCTGTGCCGCGGGCCACCGTACAGCTGCCACAGTCGATGATCATCGTTGACCTCTCGTGTCGACGGACGGGGACGGTCGGCGGCGGTGGCCGGCCCCCGTGCCACGGACCGCTGCCGGCCCGGCCACCGCCAGTGACATCGACGATAGGCAGCGGGTACGACATTCCCGGCCGACACTGTCGGTCGTCCCTCGTAGCCTGTGCCCGCGCGGCCGCACCGGCCGTCGTCCATCCAGTCGGACGGGAGTTCCTCATGTCCAGCACGCCCACCGGTGAACGGGCCGATCTGCTCGCCACGATCCGCACGCACCGGTCCTTCCTGCGGTACACCACCAATGGTCTCGACGACGCGGCCGCCGCCGCCCGGAGCACGGTCAGTGAGTTGACCATCGGCGGCATCGTCAAGCATCTCGCGGCCACGGAGCAGAGTTGGATGCGCTTCGCCGTCGGCGGCGCGGCGGAGATGGAACGCGACCAGGTCGACTGGCTCGACCAGCACCGGATGCACCCCGACGAGACCCTCGCCGGCCTGCTCGACCGGTACGCCGCCGTCGCCGCGCACACCGACGGGCTGATCGCCGACCTGCCCGACCTGGACGCCGCGCATCCGCTGCCACAGGCACCCTGGTTCGAGCCCGGGGCGAGCTGGTCGGTCCGGCGGGTGGTGCTGCACATCATCGCCGAGACGGCACAGCACGCCGGGCACGCCGACATCATCCGCGAGGCGATCGACGGGCAGAAGACAATGGGCTGACCCCGACGCGTCGGCCACCAGCTCCGGTCAGGAGCGGGCCAGCCGGCGCAGCAGGGAGTCGGCGCCCATCGGGTACGCACCGTGTCGGCGGACCCCGTCGGCCACCTCCCGGTCGGAGGAGACCACCACGATCGCCCGCCCCGACGGTTCGGCCCGGACCAGCCGGCGGATCAGCTCATCGGCGGTCTCGCCCTTACGAGAGAACAGCACCCGCACCCCGCGTGGGGCCGGCGGCAGTCCGTGCATCCGCTCCGCGCCGTCGAAGACCACGGTCACCTCGTCACCGGTCTGGGCGGCGATCCCGCCCAGACCGGTGATCAGGCGCTTGCGCTGCTGCTCCAACGGCATCTCACCGAACCCACGTTTCGTCACGTTGTAACCGTCGACGATCAGATGTGCCCGGGGCAGCGCGAGCAGGTCGTCGAGGCGGGCCGGGTCGTCGGTGTCCCGGGCCCGGGTGGTCGTCGCGGCCGCCGGCCGATCGGTGAAGGTGTCCGCCACGTAGTCCGCCGGCAGCTTGTCGGCCGGATCGAGCGCCAGCTCCCGGCGCAGCCCCTGCGCTGCCTGACCGATGGTCTCCAGCAGCAGCCACAGCCGGGCGTCGTCGACCGCCCGGTTCTCCTTGGCGAGCTGGCGGGCGGAACCGGCCGACAGTTCCGCGTCGGCGAGCTTGGCCCGCAGCCGGCGCAGTTCGGCGTCGTGGTCGGCAGCGGCGCGGGCCGCCCGACCACGTTCGGTGGCGAGCAGTTCGGTGGCCCGCCGCTGCTGTGTCTGGCTCTCCCGTAACGCGCGGGCCAGCAGCCGGGACTCCTCGCGTAGCTGGCCGAGCTCCTCGCGGACCCGGGCCAGCTCGTCGCGGAGTTTGTCCGCCTCGACCCGGGCGACGGTCCGGTCGTGTTCGGCCCGGTTGGCCCGCGCCTCGGCCTCGCGGATCGCCGCGGCGACGGCGGCGCTGTCGGCCTCCGCCCGTACCGCCGCTCCGGCCGCCGCGACCAGATCCCGCCAGCCGGCCGGTCGCATCAGGTAGGCCAGCGCCGCGACCTCGACCGGGTCGGCCGCCCCCGGGGTGACCCCGGCGGCGATGGCCTCGCCCAGCTCACCGGCGTCGGCCAGGGCCCGGGCGGCAGCCCGCTGGCGAAACGACGGATCGTTGGTGAGCTGGGCGGCGATCAGGCCCGCGCCGTAGCGGGCCCGCCGGTTCGGCGCGAACTTGGCGACCTTGCGCAGCGGAGGTGGCAGCTCGTCGGCCGGGATCTCCGGTAACGCGGCAGCCGCGAAGGCCACGATCCGGGACCGCACCCCTTCCGGCAGGACCGGCTCGGGAGGCGGTACGGCACCGTCCGAGGGTGCGGTGGTGGGCGAGTTCTGGGCGCCGGTCGTCGGCGCCGCCCCCTCGGGACGAGCGTCGGTCGGATCCGGTGCGGCCATGCACCCCAGTCTCCCACCGGTGGCCCGCCGCGTGCCCGACAGGAAGAATGATCTCTCTGGGTCGATCGGATCGTTACCAACGGTACGGATGGGGTCGGTGTGTCGTACCCGCGCCCTACGGTGTGGGCCGTGGTGACCCCCGACCCCGTTCCCCGGCCCGGCTACACGCAGGGCACCCTCGACGCCCTGCTGGACGACCGACAGGCGGTGCCGCTGCGGGAGACCACGTTCGTGGTGCTCGACCTGGAGACCACCGGCGGCGCACCGGACGGTGGCGGGATCACCGAGATCGGCGCGGTCAAGGTCCGTGGCGGCGAGGAGCTGGGGGTCTTCGCCACCCTGGTCAACCCCGGGCAGCCGATTCCGCCGTTCATCACCGTGCTGACCGGCATCACCCAGGCGATGCTCGTCCCCGCACCCCCGATCGAGCAGGTGCTGCCCAGCCTGCTGGAGTTCCTCGCCGACGCCGTGCTGGTGGCGCACAACGCGCCGTACGACGTCGGGTTCCTCAAGGCCGCGTGCGCCCGGCACGGCTACCGCTGGCCGACGCCGACCGTGCTGGACACCGTCGCGCTGGCCCGGCGGGTGCTCAGCCGCGACGAGGTGCCCAACCGCAAACTCGGCACCCTGGCCGGGTACTTCCGCACCGCCCACCAGCCCACCCACCGGGCCCTCGCCGACGCCCGGGCCACCGTCGACGTGCTGCACGGGCTCATCGCCCGGCTCGGCGGCCATCAGGTGACGACGATCGGCGACGCGGTCGAGTTCAGCCGGGCCGTCAGCGAGGTGCAGCGCCGCAAGCGGCACCTCGCCGAGGGGTTGCCCCGTACCCCCGGCGTGTACATCTTCCGGGCCGCCGACGACCGGCCGCTCTACGTCGGCACCTCCGGCGACATCGCCACCCGGGTCCGCAGCTACTTCACCGCCGCCGAGCGACGCGCCCGGATGTCGGAGATGCTGGCGGCGGCGACCCGGGTGGAGGCGGTCGAGTGCGCGCACCGGCTGGAGGCGGAGGTCCGCGAGCTACGGCTGATCGCGGCGCACGCGCCGCCGTACAACCGTCGGTCGAAGTATCCCGAGCGGGCGGTCTGGCTCAAGCTGACCGACGAGCCCTACCCCCGGCTGTCCACCGTACGGTCGACGTCGCCGCAGGACACCGTGCTCGGGCCGTTCGCGTCCCGGCGCGCGGCGGAGCTGGCGGCGGCCGGCATCCACGACGCGCTGCCGCTGCGCCAGTGCACCCACCGGCTGTCCACCCGGACCCGCTTTCCGGCCTGCGCCCTGGCCGAGCTGGGCCGCTGTCCGGCCCCCTGTGAGCACCGGATCGACCCGGACGGGTACGCCGAGGCCGCCGTCCATCCACTGCGGTCGGCGATCACCGCCGACCCACAGGCGCTGGTGGACACCCTGCTCGCCCGGATCGACGGCCTTGCGGCGGCGCAGCGCTACGAGGAGGCGGCGGTGGTCCGTAGCCGACTCACCGCTCTGCTGCGGACCACCCTGCGGATGCAGCGGTTGACCGCGCTGAGCGTGATCGCGGAGCTGGTCGCGGCCCGGCGGGCCGCCGACGGTGGCTGGGAGCTGGCGATCGTCCGGCACGGCCGGCTCGCCGCCGCCGGTGTCTCGCCGCCGCGGCAGCACCCGCGGCACACCATCGACCTGCTACGGGCGACCGCGGAGACCGTCCTGCCCGGGCACGGGCCGACCCCCCGGGCCAGCGCCGAGGAGTCCGAACGGATCCTGTCCTGGTTGGAGCCGGCGCAGACCCGGCTGGTCAGCGTCACCGGCGGGTGGGCCTCACCGGTACGCGGTGCCGGCCGGTTCCACCAACTGCTGGTCAAGGCCGAGGAGGCCGCGCGGACGACGGGCGGTGGTTGACGGACGGGTCAAAGACTCGACCGATCGCCCACCCGCAAGTAGCCGATAGTACGACGCTCGCTCGCTTAGGCTGTTAGAGAAGTGCAGTCCTGTCAGCCAACGCCCGATTCGTGGCGTGCGGCCCCGGGCCGGGCGACCGGCCGGGGCGGTGGGTGAGGAGGTGTCTCCGCGTGGACGTCGACGCCGGTCCCGGCGCCGCCATCGGACGTTTCCTGCCCACCGCGACACCCCTGTCGGCCCGACTGCGCGCCTGGCTGTCCTGGTCGCCCGGTGCCCCTGACCCGGTCGCCGAGCTGATCCGCATCCACCGGTCGATCCATCCCTCGGCCGACGCGACCGTGCTGCGTCGCGGCTACCAGATCGCCGACAGCATGCACGCCGGGCAGTACCGCAAGAGCGGCGAGCCTTACATCACGCACCCGCTGGCGGTCGCCGAGATCTGCGCCGGCCTGGGCATGGACACCACCACACTGGTCGCCGCCCTGCTGCACGACACGGTCGAGGACACCACGTACGACCTGCCCACTCTCGCCGCGGACTTCGGCGACGAGGTCGCCCATCTGGTCGACGGGGTCACCAAGTTCGACAAGGCGTTCTACGGCAAGGCCGCCGAGGCCGAGACCATCCGCAAGATGATCATCGCCGCCGCCAAGGACGTCCGGGTCCTGGTCATCAAGCTCGCCGACCGGCTGCACAACATGCGGACCCTGGGGGTGCGCTCCCCTGCCTCCCGGGCCCGGATCGCCAAGGCCACCCTGGACGTACTGGTGCCACTGTGTGACCGGCTCGGCATCCAGAAACTCAAACGCGAACTCGACGACATCGTCCTGTTCCACCTCGAGCCGGAGGCGTACCAGCGCATCGAGGAGCACCTGGCCAACCGGCCGGGCTGGGCCGAGTACCTCGACGACGTCTGCCGGCAGGCCCGGGTCGTGCTGCGCCGGGAGAAGGTGACCGCGAAGGTCGACCCGCGCCCACGGCACCGCTACTCGATCTGGAAGGACACCGTCTCCGGTGGCCACCAGGCGCCTTTCGACCTGCCCCGCATCGAGGTCGTGGTGACCGGCCCGGACACCGACTGCTACGCCGCCCTCGGCGCGGTCCACTGCCGGTGGCGGCCGGTGCCGGGCAGGTTCAAGGACTTCATCGCCTCCCCCAAGAACAACCTCTACCGGTCGCTGCACACCACCGTCATCGGCCCCGGTGACCGCCCGGTGGAGGTGCTGATCCGGACCGAGACGATGCACCGCTCCGCCGAGTTCGGCATCGCCGCCCCGTACCACTTCCCGACCCCGGGTCGTAGCAGCGCCGCGACCCGCGCCGACGAACTGGCCTGGCTGCGCCGGGCTCTGGACTGGTCACAGAAGACCACCGACGCCGATCAGTTCGTCCACTCGTTGCGCTGCGATCTGGTCGACGCGCAGATCCAGGTGTTCGCCGAGGGCCGCCCGATCGTGCTGCCGGCCGGGTCGACCCCGGTGGACCTGGCGTACGAGTTGGACCCGACGAAGGGCGCGCACTGTCTCGCCGTACGGGTCAACGGCCGGTTGGCCCCGCTCGCCTCGGAACTGACCGACGGCGACGTCGTCGAGATCTTCACCGAGACCGACGACCCGACCGCCGGGCCCCGGCCGGACCCGCCCGGCCCACGCCGGGAATGGCTGGGCTTCGTCAAGTCGCCGCAGGCCCAGATGCAGATCAACCGGTGGTTCGCCGAGCACTCCGAGCCGGGCATCAGCATCGCCGACAAGGTGCGGCTCGGCCGGGCCACGGTCAGCCTGATCCTGCGCAAACACGACCGGGCACTGTCCAACGACAAGCCGCTGCGCCAGCTCGCCGAGCGGCTGAACTACCCGGACATGGAGACGTTGCTGGTCGCCGTCGTGGACCGGACCATCGCGCCGGAGACGGTGGTCGAGCAGCTCATCGAGATGGTCGACAAACCGAGCTGACCTGACCAGGCGGCAGCTACCGGCTACCTCTAGCCTGGTCCGTATGATCACCCGCCGATCGCCCGCGCGCGCACTGCTGTACGGCGTGTTCTACCGCCTGCCGCACCCGGTCCGTCGGCGCCTGGTACGGATGGCCGTACCCAAGTACATCGTCGGCGCGGTCACCCTGGTGACCGACTCCGAGGAGACCGACCACGGGGCGGGGCGTCTGCTGTTGCTGCGCCAGCCGCCGGGGCGCAGCTGGTCGCTGCCCGCCGGTCTGCTGCGTCGCCGGGAGGAGCCGATCGTCGGCGCGGCCCGGGAGCTCGCCGAGGAGACCGGCATCGAGCTGCCGGCGCATCAGCTGCGTCCGGCGTCGCCGAACGCGGTGGTGCACGCCAAGGGATGGGTGGACGTCGTCTTCGAGGTCGCCGTACCGGCGTCGCGGACCGAGCTCGTCGTCGACGGCGCCGAAGTCTACGAGGCGGCCTGGCACCGGCTCGACGCGCTGCCCCGGCTCACCCCGGCGACCGCCCGGCTGCTGGCCTACTACGGCATGGGGCCGCTCGCCGAGCCGGCAGCGGTCCCGGAGTCCGCGCCGCCCGGACAGGAGTCAGCGGAGCCGGAGCCCGCGCCACCCGGACGGGAGTCAGCGGAGCCGGAGTCCGCGCCACCGTCGGAGTCGCGGTGACCGGGTCGTCGCCGGCCGACCCCGACCAGGTCTGTGCGCTCGTCCTGGCCGCTGGCGAGGGCCAGCGACTGCGACCGCTGACGACGGTCCGACCGAAGGCGTTGTGCCCCGTCGGTAACGTACCGCTGCTGGACCGGGCACTGCGGCGCGTCGGGGCGCTCGGCCTCGTCGGCCCGGCCCGGGTCGCGGTCAACGCCTGCTATCTCGGCGAACAGGTGGTGGCACATGTCGGCGACCGCGCCCACCTGTCCGTCGAACCCGGTTCGCCGCTGGGCACCTCCGGCGGCGTCGGCCGGCTCCGGAGCTGGATCGACGGCCGTGGCGTCCTGGTCGGCAACGCCGACGGTTACCTCGCCCATCCGGACGCGCCACCCGGAGCGGACATCGCGGCGCTGCTCGACGGCTGGGACGGCGACACGGTACGGCTGCTCGGTCAACGGCTGACCGATCCCGCCGAGACAGGCGGATTCGCCGGACACCGGTTCGCCGGGTTCTCCCTGCTGCCCTGGCGGTACGTCAGTCGGCTGTCCGCCGAGTTCGGCAACCTGGTTCGTACCGTGTGGCGACCGGCGGAGGCAGCCGGCGAGCTGGAGGTGGTCACCTTCGACGGGACGTACCTGGACACCGGGACGCCGCGCGACTACCTGGCAGCCAACCTGCACGCGGCCGGGGACGCCAGCCTGGTCGATCCGACAGCGACGGTCACCGGCCTGGTGGACCGGGCGGTGATCGGCGCGGGCGCCGTGGTCCACGGCTCGGCGGTACGGTCGGTCGTCTGGCCAGGCGCCCGGGTGGCCCCAGACGAGCAGTTGACCGGCACGATCCGGGTCGGTACCGACCTGACCGTCTCCGCCGGTTGACCCTGCCCGAGCCGGCACAACGGATGCGGAACCCGGTGCCGAACCCGGTGCGACACCGGCGCGGGACGCCGCTCGGGACCGGCCGGGGGGCGGACGACTAGCATCAGCAGCAGGGCGGGCGTCGCCCGCTGAGGGACGGAGGACCCGGTGATCACCGCGATCGTGCTGATCGACTGCGCAACGGATGCCATCCCCGAGGTCGCCGAGACGCTCGCCGACCTGCCCGGGGTGAGCGAGGTCTATTCGGTGGCCGGGCACGTCGACCTGATCGCCATCGTGCGGGTGCGCGAGTTCGACCAGATCGCCGAGGTGATCGCCGGTCGGATCTCCAAGGTGCCCGGGGTGCTGAACACCGAGTCGCATCTGGCGTTCCGGGCCTACTCCCAGCACGATCTGGAGTCGGCCTTCGCGATCGGGCTGGCTGACGCGGACTGACCCGGCCCCGGCCCTGGTCCAGCCAGCGGCCGCCCGCCCGCCCGACCCCAGGGCTACCCGGCGGTAACATATTTCCGTACGCTGGTCGGGTGACGGAATCCGGACCGGTCGCCGCATACCAGCAGGACCATCTCGATCGCGGCGCCGACCGCCTCGGTCTGCATCTCTACCCGGAGCCCGATGGGCGGCCCGACGCGCCGGCCGTGGTGATCTGCCCGGCCATGGGCGTGCCGGCCCGCTACTACCGGCCGCTGGCGGGCGCATTGCGGGACGCGGGACTCGCGGTCGTCGTCGTCGACCTACGCGGCACCGGGTCGAGCACCCCGCCGGCCAGCCGCGCCTCCCGGTACCGGTACGCCGATCTCGTCGCCGACGTCGGCGCGGTCCTGGAGTCGCTGAAGTCCCGGCTCGACGGCCGGACCCGCCTGCTGCTCGGCCACTCGCTCGGCGGCCAGGCCGCGCTGCTGCACACCGCGCTCACCGACGGCGTGGCCGTCGACGGGCTGGCCCTGGTCGCGGTCGGGCTGCCGTACTGGCGGGTCTACCCCGGCCGGACCGGGTACAGGGTGCTGCCGATGACCCAGACCGTGGCGCTCGCCACCGAACTGCTGGGGGTCTGGCCCGGCTGGGGCTTCGGCGGCCGGCAGGCACGCGGGGTGATCCGGGACTGGGCCTACACCGCCCGCGTCGGCCGACTGCCGCACATCGACGGGGCGGACCCGGCACCGGCACTGCGGCGGATGCGGACCCCGGTGCTCGCGGTGAGCATCGAAGACGACTGGCACACCCCGCCGCAGACCCTCGATCACCTCTGTGGGTTTCTCGACGCGGCTCCGGTCCGGCGTGAGCACGTCACGGCAGCCGAGGCGGGTCGCCGGATGGATCACTTCACCTGGGTACGCAGCCCGGTGCCGCTGGCCCGGCGGATCGCCGCGTTCGCCGACGGGCTGCCCCGGTGAACCAGGCCGCCGGTTCACCTACCTGACCGGCGCGCGCTGGCTGGACGACGCGTCGCGCCCGCCGAACCGGAGTTCGGCGGGCGCGACGCGTCGGTCCTGTCGGTCGATCAGCGGCTGCCGCTGCTGATCTCCTCCCGGTCGTCCTGATCGGCGGCGGTGACGCCGGCCGGCTCCTCGGCCGGGTCGAGCGGGACGTGCGGCGGGGGTGCCGCCTGCACCGGCTTCTCGATCGGGAAGAAGAAGCCCTTGACCGCCGGGCCGAGCGCGCCGAGTCGGTTCATCTTCTTCGGCACCACCCAGCCGACGTAGTCCAGCTGGCCGTGGCCGTGCTCGTCGGTCGGGCCGAGCGGCTGATGCACCTCGACGAACCGACCGTCCGGCAGTCGCCGGATGATGCCGGTCTCCACGCCGTGCGCCAGGACTTCCCGGTCGTGCTGCTGCAGACCGAGGCAGATCCGGTAGGTGACGTAGTAGGCCAGCGGTGGCAGCAGGATCAACCCGATCCGGCCGGCCCAGGTCATCGCGTTCAGGCTGACGTAGAACTTGTCGGCGAAGACGTCGTTGCCGCCGGAGATGGTCAGCACGATGAAGAAGGTCACGGCCATGGCGCCGACGGCGGTCCGGGCCGGAACGTCCCGCGGCCGCTGCAGCAGGTTGTGGCTGGCCTTGTCCTTGGTGTAGCGCGCTTCGAGGAACGGGTACGCCAGAGAGAGCATGACCAGGATGCCGGGGAGCACCACGGTCGGCCAGAACAGCGGCGGGATCACGTACCCGTCACCGATCGGGATGGTCAGCTCCCAGGCCGGCATCAGTCGGGTGCTGCCGTCGAGGAACATGACGTACCAGTCGGGCTGGCTCGCCGCCGACACGACGGCGGCCTCGTAGGGACCGAACAGCCAGACCGGGTTGATCTGGAACACTCCCGCCATCAGGGCGACCACCCCGAAGACGATCATGAAGAAGCCGCCCTGCTTGATGGCGTAGCGGGGGAACATCCGCTCGCCCACCACGTTGGTGTTCGTCCGCCCCGGGCCGGGCCACTGGGTGTGCTTCTGTTTGAAGACCAGGCCGAGGTGGACGCTGATCAACGCCACCAGCAGACCCGGGATGAGCAGCACGTGGGCGATGTAGAACCGGCTGATGATGATCGTGCCGGGGAACTCGCCGCCGAAGATCGACGAGGTCACCCAGGAGCCGATCACCGGGATGGAGAGCATGATCGCCGAGGCGATCCGCAGGCCGGTGCCGGACAGGCCGTCGTCTGGCAGCGAGTAGCCGGTGAACCCCGCCAGGAAGCCGACCCAGAACAGCAGCGAGCCGACGATCCAGTTGGCCTCCCGCGGCTTGCGGAACGCGCCGGTGAAGAAGACCCGCAGCATGTGGACCACGATCGAGGCCATGAACAGCAGCGCACCCCAGTGGTGCATCTGCCGCATGATCAGACCACCCCGGACGTCGAACGAGATGTCCAGCGTCGAGGCGTACGCGGCCGACATGTGCGCCCCGCGCAGCGGTGCGTAGCTGCCGTCGTAGGTGACCTCCTCCATCGACGGGTCGAAGAAGAAGGTCAGGTAGACACCGGTCAGCAGGACGACCACGAACGAGAAGAGCGCGATCTCACCGAGCAGGAACGACCAGTGGTCCGGGAAGACCTTGTTCAGCAGCTTGCGTAGCGGGGTCGCCGCCTGGAACCGGTCGTCGATCTGCCCGGCGGCCTTGCCGGGCAGCGCCCGGGCATCGAACTTACGGCGTTTCATGGCCGCTCCCAGAAGTCGGGCCCGACGATCTCGGTGTAGTCGGAGGTGGCGACGAAGAAGCCCTCGTCGTCGACGGTGATGGGCAGCTGCGGCAGCCGACGGCTGGCCGGCCCGAAGACCGGCTTGGCGTTGTCGGTGATCAGGAACTGCGACTGGTGGCACGGGCAGAGCAGCCGGTTGGTCTGCTGCTCGTACAGGCTCGCCGGGCAGCCGGCGTGGGTGCAGATCTTCGAGTACGCGAGGTAGTTGCCCCACATGTAGTCGGACTTGCCCTCGGCCTCGTTGTTCTCCCGGGCGGTCTGTGCGTCGTCGGCCCGCAGGTGGATCAGCAGGGTCGGCGAGTCGGCGTACCGGTTCGTGTGCCCACCGGGGATGCCGGGGAAGACGGTCATCTGGCCGCCGGCGCTGACGTCCTCGGGCCGGATCGGCGAGCCGTCCTCCCGGGTCAGCCGGACCAGTTCGGTCCCGCCGCCGGCGGTCTCGACCGGCGCCCACCCGGTGGTCGCCATCTGGTTGTCCTCGTGCGGGTTACGGATCAGACCGCCGACCAGTGGTGCGGCGGCGACCGCGGCGACCGGCGCCAGACCGGCCAGCAACGACACGCCGAGCAGCGGCCGGCGCTTCACGCCCAGCTCGTCGGCCATGTAGGCCAGCGTGCTGCCGGTGATCTTGCGATCCTCGGCGCTGGACGGGCCGTCGTGGCGGTCCTGGATCGCGACCTCGTGCGGCAGCAGCTTCTTGCCCCAGGTGAGGATGCCGACGCCGATGGCGAGCAGGGTCAGCCCGAGGCTGACCCCGAGCAGCGGGGTGTAGTACTTGCTCATCCCGGTGCCGAGTTCGTACTGCCAGGGCCACCAGATGTAGACCACCAGGAACGCGGTCGAGGTGAGTCCGGCGAGCAGGAACAGTGCGGCGACGAAGCGACTGATCCGACGTTCCGCCCTGGTGCCGGGCACCGGGAACGGCGGCTCGTAGTGCACGATCTCGATGTCGTCCCGACGGGCACCCTCACGAAGCACGTCGAACGAGGTCAGCCGGGGATCGTCCAGGCTCACCGGCTCCGGCTGCGCACGGTGCGCGGTGCTGGTCTCGATGCTCATGACTTCCCCGCAATCCACAGGCTCGCGAAGACCAACGCGGTGATGCCGACCAGGAAGACGGCGATGCCCTCGGTCACCGGGCCATACCGGCCGAGCGTGGCCAGGCCACCCGGATCCTGGTCGGCCTTGAGCCCGTCCTGGACGAAGGCGATGATGTCGCGCTTCTGTTCCGGGGTGAGCTGGTTGTCGCCGAAGACCGGCATGTTCTGCGGGCCGGTCAGCATCGCGGCGTAGATCTGCCGGTCGGTCGACGGGGCCAGGCTCGGGGCGAACTTGCCAGACGACAGCGCGCCACCGCCACCGCTGAAGGCGTGGCAGGAGGAGCAGTTGATCCGGTAGAGCTGGCCGCCGACGGCGATGTCACCGCCGTTGCGCAGTATCTCGCCGTCGGGCAGCTGCGGACCGCCGCCCAGTTCCTGGATGTACTGGCCGAGCTGGCGGATCTCCTCTTCGGTGTAGACCACCGGCTTACGCTCGGCCTGGGCCTCCTGGCGGGCCATCGGCATCCGGCCCGTGCCGACCTGGAACTCCACCGACGCCGACCCGACCCCGATCAGGCTGGGTCCGCGCCCCTCGACGCCCTGGGCGTTGCGGCCGTGGCAGGAGATGCAGCTCTGGTCGAACAGCGCCTTGCCGTCCTCGGCGGCCCGGGACAGCTGGGGGGTGTCCTGCGCCTGCAGGCCCGGCGCGAACACGGTGTACACACCGCCGGCCAGGAACAGCGCGACGAGCAACCGGACCGCGGTGCCCACCCGGCGGCGGCCCCGGCCGCGTGGCGTGGCCCGCCCGCTGCGCAGCCGGGCGAGGAGACCGCGGGAGCGGTCGGCTCGCCGGTCGGCGGGGGTGTCAGATGTCATGGCCTGTAGTCCTTAACGGTTTTGCGACCTGTCTGAAGGTTGCGACACGGCGTCAGCACTGAGCGTGACCGCAAGTCGATCATTGCAGCCAGTAGATCATGAGGTAGAGGCCGATCCAGACCACGTCGACGAAGTGCCAGTAGTAGGACACGACGATCGCGGAGGTGGCCTGCGCCGGGGTGAAGCGGCCCATCGTGGAGCGGATCATGTAGATCAGGAAGGCGACCAGCCCGCCGGCCACGTGCAGCCCGTGGAAGCCGGTGGTGAGGTAGAACACCGAGCCGTACCCGTCGCCGTTGATCTTGATGCCGTGGTGGACCAGCTCGCGGTACTCGTTGATCTGCCCCAGCAGGAAGATCAGGCCCATCACGAAGGTGATGGTGAACCACCGTCGCAGCGCGTGCACGTCGCCCCGCTCCGCCGCGAACACCCCGATCTGGCAGGTGACCGAGGACGCCACCAGGATCGCGGTGAACACCGTCGCGTACGGGATGTTCAACGAGACGGTGTGCTTCTCCCACATGCTGTAGTCCGCCGCGCGGATGGAGAAGTACATCGCGAACAACGCCGCGAAGAACATGAGTTCGCTGGAGAGCCACACGATCGTCCCGACGCTGACCATGTTCGGTCGGGTCAGCGAGTGGATCCGGCTCTTGTCAATCGCTGGGGCCGCAGTCACGCGGTCATTATTGCTGCCGGTCAGCGCCCACGAACGGCGGGGTGGCAAACCCGACCCGGTAGCGGGCCGGATGACGCCGGCCGGGTGCGTTGACATAGCCTCGACGACGTGGCAGACGGGGAGCTGATCGTCGCTGTGGAGCAGTTCACCGTCTCCGCGTTGTTCACCGAGATCCAGCTGAACAACTGGCTGGCGCTCGGGCTCGTGGTCGCCGCCGGGCTGTACCTCTACGGCGTTCACCGGCTGCGGCTGCGCGGGGACCGCTGGCCGGTGTCCCGGACCGTGCTGTTCATCGGCCCGGGCCTGGGCGGCATCGCGGCGGTCACGGTCAGTGGACTGGGCGCGTACGACACCACCCTGCTGTCGGTGCACATGGTCCAGCACATGGTGCTGTCGATGATCGCGCCGATCTTCCTGGCCCTCGGCGCGCCGGTCACCCTGGCGCTGCGGACGCTCGCCGGCGCTCCACGGCGACGGCTGCTCGCCGTCCTGCACAGCCGGTACGTGCGGGTGATCACGTTCCCGCTGGTCGCGTTCGGCCTGTTCGTGATCAACCCGTTTGTGCTGTATTTCACTGATCTGTACCGGTTGACCCTGGAGAGCACCCTCGCCCACGAGTTCGTACACGCGCACTTCATCATGACCGGCTGCCTGTTCTTCTGGCCGCTGGTCGGGCTCGACCCGCTGCCCGGCCGCTGGCCGTACCCGGCGCGGGCACTGCTGATGGTGCTCTCCGTACCGTTCCACACCGTGCTCGGGCTGACCGTCATGCAGAGCACCACCCTGTTCGGCGGCGACTGGTACCCGTCCCTCGGCCTGGCCTGGGCCGACCCCTGGACGGACCAGAAGGTGGCCGGCGGCGTGCTGTGGGCCGGTGGCGAGTTCGTCAGCGTCACCATGCTCGCGGTGCTCGTCGTGCAGTGGATGCGCCAGTCCGAGCGGGAGGCCCGGCGCATCGACCGCGACCTCGACCGCCAGGAGGCCCGGCGCAGCCGCGACACCGAGGAGAGCCGGCCACCGGTACCGACCACGACCGTGCCGGACGGTACGATCGGCGCGCAGCTACGAGGTGGGAGTCGAGCGAGAAGATGACCGAACGCGTGCACACCGTCCTGCTCTACAGCGACGACCCGCAGGTGCGGGACCGGATGCGTCTGGCCGTCGGCACCCGACCCGCCAGCGACCTGACGGTCGAGTTCGTCGACGCCGCCGACTACGCCGAATGCATCCGGCTGGTCGACGAGTACGAGATCGACCTGATGCTGCTCGACGGTGAGGCCACCCCCGGCGGCGGGCTCGGCATCGCCCGACAGATCAAGGACGACCGCGCCGACTCGCCGCCGACCTGCGTGGTGATCGCCCGGGCCGCCGACCGCTGGTTGGCCGCCTTCGCCGAGGTCGACGCCACGCTGATGCACCCGCTCGACCCGGTGACCACCGGGCAGACCGTCGCGGGCATGCTCCGCCGGCGGGCCGGCAAGCTACCGGCCGCCTGAGCCGCACCCCCGGCGGCCCGCGTACCCGCCTGTCCCGACCCGCCGCACCACCCATCCCCATCGCACCTGGGAGGCCCCCATGGGTGACCGGTCCTGGCCGAACCTGCTCCACGCGCTGATCGCGGGCGAGCAACTCGCCACCGCCGACACCAGCTGGGCGATGGGCGAGATCATGGCGGGCTCTGCCACCCCCGCCCAGATCGCCGGGTTCGCCGTCGCGCTGCGCGCCAAGGGCGAGACCCCGGCGGAGCTGGTCGGGCTGGTGGAGGCGATGCTCGCCAACGCCGTACCGGTCGGTCTGCCGGACGCCCTACGCGGGCAGGCCGTGGACGTGGTCGGCACCGGCGGCGACCGGGCGCACACGGTGAACATCTCCACGATGGCCGCGCTCGTGGTGGCGGCCGCCGGTGCCCGGGTGGTCAAGCACGGCAACCGGGCCGCGTCGTCCTCCTGCGGCGCCGCCGACCTGCTGGAACACTTCGGCATCCCGCTGGATCTGGGCCCTGAGGGGGTCACCCGGTGTGTCACCGAGGCCGGCATCGCGTTCTGCTTCGCCGCCCGGTTCCACCCGGGGATGCGCCACACCGGCGTGACCCGGCGGGAGATCGGCGTACCCACCGTGTTCAACTTTCTCGGCCCGCTGACCAACCCGGCGCGGCCCAGGTCCGGCGCGATCGGTTGCTTCGACGCCCGGATGGCGCCGGTGATGGCGGAGGTGTTCGCCGCCCGCGGCGACACGGCGCTGGTGATGCGCGGTGACGACGGGCTCGACGAGCTCAGTACCGCCGCCCCGACGCAGGTCTGGTTCGCCGCCGACGGCCGGGTCCAGGCGATGGTGGTGGATGCCGCCGCCGACCTCGGAGTGGCCCGTAGCGCACCCGGTGACCTTCGTGGCGGGGATGTCCGCTTCAACGCCGAGGTGGCCCGTCGGCTGCTCGCCGGCGAGACCGGCCCGGTCCGGGACGCGGTCCTGGTCAACGCGGCGGCCGCGCTCGCCGCGCACGCCGTACAGACCGGTGCCGCACCCGCCGACGCGCTGCTGCTCACCATGCGCGCCCAGCTGAACCGCGCCGCTGAGGCGATCGACGACGGGGCGGCGGCGGCGCTGCTGGACCGCTGGGTGCAGGTCGCCCGAGCCGCCCACGACACGACCGGCTGACCGACGGACGCCGCCGGCCGACCCGCGAGGCCATCGACTGTTCCCGGTGTGGCCGACGGGGCCGGGGAGCCTGGGGTGGCATTTTCACAGCAAGTTACGTGGATATTCCCAGTTACGCCCCTTTTATCCGCCAAGTCGGTGACGTAACGTAACCGCTGACCGCAAGGACGCGGCCTCCACCGCCCCCTCCCCCCTTGAGGTCAGCGATGCTGCGGATCTTCCTTACCGCACTGATCGTCCTCGGCGCACTCTTCCTCGTTTCCCTGCTGGTCGCCTTCGGCTACGGCCTGCTACGCCCCGAACGGGTCCGCCGCCGCGATCGGACCGCCGGCACCGGCCATCCGCGCTACGGCCCGGTACGCCACGATCAGGTCGCCATCCTGATCGCCTGCCGCAACGGGGCCGGCACCATCGCCGCCGCGGTGACCGCCGCCCGCCGTACCGGGGCACCGGTCTTCGTCGTCTCCGACGCCTCGACCGACGACACCGCCCGCCGGGCCGCCGACGCCGGCGCCGAGGTGCTCGACCTGACCACGAACGTCGGCAAACCGGCCGCGCTGCACGCCGGCTACCGCCACTTCCGGCTCGGTACGCGGTTCCGGGCGGTCGCGATCCTCGACGACGACGTGATCATCGCCGAGAACTTCGTCACGGAGACGCTGGCGACGATGACCGACCAGGTCGCGATCGCCGTCGGCCACAACGTCACCTGGTGGCCACGCGAGCACCGGTGGAACCCGTGGCTGGCCAAGCGGGCCTACAGCTACTGGAACTACCAGCTCTTCCTGCGCCGAATCCAGAGCCACTTCAACGTGATGAACTGCATTTCCGGCTCCAACTCGCTGTACCGGGTGGAACTGCTCGACCGGGTCCTGCCGCAGCAGCCGCCGTACATCGTCGACGACACGTACTGGGTGCTGGAGACCCACCGTCGTGGACTCGGCCGGGTCGTCTACGCACCCCGCGCCACCGCGCTGCTGCAGGACCCGACCACGCTGCGGGACTGGTACAAGCAGAACCTGCGGTGGCTCTGGGGCACCTTCCAGGGCATCCTCGGTCACCGGGTGGGCCGGCGGGTCAGCACCTTCGACTACGCCTACGTGCTGCTGATCCTGCACTGGGCGCTGTACGTGCTCGGCGCCCCGGTCACGCTGTGGGTCCTGGCCAGCGCCGGACCGGGCCTGGGCACCGGGCTGCTGCTGCTCGCCGCCGGTCAGGGCATCTGGGTGGCGTTGGCCGCCTGGCGGCTGCGCCACCCGCAGCTGCTGCTCATGCTGCCGCTGATCATGGTCGCCGACCTGATCTACCGGGTGATCTTCGTCCACGCGGCGGTGAAGGCGGTCCGGCAACCCACCGTCGACCGCTGTGTCTGGTCCTCACCAGAGCGAATCGGCAGCCCCGCCACCAGCGTCCCGGCCACCGCCGGCACTGTCTGAACCGTTGCCGTACGAACCGCTACCCCCTCGAAGGAGGTGAAACATGTCCGCCAGCCAGGACCTTCCGGTCACCGGGGCGCCGGCCGCCGCCCTCGGGCTGATCGGCGCGCTCTCCCTCGCCATCGGTACGGCGCTGGTCACCGTCGCCCGCTGGGGTGCCGCGCTGCGTCGCCGCCGGGACCGGTGAACCAGTTGTCGGTGTCAGTGCTCGGCGGTACGCCGGGTGCCTGTGTAGTACTCGAAGAGCAGGCCGGCCGCTGCCGCCGTCACCGACACCAGACCGAAGATGATCAGCCACCACTGCCAGAAGACCAGGCCGAGGCCGGCGATCGTGGCGGCCAGCGCCACCCCGAACGGCCAGTAACTGCCGGGGCTGAAGAAGCCGACCTCACCGGCGCCGTCGGCGACCTCGGCGTCCGGCCGGTCCTCGGGCCGCAGATCGATGCGGCGGGACACGAACCAGAAGAACCCGCCGCACATCGTGCAGAGCATAAATGACAGGAACAGAGCGGTCGCGCCGATCCACTCGACGTACCCGAGCTGGAACGCCGTCCAGGTCGGGTAGACCCAGGATGCGACGAACAGGAACGCCGCGACGACGGCGAAGATCCGCCATTCGGTCCTCATGCCCGGCCCCTCAGTTTTCCGCGCCCTGGGCGCTCGCGTTGCCGAAGTTCTGCGCGTCCCGCTTGGTCTCGAACGGGAAGGTGGTGACCGCGTACGGCTCCTCCCCGATCGCCTGCAGCGCATCCTGGGTGGAGGCACCGCTGCGCTTCTCGTCGATGAAGCGGTCGTACTGCTCCGGACTGACCACCCGCATCTCGAAGTTCATCATCGAGTGGTAGGTGCCGCAGAGTTCGGCGCAGCGGCCGACGTAGGCACCGTTCTGCTGAATGGTCACCTCGAACTGGTTGCGGATGCTGCCCGGGAAGACGTCCCGCTTGAACAGCAGCTCCGGCACCCAGAACGAGTGGATCACGTCGGTGCTGGTCTCCTCGAACCGTACGGTCCGCTCGGAGGGGACCACCAGCACCGGAATGATGTCCGACGAGCCGACCGTCGAGGCGATCGTGTTGGCGTCCTCGCCGACCCCGTCGCGGTAGTTGAACTGCCAGTTCCATTTGAAGGCGACGACCTCGACGGTGACGTCCGGGTCCTCGCTGAGCCGGTCGACGTCGGTCTGCACCACGGCCGTGTAGTAGAACAGCACCGACACGACCAGGATCGGGGCGATGGTGTAAAGGAACTCCATCGGCATGTTGAACCGGGTCTGCACCGGCAGTTGGTCGCCCCGCTTGCGGTAGCGGATGATGCACCAGAAAATCAGGCCCCACACGAAGACACCGACGGCGAGCGCCGCGATGACCGACCCGATCCACAGGTCGTACATCTGGTTGGCCTGCGGGGTGATGCCGCCCTGCGGCCAGCCGAAGCCGTCGAAGGCCGCCCCGACGTCACAGCCGGTGAGCAGGGTGAGCAGTGCGGCACCGCCGAGGCCGAGCCCGGCCACCCGCTGCGGCCGGCTGCGCCGACCGCGCCCCTGCCCGGCCCGTGCACGCTCACCGGCGCTGGGCCGTACGCCCGCGCGCCGCGCTGCTGAATCCCTTGCGACCACCTGGTCCTGCCTCCCTGACGGCGTCACCGATGCCACCCTGAGCGCCAGCGCGCGAGCGCCGGGCACGTGTGGCGACATCAGCGACCAAAGGCGTCACCGACGGTCGCAGATTACTCGACCAGTCACGCCGAGATTGGCGAGGGGTCTCGTTTGTCACCTGCCACGACTGCCGACGGTCGTCGAGGTGAGGCGTACCGTCGAGGACTGTGAGCTATCTCGACGCCGCGACCGCCGCGCCGCTGCACCCGGTCGCCCGCGAGGCACTGACAGCGGCGTTGGCCGACGGTTGGGCCGATCCGGCCCGGCTCTACTCTCAGGCCCGCCGGGCAGGTCAACTGCTGGACGCGGCCCGCGCGGCCACCGCCGAGACGCTGCGGGTCCGCGCCGACGAGATCTCGTTCACATCCAGCGGTACGGTCGCCGCGCACGCCGCCGTGCTCGGCGGTCTCGCCGGGCGGCGCCGGGTCGGCCGGACCCTGGTGCACTCGGCGATCGAGCACTCGGCGGTGCTGCACGCCGCACGGCACCACACCGACGCCGGCGGCGAGGCGGTGTCGGTGCCGGTGGACCGGCTCGGCCGGCTCGACCTGGCCGAGTGGTCGACGGCGGTGGCCCGGCCGGGGGTGGCGTTCGCCGCCCTGATCAGCGCCAGCCACGAGGTGGGCACGGTCCAGCCGGTCGCCGAGGCGGCGCGGGTCTGCGCCGCGCACGGGGTGCCGTTGTACGTCGACGCCGCCCAGTCGGTGGGCCGGGTCCCGGTGCCCGAGGGCTGGTCGGTGCTGTCGGCCAGCGCCCACAAGTGGGGCGGGCTACCGGGTGTCGGGGTGCTGGTGGTCCGCAAGGGCATCCGCTGGGAGTCGCCCTATCCGGCCGACGAGCGCGAGTCCGGCCGTACGCCCGGGGTGCTGAACCTGCCGGCGGTGGTGGCCTCGGCGGCGGCCCTGCGCGCGGTGGCCGCCGAGGCCGACGCGCAGGCCGCCCGGCTGTCGGCACTGGTGGACCGGATCCGCGCGACGGTCGCCGCGACCGTACCGGACGTGGAGGTGGTCGGCGACCCGACCGACCGGCTGCCGCACCTGGTCACCTTCTCCTGCCTGTACGTCGACGGCGAAGCGCTGCTGCACGCCCTGGACCGGCGCGGGCACGCCGTCTCCTCCGGTTCGTCGTGTACCGCGTCGACGCTGCGCCCGTCGCACGTGCTGGAAGCGATGGGCGTGCTGTCGCACGGCAACGTACGAGTCTCGCTGCACCGGGACACCACCGAGGCCGACGTGGACCGGTTCCTGGCCGACCTGCCGCAAGTGGTGGCCGACCTGCGGGCCGAGGCCGGGGTGGTCGGGCTGTGACCAGCGACGAGGCGGTAGCGCGGCCCTCGGGTGACGTGGCGGTGGAGACCGTCGACTGCCTGGGCCAGCGCTGCCCGTTGCCGGTGATCGCGCTGGCCCGGCGGCTGCCGCAGCTGCCGGTCGGATCGGTCGTGCGGGTGCTGGCCGACGACCCGGCCGCCGCCCTGGACATCCCGGCCTGGTGCCGGATCCGTGGTCAGGAGTTCGTCGCCGCGTCGACCGTCGCCGGCTCCCCCGCCTTCGACGTCCGCCGCACCCACTGACGTCCGCCGCCTGACGTCCGCCGCATCCCTTGGCGGACGCCACGGGTCGACCGACTGCCCGGACACCTACTACGACTTGGCGGTATTCCTGTGAGGAATGATTATGGGTCTTGTGTTGTTTGTGTGGGTCGGTTCTGGATCGTCATCTGGGTAGTTGTGGTCGGTGGCCGCCGAGGCTGAGCATGGCGAGGGCGATCAGTGCGTGGGGTGAGTGGAAGCCGAACGCGATCCGGGTGATCAGCCGGATCTTGGCGTTGACTGACTCGATGAGTCCGTTGGACAGTTGGTGTTCGATCGCGGCGCGGATCGTGTCGCGGTGGCGTGTGATCCGGCGTTGGAGTTCGACGAAGGCGTCGATACGGCTGCGGCGGGCCCACTCGATCCACCTGTCGAGGGCTTCGAGTGCCGCTGCCGGGCTGTCCTTGGCCATGGCGAACACGGCGCGGAGGCCTTCCTTGAGGGCCCAGGCCCGGTACAGCTGGGGCTGGGTCCTGGCGATCCAGTCGAGTTTTGCCTTCTGTGCCTCGGTGAGGTTGTCCGGGTTCTTCCACAGGGCCCACCGTGCGTTCTTGAGTGTGCGGGCGTCGCCCCGGGCGGTGTTGCGTCGGCCGGTGCCGCGTCCGGCGGCCTGGTTCCACGCCTGTCGGCGTACCAGGTCCAGCGCTTCGGTGGCCCAGGCCACGACGTGGAACGGGTCGGCGCACCGCACCGCCTGCGGGCAGCGGCGGGTGACGACCTTCGCGATCGTGTCGGCGCCGTCGGCGGACACGTGGGTGATGGCCGCGGCGCGCTGCTCACCGAGCTGGTCGAAGAAGGCGTGCAACGTCGCGGCGTCCTTGCCCGGCGCGGCCCACACCAGTCGGCCGGTGTCGTGGTCGACCACGACGGTCAGGTACCGGTGACCCTTCTTGTAGGCGATCTCGTCGATGCCGATCCGACGCAGCCCGGCGAACCGGTCGGTGACCTCGCCGGTGTCGGCCCATACCCTGGCCACGATCGCCCCGACGGTGCGCCAACCGACGCGCATCAGCTGACACACCGTCGATTTCGCGGTGCGCACCGCCAGCCACGCCACGGTGGCGTCGAACGCCCGGGTGTGTCCGGCGTTGTGACGCGCCCACGGCACCGCCGCGACCACCACGCCGTGCTCGGCGCAGGACACCCGTGGCGCGTCGGCCTCGACGACCGCCCTGACCGTGCCCAGATCCAGAGCCCGCCACCGCCGCCGCCCGTGACCGGCGTCGAAACCCGGACACCGCCGGCCGCAGTACGGACACCGCCGCCGCGCCCCTCTACGCACCCGTACATGGACCACCAACAACGCGTCTTCGTCGTCGAACTCGACGTCCTCCACCACCGCCCGCTCGACGCCGAGCAGAGCAGCCCATACGCTGACAGAACGCACGCCGTTCCCCGCCTTTCCCAGTTCTGACCTTCGACAAGCCAGAACCTAGGCAGGGCAACGGCGTGCGCCACCAACGCCGCGCCGAACCACCCACAGACACAACACAAGATCCATGATTATTCCTCACAGGAATACCGCTGGGATCCGTACCTGCCCCGGGCCGGCGGCACCTGCCCCGGGCCGGCGGACGTGCGAAGATGGCGGGCGTGAGTGCAGAGAACGGGTGGAGCAAGCTGCTGGAGTCCAACCCAGGGCACTCACAGTGGTACGTCGACCGGTTCCGGTCGCTGGCGCGCGACGGTGCCGACCTTGACGGTGAGGCGCGGCTGGTCGACGCGATGCTGCCGCGTACGGCACGGGTGCTCGACGCAGGCTGCGGTCCCGGCCGGGTCGGCGCGGCGCTGGCCGCCGCCGGTCACGACGTCGTCGGCGTCGACCTGGACCCGGTGCTGATCGACGCCGCCCGGCAGGACCATCCGGGCCCACGGTGGCTGGTCGGCGACCTGGCCGAGCTGGACCTGCCCGCCCAGGGCATCGCCGACGGCTTCGACGCGATCGTCAGCGCGGGCAACGTCATGACGTTCCTGGCCCCGGACACCCGCCGCGAGGTGCTCCGCCGGATGCGGCGTCACCTGCGCGACGGCGGCCGGATCGTGGTCGGGTTCGGCACCGACCGGGGCTACCCGGTCACCGAGTTCCGCGCCGACGTACGGGCCGCCGACCTGGCCGAGGATCTGCTGCTGGCCACCTGGGACCTGCGTCCGTACCGCGACGACTCCGATTTCCTGGTCGCGGTGCTGCGACCGGCCTGACCCTCGAGCAGTCAGGTCAGCTCGCGACCGTCGGGCGGGTCGACCCACACCAGTCGTACGTCGCGGAGCTTTCCGTACAGCCGCAGTGCTCCCTTGATGCCGCTGAACGGGTTGGGCAGACCGCCGTTGGTCGGCACGACCACGGCTTCGTCGTCGAACGCCAGCCCCCATCCGAGCACCTGACTGTCCTCGCTGCTCTCGGTCTCCTCGCAGATGGCGAAGCGCGCCGGCACCTGCTCGAGTGCCAGATGCGTCATCATCATCTGCCGGAGCCCTACCGACGTCTCCGACTGACGTCCTACCTCGTTGAGCTCCACATCAACCTCCCGCGAACGTGTATGGATACGTATAGGTTAGCGGCTACATGCTCGCCGAGCTAGACTTATCCTGATACTAATCCCAGGGATGGCGACGATGGACGATCAGATAGATCCACTTGCGCTACGTTGGCTGCTCGGCGTGGAGCTGAGTCGGCATCGGCGAACGGCACAGCTCAGCCTCAGCGAGCTCGCCACGACAACCGGAATCGGCAAGCCGAAGCTGGGCCACATGGAATCCGGCCGCTACCACCAAGCGCCAGGCGACGTCCAGCTCGTCCTAAGGGCTTGCGGGGTGCCGCCGGAGTCTGTCGAGCAGCTGGTGGCACTGGCCGACGCACGCGCAGACGCCAAGCCCTGGCTGAGCCGCTGGGCCGATCTGATTCCGGACTTCCTCAGGACGTACGTCGGTTTGATCGGCATGGCCGAACGACTCTTCACGTTCGAGCCGATGATAGTGCCAGGGCTGCTCCAGACAGGCGCCTACGCTCAAGCGCTGACCGTCGCCAACGGATTCTTCCGGCCCGACCAGGCACAGTCGTTCGCCGAGTTCCGGCAGGCAAGGGCGAGCAGGCTGGCCGCCCGGCAGGAACTGGTCTTTCACACCGTGATCGGTGAAGCTGCCATCCGTACGCTGGCGAACGACCCGTCGACTCGCCAGGCACAGCTGGAGCATCTGATCGACGTGTCTCGCGGCGGACGAGTCACCGTGCAGGTGCTTCGGCCCGAGGATGGCCCGCATCAGGCCACCGCCATCGGGCAGTTCGCGCTGCTCGAGTTCGGCCATGGCATCCGGCCGGTGGCCTACACGGAGCTTCTCGACGACGCTGTGTTCGTACACGACCTCGATCGGGTCCGCACCTACCAGTGGGTTGCCGACAATCTCCGCAAGCTCGCGCTCCCGCCAGCCGAGACGCTCAGCTACCTACAGGCAGAGCTGGCTCGGTAGGCCGTGTTCCAAAGGTCATTGGTCCGACGACGGACGGCCGGAAGCCAAACTCTGTCTCAGTCTGACCCCTGCGGGATCAAAATCGGATCTGTCGGGTCACAGGATGAACCCGGAGAACGGTGATGGCGACGGTCCCCGATCACGCTGTGCTCGACTGGGTCGCTGGAATGATCGGCGGCGACGCTACCGTCCGGGTGGTGCGCGGACTGCGGGCAGGCGACAATCCGTGGCTGCTGCGGATCACGCAGCGCGGCCGTACCACCGAAGCGGTGCTCAAGACGGTCGACCCGGCGCGTCCCGCCCGGCTATTCACCGAGATCGCCGCGCTCCGCCTCGCTGAGGAACAGGGTGTAGCGGCACCGAGGATCATCGGATACGACACCGGCGACACAGGATCTGGGAGCGTCGCGCTCCTGCAGACCGTTGTGCCTGGTCGTAGTGCGATACCGATCGAGCCGACCGCCGCCCGGCTACGGGCCATGGGCGCGGTGGCAGGGGCCCTACGCACCATCGCCGTCGAGCCTTCGCCGCAGTTGCCGGTACGCACCCGACCGATCGCGGCCCGGGACTTCGCCCGGGAACGGGCCGTCGGCACCGACCGTACGACCCCGCTGCTGCGCTACGCCGACGAGCGGATCCGGCGGCACCCGGTGCCGGTCGGCGATCTGGTACTGGTACACGGCGACCTGTGGCAGGGCAACCTGATGTGGACCGGCGACGCCGTCACCGGGCTGATCGACTGGGATATGGCAGAAGTCGGCGACAACGGCATCGACCTGTCCGCGCTGCGGCTGGACGCGGCGCTGATGTTCGGCGGGAACGCAGCTGACCAGGTTCTCGCCAGCTGGGCCGACGTCACCGGCGTACGCCCGCAGTCACTCGCCTACTGGGACGCGGTCGCAGCGCAGAACCTGCCCAGTGATCTGGCGCTGTCTCTCGCCACGATCCACGTCCAGGGCCGCCACGACCTGTCGGCGGCGACCCTCAACGCCCGCCGCGACGCCTTCCTCACCGCCGCGCTGAACCGGCTGGGATAGCTGGCCGACCAAGCTGAAGATCAATGTGAGCGCTATGGGTGTCAACCAGCGTGGATGAGACCATGGTGCTCACATTGATCTTGGCACTGACCCACGACGGTCACGTCACGCTGGCAGCCGAGCTGCTACGTACGTCAGGCCGGCAGGAAGGGGCGGACGTCCTCGGCGGCGGCGTCGCCGTACGAGTCGGCGAGACGCTTGAGGAAGATGTCCGGCTTGACGTCGTACTCCTGCGGGCCGGTGGTCTCCAGCACCAGCGCGGCGACCAGGCAGCCGACCTGCGCCGCCCGCTCCAGGCCGAGGCCCCAGCCGAGGGTGGCGAAGAAACCGGCCCGGAACCCGTCACCGACGCCGGTCGGGTCGTCGGCGACGACGTCGCGGGCCACCGGTACGTGGATCCGCTCGATGCCCCGGCCGGTGATCTCCACCCCGTCGGCGCCGAGCGTGGTGACCCGTACCGTCACCAGGTCGAGCAGCTGGTCGCCGGTGAGGCCGACCTTGCTCTCCAGCAGCGACCGCTCGTACTCGTTGGTCAGCAGATACTCTGCCCCGTCGATGAGTTGGCGGACGTCCTCGCCACTCATCCGGGCCAGCTGCTGCGACGGGTCGGCGGCGAACCGGTAGCCCCGGTCGCGGCACTCGGCCGAGTGGCGCAGCATCGCCTCGGGGTCGTTGGCGCTGACCAGCACCAGGTCGAGCCCGCCGACCCGGGCGGCGACCGGGGCCAGCTCGATGTTGCGGGCCTCGCTCATCGCACCGGCGTAGAACGAGGCGATCTGGCACAGGTCGTCGTCGGTGGTGCAGACGAAACGGGCCGTGTGTGCCAGCTCGCTGACGTGCACCGAGTCGCAGTCGACGCCGTGGCGTTCGAGCCAGGAGCGGTAGTCGGCGAAGTCGACCCCGACCGCGCCGAGCAGCACCGGCCGCAGGCCGAGCTGGGCCATCCCGAAGGAGATGTTCGCCGCCACCCCGCCCCGACGCACCACGAGGTCGTCGACGAGGAACGACAGGGAGACCTTGTCCAGCTGGTCGGCGATCAGCTGACCGGCGAACCGGCCCGGGAAGTGCATCAGGTGGTCGGTGGCGATCGAGCCGGTGACGGCGATCTTCATGAGGGCCCTCGTGTGTCGGGGGTATGAAAAACGTGCGTCGGCCAGCTTACCGGCACGGGGGCCACCAGAACCCGTACCAGTCTCAATTCAGCACGATCAGCCACGCGCGACCGTCCGGTGCCGGCGGACCGGCCCGGACGGTGACGCGACCGGCGGGATCAGTGGAAGGAGTCGCCGCAGGCGCAGGAGTTCTGCGCGTTCGGGTTGTCGATCGTGAAACCCTGAGCGTCGATCCGGTCGGCGAAGTCGATCTTCGCGCCGGTGAGGTACGGGGCGCTCATCCGGTCCACCACGACCTCGACGCCGCCGAAGTCGCTCACGACGTCGCCGTCCAGCGACCGCTCGTCGAAGAACAGCTGGTACCGCAGGCCGGAGCAGCCGCCGGGCTGGACGGCGACCCGCAGTCGCAGGTCGTCGCGGCCCTCCTGGTCGAGCAGGGCCTTGACCTTCTCGGCCGCCACGTCGGTGAGGACGATGGTGGTCGAGGCGGCGGTGTCGGCCGTTTCGGACTGGGCTGATGTGCTCACGAGTTGGTCTCCCCTGCGACGGTGCGAATTCGTCCGTATCAGGTAACGCTAACCGGCCCGGCGGCGATTCCCAATCCGGCACCGACAATCCGTCCGCGGCGAGCCACCCGGATCACACTCCTCATGACCGGACGGCCGGTCAGCGGCTCCACTGACCGGCCAGGCGGGCGGCGATCCGGCGCAGTCCTTCGGCCGGGCGGGCAAGCGCCTGCTCCAGCCCGCCCCCGGTCTCCCCGCCGAAGTGGTCGACCAGGGCGTACGTCTCGGTGACCCCGGCTGCGGCGGCCTCCCGCCGGCCGGTGGCCACCTGGCCGGCGAGTACCACGCAGGGCAGCCCCCGGTCCCGGGCGGCACCGGCCACCCCGGCGACCACCTTGCCGCGCAGCGACTGGTGGTCGAACGATCCTTCGCCCGTGATCACCAGGTCGGCGGCGTCCAGCGCGGCGTCCAGCCCGATCAGCCTGGTGACCAGCGCGATGCCGGATTCGCAGCGGCCGCCGAGGGCGAGCAGGGCGGCCCCGAGGCCACCGGCGGCGCCGGCTCCGGGCAGCGCCGGCAACTGCGGCGGGCAGCCGGGCAGGCCGGCGACCAGGACGCTGGCGAAGCGTTCCAGGGCGGCGTCGAGCAGCAGTACGTCGCCCCGGTCGGCGCCCTTCTGCGGCCCGTACACGTTGCTGGCACCGTGCAGGCCGGTCAGCGGGTTGTCGACGTCGGTCGCCGCGACCAGTTCGACGCCACGCAGCCGGGGTGAGCCCTCCAGGGACTCGGCGGCGGCGAGCGCGCCGCCGCCGTACGGCAGGGCGTAGCCGGCGGTGTCCAGCGGGGTGACGCCGATCGCGGTGAGCATGCCGGCCCCGGCGTCGTTGGTGGCCGAGCCGCCGAGCCCGACGACGACCCGGCGGGCCCCGTGCTCGACCGCCGCGAGCAGCAGCACACCCAGCCCGTACGAGGTGGTGTGTTTCGGGTCACGCTCGGCCGGGGTCAGCAGGTGCAGGCCGCACGCCTGGGCGCTCTCCACGTACGCGGTCGGCGTAGCCGGGTCGTCGACCAGCAGGATCTCTCCGTCGACCGGGCGGCCCAACGGGTCGAGCGTCGGTACGGCGACCCGCCGCCCGCCGGTCGGCCCGGCCAGGGCGTCGACGAAGCCCGGTCCCCCGTCGGACAGCGGCAACCGCGTCAGTTGGTCGTGGGGTGCCTGGTCGTGCCAGCCGGCGGCGACGGCGTCGGCAGCTTCGACGGCGGTGAGGGTGCCGGCGAACTTGTCCGGACAGATCAGGACCCGCATGGTCTGGCAGTGTGGCAGGCCACACGCTGGCTGGTCGCAGGCGGGCGGACCTGTGCGAGCATGGATCTCGTGACTTCGACGTGGGTTGAGCCGTCCAGCACCGCGACCGCCCTGTTGCTGCTCGGCCGGGGCGCCGACCCGGCGACCGAGCGCGGCGTGGAGTGTCCCGGTGACCTGCCGGCGCCGAGCGACCCGGGCCTGGTCGCCCGGGCCACCGCCGCCAAGGCGGCGCTCGGTGACCGGGTCTTCGTCCTCGGGCACCACTACCAGCGCGACGAGGTGATCCAGTTCGCCGACGTCACCGGCGACTCGTTCAAGCTGGCCCGGGAGGCCGCCGCCCGGCCGTCGGCGGAGTTCATCGTGTTCTGCGGTGTGCACTTCATGGCCGAGAGCGCCGACATCCTGACCAGCGCCGCCCAGCGGGTGATCCTGCCGGACCTGGCCGCCGGCTGTTCGATGGCGGACATGGCGGTGCTGGGTCAGGTGGAGACCGCCTGGGAGGCGCTGGCCGACGCGGGTGCGGCCGACTCGACGGTGCCGGTGACGTACATGAACTCGTCGGCGGACATCAAGGGGTTCGTCGGTCGCAACGGCGGCGTGGTCTGCACCTCCTCGAACGCCAAGCGGGCCCTGACCTGGGCGTTCGAGCGGGGTCAGCGGGTGCTGTTCCTGCCCGACCAGCACCTGGGCCGCAACACGGCGGTGCTGGAGATGGGGCTGGACGCCGACGACTGTGTGCTCTACGACCCGCACAAGCCCGGTGGTGGGCTGACCGCGCAGCAGTTGCGCGAGGCGAAGATGGTGCTCTGGCGGGGGCACTGCTCGGTACACGGCCGGTTCACCCGCAGCAGCGTCGACGAGGTACGGATGCGGGTGCCCGGCGTGAACGTGCTGGTCCATCCGGAGTGCCGCTACGAGGTGGTCACCGCCGCCGACCAGGTCGGGTCGACGGAGTACATCATCCGGACCATCGAGGCGGCCCCGGCCGGTTCGGCGTGGGCGGTCGGCACCGAGCTGAACCTGGTCCGCCGGCTGGCGCTGGCCCACCCGGACAAGCAGATCATGTTCCTTGACCGGGCGGTCTGCTACTGCTCGACGATGAACCGGATCGATCTGCCGCACCTCGTGTGGGCCCTGGAGGAGCTGGTCGCCGGCCGGGTGCCGAACCAGATCACGGTCGACGAGCGGACGGCGCACTTCGCCCGGGTCGCCCTCGATCAGATGTTGGCACTGCCCTGATCGGATGCACGACACCACAATTCGGTCACTGAAAGTAATGTAGAACCTACATTTACGTACCGTCGTTCCCGAATTCGTGCCAATCGCAGCGCTTGCGGGATCCCACTCTCATCACAGAGCGCTATGCTGCCCCAGGCGACGAACGGGCAACGCGGATTTTCGATGCCCTTGGCGCGCAGCCGGTGACCGGTTGCGTGCCCGAGGGCCACCGACCGCCGACCCCGTACGCGGCACCGGCGGTTTCGCCCACCGCCGACCGGGACACATTTCTCCCCGCACAGCCGGGCAACCGCTCCACCCCATACGACGGCAGCATCGACGCGCTGGAGGTTTCGTTGACCGACGACGTCCTGATCGTGCATGGCGGCACTCCGCTGCACGGACAGATCCGGGTCCGAGGTGCCAAGAATCTCGTCTCCAAGGCGATGGTGGCCGCCCTGCTCGGTGACGAGCCGAGCCGGCTGTACGACGTGCCGCGGATCCGCGACGTCGAGGTCGTTCGCGGCCTGCTCGAGCTGCACGGGGTCAAGGTCAGCGACGGCGCCGAGGACGGCGAACTGCTGCTGGACCCGGCCAACGTGGAGAGCGCCTCCTTCGACCAGATCAACGTGCACGCCGGTTCCAGCCGGATCCCGATCCTGTTCTGCGGTCCGCTGCTGCACCGGCTCGGCCACGCCTTCATCCCGGACCTCGGCGGCTGCCACATCGGCCCGCGCCCCATCGATTTCCACATGCAGGCGCTGCGCGAGTTCGGCGCGGTCGTCGAGAAGACCCCGCAGGGGCTGCACCTGACCGCCCCGAACGGGCTGCACGGCACCAAGTTCGAGCTGCCGTACCCGAGCGTCGGCGCCACCGAGCAGGTGCTGTTGACCGCGGTGCTCGCCGACGGGGTCACCGAGCTGCGCAACGCCGCGGTCGAGCCGGAGATCATCGACCTGATCTGCGTCATGCAGAAGATGGGCGCGATCATCAAGGTGCACACCGACCGGGTCATCGAGATCCACGGAGTGCCCCGGCTCGGCGGCTACTCGCACCGGCCGATCCCGGACCGGATCGAGGCGGCGAGCTGGGCGGCGGCGGCGCTGGCCACCGGCGGCGACGTCAACGTGCTCGGCGCCCAGCAGGCCGACATGATGACCTTCCTGAACGTGTTCCGCTCGGTCGGCGGCGCCTACGAGGTCACCGACGCCCGTCCGCCCCGGGTCGGCAGCACCGGCCAGGAGGGTGGCATCCGCTTCTGGCACCCCGGCAACGAGCTGCGGGCGGTCGCCCTCGAGACCGACGTGCACCCCGGCTTCATGACCGACTGGCAGCAGCCGCTGGTCGTCGCGCTGACCCAGGCCCGGGGGCTGTCGATCGTCCACGAGACGGTGTACGAGCAGCGGCTGGGCTACACCGAGGCGCTCAACACGATGGGCGCGACGATCCAGGTCTACCGGGAGTGCCTGGGCGGCACCCCGTGCCGGTTCGGCCGGCGCAACTTCAAGCACTCGGCGGTCATCGCCGGCCCGAGCAAGCTGCACGCCGCCGACCTGGTCATCCCGGACCTGCGGGCCGGGTTCAGCCACCTGATCGCCGCGCTCGCCGCCGAAGGCACCTCGCGGGTGTACGGCGTCGACCTGATCAACCGCGGCTACGAGGACTTCGAGGCCAAGCTGGCCGACCTCGGCGCCCACGTGGAACGCCCCTGAATCCCGACGATCTTGCGCTTATCGAGGGACATTCGCGACAAATCTTCTCGATAAGCGCAAGATCGTCGGAGCAGGACGCCGGCCGTACGGGTGCAAGGTGCGGCTGACGTCCCTGGTTGGCTACCCTTCACGCGTGCCGTCGCTGTTTCGCCGCAAGTCCGCCGATGTCGTGGAAGCCGACCGACCGGAGGACGACCTCCCCGCGCCCGAGGAGTCCGGCTCGGACCGTCCCCGGGGCTACACGCCGAGCAAGAAGGAGCTCGGGGTGGTCACCCCGAAGCGCCCAGCTGCCGGCCGTCGACCGGCCGGAGACGCGAAGCCGCTGACCAAGCAGGAGGCCCGCGAGCAACGGCGGGCCCGGCGGGCGGCGATCTCCGAGGAGTTCCGGCGGGAGGGCGGCCCCCGCGACCGCGCCCCCGAACGGGGACTCGCCCGGGACGTGGTCGATTCCCGCCGTACCGTCGGCACCTGGTTCTTCGGCGGTGCGCTGCTGGTGCTGATCGGTTCGGGACCGACCATGCCGCCGGCGGTGCAGCTGGGCTCGAACCTGCTCTGGGTGACCCTGGCGCTGGCGGTCGTGGTCGACTCGGTGCTGATCTCCCGCCGGATCCGTAAGCTGGTCCGGCAACGGTTCCCGAAGTCGACCGAGCGGATGGGCGGCCTGTACTTCTACGCCATCATGCGGGCGATGACGTTCCGGCGGATGCGGACCCCGGTGCCCCGGGTGCAGCTCGGCGACAAGATCTGACGGTTCCACCCTGGCTCGACGGCACGCCCCGACCCGGATACGCCCGGCTCACGGCACGCCGAGCAGCCGCAACACCGCCGTGGTCGCGGCGGCGGCCACCACCACCAGCACGAACGGCGCGCGCCGCCACGCCAGGACCACCCCGACCAGCACACCAACGGGGCGGGCGTAGCCGGCGAATCCGGCGGCCTCGGTCAGTGCGGCGGTCGCGGCGAGCGCCGCCAGCAGGGTCGCTGCGGCGATCGGCAGCAGCCGGCGCAGCGGGGCGGACAACGTCAGCCGGTCGGCCAGCAGGACGCCGGTCACCCGGAAGGCGTACGTGCCGACGGCCAGCGCCAGCACGACGGCGATCACCGTCGTGGTCATCGTCGGCTCCCGTCCGGTACGGCCGGGCGGCGACGGCTGCCGGGTAGGGCGAGCGTCGCCAGCCCGACGAGGGCGAGCAGGACCGGCAGACCGGCGGGCAGCACCGGGGTGGCGAGTACGGCGACCCCGGCGCCGGTCAGCGCACACCGGCGTACGGTCGGCTCCCGCAGCGCCGGCAGCAGCAGGGCGAGCAGGCCGGCGGGGAACGCCGCGTCCAGGCCCAGGGCGGCCGGGTCGGCAACGGTGGTGCCGAGCCCGACGCCGAGCGCCGTGCCGACATTCCAACAGACGAAGATCGCCGGCGCGGTCAGCCAGAAGCTGCGGTGTCGCCGGGCCGGGTCGGGCTCGGCGAGCGTGAACGCGACCGCCTCGTCGGTGAGCAGGTGGCTGCCGACCAGCCGCTGCCACCAGCGGTCCCCGACGACCGGGGCGACGGCGAGGCCGAACGGCAGGTGCCGGGCGTTGAGCAGCAGGCCGGCCGCGACCGCCGCCACCGGAGCGCCGGCGGCGAGCAGGCCGATCGCCATGAACTGCGACCCGCCGGCGAAGACCAGGACCGACATCGCCACGGTCAGCCAGCCGGGCAGGCCGGCGGCGGTGGCGATCGCACCGAACGAGGCACCGACGGCGGCGATCGCCACCGCTACGGCGGCGACGTCGCGCAGCCGGGTCGGGCCCGCCACCGTTCGGTGTTCCGGCTTCATGTTCGGCATAATGAACAGACCGCGACCTGTTCGTCAAACCGAACACGAAGACCGATGGAGCGTACGTGTCCTCCGAGACCTCCCCACTGGCGGCGATCCCGCACGCCGTACGCCGGGAACGGGACCGGGCCGGCCTGTCCCTGACCGAACTGGCCCGGCGGGCCGGCATCGCCAAGTCGACGCTGTCGCAACTGGAGTCCGGCAGCGGAAACCCCAGCGTGGAGACCCTCTGGTCGCTCGCGGTCGCCCTCGGGGTCCCGTTCAGCCGGCTCGTCGAGCCCCCCACCCCGGCGGTCCGGGTCGTCCGTGCCGGCGACGGCCCAGGGTTACGCTCCGAGCACTCCGACTTCGTCAGCACCCTGCTCTCGGCGGCGGCCGGCGCGGTACGGCGCGACCTGCATTTGGTCCGCGCCGAGCCCGGCACCGCCCGGGTCGCCACCGCACATCTGCCCGGCAGCGTGGAGCATCTGGTCGTGGCGACCGGACGACTGCGTACCGGCCCCGTCGACCAGCCGGTCGACCTCGACGTCGGCGACTACGTCAGCTTCACCGCCGACCAGCCCCACCTCTACCAGGCGATGACGGCCGGGACCTCCGCCGTACTGATCATGGAGTACCGGTAGGTAGACCGGCGACGGCGACCGGACATCCAGCAGCAAAGAACACTGTTTCGATTCAGTCCGGGCGGTTCGGTAGCGTCGACCGAGCCTGCGCGGCTACCCTCCATCCGCAACCATGCTGCCACCGGGCCGGGGGACTCAATCGGGTTGCCACGGTTGCCGAGCGAGTATTGCGACGAGGTGACATCGCCGTGAGCGAGCCACGTGAACCGTTCACAGGGCTCCCGCCTGCCCGGCGACCGGCATGGACCACCGCTGTTCTCGACGGGGTGCGGGCGTGACGGAAGGCTACTTCGACCGCCGCTGGCAGTCCTGGCGATGGGACGACGACGGGTCCCCGGACGACGCTGACCGCACCGCCGGAGACCGTACCGTCGCCGCCTGGGACGACGACGACCGGTGGGAGGCGATGCGTCGGGCCCGGGACCGCCGTCCCGAGGAGCCGACCTGGGTCACCGACCCCACCAACGAATGGGTCCCGCTGCCGGGCCAGCGCTACCCCGGCGACCAGTCGTCGCGCCACCGCCCACGCCGTGACCCGGACCCGCCGCATTCACCGGCGGCCGGCGTCGGCCGAGCGACCGTGTACCAGCCGGGCCCCGGCCGGGGTCGACCGGGCGTCGAGGATCCGTCCGAGGAGTACCGACGCCGGGAAGCAGCCACCCGCCGCCCCGACGACGCTTTCCGCCAGCGGCCGCACCCCGACGACGTCTTCCACCGGCGGCCGCACCCCGACGACGTCTTCCATCAGCGCGGACCGACCCCGGACCGGTACCGTGGCGCACCACCGCCCGACCGTGGCGCACCACCGCCCGACCGTGGCGCACCACCGCCCGACCACGGGCAGCGACGTGGGCCGGCGGAGCCGTACGCCGCCCGTCGGCTCACCGAGCCGGGCCGACGCCCCGATCCGCAGCCAGGTCGCGAGCCGCAGCAATGGGACAGGCCACGGGAACGTCCAGCGGAGAGCCCACGGCGCGACGACCGTACCCGCCACCAGCCGGACCCCCGGGACGAGCAACCATGGTGGCCGGCCCGGCACACCGAGGCGGCCGGGCCGCCGGCGCGCCCTGAACCTGCCCGCCCGCAGCCGGCCGAGGTCTACCGGGCGATGCCGGCGACGCCGCCGCCTCCCGCCCGGCAGACCGCACCGCAGCGCCCACCGGCGCCACCGCGCGAACAGCTACCGCCAGCGGCACGGGCGACCGCCCCACCGATCGGGCGGACCGACGGTCCCGAACGCCGTCCCACGCCGCCACCGCCGACCAGACCGGTACCGGCCCGGCCCGTGCCCACGGCGCCCGACCAGACCGGCGAGCAGTTGCCAATCCCGGTCTCCGCGCCGGCCGGTCCGCCACCGGAGTTCCGGGTCAGCACGGCGACCGGTGAACATCCGCAGATCCGAGCGGTACGCCGGGAACAGGCAACGGACGCCACCTACGTCGTGCGGGCCAAGCCCGAACCACGCCACGCTCCCCCGCCCTACATCGTGCGTGACCAGCCGGAGCGCGAGGCGCCACCGCCAGTGGTGGTACGCCGTGCCGAGCCCGCGCCGACGCCGACATCGGCACCACCCGCCGCCGAGGCACCCGTACCCGTGTCTGCGGTGCCGCCCGTGGCCGAGCCGCCGGCACCGCCCGTGCCGGTCTCTGCGGCGCCGGCGGTTGCCGGCGCGGAGGCCGACAGCCGCGAACGGGTCGAACATGAGCCGGCGCGGCACCCGGTCGACGACGACCTCGACGCCGACGGCACGACCGGAGCCGACGGACACCGGCGTATCGACGAAGACCGACAGGTCGAGAGCGAGCAGTCGCCGGACGAGCAGCCAGCGGCGAGCCCGGACACGGTCCTGCCGGTCACCGGTACGGCGGCCGGAGCCGCCACCGCCCTCGGCGCACCGACCATGCTGGCACCGCTGGTACGCCCGGACGAACCGACCGCCGACGGCGCCACCGACCAGGCCCGGCCGCCCGCCGACCCGCCGTCGCCGGCCGAACCCGCGCCGGCCGATCCGGAGCAGGTGCTGTCGGCGTACCGGTGGCGGTTCCACCACGAGACCCTGCGGGAGCTGGTGGAGGATCCCGACGATCTGCGGGCGATCCGGGACCGGCTGACCGAGAAGATCGCTCCGGCGACCGACAACGCCACCCGGGCCCGGCTGCTGAGCCTGCGCGCGGTGGTCTCCCGCATCCTCGGCGACCTCGGCAAGGCGCTGGCCGACGCGAAGCTGGCGCTGGCCCACGCGGAAGCCACCGGCGAACTGCGACGGATCGCGATCGCCCAGGCACGGCTGGCGCACGTACTGCAGTGGCGCGGCGACTTCGCCGAGGCGGACCGGTTGTTCGAGGAGGCCAACTCGGCCGAGCTGCCCGACCGGTTGCGGGCCACCATGCACGAACACGCCGGTCGGTCCTGCTACGACCAGGGCCGCTACATGGAGGCGTGCAACCACTTCGAGCGGGCGTTGGAGCTGCGCAAGGTCGAGGACCCGGACCTCATCGCCCGCACCGAGCTGGCGTTGGACGCGGTCTTCGCCAAGGTCGCCGAGAACGGCTGGGGGCCGTATCCACGCCAGCGGGACGAGATCCTCCAGCTGCACCGGGCGCCCCGGCCGACCTTCAGCGACCAGGCCCAGTGCTGGGGGTACGCCGACGCCGACGGTGAACTGGTGATCGCCCCTGCCTTCGCTGACGTGCAACCGTTCCACGAGGGTGTCGCCTGGGTACGCCGCCCCGAGTCCCGGTTCTGGGAGCTGATCGACGAGTCCGGAGCGATCCGGATCGCCCAGACCGCCGGGTACATCAGTGTCGGCTCGTACTCCGACGGACTCGCCTGGGTGACCGCCGACGGCACCGGCAGCTGGATCGCGATCGACCAGGACAACACCGTGGTGATCGGGGCCGGGTTCGACGACGTACGGCCGTTCCGTCGAGGTGTGGCAGTGGTCCGCCGGGGCGGCTGGGGTGCGGTCGACAAGACCGGCCGGCTGCTGCTGCCCACCCGGTACGGCGGATTCCCGACCGCGTTGACCGACGGCCGGTACATCGACGGATTCACCGACGAGGGCCTGGCGATCATCGACGCCGGCGGGCGCAAGGGGGTGGTGGACCGGTCCGGACGGGTGATCGTGCCGCCGGTGCATCCGGCGATGGCGATCCATCCGGTGGCGTTCCTCGTCGCGGTGCCCAGCGGCCGGTGGGGGGCGTTGGACCGACGTGGTGAACCGCTCATCGACCCGGTGCATCCGAGCCGGGCAGCCGTGATGGACGAGATCGACCGGCTGTTGGCGGACACCAAACCGGTGCTGTGACGTGCGTCGCCGGGTAACCGGACAACCGGTCCGCCGCCGGCACCGCGAGATCGATTTACCGCTGTACGTGCGACGGAGCGTGCAGCCGGAACGCGAACCGACGACTAGGGTTGGGCCATGGAATTCCGACACCTAGGCCGCTCCGGCATGCTCGTCAGCGAGATCTCCTACGGAAACTGGATCACCCACGGATCGCAGGTGGAGGAAGAGGCCGCCCACGCCTGCGTACGGGCCGCGCTGGACGTGGGCATCACGACCTTCGACACCGCGGACACGTACGCCGGCACCAAGGCCGAGGAGGTGCTCGGCCGGGCGCTGCGCGGTGAGCGGCGCGAAGGCCTGGAGATCCTCACCAAGGTCTTCTGGCCGACCGGCCCCGGCCCCAACGACCGGGGGCTGTCCCGCAAGCACATCATGGAGTCGATCAACGGCTCGCTGCGCCGGCTGCAGACCGACTACGTCGACCTGTACCAGGCGCACCGCTTCGACCACGCCACCCCGTTGGAGGAGACGATGGAGGCATTCGCCGACGTCGTGCACTCCGGCAAGGCGCACTACATCGGGGTGTCGGAGTGGAACGCCTCGCAGATCCGGCAGGGCCACGCGCTGGCCCGCGAGCTGAAGATCCCGCTGGTGTCGAACCAGCCGCAGTACTCGATGCTGTGGCGGGTGATCGAGGCGGAGGTGGTGCCGGCCAGCGAGGAGCTCGGCCTCGGGCAGATCGTCTTCTCGCCGCTCGGCCAAGGGGTGCTGACCGGGAAGTACCAGCCGGGCCAGCCGCCACCGGCCGGTTCCCGGGCCACCGACCAGTCCGGCGGTGCCACCTTCATCTCCCGGTTCATGACCGACCAGACACTGAGCACCGTGGCGCGGCTCAAGCCGCTGGCCGAACAGGCCGGCCTGACGATGGCGCAGCTGGCCGTCGCCTGGGTGCTGCAGAACCCGAACGTCTCGTCGGCGATCATCGGCGCGACCCGCCCCGAGCAGGTGCGGGACAACGTCAAGGCCAGCGGCGTCCAGCTGGACAGCGGCCTGCTCAAGGCCATCGACGAGGTGCTCGACCCGATCGTCGAGCGGGATCCGGGCAAGACGGTGAGCCCGGCCAGCCGGCCGTGACGGTCCGGCAGTGACGGTCCGGCAGTGACGTGCGGTGGGGCCGGGCGGGCCAACGGGCCGGCCCGGCCCCGCCCGGCGTCGACCACAGCACAGGAAGTTCCGGGGTCAGGTCACTGCGTGGCCGGCAGCAGGCTCATCCGGTACTCCGACCGGTCGTCCTCCAGCAGCTCGACGGAGGCGACGCCCGCCGCCGCCAGCTCCCGCCAGGTCTGGCCGATCCAGGACTCGGCGTCGGCCTGGGTGCCGAACGTCTCGGCCGGTCCCTGCGCGGGCTGGCCGTCCGCGTCCTCGTACCGCCAACTCCATGGCATCTCGCTGCTCCCCTCGGCGATGGACGCTCGCAAGCCTAGCCGCGACCGCTGACATGCGGCCGTACCGGTGACGTGGCCCCCGCGTCGTGACCGCCCGGCCGCCACCCCGCCCGGCTGGTCGCGGTGGTGGGCGCGCGCCGTAAGGTACGGGCATGTCCGTTGACGGGTGGAAGTCCGTGCTGGTGCTCGGTGGAATCCGGTCCGGCAAGTCCGGGTACGCCGAATCCCTGGTCGCCGACACGCCGGGCGTACGGTACGTAGCCACCGGCGCGGTCGACCCGGCCGACCCCGAGTGGCTCGCCCGGGTCGAGGCGCACCGGGACCGCCGGCCGTCGCAGTGGAGCACCGACGAGGTCGCCGGGCATCCGGCCCGCCTGATCGAGCTGATCGGCGCGGCACGGGCGGACGAGACACTGCTCGTCGACGACCTTGGCGGCTGGGTCACCGGGTTGCTCGACCCGGCACATCAGCCGGCCGACGACCGGGCCACCATCGACGAGCTGGTCGCCGCGGTCCGGGCGAGCGCCGCGCGGCTGGTGCTGGTCAGCCCCGAGGTCGGGTTGGCGTTGGTGCCGACGACGCCGGTGGGACGGGCCTTCGCCGATGCGCTCGGGGTGACCAACCAGGCGGTGGCCGGGGTCTGCGACACGGTGGTCCTGGTCGTCGCCGGCCAGCCGGTGCGAATCCGGTCGGCCGCGCGGGTCGTCCCCGCCGCGACCGTCCTCACCCCGACGGTCGCGGAGGCCACCGACACACCCGCTGAGTCCACCGCCACCGCCACCGCCACCGCCGCTATCGCCACCACCGCTATCGCTGCCACCGCTATCGCTGCCACCGCCGTCGCGGCCGCCGCTGAGCCCGCCACCACCCGTGCCACCCTCGCGCCGCCCCCGATCACGCCGGGCATGACGCTGCCGATGCCGGCCGAGCGGGTACGCACCGCCGCTGTCGAACGCCTCGGCACGCTGGACCAGCCCGGGGCCGGATTCGGCGGGTTGGCACGGGTGATCGGCTTCGCCGCCGCCACCCAGGACACCCCGACGCCCCGACCGTGGGAATCCGTACGCGTGGTGCTGGTGCACGGCGACCACGACGGCGGGGTCGCCGCTGGCGACAGCCCGCAGGAGTCGGCCCGCCGCGCCGAGCAGGCCCGCAGCGGCGACGGCGCACTCGCCCGGCTGGCCGCCGCCGCCGGCGCGGACGTCACCGTGGTCCACGCGCCGGTCGCCGGCCCGATCGAGGACGGCCCGGCGCTGCCCGCCGACGAGGTCGAGGCGGCGCTGACCGCCGGCTGGACCGTGGCCCGGCAGGCCGCCGACGCCGGGGTGTCGGCGATCCTGCTCGCGGCCTGCGGCGCCGGCGCGGCCGGTGCAGCCGCCGCCGTGCTCGCCGCCACGACCGGGGCGGAACCGGCGGCGATCCTGGGGCGGGTCGTCGGACCCGGCGCCCGGATCGACGACGCCGCATGGATGTCGCGGTGCGCGGCGGTCCGTGACGCGCTGCACCGCACCCGCCGGGGCACCCGGGGTGCCCACGACGTGCTGGCCGAGTACGGCGGCGGCGACATCGCCCTTGCCACCGGGCTGCTGCTCGGCGCGACCGCGCACCGGATCCCGGTCCTGTTGGACGGACCGGTCGGGGTGGCCGCCGCGCTGGTCAGCCGCGACCTGGCCGGTCAGGCACGGCACTGGTGTCTGCTGCCGGACCACGGCCGGCACCCGACCGTCCGGCACGCCGCCGACGTTCTCGGGCTGACCCCGGTCGTCGACCTGCACCTCGACCTTGGCGAAGGCACCGGGGCGTTGGCCGCGCTGCCGCTGCTGCGCAACGCCCTCGCCCTCGCCGGTGGCCTCGGTGGGCATCCGGGGATCGACACCGCCAGCGACGGTGACTCCGATACCGACGGCGACGGCGACACGTTCGAGGTCACCCCGTTCGTGGAGCCGGAACCGGCCGGCCCGGGACCGACGGACGGCGTCCCGGCCCGGTGACCGGCGGTCGGTCGACCGGGGTGCTGCCCCGGCTGACCGCCGGGGTCCGGCTCGCCGTGACCACCTTCACGGTGCTGCCGATGCGGCCCGCACCGGTGGATCGGTCGACGGCCACGGTCGCGATGGCCATCGCGCCGGTGCTCGGCCTCGGGCTGGGCGCAGGGCTCGGGCTGGCCCTGCTCGCGCTGTCGTCCGTCGGGCTCCCGGCGCTGGTCGCGGCCGCGGTGGTGACCGGGCTGGCCGCCGCGTCGACCCGGGGTCTGCACCTGGACGGACTCGCCGACACGGTCGACGCGCTCGGCTCGCACCGCCCACCCGCCGGCGCGTTGGAGATCATGCGCCGACCGGACATCGGCCCCTTCGGAGTGGTTGCGCTGGTCGTGACGCTGCTGACGCAGGCCGGTGTGCTCGCGGCCGTCGCGGCGGACCGTGACTGGCCGCCGGCGCTGGCCACCGTCGCCACCGCTGTCGCGGCTGGCCGGCTCGCGGTGACCTGGGCCTGCCGGCACGGGGTGCCGGCGGCGCGGCCGGACGGGCTCGGTGCGATGGTCGCCGGCACCCAGGGGCGGTCGACCGTCGTGGCCGGGACGCTGCTGGTGCTGGCCGTCGCGACGTTCGCCGTACCCGGCCGGCCCTGGCAGGGGCCGCTGGCGGTGCTCGCGGCACTGCTGGTGTGGCTGGTGCTGACGCGGCATCTGGTACGCCGGTTCGGCGGGATCACCGGTGACGTGCTCGGTGCCGGAGTGGAGATCACCACCACGCTCGGCTACCTGGGCATGGTGACCGGTGGGTAGTCCGGCCGTGGCCGGCGGCCCGGCGGAGTAGCGTTCAGCTGTCCAGTTCGCACCACACCAGAGACGTACGACCCGGGGAGCGTTGATGGCCAGCTCGGATGACCTGTTGCTGCCGGTCCCGGTGCCGGAGTCACTCACCGCCACCTACCTGGTCCCGGTGCCCCCGGGCGCGACGGCACCGCAGGCCCCGGCGTCCCTCGACCGGCTCGGGGACCGGCTGACCTCACCGGTGGGCGAGCTCGCCCGGCAACTGCTCGGCGGCCCGCTGCTGAGCGTGCAGTCCCGGGCCGTCGACGAACTGCCCGATCTGCCGTCGGAACTGCTGGCCGCGTTCGGCGCCACCGGCGGGCAACTGGCCCGGCTGCGCGACGCGCAGCGGTGTCTCGTGGTGCAGGCCAGTTTCCGGCCCGGCTGGCCGCCGGCGCACGAGTGGGGTGCCCGGGCGGTCGCCGCAGCCCTGGCCGACGCGCTCGAGGTCGACCTGATCGACCTGTTCGGCCTGCAGTTTCTGACCCCGACGGACGCGGTGCGGTCACTGCCTGACGCCGAGGGCCGGATCCGGCTGGTCGACTGGGTCCTGGTCCCCTACTCCCCCGACGAGGGCGGACTCTGGTTCACCACCAAGGGGCTGCGCCGGTTCGGTCTGCTGGAGCTACAGGCGCAGCAGGTGCCGTCCCGGTACGTCCGCGCCTGGGGCGCGATCATGACCGGGGTCGGCCGGCGGCTGCTGCGGATCTGGACCGAGGCACTCAGCGAGCCGGAGCCGCCGGCGTTCGTCCAGTTGCCGGTGCACCTGCCGGTGACCGGGCACGACATCGCGGTCGCGTACGGCAATCAGGACCGGCACGACTCGGCCGGCTCGGCGCTGCTGCGGATCGCCCTGGATCCGTCGACCGATCCCGACGCCGACTCGTTTCTCACGCTCGGACCGCCGCAGCACGCCGACGAGCAGGACCCGACGGCCTACTTCGCCCGGATCTGCGGGGAGCTGTTCGGCGCCGGCCAGCCCGAGATCCACTACGCGCGCCCGAGCGACGCGATGGCCAGGGCGGTCGCGTCGGCACGCCGCTCCCTCGGCGAGATCCGCGCCCGGTTCCTGGCCGATGCCCTGCCCGCCGGGGGCCGGCTGCTGGTCAAGTACGGGCTGGCCGCCGCCGACGGTCACGAGTACGTCTGGGCGGGCGTCACCGGCTGGCCCAGCCCGGGTCGGATCGTCGCCGCCAGCACCGTCGACGCCGTCAGCGACCCGTCGGTACGGGTGGGCAGCCCGGTCGAGGTCGACGCCGCCGACGTGGTCGACTGGGCGCTGCTCGACGGCACCCGGATGGTCGAGGGTGGTTGGACCGAGACGGTGCTGGACTCCGGCGACGGCACCGGCGGCGTCGGCCGACGCTGAACCCGCGCCGACCGGCCCGGCCCGGCGGGCGCGGCGGACGCCACCGACCTGTCCGACGGCAGGCGGCGGGTCAGCGTACCGACGAGGTGACGAACGGCGGCGTGACCACCTCCATCGGTGCCCGCCGCCCGCGCACGTCGACCTGGACCTCGACCCCGGCGGCGCTCACCGCCGCCGTGTCCAGCAGCGCCAGCCCGATGCCGACCTTGCCGGTCGGGGAGAACGTGCCGCTGGTCACCTCGCCGACGGGTACGTCGTCGCGCAGCACCGCCATCCCCGGCCGGGGAATCGCCCGCTGCGTCGCGCGCAGCCCCCACAGCAGCCGGGACGGCCCGGCCTGCTTCTCCGCCAGCAGCGGCACGCGGCCCCAGAACTGTGGCTTGCGCCAGCCCACCGCCCAGCCCAGCCGCGCCTGGACCGGGGTGATCCGCGGGGTCAGGTCCTGGCCGTGCAGGGCGTAACCCATCTCGGTGCGCAGCGTGTCGCGGGCGGCCAGGCCGCAGGCGCGCACCGGCACCGGGGCGTCGGCTGCCAGCACCGCGTCCCACACCTGCCCGGCCTGCGCCACCGGCACCACCAGTTCGTAGCCGTGCTCGCCGGTGTACCCCGTCCGGCAGACCACCACCTCGGCGCCGGCGAGCCGGCCGGTGACGAAGCTCATGTACGCGTGCCCGGTCGGCAGCCCCAGCCCGGCCAGGAGGTCGGCACTGGCCGGACCCTGCACCGCCAGGACGGCATGGTCGGTGTGTTCATTGGTGACGGTGATCCCGCCAGGGGCGGCGGCCCGGAGCCGGTCGACCACGGTGGCGGTGTTCGCCGCGTTGGGGATCAGGAAAACGTGGTCGTCGGCGTACCGGTAGGCGATGATGTCGTCGATGACACCGCCGGTGTCCTCGTCGCAGCAGAGGGTGTACTGGGCCGCCCCGGCCGTGATCCGGTCGAGATCGTTGCTCAGACACGTGTTGACGAAGGTGACCGCGTCCGGGCCGGTGATCCGGGCCTTGCCGAGGTGCGACACGTCGAACAGACCGACCGCGCCGCGGACCGACTCGTGCTCCCGCAGCACGCCACCGCCGGCGTACTCCAGTGGCATCTGCCAACCGCCGAACTCCGCGAACTTCGCGCCGAGGGCGACGTGCCGGTCATGCAGGGGCGACCGGCGCGGGGTGCCGCCGCCGGTCGAGGTCAGCTCGGTCATAGGTCGCAACTTACCGGCGGCCCCGGCTGTGGTTAGCATCGGCGGGACATCACCCCGTCCGGCGATCATGTGGCGCCGGAGACCGACCCGCTGGCCGCTCACGAATCGGCCGGCCCTGCCGCCGGAGACGCCGAGTGACATCATCCACCACCACCCTGGACCTGGTCGACACCGATCCCGCCGAGCTGGCCGTCGACGCGCTCGTCATCGGCGTACACAGTCAGGACCGGTCCGACGCCGATCAGGGCGACCCCGCGGCGGGGCCCGCCCTGCTGCTGGCGACCGGGGCGGAGAGCATCGCCGTCGCCTTCGAGGGCCGGCTGACGCAGACCCTCGCGCTGCTCGGGGCGACCGGCGCGGCCGGTGAGGTGATCAAACTCGCCACGCTCGGCACGGTGGGTCCGCCGCTGCTGGTCGCGGTCGGGCTCGGCCCGGAGCCGGTCGGGGCGGCACCGGCCGCCGAGACGCTACGGCGGGCGGCGGCGGCAGCGGTCCGGGCGCTCGCCGGCACCTCGCGGGTCGCTCTGGCCCTGCCGGTGCCCGACGACGCCGACGGGCCGGCGGCGCTGCGTGCGGTCGCCGAGGGTGCCCTGCTGGGCAGCTACCGGTTCGCCGGCTACAAGACGGGGCCGCAGCCGGGGCGGCGGGCCCCGGTGGCGTCGGTGGTGGTGCACGTGACGGACGCCGGCGACGCGGCGGCGCAGGCCGAGGTGGCCCGCGCGAGGGCCGTGACGGCTGCCGTGGTCGCCTGCCGGGACTGGGTCAACGCCGCGCCGAACGAGTTGCGGCCACCGCAGTTCGCCGAGTCGGTCCGGGCGGCGGCCGACGCCGCCGGGCTGACCGTCGAGGTCCTCGACGAGCAGGCGCTGGCCGACGGCGGGTACGGCGGCATCCTGGCCGTCGGTGGCGGTTCCGCCGCCGCGCCCCGGCTGGTGGTGCTCTCCTACACGCCGCCGGGCGGCGCCGGGCCGGACGCGCCCCGGGTGGCGCTGGTCGGCAAGGGCATCACCTTCGACACCGGTGGTGTGTCGATCAAACCCGCCCAGGGCATGTGGGAGATGAAGTCGGACATGGCCGGCGCGGCGGCGGTCGGTGCGGCGATGCTGGCGATCGCGGCGCTGCGGCCCGCCGTGGCGGTCACCGCCTATCTACCGATGGCGGAGAACATGCCTTCGGGTACGGCGTACCGGCCCGGCGACGTGGTCACCATGTTCAACGGCAAGCGGGTGGAGGTGCTCAACACCGACGCCGAGGGCCGGATGGTGCTCGCCGACGCGATGGCGCGGGCCTGCGCCGACGGTTGCGACTACCTGTTGGAGACGTCGACGCTGACCGGCGGCCAGGTGGTGGCGCTCGGCAAGCGGATCGCCGGGGTGATGGGCAGCACCGAGCTGTGTGAGCGGGTCCGCGTCGGCGGCGAGGTGACCGGTGAGCCGATGTGGCCGATGCCGCTGCCCGACGACGTACGCAAGGGCATGGAGTCGGAGGTGGCCGACATCTGCCAGGTGAACTCGTCGATGGACCGGGCCGGCCACATGCTGCAGGGCGGGGTGTTCCTGCGGGAGTTCGTGTCCGACGGGGTGGCCTGGGCGCACCTGGACGTGGCCGGGCCGGCGTACCACTCCGGGGAGCCGACCGGTCACTGGAGCAAGGGTGGCACCGGTGTGCCGGTGCGGACGCTGGTGCAGGTGGTGGAGGACATCGCGGCGAACGGCTGAGGGCGGGCCGGGCGCGGACCGGTAGACCGGTCCGCGCCCGGCCGCAACCGACGAGCGGGGTTCAGCCGGAACCGACCGGCGGGGTTCAGCCCCGGTCCGCGGGGTTCAGCCCCGGTCGGCGCGTTTGCGCCGCTCGTTGAAGTCGCGCATCCGCTGCGGGTAGCCGACCAGCGCCACGTCGTAGATCGGGATCGCCATCTTGTGGGCGAACCGGCGGGCGGCCTCGGGGCCGTCGACCCGGCGGCGGGTCCACTCACCGTCGTGGGCGATGAGCATCACGGTCGTCTCGGTCACCGTGGTACGCGGCTCGATGAACGCCTCCACACCCCGGCGGCTGCGGATGAACTCCTCGAGATGGCCGAGGTCGGCACGATTCGCCGGCCGTCCTCCCGGCGCCTGACTCGACTGCTTGCGCCGACGGAACCACGCCACCGGTGATCGCCTCCCCAACTGTCGTGCGGCCCCGGGGCCGGGCACCGCGACACCGCCCCGAGCGCTCGTGCACATCGACCGACACGGCAAGCCTACGTTGCGGCCACGTGTCCTTGGGCACCTCGTTGAGCGTTCAGACACTACAAGTGACAAGATGGCCGGGGAAAGTCTGCCCGTTCCATGGGACGACGAATGGGACGGCCCTCCTGTGCAGCGACGCGACCTGGGAGTGAACTGTGAGTGAGCCGAACGGCGGGACCTTCGACCTGGTCATCCTCGGCGGCGGTAGTGGCGGCTACGCGGCGGCCCTGCGGGCCGTGCAGCTCGACCTGTCCGTAGCGCTGATCGAGAAGGACAAGGTCGGCGGGACCTGCCTGCACCGTGGCTGCATTCCCACCAAGGCGCTGCTGCACGCCGCCGAGGTGGCCGACACCGCGCGGGAGTCGGAACAGTTCGGTGTCAAGGCCGACCTGGTCGGCATCGACATGGCCGGCGTGATCAGCTACAAGGACGGCGTGGTCGGGCGGCTGTACAAGGGCCTCCAGGGCATGATCAAGTCCTCGAAGATCACCTACGTGGCGGGCACCGGCCGGTTGGTCGGGCCGGACACCGTCGAGGTCGACGGGGCCCGGTACACGGGCCGCAACGTGATCCTGGCCACCGGTTCCTACTCGCGCACCCTGCCGGGCGTCGAGGTCGACGGTGAGCGGATCCTCACCAGCGAGCACGCGCTGGAGCTGGACCGGGTGCCGACGTCGGCGATCGTGCTCGGCGGCGGGGTGATCGGCGTCGAGTTCGCCAGCGTCTGGCGGTCCTTCGGCGTCGACGTGACCATCGTCGAGGCGCTCCCCCGGCTGGTCGCGGCCGAGGACGAGGAGTCGTCGAAGGCGCTGGAGCGGGCGTTCCGCAAGCGCGGCATCGCGTTCAAGACCGGCAAGCCCTTCGAGAAGGTCGAGCGCACCGAGTCCGGCGTCCGGGTGACCATCGCCGGTGGCGAGACGCTGGAGGCGGAGCTGCTGCTGGTCGCGGTCGGTCGCGGCCCGGTGACGGCCGACGTCGGGTACACCGAGCAGGGTCTGAAGATGGACCGCGGCTTCGTGCTGACCGACGAGCGGCTGCGGACCAACCTGCCGAACGTCTACGCCGTCGGTGACATCGTCCCGGGGCTGCAGCTCGCGCACCGCGGGTTCCAGCAGGGCATCTTCGTCGCCGAGGAGATCGCCGGGCGCAACCCGGCGGTCATCGACGAGAATGGCATTCCCCGGGTCACCTACTCGGACCCGGAGCTCGCCTCGGTGGGGTTGACCGAGGCGAAGGCCAAGGAGCAGTACGGGGCTGACAAGATCAAGACGTACAACTACAACCTCGGCGGCAACGGCAAGAGCCAGATCCTCAAGACCACCGGTTTCGTCAAGCTGGTCCGGGTCGTCGACGGCCCGGTCGTCGGCCTGCACCTGGTGGGCGCCCGGGTCGGCGAGCTGATCGGCGAGGCGCAGCTGATCTACAACTGGGAGGCCGACCCGGCCGACGTCGCACCACTCGTGCACGCCCACCCGACCCAGGGCGAGGCACTCGGCGAGGCCCACCTGGCCCTGGCCGGCAAGCCGCTGCACGCCCACGCCTGACTAGAGGAGTCTTGTAGATATGCCGGTATCGGTCACCATGCCCCGGCTCGGCGAGAGCGTCACCGAGGGCACCGTCACCCGCTGGTTGAAGCAGGAAGGCGACCGGGTCGAGGTCGACGAGCCGCTGCTGGAGGTCTCCACCGACAAGGTCGACACCGAGATCCCCTCACCCGCCGCCGGTGTGCTCAGCCGGATCGTGGTGAGTGAGGACGAGACCGCCGAGGTGGGCAGCGAGCTGGCGGTCATCGCCGGGGAGGGCGAGAGCGACGGGCAGAGCACGTCCGAGCCGGCCGCGCAGGCCGAACCGGAGCCCGAGCCGGAGCAGCCGGCCGCGCAGCCGCAGACCGCGCAGCCGCAGGCCACGTCGGCACCGGCCGCGCCGGCACCGGCCGCTGGTGGCGATGCCACCCCGGTCACGATGCCGGCGCTGGGTGAGAGCGTCACCGAGGGTACGGTGACCCGCTGGCTCAAGCAGGTCGGCGACTCGGTGGAGGTCGACGAGCCGCTGCTGGAGGTCTCCACCGACAAGGTCGACACCGAGATCCCCTCACCGGTCGCCGGCACGCTGCTCGAGATCAAGGTGGCCGAGGACGACACCGCCGACGTCGGTGCCGCGCTCGCCCTGATCGGCAGCCCGTCCGGTGCCGCCACGCCGGCCGAGCAGCCACCTGCCGCACCGCAGCCGCAGGCCGAGCCCGAGCCGACCCCGGCCGCCGAGCCCGCGCCCGAGCCGGCGGCCCAGGCGGGCGCTTCCTACGCCAGCCCGGCACCGGCAGCCGAGACCGCCGCCGCGCCGGCACCGACCGGACCGACCGGACCGCCCGCACCGCAGGCCCCGCCGGCACCGGCCGCCGGGTCGGCGAACGCCAGCGCCAACGGCGACGGCGGTGGTTACGTCACCCCGCTGGTGCGCAAGCTCGCCGCCGAGCAGGGCGTGAACCTGGCCGACGTACGGGGCACCGGCGTCGGTGGGCGGATCCGCAAGCAGGACGTGCTGGCGGCCGCCGAGGCGGCCCGGGCGGCCGCCGCGCAGCCGGCGGCACCGGCAGCAGCCGCGCCAGCGGCCAAGCCGGAGCCGAGCCCGCTGCGCGGCCGGACCGAGAAGATGACCCGCACGCGGAGCGTCATCGCCAAGCGGATGTACGAGTCGCTGCAGAGCTCGGCCCAGCTGACCACGGTGGTCGAGGTCGATGTCACCAAGATCGCCCGGCTGCGGGCCAAGGTGAAGGCCGACTTCCAGGCCAAGCACGGCGTCAAGCTGTCCTTCCTGCCGTTCTTCGCGCTCGCCGCGGTGGAGGCGCTGCGTACCTACCCGGTGGTCAACGCCTCGATCGACATGCAGGCCGGCACCATCACCTACCCGGAGGGCGAGCACCTGGGCATCGCCGTGGACACCGATCGGGGCCTGCTGGTCCCGGTGATCCGCGACGCCGGGGACCTCAACCTCGGAGGGCTGGCCCGGCGGATCGCCGACGTGGCCGAGCGGACCCGGACCAACAAGATCGGCCCGGACGAGCTGTCCGGGGCGACGTTCACCCTGACCAACACCGGCAGCCGGGGCGCGCTGTTCGACACCCCGATCGTCCCGTCGCCGCAGGCGGCGATCCTGGGCACCGGGGCGGTGGTCAAGCGGGCCGCCGTCGTCACCGATCCGGAGCTCGGTGAGGTGATCGCACCACGGTCGATGGTCTTCCTGGCGTTGTCCTACGACCACCGACTGGTCGACGGCGCGGACGCCGCCCGCTTCCTCACGGCGGTCAAGGACCGGCTGGAGTCCGGCGCGTTCGAAGGCGAGCTGGGCCTGTCCTGAGCACCGTCTGATCCACCGTCACCGAGGGCGCCGGCCAGTCTGGCCGGCGCCCTCGCACGTCGTCACCAGCCTTCGACGCGGGCGATCGGCAGCGGTCACCAGCCGGCCGTCAGGCCGACGTACACCTTGATGGGCCACACCGAGTGTCGCCCGGCCGGCGACGGATCGCGCCTACCCGCATCCGCCGGCGGCCCAATAGGCGAAGATGTCGGTATGCGCATCCTTTTGGCCGGCGCGTCCGGCTTCCTCGGCACCCGGCTCGCGGCCCGGCTGCGCGCCGACGGGCACGACACCGTGCAGCTGGTGCGCCGACCGGCGCGCGGCCCGGCGGAGGTCACCTGGTCGCCGTCGTCGGGGCAGCTCGACCCGGCGGCGTTCGACGGCGTCCGGGCGGTGATCAACCTGGCCGGGGCCGGAGTGGGCGACAAGCGGTGGACCGACAGCTACAAGGCGTTGATCCGGTCCAGCCGGGTGGACAGCACCGGTACGCTCGCCACCGCCATCGCCGCGCTGCCGGCGACCGACCGGCCCGCCGTACTGCTGAACTCCTCCGCCGTCGGCTGGTACGGCGACACCGGCGACCAGCCCGTCGAGGAGGACGCCCCGGCCGGGGAGGGTTTCCTGTCCGACGTTGCCCGGGTCTGGGAAGCGGCGACCCGACCGGCGGAGGACGCCGGGGTACGGGTGGTACGGCTACGGACCGGGCTGCCGCTGCACCGCGACGGCGGGCTGCTCAAACCGCAGTTGCTGCCGTTCCGGCTCGGTCTCGGCGGCCGGTTGGGCAGTGGCCGGCAGTGGGTGCCGTGGATCGCGATGCAGGACTGGTTGGCGGCGGTCGTCTTCCTGCTGGAGCGCGACGACGTCGCTGGGCCGGTCAACGTGGTCGGACCGAATCCGGTGACCAACGCCACGTTCGGCACCGCGCTCGGCGCGGCGGTGCACCGGCCGGCGGTCATGCCGATTCCGGCGTTCGCGCTGCAGATCGCCCTGGGCGAGTTCGCGGTCGAGGCGCTGCGCAGCAGTCGGGTGCTGCCCGGGGTGTTGACCGGGGCCGGCTTCACCTACCGGTACCCGCAGCTGGCAGGGGCGCTACAGGCCGCTCTGCACGACGACTGAGCGGCCGGCGGCCAGTGCGGGCAGCAGGTCGTCGCCGATGGCGGTGACCAGCTCGCCGGTGGCGGCCGGCCCGACGCCCTCGACCATCAGCAACTGCCGGTGCACGCCGGTCGCGGCGGCGCTGGCGGCCAGCGCCGCCGCACATTCGACGGCGTCGCCGATCGGATGGATTCGCAGCAGCTGGGCGACGTAGGCGTCGAGGTCGCGGTGCGTCGGTGGCGAGCCGTCGATGCGTACGTACTCCCGGGTGGTGGCCAACCACGGTGGGAGGCCGCGCCGCAGCTGGCGCAGCGCGGCGGACCGGTTGTCGGCGAGCCCGATCAGGTGGACCGAGGCGTGCGGCACCGTCGCCGGGTCGTGGCCGTGGTCGGCGGCGACGTCGGCGTACCGGGCCAGCAGCGCGGCCTTGGCGGCGTCATCGTCGTGGACGCCGAGCAGCAGGGGCAGCCCCCGGGCAGCGGCGAGGGTGACCGTCGCGGGTGACGTCGCGGCCACCCAGATCGGGACCGGCCGGGCGGGCCGGGGCACCACCGGCACCGCACGGAAGTCGAAGAACTCGTCGGCGGCGGCGACCGTCGTCGCACCGGACAGCCAGCGTCGTAGCAGGTCCAGGGAGGTCTCGAAGCCATGCTGGTAGCGGTCCAGGCCGGTGCCGAAGACCTCCAGGTCGACCCAGGGCCCGCCACGGGCGACACCGAGCCGGAACCGGCCGCCGGAGACCGTGTCCAACAGGACCGCCTCCTCGGCCAGCGCGACCGGGTGCCGGTTGGACAGTACGGCGGCGGCGGTGCCGACGGTGATCCGGTTGGTGGCGCCGAGCAGGTAGCCGGCCAGGGTGGTGGCCGACGGGCACTGTCCGTAGGTCAGGAAGTGGTGTTCGGCGAGCCACACGCCGCCGAGACCGGCTGCCTCGGCGGCGCGGGCATAGCCGACGGTGGCCGGCAGTCCGTGGGCCGCCAGCAGGAACAGGTCCACTGCGGGCGGTCGCGGGCCGCCGGCCGCCGGCGAGGTGGTCGGATCAGCAGTCACGCAGCTCGGGTGACTGGTTGCGGATCTGCGCGACCGGGGAGATGAACCGCTGGTAGGTCTCGCCGCCGACGGCGGAGAGCTTGAAGGCGGCCACCCGGTGGCAGTTCTGGAAGGCCAGTTTGACGCCGAAGTGCCGCTCCAGGCCGCCCCGGATCGCGTCGCTGGCCAGGGCCCGCAGCAGCTGACCGCGTTCGGCCTCGCTGGGCGGCGGCACCGCGTGGTCGGCGAACTCGGCCGTGGTGCCCTGGGCCTGGGCGGCCACCTCGGACACCACCGACCAGGCGTACGGCAGGGACTGGCGTACGCAGTCGACGAACTCGGCGTCGTCGATCTGGCCGGCTTCGGCCCGCTCCAGCAGAGCGGCGGGTACGTCGAGGGACATGCTTTCTCCTCACGCAGACGGTCAGCGGACCAGGAGGTCTGGCCCGAGAACGAACTCCGGGTCGACCTGGCCGGCGAGGTCCTCGCCGACCCGGTCGTTGGCCCAGGCGGTGGCGTTGCGCAGGTGGAACTCCACTGCCTGCCGGGTGTAGCTGGCCCAGTCCTTCACACAAGCATCGACGGTTGTACGCATCGTGTCCAGTGCGTCACGGTTGGTTGGCTCCATCGCGGTGATCGGCTGGTGTCGACCGCGTTCGGCCGCCTTGACGAACGCCGACCGGCCGATCCAGGTCAGCAGGTCGTCGCCGACGTGTTCCCGCAGGAAGTCCACGTCCGACTCGTCGTCGATCTTGTTGCCGACCACGTGCACCCGTACGCCGTAGTCGCGGGCGTAGCCGACGTACTGCCGGTAGACGCCGACGCTGCGTACGGTCGGTTCGCAGACCAGGAAGGTCGCATCGAAGCGGGTGAACAGCCCGGAGGCGAACGAGTCGGCGCCGGCGGTCATGTCCACGACCACGTACTCGCCAGGGCCGTCGACCAGGTGGTTGAGCAGCAGCTCGACCGCGCCGACCTTGGAGTGGTAGCAGGCCACCCCGAGGTCGTCGGTGGCGAACGGCCCGGTGACCGCCAGCCGGATGCCGGCGACCTCGCGTACCAGCGCGTCGTAGATCGGATTGGCCCCGGCCACGGTGAGCAGCCGGGAGCCGCGGCCGGGCGGGGTGGTCTTGACCATGGCGGCCGCCGAGCTGATCCGGGGGTTGTCCCCGCGCAGGTACTCCTTGATGTCGGCCATGTGGTCACCGAGCGCCGGCAGCAGCACCGCTTCGTCGTCGCTGGCCCCGAGGGCGGCGGCGAGATGCTGGTTGATGTCGGCGTCGATGGCCAGCAACGGCGACGGCCCGCCGTCGACCCCGACCGCCGTGGCCGCCAGATGGCGGGCGAACAGCGCCGCGAGGGTGGTCTTGCCGCTGCCGCCCTTACCGACAAAACAGATCTTCACCGCAGGTCTCCCAAACATCTCAACAGGTACGCTTACATTGGAAGTCATTTCCAATAACTTCGTCAAGTCCAGGTACGGCACGGGCGTGTCGGGCGAAATTGGTAATCTCCGCCGGTGCCGACCGCCCCGTCCCCGCTGCCCGACACCGCCGCGTCCGACCCGCCGGCGACCGACCGCCGTGCCCGGCCGGCGCTGCCCCGGCTGACCGGTCGACGCGCCGACCTGGCCGTGATGGTGGTCGCGCTGACGCTGGCCGGCTGGGTCACCAGCGGCCTGTGGGCCGCGCCGAACGACCGGGCGATCACCGTCAACTCCAGCGACCAGGCGCTGTTCGAATGGCTACTCGGCTACGGAGCGTACGCGCTCACCCATGGCGAGAACCCGCTGTTCACGTACCTGCTCAACGCCCCGGACGGGGTCAACCTCGCGGTCAACACCTCGATCACCGTCTACGCGGTGCTGTTCGCCCCGCTGACGTTCCTGATCGGACCGCCCGCCACCTTCCTGGTGATCCTCACCCTGAACCTGGCCGGCACCGCCGTCGCCTGGTACTGGCTGCTGTCGCGGCTGCGGACCGGATCCAGCGGCACCGGCACCGGGGCCGGCGACACCGGTACGCCGTTCGTGCCGTCCCGACTGGCCGCCGCCGTCGGCGGGCTGTTCTGCGGCTTCGCCCCGGCGATGGTGTCGCACGCCAACGCCCACCTCAACTGGACCGCCGGCTGGCTGGTGCCGATCATCGTCTGGCGGGTGCTCGCGCTGCGCGGCCGATCCGGCGCCGCTCCCCTGGCCAGTGGCGGCTGGGCTCGCAACGGCCTGATCCTTGGCGCGCTCGTCGCCGCCGCCTTCTCCATCGCCGCCGAGGGCCTGTTCTTCACCGCCCTGGCCTGCGGAGTCTTCCTCGGCGTCTGGGCGCTGGACCGCAGCCGCGCCGCCGAGGTCCGCGACGCGCTCCCCCGGCTGCTGCGCGGTTTGGCGGTCACCGCGGTGGTGGCGACCAGCCTGCTGGCGTACCCGCTGTATCTGCACTTCCTCGGGCCGCAGGTGTTCCACGGCACCGGCTTCGACGCCCGGATCCACAGCGAGGACCTCCTCGCCTACGGGGCGTTCCCGGAGCGGTCGCTGGCCGGGGTGGCCGGGCTGGGCACCTCGCTGGCCCCGAACGAGACCGAGGAGAACAGCTTCTTCGGCGTACCACTGCTGGTGTTGACCCTCGCCTGCCTGGCGCTGCTCTGGCGGGCCGCCGACCCCGGCCGCCGGGCCACCCTACGGGCCCTGGCCGGCACCGCCGCCGTGTTCGCCGTGCTCTCCCTCGGCCCCCGTCTGAAGATCAACGGAACGATCACCGACATCCCGTTGCCGTACGCCCCGTTGGCCGGCGCACCGGTGTTCAACGCCGCCCTGCCCGCCCGGTTGGCCATGGTCGTCACCCCGATCGTCGGCATCCTGCTGGCCCTGGCGCTGGACCTGCTCCGGCAGCGGCGCGCGACGGGCGCGAGCACGCCGCGCCGGCTCCGGCTGTGGACCGCCGGGTACGTCGTGGCACTGCTGCCGGTGGTCCCGGTCAGCCTGCTCACCGTCGAGCGCGAACCGGTCCCGCAGTTCATCACCAGCGGCCAGTGGCGTGACCACGTCAGCCCGGGTGGGGTGCTCGCCCCGGTCCCGTTCACCCTCGACGTGCTGCCCGACGGGCAACGCTGGCAGGCGTACGCCTTCGCCCACCGGCAGGGCGAGTTCGCCATCCCGTCGGGCTTCTTCCTCGGCCCCGGCGGGCCCGACGGCCGGGGCCGGATCGGGCCGGTCCCCCGCGCCACCGACGCGCTGCTGCACGAGGTCGCCCGCACCGGCGTGGTGCCGCCGGTCACCGACGCCGACCGGGCCGCCGCCCGGGCCGACCTGCGCTACTGGAACGCCGAGGTGGTGGTGCTCGCCGACCGGGTGCACGGGGCGAAGTTCCCGGTCGACGCCGACGCCCTGCTGAGGGTCACCACCGACCTGCTCGGCCCGCCGCAGCGGGTCGCCGACGTCTGGCTCTGGCCGGCACCCGACGGCGGCTGGTGACACGATCGGCGGCATGGGCGCCCGGCAGCGGTACGGGTGACCGCCGGCGACGTGGTGAGCCGGGCCACGGATCGGCCCGACCGGCGGGTAACGCACTACGCTGGACGACGTGACCAGCACCGTGTCCCGTCTGCGAAGTGTCCGCGCCGGAGTCGTCGACTACGGCACCGCCTGGCAGGAGCAGCGCCGGCTGCACGCCGCAGTGGTCGCCGGTGAGGAGCCGGACACCGTGCTGCTGCTGGAGCACCCCAGCGTGTACACCGCCGGCAAACGCACCGAGCCGTGGGACCGCCCGGTCGACGGCACCCCCGTGGTCGACGTCGACCGGGGCGGCAAGATCACCTGGCATGGCCCCGGTCAGCTGGTCGGTTACCCGATCGTGCGGCTGCCGGAGCCGATCGACGTGGTCGCCTACGTCCGCCGGGTCGAGCAGCTGCTGATCGACGTCTGCGCCGAGTTCGGGCTGGCCGCCACCCGGCTCGACGGCCCGAACCACAGTGGTGTGTGGGTGCCCGCCGACGAACGCGGGCCGGCCCGCAAGGTCGCGGCGATCGGCATCCGGGTCGCCCGCGGGGTCACCCAGCACGGGTTCGCGATCAACTGCGATCCGGACCTGACGGCGTACGACCGGATCGTGCCGTGCGGCCTGCGCGACGTCGGCGTCTCCTCGCTCACCGCCGAGCTGGGCCGACCGGTCACCGTGGCCGACGTCCTGCCGGTCGTCGAGCGGCACCTGCCGACCCTCGGGTGAGCCAACTCACCGCCGCGGCGGCGTGAGCGGGGTCGCCCACGCACCCCCGCCGACACCGGTCGGCGTAGGCTGACAAGGGTGACCATTGCTCCGGAGGGACGACGTCTACTGCGCCTGGAGGCCCGCAACGCCGAGACCCCGATCGAGCGGAAACCACCGTGGATCAAGGTCAAGGCGACGATGGGGCCGGAGTTCACCCAGCTGCGCGGTCTGGTGCAGCGGGAAGGGCTGCACACCGTCTGCCAGGAGGCCGGCTGCCCCAACATCTACGAATGTTGGGAGGACCGCGAGGCCACCTTCCTGATCGGTGGCGACCAGTGCACCCGCCGCTGCGACTTCTGCCAGATCGACACCGGCAAGCCCGCCGAGTTCGACGCCGACGAGCCACGCCGGGTCGGCGAATCGGTCGCGGCGATGGGGCTGCGGTACGCCACGGTCACCGGGGTCGCCCGCGACGACCTGCCCGACGGCGGGGCCTGGCTGTACGCCGAGACCGTCCGGCAGATCCACGCCCTGCAGCCCGGCTGCGGCGTCGAGTTGCTGATCCCCGACTTCAATGGCGACGACCAGCAGCTCGACGAGGTCTTCGCCGCCCGACCGCAGGTGCTCGCCCACAACGTCGAGACGGTGCCCCGGATCTTCAAGCGGATCCGCCCCGGCTTCCGCTACGACCGGTCCCTCGACGTGCTCACCCGGGCCCGCGCCGCCGGCCTGGTGACCAAGTCGAACCTGATCCTCGGCCTCGGCGAGGAGCGCGACGAGGTCTCCCAGGCGTTGCGGGACCTGCACGACGCCGGCTGTGAGCTGATCACCATCACCCAGTACCTGCGCCCCACCCCGCGCCACCACCCGGTGGTGCGCTGGGTCAAGCCGGAGGAGTTCGTCGAGCTACGGGCCGAGGCCGAGCAGATCGGCTTCGCCGGGGTGATGAGCGGCCCGCTGGTGCGCTCGTCGTACCGGGCCGGGCGGCTCTACCAACAGGCGTTGCGCCAACGCGAGGTCCAGCCGACCGCCGGCTGAACCGACTCGCGTCCGCCAACTAGACTGCCTCGCATGGCGAAACCCCAGGAGAAGGTGTCGTTCGGCCAGCGGCTGAAGCAGATCGGCATGGTGTTCTCGTTCACCGCCAAGCGCGACAAGTGGTTCGTGCCGCTGGCGGTGGCCGCCGTCGTGCTGCCGCTGGCGGTCACCGTGCCGGTGGTGCTGGCCTGGGGTTGGATGTGGCTGCCGATCGGCATCCTGCTCGCCCTGCTCGCCCTGCTGATCGTACTCAACCTGCGGTCGAACACGGCGATGATGAACGTCGCCGAGGGGCAACCGGGTGCGGCCGCCTCGCTGTTGGAGAACATGCGGGGCGACTGGCGGGTGACGCCGGCGGTCAGCTCGACCACCCAGATGGACATGGTCCACCTGGTGATCGGGCGTCCCGGGGTGATCCTGCTCGCCGAGGGCAACCCGCAGCGGGTCCGTGGCCTGCTCGGCCAGGAGAAGCGCCGGCTGGCGAAGGTGATCGGCAGCGCCCCGTTGTACGACTACGTGATCGGTACCGACGAGGGCGAGTTGTCCATCCGCAAGATGCGGATGACCCTGGCCCGGTTGCCCCGCAACCTCACCGGCCGCGACGTCAACGCCCTGGACAAGCGGCTGTCCGCGTTGTCGGCCCGGCCGCAGCTGCCCAAGGGCGCCATCCCGAAGAACATGCGCCCGCCCAAGGGGGCGTTCCGGCAGAGCCGGGGGCGCTGACCACCTGAACAGGGAAGGATCCCGATGGGCCAGGGCGTGCACATGCAGGAGCTGCCGGGCATCGGCCGGCGCTACGACGTCGATCTCGGTTCCAGCAGTCGGCGGGTGTCGGTGGTCGTCCGCCGCGACGGCACCCGCGACCTGTACGTCTTCACCTCGCGCTCGGACGAGCCGACGGCCGTGCTGGAGCTGACCGAGGAGCAGGCCCGCAAGGTCGGCGCGTTGCTCGCCGGCACCTTCTTCGAGGCGTGAGTCCGGGCCGTACATGCACGCTGACCTGATCGGCCTGGGCGCACTGGTGCTCATCGCCGGGCTGCTCGCCCGAGGCGGCCGCCGGCTCGGCCTGCCCACCGTGCCCTTCTTCATGCTCGCCGGGATCCTGCTCGGTCCCGCGACGCCCGGCCCGGTGCTGATCGAGCACCCCGAGGACCTGGCTCTCCTGGCCGCGCTCGGGCTGGTGCTGCTGCTGTTCAGCCTCGGCGTGGAGTTTCCCGTCGAGCAGGTCCTGGCCAGCGGCCGGCGGCTCTTCGTCGCCGCCGGCAGCTACATCGGGATGAACGTCGGTGCCGGCCTGGGACTCGGTTTCGCCCTGGGGTGGGGCACCGCCGAAGCCCTGGTGATCGGTGGGGCGCTGGGCATCTCCTCGTCGGCGATCGCCACCAAGCTGCTGATCGAGCTGCGCCGGCTGACCAACGCCGAGACCCCGGTGATCCTCGGCATCATCGTCATCGAGGATCTGTTCCTCGCCTTCTACCTGGCACTGCTCACCCCGGTACTGGCACCGTCGGGGTCCGCAGCCGGGCTGGTCGTCGACATCGCGGTCAGCTTCGGTTACCTGCTGCTGTTGTTCGCGGTGGCCCGTTTCGGGGCCCGACTGATCGGCCGGCTGATCGGCAGTCACGAGGACGAGATCCTGGTGATCCTGGTCGTCGGGCTGGTGCTGCTGGTCGCCGGAATCTCCGCCGAGGTCGGGGTCTCCGACGCGATCGGCGCGCTGATGATCGGCCTGGTCATTTCGCGGACCACCGTACGGGAGCGGGTCGAGCGGCTGACGCTGCCGCTGCGGGACCTGTTCGCGGCGGTCTTCTTCGTCGCGTTCGGGCTGAGCATCGACGTCGGCGAGCTGGGCGCGGTGGCGGTCCCGGTGGTCGTCGCCGTGCTGATCACGGTGACGGTGAACGTGACGGCGGGGCTGGTGACGGCGGCGCTGTTCGGGTTCAACCACCGGGGCGCGGCCAACGTGGGGCTCACCGTACTGGGCCGGGGTGAGTTCTCGCTGATCCTGGCCACGCTGGCGTTGGCGGCCGGGCTGGACGCCCGGCTCGGGCCGTTCATCGCCCTCTACGTGCTGGTGCTCGCGGTGCTCAGTCCGCTGCTGGCGGCCCAGTCGCGCTACCTGGCCCGGGTGTTCCCGGACCGGCTGCTGCGCTCGCGCTGGCGGTACGTGCGGGAGGAGACGATGAGCACCGCCTGCCGCCACCTCGACCGGGTGGCGGTGACCGAGACGGACACCCGCGAGTGCGCGTACTGCGCGGAGACCGGCGACGACTGGGTGCAGCTGCGGATGTGCCTGACCTGCGGCGCGGTCCGCTGCTGCGACGATTCGGTGAACAAGCACGGTACGGCGCACTTCGCCGAGACCGGGCATCCGCTGATGCGTTCGTTGGAGCCGGGCGAGGACTGGTGGTACTGCTTCGAGGACCGGGTGCTGGTCCGTCAGCCGACCGGCCAGGGCGATCGGGCCGGATCAGCCCGGGACGGTGAGGACGACCGAGCCGGCGGCGCGGTCGTGTAGGCCCCGGCGACGCTCGTCCATGATCAGCGGCGGGATCACCAGGGCGAGCAGCAGTCCGCGCAGCAGGGCCCGGGGTACGCCGATCCGGCCGCCGTCGGCGTCGGCGACACACCGGATCCGGGCCAGCCACATCCCGGGCGTCTGGGCGAACAGGCCGAGGAAGATGCCGTACTCGGCGATCAGCACCACGACGGGCGGCCAACCGGATCGGGCCGGGTCGGCGAAGAGTCCCGAAATGAGCACACAGAGTAACCAATCGATCACCAGCGCTCCGGTCCGCCGGAGCAGACTGGGGACCTGCCCGTCGCCGGTCACCGGGCCCCGGGCCGACCCACCGGCGGGTGTGTTTGCGCTTGCCGCCACGCTGTCCCCCCTCGCGATACCCACGAACGGCCAGAGTAGTCGGGGCCATCTGCCGTATCCTGCGGGGGACGATTGGCCGGGATCACGCTCCGCACGTGACGTAACACGGCGGAAACATTAGAGACATGGTGGGGCAACCCCACGGCCATAGCGTCGCGACCAGCATAGCCATCAGTGCGACGTGCCAGGAGGACGTGTGTTCGCCAATCCCGAGGAACTACTGCGGTACCTCAAAGACGAGGGCGTGAAATTCGTCGACGTACGATTCTGTGACCTGCCCGGCGTGATGCAGCACTTCAATCTGCCGGTCGAGTCCGTCGACGAGGACTTTTTCACCACCGGCCTCGCCTTCGACGGGTCTTCGATCCGTGGTTTCCAGGCGATCCACGAGTCGGACATGCTGCTGCTGCCGGATGTCGCCACCGCCTTCATCGACCCGTTCCGGATCGAGAAGACGCTGGCGTTGAACTTCTTCATCCACGACCCGTTCACCCGCGAGCCGTACTCCCGCGACCCGCGCAACGTGGCGAAGAAGGCCGAGTCGTACCTCGCGGCCAGCGGCATCGCCGACACCGCCTACTTCGGCCCCGAGGCGGAGTTCTACATCTTCGACTCGATCCGTCACGAGACCTCGGCGAACCAGGCCTACTACTACATCGATTCGATCGAGGGTGCCTGGAACACCGGCCGCGAGGAAGAGGGCGGCAACCGCGGCTACAAGACCCCGTACAAGGGTGGGTACTTCCCGGTTCCGCCGGTCGACCACTACGCCGACCTGCGCGACCAGATCGTCCGCAAGCTGATCGACACCGGCTTCACCGTGGAGCGCTCGCACCACGAGGTCGGCACCGCCGGCCAGGCTGAGATCAACTACAAGTTCTCCACCCTGCTGCACGCCGGTGACCAGCTGCAGCTGTTCAAGTACATCGTGAAGAACACCGCCTGGGCCGCCGGCAAGACCGCGACCTTCATGCCGAAGCCGCTGTTCGGCGACAACGGTTCCGGCATGCACACCCACCAGAGCCTCTGGCTCAACGGTGAGCCGCTGTTCTACGACGAGACCGGCTACGCCGGCCTGTCGGACACCGCCCGCTGGTACATCGGCGGACTGCTGCACCACGCGCCGTCGCTGCTGGCCTTCACCAACCCGACGATCAACTCGTACCGCCGGCTGGTGCCGGGCTTCGAGGCGCCGGTCAACCTGGTGTACTCGCAGCGCAACCGCTCCGCCTGCACCCGGATCCCGGTCACCGGCAGCAACGCCAAGGCCAAGCGGGTCGAGTTCCGCGTGCCGGACCCGTCCGCCAACGTCTACCTGGCGTTCTCGGCCATGCTGATGGCCGGTCTGGACGGCATCAAGAGCAAGATCGAGCCGCCGGCACCGATCGACAAGGACCTGTACGACCTGCCGCCGGAGGAGTGGGGCGACGTCAAGCAGGTGCCGGGCTCGCTGCCGGCCGTGCTCGACTCCCTGGAGGCCGACCACGACTTCCTGCTGGAGGGTGGCGTCTTCACGCCGGACCTGATCTCCACCTGGATCGACTGGAAGCGCGCCAACGAGGTCGACCCGGTCCGCCTGCGGCCGACCCCGCACGAGTTCGCCATGTACTACGACTGCTGATCCGGCAGTTCGCGGCGGGGCCGGGTGCGAGCGTGACGCTCGCACCCGGCCCCGCCGCCGTTCCCCCGCCAGCCCTCCCCGCGCGGCCCCTCCCCGACGATCTTGCACTTATCGACGGACAATTCCGACAAATCTCCTCGATAACTGCAAGATCGTCGAGGAACGGGTGGCGGTGCGGACGATGAGAACGGCGAGCAGACCGCACATCGCGACCGTACCGGGCGCCTTGGTCATAGCCGCGACCCCCGAGCCGTCCGGCAGCACCAGAAAACAGCTCACCGCCGCCGGCAGCACGAACCACCGGGTGCGGTACGCGGCGGCGGCAAGCAGCGCCAGCGGCCACACCAGATACCACGGGTAGAACACCGGGGCGGCCAGCACCGTTGCGGCCAACGCGACTCCCGCCCCGTACACCGCCAGCCCCCGGTCACGCACCGGCAGGTACCGACCGTCGACCCGGCTGACCGGCGCACGCCACCGGGCCACCGGCCCACTGCCCCGCCACACCCACCACCACAGAGCCACCAGGAACGCGGCGAGCAGCACCAGCGCCGACATCCGCACGACGCCCACCGCCTGCGGCGCGCCGCCGACCCCACGGGCCAGATAGTCGATCAGCAGACCGACGGCGGTCGGCGGCGACGTCCACTGTCGAGAGTCACCGCTGCGGGTCAGCCCGACCACCCAGCCCCACCCCGACCCGACCAGCAGCGACGTCGCCACGACCGCCACCACGACCCCGGACAGCACCGCCGCACCGGCCCGCGCCAGGGCGGCGGGTCGGCGCGCGCCGCTGACCGCCAGCACCACCGCGAACGGCACCACCACCAGTGCCGTCACCTTCACCGCCACCGCGAGGCCCAGCAGCACCCCGGCGGCCGCCGGGACCAGCACCGCCGCACCGCGAGCCAGCGCCCCGGCAGCGGGCCGGCCGCCGGCGGCGTCCGGCGGTACCGGCCGGGCGACGAGCAGCCACAGCCCGGCCACCAGCAGGCCGACCATCAACGCGTCGTTGTGCGCCCCGGAGACCAGGTGCACCAGCACCACCGGACAGCCCAGTGTCAGCCACAACGCCCGCCCGCCTGGCAGGCCACAGCGCCGGGCCAGCGCGGGCAGGGTGAGCGCCACCAGCACCAGGCCGGCCACGGCCGCCGCCCGCAGGATCAGCACCGTGCCGGTCAGGCCCAGCCCTGCGGCGGCGGCGAGTCCGGCAAGCACGATGAAGACCGGACCGTACGGCGCCGGGGTGTCGCGCCACAGCGGGGCGACCGCGTCGAGCCAGGGGCAGCCCTGCCCGGCGACGCCGGCGTACGGGTCTCCACCGGTGTGGTACGTCCACCCCTGGCAGGCGTACGAGTAGACGTCCCGGCTGGCCAGCGGCGGGGCGAGCAGCAACGGCACCGCCCACAACCCGACGGTGACCAGCGCCCAGCGCGCCGACGGCACCCCGTGCCGCGCCGACCACCACGCCCAGACCAGCGCGGCGGTGCCGACGGCCCAGGCGAGCACGCTGAGCACCCCACGCCCGCTGGTGAACACCGCCCAGCCGGCGGCGGGCGGGTCGGGGGTCGCGCCGCCGAGCACGGCGGCCAGCGCCAACCCGACCGCGCCGAACAGTCCGATCCAGCGGACGAGGTGGTACCGCGCTCCGGTGACCGGGGCGCTCTCAGGCACCGAGGACCCGTTCGGCCGCCGCCCGGCAGCGGCGGGCGGTCCGCAGGTAGCCGTCGAGGAACTGGCCGGCGTCGGAGGCACCGAGCAGCCGCACCACCCCGGCCAACTCCGGTCCGTGCCGGGGCAGCTGGTCGCTGGCCCGGCCCCGGACCAGCATCAGCGCGTCGCGGACCCGGGCGGCGAGGGTCCAGCCAGCCCGCAGCGCGGCGGCATCGGCCGCGTCGACCAGTCCGGCCTCGCGGGCGGCGGCCAGGGCGACCAGGGTACGGGTGTCGCGCAGCGCCGGCACCGCGTGTGCGTGCCGCAACTGGGTCAGCTGTACCGCCCACTCCACGTCGGCCAACCCGCCGCGCCCCAGTTTGGTGTGTGTGGCGGGATCCGCGCCCCGAGGCAGCCGCTCGGTCTCCACCCGGGCCTTGATCCGGCGGATCTCCACGATCTGCTCCCGGCTCAGCCCGCCGGCGGGATAGCGCACCGGATCGGCGACGGCGAGGAACTCCGCGCCCAGCGACGTGTCGCCGCAGACGAACCGGGCCCGCAGCAGCGCCTGTGCCTCCCACACCTTCGACCAGCGGGCGTAGTACTGCGCGTACGCGGCGAGGCTGCGCACCAACGGACCGTTGCGGCCCTCCGGACGCAGATCGGCGTCGACGCCGAGCGGTGGGTCGGGAGCGGGCATGCCGAGCAGCCGGCGCAGCTCCTCGGCGACCGCGCGGGCCGCGGCGCTGGCCTTGTCGTCGGCCAGGCCGGCCGGTGGGTCGTAGACGAACAGCACGTCGGCGTCGGAGGAGTAGCTCATCTCGTACCCGCCGAGGCGTCCCATCCCGATGACGGCGAACCGCAGGCCGGCCGGCGGGGGTACGGTCGCGGTCGCCACCTGCAGCGCGGCGGCGAGCGTACCGTCGGTGACCGCCGACAGCCCGGCACCGATCGCGGCGATGTCGAGCGGACCGGCATCGTCGCGGTCCGGAGCCAACGACCCGGCGCTGCGCAGTACGTCGGCACAGGCCAGTCGGAGCAGTTCCCGCCGGCGCAGGGCACGCACCGCGCGGACGGCCTGCACCGCGTCGGCCGGTTGTCCACCGCCGGTGCCGAGGTGTCGGGCGGCCACGGCGGTGAACCCGGCCGCGAGCTTCGCCGCGTCCTGCGGGGCCAACTCGGCGTCGACGGCGAGCATCCGCAGCGCCTCCGGCTCGCGGGCGAGCAGGTCGGCGACGTACCGGGACAGGCCGAGGGTACGGGCGAGCCGGCCGGCGACCGGGCCTTCGTCGCGCAGCAGCCGCAGGTACCAGGGGGTGCTGCCGAGTTTGTCGGAGACCTGGCGGTAGCTGAGCAGGCCACGGTCGGGTTCCGGGGCGTCGGCGAACTCCTGCAGCAGCACCGGCAGCAGAGTGCGTTGGATCGCGGCGGTCCGGGAGACCCCGCCGGTGAGCGCCTCCAGGTGCCGCAACGCCCCGGCCGGGTCGGCGAAGCCGAGGACCTCCAGGCGACGGCGGGCCGCCTGCGGGGTCATCCGCAGCGATTCGGCCGGCACCCGGGCGACGGATTCCAGCAGCGGCCGGTACAGCAGTTTGGCGTGCAGCCGGCGTACCTCGGTGGCGTGGCTGACCCACTCGGCCCGGAACGCCTCGACGGCGGACGCACCCGGCGTCGGGGTGTAGCCGAGGGCGTGCGCCAGCCAGCGCAGGGCGGCCGGGTCAGCCGGTACCGTGTGGGTACGCCGCAGCCCCTGCAGTTGCAGCCGGTGTTCGACGCCGCGCAGGAACCGGTAGCCGCGCAGCAGCGCCTCCCCGTCGGCCCGCCCGACGTAGCCGCCGGCGACCAGGGCGCGCAGCGCCGGCAGGGTGCCCGGGGTGCGCAGCGTCTCGTCGACCCGGCCGTGCACCAGCTGCAGCAGTTGGACGGCGAACTCGATGTCGCGCAGGCCGCCGGGGCCGCGTTTGATCTCACGCTCCAACTCCCGGGGCGGAACGTTGTCGATGATCCTGCGGCGCATGGCCCGGACGTCCTCGACCGCCTCGGGCCGTTCGGCGGCGTGCCACACCAGCGGCGCGAGCAGCCCGATCCACTCCTGTGCGAGGTCGCGGTCACCGGCCGCCGGTCGCGCCTTGAGCAGCGCCTGGAACTCCCAGGTGCGGGCCCACCGCTGGTAGTACGCCAGGTGGCTGGCGAGGGTACGCACCAGCGGCCCACGGTTGCCCTCGGGTCGCAGCGCGGCGTCGACCGGCCAGGCCACCAGCCCGCAGATGTGGATCAGCCGGGTGGCCAGCGTGGTCGCCACGGTCAGGTCGGCGTCGTCAGCGGCGACGAAGATCACGTCCACGTCGGAGACGTAGTTCAGCTCGTTGCCGCCGCACTTGCCCATCGCCACCACCGCCAGGCGCGGCACCGGCGTGCCGGCCGGCAGTTCGGCCACGGCGATGTCGTAGGCGGCGCCGAGCGTCGCGTCGGCCAACGCGGACAGGGCCGCCATCGTCTGTTCCAGACCACGCCCGCCGGTCAGGTCGGCGGCGGCGATCCGCAGCAGGGCCAGCCGGTACGCCCGGCGTAGCTCGGCGATCGCCGGACCACCGGTCGGTGCCGGACCACCGCTGGGCCCACCGGACGACGCCGACCCCGGGTCGAGGCTGCCGTCGGCGCAGGGGGCGACCCCGTTGCGGCCGGTGGCCAGCTCCGCCCACTGCTGCGGGTTGGCGACCAGGTGGTCACCGAGGCTCGACGACGCCCCGAGCACGGCGATCAGCCGCCGGCGCAGCCCGCCGTCGGCGTACAGGGCGGCCAGCACCGGCGAGACGGTGGCGTCGCTGCGGTGCCGCTGCTCCGCCTCGACGAGCCGGTGCAGCTGCCGCAGCGCCAGATCCGGATCGGCGGCCCGCGACAACGCGGCGAGCAGTTCGCCCGCCGGCGGGTCCACCGGCTGCTGGGCGGTCACGTCCCACAGTCGCAGCCCGTCCGGGCCGAGCAGGTCGTCGGCCCGGACGGTGCCGGTGCCGGTGACGTCGAAGCCGTACCGGGCGAGTCGGCCGGCGGCGCTGGTCGGTCTGCTCATCGGTGCCCTAACCGCCGAGCAGTGGCAGGGTCCGGGGGGCGTCGGCACCCGGCAGCTGGCCGAGGGCGAGCGCGGCGAACCGGGCGGCGAACGGCTGCCAGACGTCCTCGATGTCGCCGAGCACCTCGACGCAGGCGTCCACCACGACGTCGGCGGGCAGCCGCAGCTCGGCGAGGACGGTGGAGCCGGTGGCCCAGCCGCTGATCATGTCGCGGTCGCACTCGATGTGGAACTGCAGCCCCCAGGCCCGGTCACCGAGCCGGAACGCCTGATGCGGGTAGTGCGTGGAGGCGGCCAGCAGCACCGCACCGTGCGGCAGCTCGGTGATCTCGTCGACATGCCACTGCAGCACGTCGGGGGCGAGCGGCACGTACCGGAACAGCGGGTCGGTGCCGGCGGCGTCCCGCTTGCCGACCAGGGCCGGCCCGATCTCCGGCCCGGCCGCGCTGCGTTCGACGGTGCCGGCGTGCGCGGTGGCCAGCAGGTGGGCACCGAGCCCGATCGCCAACGTCGGGATCCGCTGGCGGACGGCCTTGCGTAGCAGTCCCTCCACCGCCGGCAGCCAGCCGGCGTCCGGACCGGGGTCGACCGCGCTGGGCCGACCACCCAGTACCACGACGGCGGCGTACCCGGCCGGGTCGGCGGGGACCGGGTCGTCGGCGTACGGGCGGTGCACCTCGACGGGCAGGCCGGCCTCGGTGAGCCACTCCCCCAGCCGTCGCAGGTCGTCGGTCGGGTCGTTCTCGATCACCAGCGCGCTGCCCACGGGTCGAGGCTATCCAATCGGCGGCGGGTACGGCGGCAGGTGGTGCCCGGCGCCGCCCTGGTCGCCACTCGTACGATCCCGCCGGCGCCCGCGCGTACCCTGACCGGGTGACCGGTCTGCAGTCGGCGGGCGGGGTGTCGCGCCCGCCGGCGCTGCGCCCCGGTGACGAGGTCCGGGTGGTGGCGCCGGCCGGCCCGGTGGCGGCGGAGCCGGTCGAGCGGGGCATGGCGGTCCTGGCCGGGTGGGGGCTGCGGCCCCGGCTGGCCCGGCACTCACTGAGCCGCCACGGTTACCTCGCCGGCACGGACGAGCAGCGGGCCGCCGACCTCGTCGAGGCGCTCGCCGACCCGGCGGTGCGCGGCGTCTTCTGCACCCGGGGCGGCTACGGCAGCCAGCGGATCACCGAACGGATCGACCCGGCGGCGGTACGCCGGGATCCGAAGGTCGTCTGCGGCTACTCCGACGTGACCGCGCTGCATCTGGCGCTGTGGCGGACGGCCCGGTTGGCGAGCCTGCACGGCCCGGTCGTGGCCTGGGACGACCAGCGGTGCCCGGCGGAGTCCGCCGAGTCGCTGCGGGCGGCGGTGATGGACGCCGCGCCGACGGTCGTCGCCCGCTTGTCGCGGGAGGCGAGCGCACCGGTCGTCGTACCGGGCCGGGCGAGCGGCACGTTGCTCGGCGGCAACCTGTCGTTGCTGGCCACCTCGGTCGGTACGGCGGACCTGCCCGACCTGTCCGGCGCGATCCTGCTGATCGAGGAGATCGGTGAGCCGCCGTACCGGGTGGACCGGATGCTGACCCAGCTGCGCCGCAGCGGCGTGTTGGCCGGCCTGGCCGGGGTGGCGCTCGGGCAGTTCACCGGCTGCGCCGACCGGCAGGGGGTCGACGTCGCGCAGGTGCTCGGCGAGCGGCTGGGCGATCTCGGCGTCCCGGTGCTCGGTGGGCTGCCGCTCGGGCACGGGCAGACACCGCATACCGTCGGCCTCGGCGTGCCGGCCACGCTGGACACCGTGGCCGGCACGCTGACGGTCGAGCCGGCGGTACGGCCGGTCTGAGCCGGTGGTGACGCAGTCGCAGGCTCAGGTGACGCCGGCTCAGGTGATGCAGGCGCAGACGATCAGCGCGGCACCGAGGTGGGAGGCGGCGCTGACCAGGGCGGCCGGGTGTGGTTCGTCGGAGCAGATCACCACGCCGAGCCGGCCCGGGGTCAGCCAGTCCAGCACGACGAAGGCCAGCGCCATGACACCCAGGCCGATCAGCCCGAACAGGATGGTGGAGGCGAGTCCCTTCACGAACGACGGGTAGCTGGTGAGAATCGCGGTGAAGACGATCCCGGCCACACCGAGCTGGTTGGCGGCCAGCAGCAGTCCGGCGTTGGCGTTGCGCTGCACCCAGATCAGCTCCCGCAGTTTCCCGGGAGTCAGCCAGTCCACCACCACGAAACCGGCGGCCATCAGCGCGATGCCGGCCACCCCGAACACGATGCTCTGCCAGGCTCCGGTGAGCAGATCCTCCAACACGCGACGTCCCTCCCCCTTCCGCCGCCGGGGCGGCGGCGGTGTCGGGAGGGACGATAGCGGCCCCGCGCCAGCCCTGGCGCGGGGCCGGTGTCAGAGCGCGCCGAGGTAGCGTCGACGCTCGTACGGGGTGACCTCGCGGCGGTACTGCTCCCACTCGGAACGCTTGTTGCGCAGGAAGAAGTCGAAGACGTGCTCGCCGAGCACCTCGGCGACCAGCTCCGAGCGGGCCATCACCTCGATCGCCTCGGAGAGGTTCTCCGGCAGCGACTCGTACCCCATCGCCTTGCGCTCGGCCGCCGACAACGCCGACACGTCGTCCTCGGAGCCGGGCGGCAGCTCGTAGCCCTCCTCGATGCCCTTGAGGCCGGCACCGAGCATGACCGCGAAGGCCAGGTACGGGTTGGTCGCCGAGTCCAGCGACCGGACCTCGACCCGGGCCGAGTTCGGCTTGCCGTACGCCGGCACCCGCACCAGGGCGGACCGGTTGAGGTGCCCCCAGCACACGTACGCCGGGGACTCGGTGATCCGGTCCGGCAACGCCTGCGGGAACAGTCGCTTGTAGGAGTTGACCCACTGGTTGGTGACCGCGGTGTACTCGGGGGCGTGCACCAGTAGGCCGGCGATGAACGCCTTGGCGACCTTGGAGATCTTCATCGGGTCGCTGGCGTCGTGGAAGGCGTTGCGCTCACCTTCGAACAGCGACAGGTGGGTGTGCATGCCGCTGCCGGGCTGGTCGGTGAAGGGCTTGGGCATGAAGGTCGCCGCGACGCCATGCGACAGGGCCACCTCCTTCACCACGTGCCGGAAGGTCATGATGTTGTCGGCGGTGGTCAGCGCGTCGGCGTAGCGCAGGTCGATCTCCTGCTGGCCGGGGGCGACCTCGTGGTGGCTGTACTCGACCGAGATGCCGATCCGTTCCAGGGCCAGCACCGCCTGGCGGCGGAAGTCGCGGGCCACCGCGTGGGTGGTGTGGTCGAAGTAGCCGCCGGAGTCGACCGGCACCGGGGTGGAGCCGTCGGTCGGGCTGCTCTCCAACAGGAAGAACTCGATCTCGGGGTGGGTGTAGAAGGTGAAGCCCTTGTCCGCCGCCCGCGACAGGGCCCGGCGCAGCACGTGCCGGGGGTCGGCCCAGGACGGCGTACCGTCGGGCAGCAGGATGTCGCAGAACATCCGGGCGCTCTCGCCGCTGACGCCGCCCTCGAAGGGGAACACCTGGAAAGTAGTGGGATCCGGCATGGCGACCATGTCGGACTCGAAGACCCGGGCGAAGCCTTCGATGGCGGATCCATCGAAACCGATGCCTTCTTCGAATGCTGCCTCGAGCTCAGCCGGCGCGACCGAGACGCTCTTGAGCGTGCCGAGCACGTCGGTGAACCACAACCGAACGAAACGGATGTCGCGCTCTTCCAGAGTACGGAGCACGAACTCCTGCTGACGGTCCACGTCTACCCCTCGTGACACTGGTCTGCCCGGACCGGTTCCATTCTCCGCGCTGGTGCCCTCCAGCGCAGGACCAGGTGCTGTCGGCTCCCACCTGAGCAGCCCAGTCTTTCCCGACCTCGTTACGCCGACGTTACGGGACCGCCTCGGTCAGGCACGTGCCGGGGCCGACCCACAACCCACACTGTTCCGGCGCGTTAGTCCCAATCGGCACGAAAGGGGATATTAATGCAACGGCAGCACCGCGTACCGAGGGATTCCCGTACGGTGACCAGCTGGTCGGCGCTGACCCGGTACGCGATGAGTCGCTCCGCCCTCGGCGGCGGGCTCGCCGCCGGGCTGGCCGTGGGCACGATGGTGGGCGTACCGCCCGCCGCACCGCCCGACACCACCCCGGCCGCCGCGCCGCCGCGGGTGGTCGCCACCCAGCCTGATCTCGGTACCGTCCTGCTCGCCGCCGCCGATTTGCCGGCCGGCTACCGGCCCGTCGCCGCGGCCGACCCGGCCTCGGCCGACGACGGGCGCGGCACGACCCCCACCGCCGACGGCGACGTCGGCACCGGCTGCCGCCGGCTGTTCGAACGCCCCTGGTCGTCGGCCGACGATGGCGACCGACCAGCCACTGATCAGCTCGTGGCCCGGTACCAGGGCCCCCGCGGCGCGTCGCTGCGCCAGTCGCTGACCCTGCTGGACCCGGCGGCGGCGGGCGCCGCCGCCGCCGACTGGGACAGCGTCGCCCGCCGCTGCGTCAGCTTCGCCGCCCACCTCGACGACGGCACCCCGGTGACGGTCCGGGTGCACCGCCGGGAACGGGTGCCGGTCGGCACCGCCTGGTCGCTGCTGGTGAGCGTCACCGACCGGACGGGTGTCGGCAACGGCCCGCAGACCGGCTATCTCGCGCTGGCCCACGACGGCGGCCTGCTCGCCACCGTGCGCCACCTCGGCCCGATCGGCGCGGTCACGCCGGGTGACGCCGCCGCGCTGCTGACCCGGGCCACCGCCAAGGTGGATCCGGCGGCCCCCCTGCTGCGGCACACCGCCGGGTGACCCGGATGCGGCGCCCCGACGGCCTGTCCGCCGGCGGCGTGACCCCAATGACGCCGCCCGCCGGCGGCGTGATTGAGTGCCGCACCGGTGGGGGAAGATAGCCTCATGCCGACGCTGCGCATCGCCCTCGCCCAGGTCAACCCGACGGTTGGCGACCTGTCGGGCAACGCCCGGCTGGTCCGCGACACCGCCCGTACGGCGGTGGAGGCAGGCGGGCAACTGATCGTCTTCCCGGAGATGATGCTCACCGGCTACCCGGTGGAGGACCTGGTGTTCCGGGAGTCGTTCGTCGCCGCCTCCCGGGCCGCCCTCGGGCGTCTCGCCGCCGACCTCGCCGCCGACGGCCTCGGCGAAGTGCCGGTGCTGGTCGGCTATCTCGATGCCGACGGGCCGGCGGCGATCAGCGCCGAGGCCGACCCGGGGCGTGGGCCACGCAACGCCCTCGCGGTGTTGTACGACGGCGGCGTGGCCGCCACCTACCTCAAGCACCACCTGCCCAACTACGGCGTCTTCGACGAGGACCGCTACTTCGTGCCCGGCACGGCGCTGACCGTCGTGCGGGTCGGCGGAGTAGACGTGGCGTTGACCATCTGCGAGGACCTGTGGCAGGCCGGCGGTCCGTTCACCGCCGCCCGCCGGGCCGGCGTCGGCCTGGTGGTCACGGTCAACGGATCGCCGTACGAGTTGGACAAGGACGACGCCCGGCTGCCGCTGGTGCGTCGACGTGCCGCCGAGGCCGGTGCCACGGTCGCGTACGTCAATCTCGTCGGCGGCCAGGACGAGCTGATCTTCGACGGCGATTCGATGATCGTCGCGGCGGACGGCACGCTGCTGGCCCGCGCGCCCCAGTTCGTGGAGCACCTGCTGCTGCACGACCTCGACCTGCCGGCCGCCGACGCCCCGGCGCAGGACGTCGGCGCCAGCACCGCGACGACCGACGCCGGGGAGGCTGCCGCCGAGGACGGGATGAGCATCGACCGGGTGACGATCGGTGGCCCGCTGCCGGTTCCGGGCGGTGCCCCGGCGCGTGGTGGGATCGCCGCGCCGCTGACGGCCGAGGCGGAGATCTGGTCGGCACTGGTACTGGGCCTGCGCGACTACGTCCGCAAGAACGGCTTCTCCTCGGTGGTGCTGGGGCTCTCCGGTGGCATCGACTCGGCGGTGGTGGCGACCATCGCGGTGGACGCGCTCGGCGCGGACCGGGTCGTCGGGGTGTCGCTGCCCAGCCAGTTCTCCTCCGAGCATTCCCGCGCCGACGCCGCCGAACTGGCCAAGCGGACCGGACTGGACTACCGGGTGGAGCCGATCCAGCCGATGGTCGACCCGTTCCTGGCCAACATCTCGCTCTCCGGCCTGGCGGTGGAGAACCTGCAGGCCCGGGTGCGCGGGGTGATCCTGATGGCGTTGTCCAACCAGGAGGGCCACCTGGTGCTGACCACTGGCAACAAGAGCGAGCTCGCGGTCGGCTACTCCACTTTGTACGGTGACTCGGTCGGCGGCTTCAACCCGATCAAGGACGTGTGGAAGACCCTGGTGTGGAAGCTGGCCCGATGGCGCAACGACGACGCCATCCGGCGCGGCGAGGAACCGCCCGTCCCGGAGAACTCGATCGCCAAACCGCCCAGCGCCGAGCTGCGCCCCGGGCAGCTCGACACCGATTCGCTGCCCGACTACGCGGTGCTCGACGCGGTGCTCAGCGGGTACATCGACGGCGACGCCGGCCGGGACGACCTGATCGCCGCCGGGCACGACCCTCAGCTGGTGGACCGGGTGCTGCGGATGGTGGATCTGGCCGAGTACAAGCGCCGGCAGTCCGCGCCCGGTTCCAAGATCTCCATCAAGGCGTTCGGCCGGGACCGCCGGCTGCCGATCACCAACCGGTGGCGGGAGCCCGGTGACGGCTGACACCCGGATGAGGTGTGAATTCCTGCACTGAAGCCTCTACGCGTCGGTGCGGGCGGTGGCACGATCGGTGCGTACCCCGGGGACCGCGACCGCGGCCACGAGGGTGAGAGGAGACGACGATGTCCCGATCGATGCCAGGTGCCGAGCCCACCGAGGTGGTCGCGCTCTACGGCGGCCCGGTCAGCCGCCGGGTGCGCACCCGTGACCTGATCGCCGCGAAGGAACGTGGCGAGCGGTGGGCCATGCTGACCTCGTACGACCAGTACACCGCCGCGATCTTCGACCAGGCCGGCATTCCGGTGCTGCTGGTCGGCGATTCCGCGGCGAACAACGTCTTCGGCCACGAGACGACCGTGCCGGTCACCGTCGACGAGCTGCTGCCTCTGGTCCGGGCCGTGGTCCGGGCCACCCGGGGCGCGCTTGTCGTCGGCGACCTGCCGTTCGGCTCCTACGAGGAAGGGCCGACCCAGGCGCTGCGGACCGCGGTGCGGTTCATGAAGGAGGGCGGCTGCGGCGCGGTCAAACTCGAGGGCGGCCGGCGGGTCGCCGACCAGATCGCGGCGCTGACCGGGGCCGGCATTCCGGTGATGGCGCACGTCGGTTTCACCCCGCAGCGGGAACACACCATCGGCGGCTACCGGGTGCAGGGCCGTGGCGACGCCGCCGACGAGGTGATCGCCGACGCCCACGCGGTGGCCGAGGCCGGCGCGTTCGCCGTGGTGCTGGAGATGGTGCCCGGCGAGGTCGCCAAACGGATCACCCACGACCTGGCGGTACCGACGGTCGGCATCGGCGCCGGCCCTGAGACCGACGCGCAGGTGCTGGTCTGGCAGGACATGGCGGGGATGCGCTCCGGGCCGACCCAGCGGTTCGTCAAGACCTACGCCGACCTGGCCGGGGTGCTGGCCGACGCGACCCGCCGGTACGCCGACGACGTCCGGGGCGGTCGGTTCCCCGCCGCCGAGCACACCTTCTGACCGTGGCGGCGGGGCCGGGGAACCGGCCCCGCCGCGACGATCTCAGACCTCGGTGATCCGTACCCCGGAGTGGGTCTTGTACCGACGGTTGATCGCGATCAGGTTGGCGGTCAACGCCTCGATCTGGTGGGCGTTGCGCAGCCGGCCGGCGTAGATGCCCCGCATCCCCGGGATCCGGGCGGCCAACGCAGCGACCACCGCGACGGCGTCGCGATCCTCGGCGCAGATCAGCACGTCCAGGTCGATCCGCTCGATCGCCGGATCCGCCAGCAACGGTGCGCTGACATGGTGGAACGCCGCGCAGACCCGCGAGTCCGGCAGCAACGCGGCGGCCTGCTGTGCGGCGCTGCCCTGCTCGACGGGCAACGCGTACGGCCCCTGCTTGTCGAATCCGAGCGGGTTCACGCAGTCGACCACGATCGTGCCGACGAGCTGATCACGCAACGCGACAAGGGTGGCCTCGTGCCCTTCCCATGGCACCGCGATGACCACCACGTCGGAGTCGGCGCAGACCTCGTCGTTGCCGGCCCCGCTGATGGTGCCGGCGGGCACCCCGGGCAGGGCGGCGATCTCGGTAGCGGCGGCGGCGGCGCGGGCCGCGTCACGTGAGCCGATCCGCACCCGCTGGCCGGCCCGGGCGAACCGGTACGCCAACCCGCGCCCCTGGTCGCCGGTGCCGCCGATGATGCCGACCGTCAGCCCCGTGACGTCGGGCAGTGTGCTGGCGTCGTATCCCATCAGGCCATCCTCGCCCATCGGAGCACGTCGTGGGTGGTCCCGTGACGCGTTCCACCCGCGCTGACCAGGAGCATGACGGGAGCCTAGCCGGTGCCGTCCGGCGCGTCGGCGGGTGCGTCGGCCGGATAGCGGAACAGCACCTGCCGGCTGGCCGGATCGGCCGTCACCAGCCTGACCCGGACCCGCTCGCCCACCGGCGGTGCGCCGGCGCACCGGGCGATGACGGCCGGTGCGTCGAGGGCGACGGTGGCACGCGGCGCGCGGGTCGCGGTACCCGGGTCGGCGTCCAGCACCGCGACGTCGAACTCGGCACCGAGGCGGTGCTGCAACAGCACCGCCTCGGTCAGGTCGACCGCCGCGCGGGCGGCGGCGCCTGCGATCCGGTCGGTGCCGGCCATCACCTCCGGTAGCCGGGGCAACGCCTCGACGACCGCCGCCGGGACCTCCCGCCCTGCGGTCACCGCCAGACACACCTCGGTGGCGTACCGGTCGGCCAGCCGCCGCAGCGGCGCGGTGACGTGCGCGTACGGTGCCCCGACGCCGCCGTGGCCGGTCTCGGCCGGCGGCTCACCGGCGAAGGCCGTGTACCGGGCGCCCCGCAGCAGTTCGGCGGCGTGGTCGAGGAACGCGGCTCCGCGCGGCTGGGCCGGGTCGACCCCGGCGGTCACGTCACCGACGGCCGCGCCCGGTGGCCACCAGACGCCGAGGGCGTGGGCGGCGGCCCGCAACCGGCTCACCGCCGCCGGCTGCGGCGCGGGCATGGTACGCAGCAGTCCGGTCCCGGACCGCAGCATGATGTCGGCGGCGGCCATGCCGGTCAGCAGCGAGATCTGCGCGTTGTGTTCCTCGATCGGCAGCGGCGGTCGCAGCACGAGTCGCCAGCCGTCGCCGTCGGACTCGACGTCCTGATCGGGCAGCGGCAGGGTCACCGCGCCCCGGGCCACCGCCCGCGCGGTCAACAGTTCGCCGATCTCCGGCAACAGCGCGATCGGTGCGGCGAGGTCGGCGAGCCGGCCGGCGACCAGCGCGGCATGCGCCGACGGGTAGTCCAGCTGGGCCCGGCTACGCACCCGGGCCCGCTCCAGCCGGGTGTCCACGAGATCACCGTCCGCGGTCAGGTCGAGGGTCCAGACCACGGCGGGCCGTACGGCGTCGGGCAGCAGGCTGGCGGCACCTTCGCTCAGGCTGGCCGGGTGCAGTGGGATCGCACCGTCGGGCAGGTAGATGGTCTGGCCACGACGCCAGGTCTCGGCGTGCAGCGGGCCACCGTCGACGACGAACGGGGTGACGTCGGCGATGGCGTACCGGATGCGGAAGCCGCCACCGGGACGGCGGGCCAGGCACATCGCCTGGTCCAGGTCGCGCGACCCGGGTGGGTCGAGGGTGACGAACGGGACGTCGGTCAGGTCGGTGTCCGGCAACGGTACGCGGGCCGCCGCCGCGTCCGCCTCACGCTGCGCCGCAGGCGGGAACGCCGTGGGCAGTTCCAGCTCGCGGCGCAGCGCGCCGAAGTCGATCCGGGGCGCAGTCAGACGTGGGAGCGGCACGGATCATTCCTAGCAGTTCGCCACCACCGACGGTACGGGCGCTGCCGGTGCCCCACCGGTAGCGCCCGTACCGATGTCGACGCGGTCCGGGACGGTCAGCGACCCGCCTTGCGGGCGGTCTGCGTACCAGCCTTCTTGGTGGTCTTCTTCGCGGTCGTCCGGCTGGCCGCCGCCTTCTTTGCGGTGCCCCGCTGCGCCGGGGTGGCGTTCTTCGGCGAGGTGACCTGCTGCGTTCGACCGGCAGTGCGTGCCACCGCGCCGGCGACCTTCTTCCCCGCCCGGCCGGTGGTGCCCTTTGCCGGGGTCGACGTGCTTTTCGCGGTCGTCGACCGCTTGGCCGTGGTGGACTTCGCGGTGGACTTCCGGCCGGTCGTGGACTTCGCCGTGGCCCGGCTGGTCGCCGGGCCGGTGGCGGTCGACTTCTTCGCCGGAGCGGTCTTGCGGGCGGACGTGCTCTTCGTCGCCGCGTTCGCCTTCTTGGCGGGCGCCGTGGTCTTCTTCGGCGCCGTCTTCTTGGCGGTCGCCGTGGTCTTCTTCGGCGCCGTCTTCTTCGCGGCCGCCGTGGTCCTCTTCGGCGCCGTCTTCTTCGCGGCCGCCGTGGTCCTCTTCGGCGCCGTCTTCTTCGCGGCCGCCGTGGTCCTCTTCGCAGTCGCTTTCTTCGCGGCCGCCGTGGTCCTCTTCGGCGCCGTCTTCTTGGCGGTCGCCGTGGACTGTCCCGTGGTGGTGCGTTTAGCCGCGCCGGTCGACCGCGCGGACGTCGTTCTCGACGAGGTGCCGGTGCTCGACGCCCGCCGAGCGGCGGGGCGGGTCGTGGCCTTGGTGCCAACAACCATGTCTTTCTCCTCCTTGCGGACTTCCTGTGGGTTTGTCTCCTTCGGAGACAATGGAGTCTCCGGATCCGACCCGATCGGGACGGACCGGCCTAGCCCTGCTCCCCAGTCCAGCGGGCGTTCTCGGCGTCCCACTCCTCGTTGCGCTCCGACACCCGCTGCAGCGCCTGCTCAGCGTCGGCCTTCGAGGCGTAGGGACCGAGCCGGTACTTGGCGGCACACAGATCCGCCCCGGACTCCACGCGCTGATGACGCAGGCACCAGTAGTACCCGCCATCAGGTCCGCTGTCGCTCATGAGAACACTGTGCACGGAAAATCAACCAAGCGCCACCGTTTCGCTCAAAAAAATGCTATGTCTCCACGGTGGATCGATTGCATTAGAGCTGCTCAACTTCGGTGGCGAATGATCGATACGACGGATAATGCTTGCCACACAAGGGATTCACTGTGCTGCCGCCGATCATCCGCCAGTGGTAACCGACCCCGGGCAGGGAGAACTGTCATTGTCGGCGACACACCGGGATCACCGGCGACGCGCGCCGCCGAAGCCGGGGCGGGCGCGTCGCCGGGTCACTTCGCCTGGTCGAGCAGCCGGCGCAGGCCGTGTCCGTCCTCGACGGTCACGTCCGGTACGCCGTCGGGCAGCCCGCGTTCCCGCGCGGTGCGCTCCGACACCATCAGTACGGCGGCGCCGGCGCCGGCACGCCGGGCACACGGAACGTCCCGGGCCGGGCTGTCGCCGACGAACCAGCAGCGCTCGACCGGTACGCCGATCGCCTGCGCCGCCAGCCAGGCGACCTCCGGGTTGGGCTTGCGTACCCCGGCCTCGTCGCTGTAGATCTGCACGGCGAACCGGTCGCCGAGACCGACCTCGGCGAGGAAGTCGCGGTGCGCGGCGCCGCACAGCGTGTTGCTGACGATCGCCAGCGGCAGGCCGGCCTCGGCGGCGGTGGTCAGTGCCTCGCGGATCCCGGGACGGACCGCCCAGTCCGGCCGCCGGGTCCACTGGTAACTCAGCGGGGTCGCCTGATCCAGTACGGCGTCACGCGCCTCGGCCGGCCAGCCGACGGTGATGAACTCCTGCCACACCTGCCGGTGGCCGTACTCCCGTGGGCGGTCCTGCTCGCCCACCCGGTCGCGCCAGGCGGCGTACGCGCGCCGCCCGTCGGTCAGCGACCGGGTGATGGCCTCGACGGTCATCCGGTCGCCGGTCAGCTCCCGGAGTCGGTCGACGAGTCCGGTCGGCTGCGGGGATCGGGCCGGGGCGTCGACGAGGACGCCACCGAAGTCGAGCAGCAGGGCGTGGGGGGTAGGCAGCATCCTGCAATCATCGCGGCTGCCGGCCAGCGACCACAGTGCCGGCAGCGCCTACTGGAACTGGAAGGGATGTTTACGCAAACATCGTCTCCACTGATAGTGTCAGCGCCACTACCGGCACCGGCGTCGAGGGTCCGGCCGCTGGCGATCGGTCGCCGGCCGCCGGCGTCGACCGATGAGAAAGGAACGGAAGGAATCCGATGAGCCCTTCCCGCCCCGACCCGTCACAGGGCGACACCGAACCGCCGGCCGGCTCCGCCGGTGACGACCGGCCCCGGGTGCGGCGCCGTCGGGTCTCCATGGCCGACGTCGCCCGGCTGGCCGGTGTCTCCGCGCAGACCGTGTCCCGGGTCTCCACCGGGCATCCAGGCGTCGTGGCCAGCACCCGCGAGCAGGTGATCGCCGCCATGCGCCAGCTCGGCTACCGGCCCAACAGCGCCGCCCGCGCCCTCAAGTACGGCGAGTTCCGCACCATCGGCGTCATCACGTTCACGCTCTCCACCACCGGCAACAGCCGGACCGTCGAGGCGATCGCCACCCACGCCGCCGCAGAGGGGTACGTCATAACCCTGATCCCGGTCGCCGCACCCACCCAGGACCGGGTCCTCGGTGCCTTCACGCGGTTGGGCGAGCTCGCGGTCGACGCCGTCATCGTGATCATGGAAGTGCACCTCCTCGACGCCAGCACCATCGTGCTGCCGCCCGGTGTGCACGTCGTGGTCGTCGACTCCGACGCCGGGCAGCGCTACCGGGTCGTGGACACCAACCAGGCCGACGGCACCCGGCAGGCCGTCCGGCACCTGCTCGACCTCGGGCACCGTACGGTGTGGCACGTCGCCGGCCCGCCAGAGTCGTACGCCGCCGAGCGCCGCGCCGCCGCCTGGCGGGCCACCCTGGTCGACGCGGGCCGGGACGTACCGCCGCTGCGGCGGGGCGACTGGTCGGCCGGGACCGGCTACCGCATCGGCCTGGAGTTGGCCGAGGAGCCGGACTGTACGGCGGTCTTCGTCGCCAACGACCAGATGGCGCTCGGCGTGCTGCGGGCGATGCACGAGCGCGGCCGGGTGGTGCCGCGCGACGTCAGTGTGGTCGGCTTCGACGACATCGCCGAGGCCGGCTCGTTCATCCCGCCGCTGACCACCGTCCACCAGGACTTCGCCGAGGTCGGCCGGCACTGCGTCGAGGCGGCGCTGCTGCAGGTCCGCACCGGCACCACGCAGACCGGCACCACGTTGGTGCCGACCCATCTGGTGGTCCGGGCCAGCACCGCCGCTCCACCCCAGACACACCGACCAGCACCGCCGCCCTGACCAGCACCGGGACAAGGTGCGCCGACGGCGCGCTGACCGGGTCCCACGCCCGGTCAGTGCGCCGCCGGCACCGCCCGTACCGCGACCGCCCGGGGCGGTAGCGTCCGTGCCGGCCCGACCACCGGCTCGCCGGGCAGGTCGGTCAGCGGCACCGGCTCGTCGGTCCGGTTGATCAGGAACCGGTACTGGCCCCGGACCGCCAGCTCGACCCGGCCCCGCAGGTGCTCCGGCAGCTCGCTGCCGACCCCGGCAGCGCTGGCGAACCGGGCCAGGACGTCGACCAGCCCGGTGGCACCGAGCCGGGTCGAGACGTAGCCGGCGGAGCCGGCCCCGACCGGCCGGCGGGTGATCGCCGGGCGGCCGGCGTACTCGCCGCTGCGGTACGTCGCCAGCACCTCGACCTGCGGATCGGTCACCGTGATCCGGTCGGTCCACAGCGTCGCGGGCGCGCCGGTGTCCAGCAGCACCTGCTCGCCGTCGGACAGCGGACCGAACTCCTCGACCCGCACGCCGAGCAGGTCCCGCAGCGCCCCCGGGTAGCCGCCGAGCCAGATGTGGTCGTGCTCGTCGACGATGCCGGAGAAGTAGGTGGTCACCAGGTGACCACCGGCGTCGACGTAACCGCGCAGCCGCTCGGCGAGCGCCGCCGGCATCAGGTGCAGGATCGGGGCGACCACCAGGTCGTAGCCGCCGAAGTCGGCGGCGGCCGGCAGTACGTCGACCCGGATGCCGAGGGTCAGGAACGCCGAGTACCAGTCGAGCGCCTCCTGCTTGTAGCGCAGCCGCGACGTCGGGTGGGAGTCCTGCTCGCAGGCCCACCAGGACTCCCAGTCGAACAGGATCGCCGCCCGCGCCGGGGTGCGTGGGGTGCCGGCGACCCCGGACAGGTCGGACAGCGTACGGCCGAGCGCGGTCACGGCCCGGAACAGGTCGCTGTCGCGCCCGGCGTGCGGCAGCATCGCCGAGTGGTACTTCTCGGCGCCGGCCGCCGACTGACGCCACTGGAAGAAGCAGATTGCGTCGGCGCCGTGCGCGACGTGGGTCAATGAGTCGCGGGCCAGCTCACCGTCGCGTTTGGCCAGGTTGACCGGCTGCCAGTTGACGGCGCTGGTGGAGTGTTCCATCAGGAACCAGGGTCGGCCGCCAGCCAGGTTGCCGGTCAGGTTGGCGGAGAAGGACAGTTCGTCGAGCGCCTGCGGTCCGGGGTGCACGTAGTGGTCGTTCGCGACGAAGTCGACCTCACCCGCCCAGTCGGCGTAGTTCATCCCGGACGACTCCCCCATCACCATGAAGTTGGTGGTGACCGGCACGTCGGGGGTGACCGCCCGCAGGATGTCGCGTTCGGCGCGCAGGTGTTCGCGCAGCGCGTCGGAGGAGAACCGTTTGAAGTCGAGTTGCTGGGTCGGGTTCGGGTACGACGCGGCCTGCCGGGGCGGCAGGATCTGGCCGAAGTCGGTGTACCGCTGCGACCAGAAGGCGGTGCCCCAGGCGTGGTTGAGCGCGTCGATGTCGCCGTAGCGGGCCCGCAGCCACGCCCGGAACGCGTCGGCGGCGTCGTCGGAGAAGTCGTAGACGTTGTGGCAGCCGAGTTCGTTGGACACGTGCCAGGCGGTCAGCGCCGGATGGTCGCGGTACCGCTGCGCGATGGCCCGGACAAGGGCCAACGCGTACGCCCGGAAGACCGGTGAGGTGGGCCGCCAGTGTTGCCGGGCGCCCGGCCAGATGGTGGCACCGTGCCGGTCGACCGGCAGGATCTCCGGGTGGGCGGCGGTCAGCCAGGGCGGCGGTGACGCGGTCGCGGTGGCCAGGTCGACGGCGATGCCGTTGCGGTGCAACAGGTCCATGATGTCGTCGAGCCAGGCGAAGTCGAACTCGCCGGGGCCGGGCTGCAGCCGCGCCCAGGAGAAGATGGCCAGCGAGACGATGTTCACCCCGGCGGCCCGCATCGCCGCCACGTCGTCGTCCCACACGTGTCGGGGCCACTGCTCCGGGTTGTAGTCGGCGCCGTAGCCGATCCGGGGGCCGCCGGTGCCCGGCCAGCGCAGCCAGCGGTAGTCGACGCCGAATGCCACGTACTTCTCCTCGTCGGTCGGGGGGTGGGAACGCCGGGGGCCCGGCACCGCCGTCGCGGCGGTGCCGGGCCACGCGGGTCAACTGATGGTGAAACCCTGGTCGGTGCCGTACGTGGCGCAGGTGTCACGCCAGGCGGCCAGCGCCTCGGTCAGCGGGGTGTCCGACACGTACGCCTGCCCGACGGTGTCGTTGAACACGCTGTTGGCGTAGACCTGGAACGGCAGGTAGGACCAGCCCTCGACGACGTTGCCGGCCGACTCGGCGAAGATCTCGTTGGCCTTCTGTCCGCCGAAGTAGGCGAACTCGGCGCCGAGGAACTCCGGCGACTCCAGCTGCGCGGTGGTGGCGGGGAAGGCGCCGCCGTCGACCCGGATCTGCACCCCGTCACCGGCGTTGGCGTAGTCGATGAAGCCGTAGGCGAGGGCCTTGTTGGTCGCCGCTGACGGGATGGCCAGCGAGCTGCCGCCGTTCTCCGCGCTGGCGGTGCCGCCGGCCTCCCACTGCGGCAGCGGGGCGACCTGCCACTTACCGGCGCCGTCGGCGACGCCGGAGATCAGGTTGGCCGGCATCCAGGCTCCGGTGGCGAGGCTGGCGATGGTGCCGTTGGCCAGGCCCTGGTACCACTGGTCGCTCCACGAGCTGACCGGGGCGAGCAGGTCCTCGCTGATCAGCTGCTGCCAGGTGGCGGCGAAGCGGGCCGAGCCGGGGTCGGTGAAGTCGATGCCCACCGAGGTGCCGTCGACCTGGAACGGCTGACCGCCGGACTGCCAGATCAGGCTGGTGGTGAAGCCGGCGTCACCGACGTCGTTGGTGATGTACACCTGCGGGTCGGCCTGGTGCAGTTTGCGGGCGGCCTCGACGTACTCGTCCCAGGTGGCGGGGACCGCGATGCCGTGCTTGTCGAAGACCTCCTTGTTGTAGAACAACGCCATCGGGCCGGAGTCCATCGGCAGGCCGAAGATGCCGCCGCCGGTGTTCACCGACGACCACGGCCCGGGGGTGAAGGTGCTGGAGAGCGTGTCGGCTCCGTACGCGGTGAGATCGGTGACCGACTCGGCGAGGGCGAACTGCGGCAGCGCGTAGTACTCGATCTGGGCGACGTCGGGCAGTCCGTCACCGGCGGCGATCGCGTTCTGCAGCGCGGTGTACTGGTCGTTGCCGGTGCCGGCGTTGACCAGGTTCACCTTCACCTTGGGGTACTTGGCTTCGAACCCGGTGACGACCTCGGTCAGGGTCGGCTCCCAGGCCCAGACGGTGATTTCACCGCCGGCTTCGAGGGCCGCGGTCACGTCGCTGGCCGAGACCTGGTCGCCGCCGTCGCCCTGGTCGGCGTCGCCGGAGCCGCAGCCGGCCAGGGCCAGGGTGGCCGCCGCGGCGGCCGCGACCGCCCGCAGTGTGGTGCCTTTCATGAGTGTCCCTTTCACAGGTGATGGGGGGGGTGGTCACTCCTTGACGCTGCCGGCGGCCAGACCCGACTGCCAGTAGCGCTGCAGGAGCAGGAACGCCGCCAGCAGCGGCAGGATGGTCAGTAGCGACCCGGTGATGACGAGGTGGAACACCGGCTGCCCACCAGCGGTGGCGGCCTGTTCGTTCCAGGCGTTGAGGCCCAGCGTCAGCGGGTACCAGTCCGGGTCCTTGAGCATGATCAGTGGCAGGAAGTAGTTGTTCCAGGTGGCGACCATGCTGAACAGCGCGACGGTGACGATGCCGGGGGCCAGCAGCGGCAGGCAGATCTGGAACAGGGTGCGGAACTCGCCGGCCCCGTCCATCCTGGCGGCCTCCAGCAGCTCGTCCGGGATGGCCTCGGCGGCGAACGTCCACATCAGGTAGAGACCGAACGGGGTGATCAGCGACGGGATGATCACCGCCCACGGGGTGTTGGTCAGGCCGAGCTGGCTGAACATCAGGAACGTCGGTACGGCCAGCGCGGTCCCGGGCACGGCGACCGCGCCGATGACGATCGCGAAGACGGCCTTACGGCCGACGAAGTCGAACTTGGCCAGCCCGTACCCGCCGAGGGTCGCGAGCAGGGTCGCGCCGCCGGCACCGGCCGCCACGTACAGCAGGGTGTTGCCCAGCCAGCGCAGGAAGATCCCGCCGTCGTAGGTGAGCGTGTCGACGACGTTGTCCCACAGCGCGAAGTCGTCGGCGAACCACAGGCCGAACGAGGAGAACAGGCCCTGCTGCGACTTGGTGGCGTTGATCAGCAGCCAGGCGAGCGGGATCAGGCTGTACACCAGCACGATGCCGGTGAGCAGGGTCAGGGTGACACTGTGGCCGGGCCGGCGCACCCTGGTGGTGGCGGACATCAGCGTCCCTCCCGCATGCCGCGTAGCTGGACGACGTACGCGATGGCCATGGTGATCAGGCCCATCACGATCGCGACGGTGGCCGAGTAGTTGTACTGCTGGCCGGAGAAGCTCAGCGAGTAGGCGTACAGGTTGGGGGTGAAGTAGGTGGTGATCGCGTTGGGCGCCAGGTGCTGCAGGATGCTCGGTTCGTTGAACAGCTGGAAGCTGCCGATGATGGAGAAGATGGTGGCGATGACCAGGGCGCCGCGGATCGCCGGCAGTTTGATCGACCGGATGACCCGCAGCTGGCTGGCGCCGTCGACTTCGGCGGCCTCGTAGAGGGTGGCCGGCACGACCCGCAGCGCCGAGTAGAAGATCACCATGTTGTAGCCGACGAACTCCCAGGTGACGATGTTGCCGATGGCGACCAGGACGAGGTCGGGGCGCAGCGGGTCGGGCAGCGCGACCCCGAACGCGTCGTTGATGTTGCCGATCAGGCCGAACCGGTCGCCGTACATGAAGCCCCACATCAGGGTGGCGACGACGGCCGGTACGGCGTACGGCAGGAAGATCGAGACCCGGAAGAAGCTCTTGCCGTGCAGCCGGCCGCTGTCGATGGCGAGCGCGACGAGCAGCGCGATGGCCAGCATGATCGGCACCTGGACGACGAGGAAGAGGCCGACGCGGCCGAAGGCGGACCAGAACTGGGGGTCGGTCAGCGCCCGCTGGTAGTTGTCCAGGCCGACGAAGGAGTTGCCGCCGATCAGTTGCCGGCGGTACAGGCTCAGATAGATCGAGTAGCCGATCGGCGCGATGAACACGAGCGCGAAGACCAGCATGAACGGACCGACGAACTGCCAGCCGGCCAGGGGACGTCGCCGGCGGGGCCGGCGGCGGACGCCACCGGCGGTGGCCGTCCGGGGCGGTGTCGGTGGGGTTGCCATTGCGTTCGACCTCGGGTCACGTCGGTAATGTTTGCGCAAACATCGAGGCCTGATGGTGGCACCGGGGCCGACCGCCGTCAACCCCACAGCCGCGTCGACCTTGCCCGGACGGCAGCCGCGTCAGCCCGGCCCGGACCGCAGCCGCGTCAGTCTTGCCCGGACGGCAGCCGCGTCAGTCTTGCCCGGATCGGCTCCGCGTCCGGATGCTGCAGGTCGTCGAGGATCTCCACCGCCGCCGACCACCACCGCCGTGCGGCCAGCAGGTCGCCGATCTGCGCCCCGATCTCCCCCAGGCTGCTCAGCACCAGTGCCTCCAGGTGCCGGTCCCCCAGCCCACGGAACAACGTCAGCGCCTCCTGGTAGCAGGCGGCCGCCTCGTCCGGATGCCCGAGATGCTGGTACGCGTACCCCAGGCTGTGCCAGGTGCTGGCCAGCCCCGGCCGGTCGGCGAACCCCTGCAGCACCTCCAACGCCCGGCCGCACCAGCTGAGTGTCTCGGCGTACTCACCGAGCCGGGCGTGCTGCCAGCCGACCACGTTCAGCGCCTTGCCCGCCCCCCGCAGGTCACCGGCCGCCTCGTACAACTCGCACGCGGTCCGCCCGTGCGCCAACGCCTCCCGGTGGCGCTCCTGCCGCTCCCGCAGCAGGGCCAGGTTCATCTGGGTGAGTCCCTGCCGCGCCAGGTCGCCGCGCCGCTGCTCCACCGTCAACGCCGCCAGCAGATGGGTCTCGGCCTCGGCGTGACAGTTCGTCCGGGTGTACGCCCGGGCGATGTTGCGGTGCGCCGCCGCCTGCGCCGCCGTGTCCGCCAGCCGCCGCGCCACCTCCAGTGCCGCCTGCTGCATGACCAGCAGATCCTGCCAGTGGCCCTGCCGGTCCAGGAAGGTGTAGGTCACCTGGGACAGCGTCACCGCCGCCGCGTCCAGCCCGGCCGCCAACGCGACGTCGAACATCGCCACCAGCACCGATTGCTCGGTGGCGAACCAGGCCAGCGCCGCGCCGGCGTCGGTGAACCGCTCGGCGCCGACCCCGGACCCCACCGGCTCCGGCGGCGACGGCACCGGGTTCGGCTGTAGCACCCGGTCGGCCTGGTACGCGCTGTGCGTGTAGTGGTCGACGAGCCGGCGTACCGCCGCCGCCCGGTCCGCCGCGCTCTCCGACCGACGGGCCTGCTCGGCCGCGTAGACCCGCAACAGGTCGTGCAGCCCGTACCGGCCGTCGGCCAGTTCGTCGAGCAGGTGCGAACGGACCAGTTCACCGAGCACCCGCCGAACCTCGGCGGCCGGCCTGCCGGCGAGACTCGCCACCGCCGGCAGACAGATCGTCGGGCCGGGATGGTTGCCCAGCAGCCGGAACAGCTGCGCCGCAGCTGGGCTCAACGCCTCGTACGACCAGGAGAACACCGACCGTACGCCGAGCTCCGGGTCGTCGGCGGCGAGCGCGTCGAGACGTTCGCCGGCGGTCCGCAACTCGGCCGCGAGCGCCGCCAACGGCATCTGCGGCGCGGTCGCGGCCCGGGCGCCGACGACCGCCAACGCCAACGGCAGCCCGACGCACCGGGCCACGATCTCGTCGACCGCGTCCGGCTCGGCGGCGCAGCGCGCCGAGCCGACCCGATGCCGCAGCAGCTCGGCCGCCTGCGACCCGTCGAGCAGGTCCAGCGTCACCGGGAATGCGCCGTGCGCGGCCACCAACCCGGTCAGCTGGTTGCGGCTGGTCACCACGACCAGGCACCGGGGCGCGCTGGGCAGCAGCATCCGCACGTGCCCGCTGTCGCGCGCGTTGTCCAGCACGATCAGCATCCGCCGCCCGGCCAACGTGGTCCGCAGCAACGCCGTACGGGCGTCGAGCTGCACCGGCACCCGGGCCGGTGGCACCCCGAGCCCGTCGAGCAGCAGCCGAAGCGCGGTAGCCGGCTCGGTCACCGCACCGTCCGGGTCGAAACCCCGCAGGTTGAGGTAGAGCTGGCCGTCCGGGAACCGGTCGGCGACCTGGTGCGCCCAGTGCACCGCCAGGGTGGTCTTGCCCACCCCGGCGGTGCCGCTGACCGCCACCACCCGTACCGCACCGGCACCCCGGCCGTCGTCGGTGGCGTCGGCGAACTCGGTCAGCCGGGCCAGTTCGGCCCGGCGGCCACTGAACCGGGCCAGCGCCGGTGGCAACTGCCGTGGCACCGCCCGGTCTGGGCCGCCGATGCCCGCACCGTCGCCTGCGCCCGCACCGTCGCCTGGGCCCGGATCGGCGCCTGGGGCAGCGCCGCCACCGGCCGCGACCGCGACCGGCAGCGGTACCTCGACGCCGCGGCGCTGCTCGTCCACCCGGTCCCGGGCGCTGGCCAACGCCCCCCGCTCGATCGGGCTCGCGCCGAGCAGGCCGACCAGGACGTCGAAGCGGTCCGTCGGCGGCAGCGTCTTGCCGGTGAGGTACTCGGCGACGGCCGTGTGCGACCAGCCGGCGCGGGCGGCCAGCAGCCGGTACGACAACACCCGGTGGCCTTCGCGGCGGGCATGCCGACGCCGCAGGGCACGCAGCAGGCCGGCAAGGTCGTCGACGGTACGGGCGGCGGCGGCGTCACGCAGCAGGCGGTCCGGTGGTCGGGTGTCCACAGCGTGCACCATCGCGACTCGCACGATCCTCCACCGACCGACGTCACGGCGGCGACCTGACGGCCCCCGCTCCACAACGGATGTTAGTCGATGTACGCCGATGTACGGAGATGAACGAGATCACGCCCACAGCGGTCCGCCACCCGGCACCCTGTACGGAGAACAGCCCCGACACCGTACAGGAGGGACGGTTCTGGCCCGCGCATCGTTGCGCCGGCCGGCCGTCCCGGCCGTGCTCGACGATCAGGGAAGGACACTGCGATGTACTGGTCCAAGCGCACCATCCGGTAACTGGCCGACCCCGCCGAACCGTGCCACCGTCGCGGCCCGACGCCGCGGCGACGACCGACGCCGCCACCATTCACCGGTGGCGTCGGCTGGATACGTTCAGGCGGCGGGTGACCGGACGGGGCCCCGGTCACCCGCCCAGCTGCCCGACACCACCGGGCGTCGTTGACATCGTGACGGCGACGACCCGACCCGGTGTGAGGTGGCGATGCGTGAGTCCCTGCCGACGAGGCGCGGTTCCTGGTGGATCCGCTGGCGGGACTGGATTCCGCTGGGCGCGCTGACCATCGTGGTGCTCGCCGGTGGGCTGGCGCAGCTGACCGGTCACCGCACCCTCGCCGACGCCACCTGGGCGACGACGACGCTCGCCGCGCTGGTGGTAGCGCTACGCTGGACCGTCCAGTCGGTACGACGGCGACGCATCGGCGTCGACGTGATCGCCGTACTGGCGCTGATCGGTGCGCTGCTGGCCGGTGAGCCACTGGCCGGCGCGGTGGTGGCGCTGATGCTGGCCTCCGGGCACACCCTGGAGACGTACGCGCAGCGGCGGGCCCACCGGGACCTGCAGGCGCTCGTGGCACACGCACCCCGTACCGCGCGCCGACGGGCCGCCGACGGCACCGTGGACGTCGTCGCCGTCGACGACGTCGCCGCCGGCGACCAGCTCGTCGTCGGCCCCGGCGAGGTGGTGCCGGTCGACGGCGTCGCCGAGGATCCGGCCACCTGCGACGAATCGGTGGTGACCGGCGAGTCGCAGCCGGTGCAGCGGGCCGCCGGGGACCGGATCGCCAGCGGCGTGGTCAACGCCGGCTCCGCGTTCGGCCTGCGGGCCGTCGAAACGGCGAAGGACAGTACGTACGCCGGGATCGTGCGGATGGCCGCCGAAGCCGGTGCCGGCAAGGCCCCCACGGTCCGCCTCGCCGACCGGTACGCCGCCGCCTTCGTTCCGTTCACCCTGGCGCTGGCCGGCGCCGGCTGGATCGTCTCCGGCGAGTTCGTCCGCGCCGTCGCGGTACTGGTCGTCGCCACTCCCTGCCCACTGCTGCTGGCCACCCCGATCGCGGTCGTCGCCGGGCTGTCCCGCGCCGCCCGCCGAGGCGTCCTGGTCCGCGACGGCGGCGCGCTGGAGCAGCTCGGCCACGCCCGTACCCTGCTGGTCGACAAGACCGGCACGTTGACCACCGGCCGGCCGGAGACCGCCGACGTCGTCACCGGCTCCGACGGCGGTGACGCGGCCGAGCTGCTGCGCCTGGCGGCCTCGGTCGAGCAGCTCTCCCCGCACATCCTGGCCGGCGCGGTGGTCCGCGCGGCACGCGAACGCGGCCTGCGGCTCGTCGCCCCGACCGAGGTGACCGAGGATCCCGGCCGGGGCGTACAGGGCCGGGTCGACGGCCGGACGGTACGGGTCGGCCAGCCCGACGACCCGCTGCCGGACTGGGCCGGCGCGGTCCGGGACCGGGCCGAAGCCGACGGGCTCTCGACGGTGTGGATCACCGTCGACGATGTACCCACCGGAGTGGTTCTGCTGCGCGACCCGGTGCGACCCGACGCGGCCGACACGGTCAGCCGGCTGCGGCAGGCCGGCTTCACCCGGCTGGTCATGCTCACCGGCGACCGGCCGGAGGTCGCCCGGCAGGTCGCCGCGCGGGTCGGGGTCGACGACGTCGTGGCACGCTGTTCGCCGCAGGAGAAGACCACCCGGGTACGCGAGGAGTCCGCCCACGCGGTCACCGTGATGGTCGGCGACGGGGTCAACGACGCACCGGCACTGGCCGCCGCCGACGTCGGAGTCGCGGTCGGCGGGACCGGGGCGAGCGCGGCGGCCGGGGTCGCCGACGCCGTGCTCGCCGTCGACGAGTTGGGCCGGCTGGCCGACGCGGTCGACATCGCCCGCCGGTCCCGGCGGATCGCCGTGCAGAGCGCCGCCGTCGGCATGGGCCTGGCCGTGGTGGCGATGGTGGTCGCCGCGTTCGGCCTGCTGCCGCCGGTGGCCGGCGCGTTCACCCAGGAAGGCATCGACGTCGCGGTGATCCTCAACGCGCTGCGCGCCCTGCGCCCCGGCCGCCGCCGATCCAGCACGCCGTCACCTGGCATGCCGTGACCCAGGTCGGGCGGTGATCCCGGATCAGGCCGCCAGCAGGTCAGACAGCGCCGCCATGTGCGGCACCCGATCCCGGTGCTGCCGGGCCTGCAGCACCAGATTGGCCACCACGAGTGACGGGTCGACCTGCGGCACACTGATTCCGAGGTGCCGACCGACCCAGGGGGCGACCTCGCTCCACCGGTAGAACAGCGTGCCGTCGCGGGCCGGATTGACCGGCGGCGGGAACCCGCCTGGGCCACGTTCACCCGTGACGTAACGGCGGATCGATTCCCGGCTCTGCCCGACCCGCTGCGCGATGTCCGCCAGCGTCACCAGGTCCTGGTCGATCAGCCGCAGCGCGGTGAGGCCGACCGACTCGACGGCCCGGACCGCTGTCGCGATCGCATCCGCGATGGTGGCCGCATCCCGGTCGAACTCCGCGACGGGGAGTCCGCCGTCGACGCCGAAGGCCGCGTCGTCACATCCGGCGGCGAACAGGGCGTCGATCTCGTCGTCGGTCGGACTTCGATCGAGCACGAGGGTGAAGGTATATAGGTGGTGGGACATGGACGTAGTGCGGTTCATAGGGGTGCCTCCGGGGGTGGGTGTCCTGCAGCCTAGCGAACGGCGGTGCACTTTTGCACCAGCGTCGGCGATCGATCGGCTGGCGCGGCGGCGGTAGCCTCGGGGCGCGTGGACGCCGACGCGATCATGTCACTGCTGAGCAGGGTGTACGCCCCAGCCAACAGCTACGTCGACGACGCCGGGCGGCACTCCCACCGCGTACCGTCGACGATCCCGGCGCACGCGCTGGCCGCGCTCGCCGCAAACGGCCTCGCCCCGAACACCTTCCGCCGGTTCGACCACGACGACGCGGTCACCGGCCTGCGCCGGCTGGCTGCCGCCGTACCGGAGCGGGCTGCGGCTGACGCGTTCGTCGCCGGGCTGGGCAGCGCGTCGCCGCGTTGGCGGGCGGTGCTGCCGGCGTGGGCACTCGGCACCACGGTGCCGGCGCATCCGGGCCCGACCGACGGCCGCCGCTGCGACATCTGTTTCCTGACCGCCGACACGATTCTCGACACCACCCTGGCCTGGTGGCAGCGGGCCAGGTCCGGGGCGCCGCTGCCCGGCGACGTCTGCGGCTACCTGCTGGCACTGGAGTCGGCCACCCCGCCGCTGCCGGCGCCGCAGCCGTACGACGTCTGGGTGCTGCACGAGATCCTCGACGTGATCCGGTCGCTGCCGGCGACGACCCGGGCCAGCGGGGCGGCGCAGGCACTGCGGGCCGCCGGGCTGCTGCCCGGAGCCGACAAGTGGACCTACCGGTCGCTGCTGGAGGATCTCGCCTTCGTCGGGGTGCTGCAGACCCCGGAGCATCCGGGGATGCTGACCGCGTTCACCACCGCCCGGCAGCGCGACCAGCGGCCCAGCGTACGGGTCGAGGTGGACGCGCCGCTGGCGTTCTGGCGGGCCGCCGACGGGGTGACCGAGCCGCTGGTGCAGCGGCTCTTCGGGCACCTGCCCAGGCCGGCGGAGCGGCCATCCGCACCAGCTACCGCCGCACCGGCACGGCGGGCACGGCCCGGCACCCGGACGGCGCCGCTGCCGGCCGCGCTGCGCGGCGAGCCCCGCGCCGGTGACCTGTACGCCGTACGCTGCCGTGAGGACGCCTGGGTGCTGGCGTACTGCCATCGGATCGACGACCGGGGCGGCCGCCGCTACGGCCTGGTCGAGTACCTCGACGGGGTTTTCACCGCGCAGCCGACCGCCGCCGATGTGGACGCCACGGTCGACCGGCGGTTGCGCGGCCGTGGGCCGGACCGCTGGCAGATGTGGGCGTCACGGTTGGACGCCACCACCGGCGTACGCCGCATCGCCCGCGACGTCGCCGCTCCCGCCGATGACCGGCCCGCTCCAGATCGGATCGGCAGCGGTGCGGCGAAGGACCTCGCGCATCTGGCATCGTGGTGCTTCCCGGACATGTGACTGGATGGAGCATCCCGTGCGTGTGACCCGTACCGTTGTCGCGACCTGCCTGATCCCTGCGGCGCTCGCGCTCGCCGCCTGTGGTGACCCCGAGTCCGGGGCGCAGCCGCCGACCGGCGGGCCGCCGACCGCTGCCAGCGCCGACCCGACCGACGCCGGCTCCGACGCCCCCGGCGACGGCGGTACGGCGGCCTGCGCCAGCGCGGACCTCTCCGTCGACGTGACAATCCAGGACGCTGGGCTGGCCCTGCTGGCGCTGACCAACTCCTCGTCGACGCCGTGCCAGGTCGACGGATGGGCAACGCTGGCGTTCGAGCGGGCCGACCGCAGCCCGGTGGAGGTCGACCAGGAGCAGGTGGAGCAGCCGGGGCCGCCGCTGGCAACCGAGTTGGATCCGGGCGAGTCGGCGTTCGCCGGGGTCAAGTGGGCCACCTGCGAACCGGCGTTGCCCGACTGCGCGGTGGTGACCACGGTCCTGGTCGGTGCCCCCGGCGACAACGCCACGGTGGTGGCCCGGGTCATCGGCATCGACGGCAACGAGTCCGTCGGCGAGCTGCCGGTCGCCGACGTGCAGATCGGCTCGATCCAGCCGTCCACTCAGGGCGTCGTGGCCTGGTAGGCCGAGCTCAGGACCCTGCTCCCCGCTGACGCACGCGGATCGCGTCGCGGGAGGCGGTCACCGTGCGGCGCAGTTCGTCGAGGTCGACGTCGACCAGCTGCCCGGCCGCCTCACGGATCCGGCCGGCCACCACGACGGCGTCGATGTTGCGGGCGTCGGCACCGAGGACCAGGGTGCCGACCGCGTCGTTGAGCGGCATCGTGTTGACGTCGCCGGCACCGCCTGCCGCGATGTGCAGGCCGGGGCCGACCGCGACGATCACGTCGCCGCCGAGCAGCAGGTCGGCCGCCTCGACCTGCTGGCCGGCAACCCGCTGGCGGACGCGTTCTACGCCGACTTCACCGAGCCGGACAACATCGTCCGGATGACCTTCCTCGATCCGGCCGGGTCCACCTTCTCGCCGACTGGCAGCGCGCCGCGCACGCCTGCGTGGCGATCTCCGGCTCGCGCTGGGCCACGACCCACAGGACCGGCGGGTGCACGAGCTGGTCGAGGAGGTGAGCGCGGCCAGCCCGGAGTTCCGCCGGCTGTGGCAGCGCAACGACGTACGGGGCAAGACCCACGAGGCGCAGACGTTCCGGCACGGCTCGGTCGGCGAGTTGACGTTGACGTACCACGTCTTCGACGTGCGGGGTGCCGCTGGTCAGCAGCTGATCGTGTGTTGCTCGGCAGCCTGGCCGTGAGCAACTGGTTGTCGTGATGGACGACGATCAGGTGCAGCACTGGCAGGACCATCGCGCCGCCGGCAACACCGTCGTGCTGCGGGCCGACCGGCGCAAGCTCGACGAAACCTGGCGGCGCAACGACTGGTACGTCGGCAGCGCCGCAGTCGCACTCGTGACCGTCGGCAGCACCAACCTCGCTCTGACCCTCACCGGCCTCGGCCGGGCCACCACGTTCCTGCTGCTCAGTGTGCTGCTGTTGATTCTGGTCGGCGTCCTCGGGCTCGGGCTGTTCATGCGCCGACGGGTGCGCCGCTACCGCACCGCCGGGGATCGGTTCATCAGCGTCGACAGCGCCGGGATCACCCTGGCCGGCGTACCCACAGTGCCATGGGACGGCATGCTCGGCGTACTCGTCTCGCAGGATCCGCCGCCGCAGCACACCAGCCGCTACCGGCGCTGGGTGCACGAGATGACGTTCCGGGCAGGTGGGTCGCGTACGGTCATGGTGGTCGGCATCCGCGAACCACGCCGCTACCGCGACGCCGCTACCGGCTCGCTGCGCAGCTGCGTCAACTCCTCCGGTGGGCGGTTCGGCATGTTGATGGTCGAACCCGACGTGGCCCTCGACCAGCAGACCATGGTGCGGTTACGGGAGGCGCTGCAAGCTGGCGCGACAGTGGCCGGCGTACCCTTCGAGACCACACAGGACGCGCGTCGGGTCGGATCCGCCACGTACGCCATGCTGCAGGGCAACCGCCTCGAACCTGCCCCGTGACGCCCGGCCGGGCCGATGGACCGGTCAGGTCGAGCGGCGCGGCGGCGGATGGCCGGTCGGCGGAAACCAGTCGATCAGGTTGGCGAGCGCGACCATGGCTTCGATGCCGTGCCCCTGTCGCCAGGCCCGGTCCGCGAGCTGGCACATGATCTCGTGGAACTCCCGCTCCCCTGGCGTGTAGTCGCCGGCCCAGCCGGCGGGTGGGCCGACCGGCCCGACCCACCCGCCGCTGCCACCGGCGTCGCTGGTGCTCACCGCTGTCTCCGACGGATCTGCCGTAGCCCGTCGCGTTGCACGAAGATCTCCCTCCGCTCGACGGCCGCACCGTCGCGGTCCAGCACGTAGCCGCCCAACCAGACCCAGCCGACGTAGGTCCAGCGTGTGTCGACGGCGATGACCCTGAACCGGAAACCCCGGTCACCGGCGAACTGGACGCTGGCGGCGGCCCCGATCAGCAGCACGTCACCCGGCTCAGGTGCCGGGGTCGATGTCGAGTTCACCGACGTACGGCAGTCGGGCCTGATCGCTCTGCCATTCCCGCAACGCCTGCTTGAGCAGCGACAACTCGTCGACGAGTTGGGCGATGCTCTGATCGCGGCGGCGTAGCTCGGCGGCGACCTGGGCGACGTACGCCGCGACGTGCCGTGGGTCGAGGCCCCGCCAGCGGGTGCGGAACCGCACCCGGGTCACCTGCTCGGCGGTCAGCGACACCGGTGCGACGTCCCCCTCGTACGTCTCGCCGTTGACGCTGACCATCGGCGGCCGGTGCCGGCCGGACGACCTGGTCACAGCACTTCTCCGTCCGGTGGCGGCGGCGGGCCGGGCCAGGTCAACCGGCCGCACCACGGACACCATCTGACTTTCACTTTGAAGGCGAACAGTCCGGCCAGGAATCCCAGCAGGACCGCGCCGATCAGCGCACCGATTTCCACGAGGACCTACCCCCTCTTCAGGTGGGGGCGCCGGCCGGCCTCCTTGCCGCGACGCCGGCCGGCGCCCAGGTGGGTGGGGATGTGCGAGGCGACGAGGCGGTACGCCGACTTCGGGTCTGCCGGCCCGGCTCTCGCAGCCAGAGACAGATTGACATCTCTGACGTACGGCTACAAGGCTTCAGTGTAAGTTTTCTCCCAGACGTCCGACAGTGTGGAGACAGGTCTTGAAAGTTGCGTGGATGAGAGGGAGACTGCCTTTCGGCCGATCCGAAGAGGATCCTGAGGAGGTCTACATGTCACGAGCAAGCGGACCAACGATCGCCCGATGGCAGCTCGGCAGGCAGCTCAAGACCGCCCGCGAGGCGGCCGGCTTCACCCAGCTCGCCATCGCCGAGGTGCTCGCCTGCAGCGAATCGAAGATCTACAAGATCGAGGCTGGTGACGTCGGCGTCGGCCGTGGCGACCTGATCGTCATGCTCGACCGCTACGGCGTCACCGACGAAGATCGCCGCACCACCATCTTCGACCTGCAGAAGCAGGGCAAGCAGCGCGGCTGGTGGTCCAAGTACGGCAATCTCCCGATGAACTACAGCATGTACGTCGGCCTCGAAGGCGCCGCCCGCGAGGTGCGCAACTTCGAGCTGGCCATCGTCCCCGGCCTGCTCCAGACCGAGGAGTACGCCCGAGCCGTCGTCGAAGCTGCCTGGCCGGACAACCCCGGTGAGGTGGACCGGCGGGTCGAGCTACGGATGGCGCGCCAAGCGTGCCTCACCGACGACCCGCCGCTGAAGTTCTGGGCCATCGTGGACGAGGCCGCGCTGCACCGACGTACGGGTGGCAACGCGGTGATGCGCCGGCAGCTCGACCATCTGGCCGCGGTGAGCACCCAGCCGAACGTCATGTTGCAGGTACTGCCGTTCAGCGAAGGGCACCATCCCGGCACTACTGGGTCGTTCTCAATCCTGGACTTCGACGAGGACGTGCACAGCCCGGTCGCGTACGTGATCAGCCCAGCTGGCGACGTGTATCTGGAACGCCCCGAGGACATGAATCGGGTTACGCTTACCTACACCCACCTGCACGCGGCGGCGCTCAGCCCAGGCAAGTCCCGGGACCTGATCGCCGCGATCGCCAAGGACTTGGCGTAGACCAGAAGGAGGGGCGCGATGGACCTGGCCCGCGCCGTGTGGATCAAGAGCAGCCGCAGCGACTCGAACAGCCAGTGCGTCGAGGTCGCCCGCAACCTGCCGGGAGTCGTCGCCACCCGCGACAGCAAGGACCCGACCGGCCCGGCGCTGACCTTCGCCCCCTCCGCCTGGACCACCTTCACCACCGCGCTCAAGTCGTCCCAGCTCTCCGCGTAACCGCTCCTCCCCCATCCAAGGAGGCACCGCGAATGCGAGACACCGACCTGACCGACGCCACTTGGCGTACCAGCAGCTACTCCGGCGGCAACGGCAACTGCGTCGAAGTCGCCGACAACCTTCCCACCGTCGTCGCCGTACGCGACAGCAAAGACCGTTCCGGCCCTGTACTCGCGTTCCCACCTACCGCGTGGGCGTCCTTCACGGCGTCAGTCGGGACAGCGACTGATCAGAGGTAGCGGAGCCGTGACCGCGTTGCGACTGAAGCGCGGTCACCCAGCCGGTCTGCAGCGCAGCTGAGCCTGACCCGAGATTTGTTTAGGCAAGGTTGACCGAGTGGCCCGGCTGCGAATGGCGGGGCGCACTCATCTGACCGAGGTCTACTTTTATGTGCTGGCCGTCGTCGAATTGCTGCATGCGCCGGTAAAGAAGCAGCAACACCGGCAGATCGGTATCTTAACCATTTTCACGGAGCTCAACTTCCATCACTGACGCCAATACGACAGTTCCTTGACCACCGCGGTTCAATCAGCGATACTTCGTGACCGCATCATGTCCGGCACAGGAACGACACACGGAGCGCCCGTGACCACCCCTCATGACGAAACACAAGAACAGTCACCTGATGCAGAAAGCCAGATAATTGACATAGGACTACAGGACAGATACCGCGAAATTGGGCGAGACTACGAGCTAGCCATTGACCGCTTACGGGCAGCAAAATCAGCGCAGCTCACTTATTCTATTGTACTAATTTCCGCCTTCACGCTCGCCGCACTTCTTGCATACTCCGTTGCCATAGGGTTATGGCGCGATCAACCGGTCGTAACCCGGTACGTCGGCCTGACAGCACTACTCATTCTGTGCGTATCGATAGGCCGACTCGCAATCAAGAATCGACGAAATATCGTCGAACTCGACTTCAACGCACGTAACCTCAACCACGATCGACAAAGCGCAGCGGCCCGGATACCGTCAGATTCGATAGAATCCCTGAGGATCTACCGCGAAGCATCGCAGGATATCGTGGCCCAGTTCCGCACAAGAGCCACCCGCAATCTCAGGACACACAACACAGTTCAAGCGATTATTATTGTCGGCTCCATTACGGCGTCAACCACAACTGCAATCATGGCAGGAGAGCACCCCCTTAGCTGGTTCTCAACCGGCCTCACCGCCTTCGTCAGCATCACTGCAGGACTTGCCGCTTACTTTAAATTCCGGGAACGTGGATACAATCTTCAATCAACCGCAGATGACATCGAGAAACACTACAACGCAATTCAGTTCCGACTCCACGAATATGCAAAGGTTGAACATGAAGAACAGTCGGGGGAACCTGCAGAGGAGGCGGCAGAAGCAGCACGCCTTCGCCTCTTCGCTGAGAATGTCGAACGACTGAGGGAAGAGCAACGCAAGCGAGAACTGCAGCTTGAGCAATCACCCGGACAACGAGAGGAACGCTAGGGAAGCAAACGCAGGATCACTCAATCCTGCGACCAATCAGATCCTGGAAAGCCTTCGCTGCGAGCAAGGCGCTGCGCGCGGATCAGAACCAAGTGCCGCGCGTTCGCGAGCACACAGCTGGGGTTACCGAAGGCAACCCTTGGCGGCCCGGCCATTCAAGGCCCGCCAAACCATGCGGGACCAACTCGGCAAATAGGTCGTACGCGAGGTCAAGATGCCCGGCCTCGGTGGCGAACTCGCCGTCGCCGGCGCCGCCGCGCCTACTCGGCGGCGCCAATGCGGGTGGCGAACTCTCTGATGCCCGGCAAGGTATTACGCGTGTCGGTGGTGAGCAGGTCGTGGGTGAGGCTCTTCGCCCAGGGCCGGTAGCGGACCTCCTGCGGGGTGTCGGCTTCCGCCGCGAGGAGCGCCTGGTATGCAGCTGCGGGTCGACCACGGCCGTGCAGGGCGAGGGCGGTGTCCTGCCAGTAGCGGGCGCGCCGCTCCAGCGAGGTGATGTGGGCGGGGTTGACGTGCCTGGCGTACTCGACGGCGGTGCCGTAGTCGCCGAGCACCCGCGCGACGCTGATCTTATAGACCGCAAGGTCGAGCGAGGTTATCGGGCTACCTTTGGCGGCCCCTGCTCGACCAAGGGCGTCGTCCGCTTCGGCCAGCAGATGCCACGCGGTGTCACGGTGTTCCCGCATGGCGGCGGTGTAGGCGGCAACGGCAAGGAGCTGCCCGTACATGGCGGCGTGGCGGCCGTCGGTCAGACCGGTGTCGGTGTCGAGTTGTTGAGCGGCGTTCAGGACGAGGCGTTGGGCGCCGTCGCGGTGGCGGCTGCGGCGGAGCACCGTCGCGGCGAGTCGCGTTGCTTCCGCGATGACCAGCGGATCGCCGCTGGCGCGCGCCGCCTGCACCGCTCGATCTGACGTGGACCCGGCCATGCCGTCATCGTGCAATTTGATCAGCAGTTGCGTGGCGACGCTGTACGCCTGGGCTACCCAGCTCGATGCCCGCGCGGCCTGGCCGGCTGGGGCCTGGTCGCGTACCGCAGTGGCTTGGGTGAGTAGGCGCGGCAACCGTCGGGCGAGTTGGCTGTAGCGGCAGGCCCGGAAATCCGCTGCGGCGGCGGCAAGCTGGGCACGGAGCTGGTGCTCGGGGATCGCGGGAGCGGTGACCCGCCCGAAGATCACGTCTTCGACGGTGGCGGTAATGGCGTGGGCCGACGTCGGCAGCAGGGCGGCGCCCGTGCTCAGGCCGAGCGTGCCGGCGATCAAGTCACGTCGACGCATCGAATCACCACCACCGTCGTCGGGGTCCTCGACCACATTAGCTGCGCTGCTCCGTGTTGGCGCGGATGACGCGGCCAGGCCGAACAGACGCGGCGGAATTCCGTACACCTTTGCCAGCCGGCGCAGCTCAGTGATGCTCCACTCTCGCCTTCGGCCGTTCTCCCAACGTGACATGGTGGCTGCGGAGCAGCCTGCGCGTCGCCCGGCTTCCTCAAGAGTGAGCCCGGCCGCTGTCCGCGCGATGCGCAGCAGCTTGCCCACGTCGCCAGCAGCGATGGCAGCGTCGGCTGCTGGCATCGCTGTCCAGGTCGGCTCGGTCGGCACAGCTGCCTCCTCGCACCGATGAAGTTGTTCGAGCGTGACCGATGCTTCGCGGATCACGCAAGACGGTTGCAACTAATGCGTCACGGTCTCGGACTACACGCTTCCTCCCGATGCACTGGGACACACGACCCGTCCTGTTCGGGCGATGGTCAAACCCGCTACCTGCAGGAGTGAAGCTGATGCATGCAATTTCCACAATCGGAGCAACCGCCACCGCGACAGACCTGATTCGAGCTGGGCTGTTGGAGATCGGCGACGGCTGCCAGATCCACCCGACCGCCGCGTTCCTGCCGGCTGACCTGCTCGGCACGCTGCGCCCCATCGTTCTCGGTGCCAGAGTCATAGTCGGCGCGTTCGCCATGGTCCACGGTGGTACACGCGTCGGTGCCGACGCACGCCTCGGCCATCGAGTGATCGTCGGCGAGCCGGAGCACGGCTACGCGATGCGGCAGGTCTATCAGGGATCCGGCGGCACTACCGAGATCAGCTCCGGGGTGGTCCTGCGGGCCGGTGCGATCCTCTACGCGGGTGTCCGGGTCGGAGAGGGCAGCACCATCGGCCACCACACACTGCTTCGCACCAACGTTGTCGTCGGCTCAGGCAGCCAGCTGGCGGCCAACCTGACCGTGGAGCGCGGTGCCCGGATCGGCGACGGTGTCCGCTGCTCGCCGGGCTCGCATCTGACGGCCGACACGGTCGTTGCCGACCGCGTGTTCATCGGCGCGGGCGTGCGCACGATCAACGACAAGCGGCTGACCTGGCGCGACCCGGACAACGAGCAGCCGCTCGACCCGCCGGTGTTCGAGTACGGGTGCAAGGTCGGTTCCGGGGTGTGCGTAATGGCTGGAATCACCATCGGCGCTCACGCGCTCATCGGCAGCGGCTCGGTGGTCACCCGCGACGTACCGGCCAACACCATCGCGTACGGCGTCCCTGCCCGATCGCGCTGCCAGGTGACATCGTGACTGCGGCTCTGGCCTGGCTGGAGCCACTGCGCTGCAGCATTCCGGAGATCGATGGGAAGGCGTGGGACGACCTCGAAGTCATCTCCGACGTACTCGCTCGGCGGGTGTCCACCGCACCGCCCTCCGGCGACCCGGCCCGCGCACAGTGGCTGCTGGACCTCCGTCGCGACCTGGCCTGCGACGATCGCCAGGATCCCCCTGCTCCCGGCGGGCTGGTGCGGCAGGCACTCGCGCAGTTCTGCGCCGGCACCTACGACCTGGATCTGCGCGATGTGACCGGCGCCGGCCATGGGGCGATGATCCTTGCTGACGCCGCCGCTACGGTCCGGGACACCTGGCGGACCCGGCTCAGCCGAGGCGATCTGGTGGGAATCGCCGCGACCGAACGGCACGGCGGCTCTCGCATCCAGGAGATCACCACCCAGGCGAGGTCGGACAGCGACGGTCGCTGGCACATCAGCGGAGAGAAGTGCTGGGTGTCCCGGATCGTCGAGTCGGCCGGTTTCGTGGTCTTCTTCCGGGACCCGGACGACCGGATCACCGCTGCGGTCATCGACGCCGCAGCGCACGGTCTGGCGCGTGAGACGCTGAAGCCGTCCGGTCTGGGTGGCTGGTCGTGGGGAGTGCTGCGGCTGCACGACGTGTCGATCGATCCTGCGACTGATCTGCTCGGGCCGGCCGGAGGCGGGATGGGGGTGTTTCGCAGGCACTTCGCCCGGTTCCGGCCGCTGGTCACCGCGACCGCGCTGGGGACCGCAGCCGGTGTCCACACCTTCGTCGCTGAAGCGCTCGCCGCTCGGCGGAAGGTAGGTGTGCTGCCACGGGTCCGCGACAACGCGCTGATTACCCTCGGGCGCACCCACGCCCAGATTGTCGCCGCGCTGCTCGCCGCCATCACCACCATCAGGCTCGCTGCGTCTGACCACCCGCACGCGGACCTCTTCGCACGCGTCGGCAAGGCCGCCGGAGTCGACACCGCGCACCGGGCGGTCACCGATCTGGCTCCGCTGCTCGGGGCGTACGGATTCCAACAGTCCAGCCCTGTCGCGAAAGCGCGAGCCGACCTCACCGGCATGCTCTACGCCGACGGCGTACATGACAGCCTCTACCGATCGGGCGGCACCACGTTGCTCCGCGCGCCCTACGGTCTCCCCACCTGATTGCCGCCCTCAAGGTAGGCAGTCCCGCTGTCCGTCACCGATTCCAGCGCGGCGGCGGCCCGCCGGGCCAGCAGCGGCGAAAGCCGCTGCTGCGCCTGCGGCAAGGTCGACCACGCCCAGCTACGCAACTCCTGCGGCGGGAGGCGGATCTCGTCGGTCTGCGACGTCTCCAGGATTCCACCGTCGTACACGAACATCACTCCTTCGGTACGGCCGGCGCGTGGCGGCACCCAGTCGACCACCAGCAGCCGGCCGGGAGTAACCGCCAGGCCGAGTTCTTCGGCCAGCTCACGGACCGCCGCGTCGTACGGCGACTCGTCGGCGTCCACCGCCCCGCCGGGCAGCTCCCAGTAGTCCTTGTACGTCGGCTCGACGAGCAGGATCCGTCCGTCATGGTCGCGCAGCAGCACGGCCGAGCCCATCCGTTTGCGCGGCAACGTCGCGGTGTAATCGTCAGGCGGGGAGCTCACCACCGGAGGTTAACCGCCTGAATGTCCAGCTGACGGCACCTTCCGCCGGTCAGGGCCCGTGGCGGCGGGCCGTCTGGACCGATCAGGAATCGAGAAGCACCAGCCGCCGCAGCACGGCTAGCGTGACCCTCGGTCACACCCGACAACGGCAAGGAGAGCGACACGATGGGCAAGGCAGGCACAGACGGATTCTCCGAGAGCGAGCGCGCCGCCATGAAGGAACGCGCCGCAGAGCTCAAGAAGGAGACGACCCGCAGTCGTGGTAGCAAGGCAGCCGCCGAGGAGCTCGACGTGCTGTCGAAGATCGCCCAGATGGAACCGTCGGACCGCGCACTGGCCGAAAGCACTCACGCCATCGTCACCACCAACGCCCCCGACCTGTCCCCGAAGCTCTGGTACGGCCAGCCGGCGTACGCGAGGAAGGGCAAGGTCGTGTGCTTCTTCCGCAGCGGACACGCGGACAAGGAGCCCTACTCCACCTTTGGCTTCACCGCTGCAGCCAACCTCGCCGACGACAGCGGCCTGTGGCCGACGTCCTTCGCCGTTACCCAGCTCAGCGAGCAGGCCGCAGAGAACATCGCCGCCCTTGTCAAGAAGGCCGTGAGCTGACCTGCTGGTACGCCTTCGGCCGAAAGCTGAGCGCCGATAGCGGGTGGGCTGCGCTACGATCGCTGCGCCGTGCATGGCTGCTGCCTGAGGAGGTGAGTCCGATCAACGCTGTGACAGGTCGGGACTCCCTCCCCCGCATGGTCTAGGGAGCGCCCGCACAAGGGACTCTCGAAAGGCGCGTACGCGCATGCACACCATCCAGGAAGAACACTTCGCCGTCGACGGCGTACCCGCTGTGCTTTGGACCTCAACCGGCAGCGGCGCCGACCGTCCGCCGCTGATCGTCATCGGCCACGGCGGCGGCCAGCACAAGACCGCTCCCGGCGTCCTGCACCGTGCCCGCCGATTCGTGTCCAGCGGCTTCGCGGCCGTCTGCGTCGATGTGCCGAACCACGGCGAGCGGCCGACCGACGAGCGCTACCAGCGCATCGCCACCGAGATCCAGGCCGCTGCCAGCTCCGGTGGCGACCTGGCCGGGCTGCTCGCCGACTTCCACGCCCTGGTCGCCGAGCAGACCGTTCCGGAATGGCGGGCCGTCCTCGACCATCTCGACGCCGGCCCGGTCGGCTACTGGGGAGTCTCGCTGGGCTGCGGCCTCGGCGTGCCGTTCGTCGCCGCCGAACCGCGCGTCCGCGCGGCGGTCCTCGGCCTCGGCGGAGCCGCCGCCGCTGCCACGCTGGACGCTGCGGCTCGGATCAGTGTGCCGGTCGAGTTTCTGGTCCAGTGGGACGATGAACGGGTGCCCCGGGAGCAGAGCCTGGCCCTGTTCGACGCGTTCGGTTCGACCGAGAAGACGTTGCACGCCAACCCGGGCCGGCACGCCGACCGACTCCCGGACCACGAACTGGACAGCGCGGTCCGGTTCTTCACCCGTCACCTCATGGCGCACTGACACTGCAGGGCTGATCGACGCCCGCTGCCTACCGTCACCCGCTCGGGCAAGATCAATGTGAGCGTCATAGTCCCTAACCTCGCAACTTAAGGGCTATGACGCTCACATTGATCTTGATCCTCGGCTCGATATCCGGCTGTCTCACCCGGCAACCGCTGCGCCCACTCGCGGACGGCCTTCGACACCACCGCCCCGCCGTACCCTCACCGGATGAGCACCAGCGACGAGCCGCGCCCGCCCGCGACCACCGAAGGCTGGGTTCGTGCGACGAATGTCCGCACCCTGGTCGAGTCGCTCGCCGACCTGGTCGGCTACGAGGCCGACAACTGGGACTGGGACGCCGTCGAATCCGGGCTCGATGGCACCGACGCCGACGACCCGCAGGGCTGGTACGAGTATCCCTTCATCGGCACCAGCACACTTAACCTGGAACTGGCCAACGACTCCGGTGCCACCATCACCTCGGTCCGGATCCGCCACCGGGCGGACGAAGTCCTGACCGCTCGCGTCGAGACCGTCGTGTCGATGCTGGCCCGCTATCAGGTCACTCCGTGATGGGACGGACGAGTCGACCTGTACGCCGGATTCTGTCCCGTACGCACCAGTTGCCCGGCTGCGCAGCGGGGGCGGCCATCCATCTCGGCCTACCGTCGCCGGCAGGCTCCAGCGGCCTACCCGCAGGCTCGGGCGGGCAGCCCTCGAACGCCTGCGCAGGTCGGCGTCTCGCGACACCGGCCCTTTTGGCCTTGCTCCGGGTGGGGTTTACCGAGCCATCCCGGTCACCCGGGATGCTGGTGGGCTCTTACCCCACCGTTTCACCCTTACCTGGCGTTTTACCGCCCGGCGGTCTGTTTTCTGTGGCACTGTCCCGCGGGTCGCCCCGGGTTGCCGTTAACAACCACCCTGCCCTGTGGAGTCCGGACGTTCCTCGGCAGCAGGGGACGTATCCCCCGCTGACGCGGCCGCCCGGTCGACTCGTCCGTCCGAGGATCAATCGTACGCAGCCCACGATCACCGCCGAGCGACAGGCTGGCCGAGCCCTTCGGTCAGCGGTGATCTAGAAGGATTGTGGTCGATATACCGACCAGATCCTTCTAGATCCACGACGCGACACTCACCCACGGCCGGACGCTCACCCACAGCCCAGGCTCTGCTCAGCTCAGCAGCTCCACCGGTGGCTGGCCGCGCTCGTCCAGCGGCAGGTGGCCGATGTCGTTGAAGCTCACCAGAGTCGGTGCAGCATCGGCACGCCACTGCACGATGGTCAACCCGCAGTTGAACTGGTTCAGCCCGAGCCACCGCCAGTACGGCGCGTCCAGCGCATGCCGGACGAACCAGCCGATCACGAAGTTGTGCGTCACCACCAACTCGTACCGGTCGACGTCACCGACCCGCCCCAAGCGGTTCACCGCTGCCTGGACCCGTACCGCGCCCGGGTCGCGCTCCAGTTCGGGGACCGCGTCGAGGAAATCGGCGTACCGCTGTGGCACCGCCTGGCCGGCCCGCCCAGGTGTCGGCACGGGCGTCACGTCGGCGGCGAACCGACACTCGTGCACCGGGACTCCCGGCAGGAAGTCGGAGAGCTCCTCGGCGGTCTGCGCGGCCCGCGCGGCCGGGCCGTGGTGGACGGCATCGAACGGCACCGCACGCAACCGGGCACCGAGTCGGCGCGCCTGCCGCCGACCCAGCTCCGACAGGCCCGGGTCCGGCCCGGTCTCATCGCTGTTCTGCTCGCCGTGCCGAACCAGGTACACCAGCGTTCGCGCCATCCGACCATGATCGTGGGTGGCCGGTCGTCGTCGGAGGACGGGCCAGCGGCTCAGCGTAGGGCGCGGACCAGCAGCAGGACGCCGATTCCGATGCCGAAGACGACGATCCCGAAGCGCAGGACGGTCGGCGGGAGTTTGCGTACCACTCGCGCGCCGACGTAGCCGCCGACGATGGTGGCCGGTGCGACCGTCGCCGCCGCCAGCCAGTCGACCGGGCCGAAGATGGCGAACACGGCGACGGTGGTGACCCCGACCGCTGCCGAGAGCAGGTTCTTCAGCGCGACCACGCCGTTGAGGGTTTCGTCGAGCACCAGGGCCAGCCCGGCGACCAGCATCACCCCGAGTGCGGCACCGAAGTATCCGCCGTACGCGGCGCAGAAGAAGGTCATCGCCTGCAGTGACCACTGCTCACGCCCGGCCGGCAGGTGGTGGGGTTCGCCGACGAGTCGGCGCAGCTGGTTCTGAAAGCCGAGCACCGCCGCCGCGCTGATCACCAGGAACGGCACGATCAGTTCGAAGACCCGGGCCGGGGTGACCAGCAGCAGGACGCAGCCGAGGACCGCCCCGGCGACTGCGGTCGGCACCAGGCGCCAGATCCGGCGACGGCGCGGCAGGTCGTCTCGGCTGCCGACGGTGCTGGCGACGTAGCCGGGGCAGACCGCGATGGCGTTGGTGACGTTCGCCGCGACCGGGGGCAGCCCGACGGCGATCAACGCAGGGAAGGTGATCAGCGAGCCGCCGCCGGCGGCCGCGTTGACGGTGCCGGCCGCCAACCCTGCCCCGACGAGCAGGGCCAGCTCGGCGATGTCCACCCGTCGGAGCCTAGCCGCCGCTGATCATCGTGGCCCGCGCCCGTCCAAGATCCCGATGATCTTGCACTTATCGAAGGATATAACGGACAAATCTTCGCGATGAGTGCAAGATCGTCGCGAAAGAGGGGGTCAGGGGGTGGCGATGCCGGCGAGGTGGGCGGTGTCGTTGACGGTGCGTACCGCGACGCCACCGTCAGGCCAGGTGTCGATCACCGAGATGCCGGTCGGGTCGAGGTAGAGCCGGTGCAGCAGCGCGTCCCCGGCCCCCAGCGCGTCCCGCAGCATGATCTTGAGCGGGGAGACGTGCGAGACGACCACCACCGTCTTTCCCCGGTACGCGGTGAGCAGCCCCCGCACCGACCTACGTACCCGCGCTGTCACCTGCACGAACGACTCCCCGCCCGGCGGGGCCAGCGCGGTGGAGCCCAGCCACGCGGTCAGCTCGGCCGGCCAGCGTTCGCGGACCTCGGCGAAGGTGCGGCCCTCCCATTCGCCGAAGTCGCATTCGATCAGGTCGTCGTCGGTACGTACCGGTGGGTCGCCGACCTGCGCGGCGATCGCGGTGGCGGTGGCGACGCAACGCGACAGCGGCGAGCTGACGATCACGTCGACGGCGGAGCGGATCACCGCGATCCGGGCGGCAGCGGCGGCGGCCTGCGCGACGCCCTGCTCAGACAGCGGTACGTCGCCCCGGCCGGAGTAGCGGCTCTGCTTGTTCAGCCCGGTCTCGCCGTGGCGGACCAGGATCAGCCGAGTGGCGGTGGCGGTTGCCGGCGGCTCCCAGGAGGCGGTCGGGGTGGGGCCAGAGCCGGCGGCGTCGAACATGGACCGACCGACTGGCGCCGGCGACACCGGATCGGCACCCACAGCCGGCGACACCGGATCGATACCCACAGCCGGCGACACCGGATCGGCACCCACAGCCGGCGACGCCGGGTCGGCCCCGGCGGCAGCCGGGGCCGGTTCCCCGACGGTCGAGGTCGGTTTCCCGGCGGCCCGGTCCATCGCCCGGTTGGCCAGCGCGTCGGCCCGCTTGTTCTTCTCCCGGGGGATCCAGCCGAAGCTGACCATGTCGAACTCGCGGACGAGGGTGGCGGCCTGCGCGGCGAGCGGACGCAGCCCGGGGTTCTTGATCTGCCAGCGGCCGCACATCTGCTCGACGACCAGTTTCGAGTCCATCCGTACGTCGACCGCGGTCGCGCCGAGTTCGGCGGCGGCGCGCAGCCCAGCGATCAGGCCCTGGTACTCGGCGACGTTGTTGGTGGCGACACCGATCGCCTCGCCCCGTTCGGCGAGCACCGCGCCGCTGCCGGCGTCGAGCACCACGGCCCCGTACCCGGCGGGTCCCGGATTGCCCCGGGCGCCGCCGTCGGCCTCGACGATGACCTTCATCGCGGTGCTCACAGGCCCGACTCGGCGGTCCGCACCATGATCCGGCGGCAGTCCTCGCAGCGGACCACCTCGGCGGGGTCGGCGGCCTTGATCCGGCTCCGTTCGGTGGCGGAGAACTCGAGACGGCAGCCGCCGCAGCGGCCGCCGCGCAGCAGGGCGGCGGCCAGCCCGCCGGAGTTTTCGCGGATCTTGTCGTAGAGGGTGACCAGGTCGGCGGGGAGGTCGTTGGCGAGCGGGGCCCGCGACGAGGTCTTGAACTGTTCCTCGCTGGCGATCTCGGCGAGGGCCCGTTCCCGGGCCTGTTCGACCTCGGCGCGCCGCTGCCGGGCGGCGTCGAGCCGGCCGGTGACCTCGTCGAGGGTCGCCTGGGCGGTCTCCCGCTGCTCCATCAGCTCCAGTTCGGCGTCTTCCAGCTCGGTCTGCCGGCGGGTCAGCGACGCCATCTCGTGCTGCAGGGCCTCCAGTTCGCGGGCCGGGCCGGAGCCGAGGGTGAGCCGCGCCTGGTCCTTGTCCTTACGGTTGCGGACCTGCTCGATGTCACGTTCCAGCCGGGCGATGTCGCGGTCCAGGTCGTCGACGGCGACCTGGGCGCGGACCCGTTCGTCCTCCAGGGACGACAGTTCCCGGGCCAGGGCGTCCAGTTCGGCGTGCTCGGGCAGGGTCCGCCGGCGGTGGGCGAGCTGGGCGAGCGCGGTGTCGATCGCCTGCAGGTCGAGCAGGCGGCGCTGGGCTTGCGGGTCTGCCTTCACGGGTGGTGCTCCTTCATCGGTGGGTGGCGGCGGCGTGTGCCGCGACGACGGGGCGCCCGGCCGACGGCGCGTGCAGCGTCCACGGGTCGGTGTCGAGGTCGGATGCGGTCGCCTCGACCGCCAGATCGGTGCGCAGGTGGGCGGCGAGGTCGTCGAGCCAGGGGCGTTCGGTGGCCCAGTGGGCGGCGTCGAGCAGCGCCGGTCCGGCGCCCGAGGCCTGCTCGCTGACCGGGTGGTGGCGCAGGTCGGCGGTGAGGTAGGCGTCGACTCCGGCGGCGTTCGCCGCGTCGAGCAACGAGCCGCCGGCGCCGCCGCAGACCGCCACGGTGGTGATGGTCCGCTTCGGGTCGCCGGCCGCGCGGACCCCCCAGGCCGTGGGCGGCAGCACCGCGGCGGCGTGCCGGGTCAGTTCGGCGAGGCTCAGCGGTACGGGAAGGGTGCCGATGCGGCCGGAGCCCTGCCCGGCGACGGTGGCGGCCGGGCTGCCGGGGGCGGCCGGTACGAGGGGACGCAGGTCGGTCAGGCCGAGCCGGGTGGCGAGGGCGTCGGAAACGCCCGGGTTGGCCACGTCGGCGTTGGTGTGGGCGGCGTACAGCGCGACACCGGCCCGGATCAGCTGGTGGACGATCCGCCCCTGGTACGTGGTCGGGGCGACGGTCGAGACGCCGCGCAGCAGCAACGGATGGTGGGCGATGATCATGTCGGCGCCGGCGCCGACCGCTTCGGCGACCGATTCCGGTACGACGTCGACGACGCACCACACGCGGCGTACCGGCGCGTCGGGTTCGCCGAGGATCAGGCCGACCCGGTCCCATTGTTCGGCCCAGGCCGGCGGGTACCGCCGCTCGACGGCGGCGATCACCTCGGCGACCCGGACCGACGGCGCGACGCTGGACCGTACCGGTGATGATGCAGTGGTGTCCACGGCGGCCCAGCTTACCCATCTACCGGTCGGGGCCCGCGACGTTCAGCCGGTGGCCAGCTCGTCGTCGAGCGCGTCGAGGGTCAGCTGCCAGGGAATCCGGTCGAGGATCTGCTCCCCGGCGCCCGGTGGCTGCAGCGGCAGGACGTCGTCGCCGAGCAGGACGCGCACCCCCCAGTCGCGCAGTCGGGCGACGCTGGCCTGGAACGCGGGGTGCCTGGCGAGCGCGGTGTTGGTGAACGGCAGCGTGACGATCGGCAGGCCCTTGCCCTGGGCTTCGACCACCAGCCCGAGGGCGAGGGTGTCGGTGATCCCGGCGGCCCACTTGTTGATGGTGTTCGAGGTGGCCGGCGCGACGATGACCGCGTCGGCGGCGGGGAGCACGTCGGGGTCGCCGGGGTTCTTGTAGTCGGCGCGCACCGGGTGGCCGGTCAACGCGGCCAGCCCCGGTACGTCGACGAACTTGCGTCCGTCCGGGGTGACCACCACGCACACCGTCCAGGCGCGCTGCTGGGCGAGCGTGACCAGCCTCCCGACGTGTCGGGAGGCTGGACTGCCGCAGGCGATCACATAGAGGGTCCGGGCACCGGCCGGGGTCACGCCACCACCTCTGCCATCATCGACTGAGATCCTTCGGAGGCCTGGTCACACGCCGACTCCCATGTGCTCGGCGAGTTCGGCGACCGGGGCGGCCGGAGTGCCCCGGGTGCGGCGCAGCACGTCGGACATGACCGCGTGGGCCACCGGACGGCAGCGGATCTCGGCCGGGGCCAGCCGGTCACCCTCCAGCAGCATCTCGGTGGCCTTGTCCAACTCGCCGAACTGCGCATAGCCCCGGGCGATGTCGAGCATGTGGTGGGCCCGCCGCTCCGGCAGCAACGCGTTGAACCCGGGCGCTTCCAGGACGACCCGGTGGGTCTCCACCGCCGCGCGGCCCTCGCCGAGCTCGACCGCGGCCGCCGCCCGGTGCAGTTGCACGTTGGTCGGGCCGAAGCAGGTCCAGTAGTGGTTGTGGTCCTCACCCAGTGCCCGGGCGGCGTCCTCGGCGCCGTTGACCAGGTCGCGGACGGTGGCGCTGTCGCCGATCCGCGCGGCGGCCATGGCCCCCTGCAACAACAGCAGCCCGTACACCGACAGCTGCTCGGGGGTGCTGGACCGGTCGTCGGCCGGGGCCAACCGGTTGGCAATGTTCACGTTCACTTCGAGGGCCGCGCGAGAGCGGCCCAGGGCCAGCAGGGCGTTGCCGACCCGGCAGGTCGCCACTCCGGTCAGCAGGTGGTCACCGGCCCGGTGGGACACCGCGATCGAGCGGTCGGCGGCCAGCCAGGCGAGGTCGTACTCGCCGAGCTTGCGCAGCGTCGACGAGGCGATCTGGTAGAGCTGGCCCAGCAGGCTCGCCACCTGCCGCGCCTCGTCACCGCTGGTGTAGTGCGCGTCGGCCGCCTGCGCGTCGCGTAGCAGTCGGGGCAGCGCCCGCGCCAGTACGCCGTACTTGGCGTGTTGGAAGGTGAGCCAGGCGTGGTTGGTGGCCTTGCGCATCTCGGCCAGCTGCGGTGGTGTCGCCGCCGGCTGGAAGAAGGTGCTGATGGAGTCGTAGCGCTCGAGCGCCGCCCGGATCTCCTCGACCTCCACCTGGTCGATGCAGCTGACGCTCTCCGGGCGCCGTTCCGGGTCCTTGCCGAGCAGCAGCTGCACGTCGATCTGGAGTACGTCGGCGATCTCGTGGACCACCGAGAACTTGTCGAGTCGCCGGACCCCACGTTCGACCTTGTCGACCCAGCTCTTGGATTTGCCGAGCCGGTCGGCGAAGACCTGTTGGGACATCTTCCTGCGGCCCCGCCAGTAGGCGACGCGCCGGCCGATGGGTAACTCCTCCACGCTCACTGTGTTCCCCCCTCGGGTCACCCGGCTCCCCCCGGTGCCGGCGTTTGTGCTGGTCGAAGCGGCATCCCCCCGAACGCCGGACAGCGGACCGTGCTCATCGCACAGCCAGTGCGTTACGTCCATCACAGATGCTCGTAGTTTTCGATGCAAGTTGCAAAGGCCTGGCAGCCAAAAACTTTCCGGCGTGTCGTCGAACGGGTCACCGGTCGACCCACGCCGATCGTGGCTGCCCCCATCCGTTCAGCACGACCACAAGCTTGGGGGAAATTCGATCATGCGGTGGACGGTCCAACCGCCCTCCTTCGGCCGCCTTCGGCTGCGCCGCGCCGCGCTGCGGTACGCCGCGCACGGCTGGCCGGTGACACCCGGAGCGGTTCTGTTCAGGGGCCGATTCCGGTGCGACCGGCTCAGCTGCCCCATCCTCGGTTGCCACCCGGCACAGGAGACCTGGGAGCGCGACGCCAGTGACCGGCCCGACCGGGTGAGCGCCTGGTGGCGTACCCGCCCCCACCCGGTCCTGCTCGCCACCGGGCACGCATTCGATGTCCTGGACGTGCCGGCCCGGCTCGGCCTGCGGGTGCTGTGCACCCTGCGGATGCGCGGCGGGGCCGCGATGCCCGGGCAGGGCCAGCTGCGCGGTCCGGTCGCGGTCACCCCGACCGGGCGATGGATGTTCCTGGTACGCCCTGGCGACACACTGCGGCCCGAACTCGACGACTCGTTGGACGTGATCCAGCACGGGCCCGGATCGTGGATCCCGGCACCACCGACGCTGCTGCCCGAAGGGCCGGTCCGCTGGGCGGTCGGCCCGCAGGAGGTCGGCTGGCATCTGCCGCACTCCTACGCCGTACAGCAGCTCGTCGTCGACGCCCGGGAGCTGGCCGCGCCGGCCGTCCCGGTGCCCCGGTTGCCCCGGCCCCGCACCGCGCCGACCGGGGCGGTCCACGTACCACCGCCGGTCGCCGCCCACGCGCCGGTCGCCGTCCCCCGGCAGGTCTCCACCCTGCGCCGCGCCTTGTAGCCACGATCGGGCACAGCGCCCTCAACCAGGACCGACCGGACGCGGTGCTCGTCCGGGTGAGCGCCGGTGCGGCGGGTGAACCTGCCGCCACCGGCGCTCACCTCGTCCGGGGTAGCCGTACCGTCCCGACAGCTCGCCGCCGCAGGGTCTGCCGCCCTGCGGCGGTGCGGCGTATGCCGGTTCACGCGGGTGCCGCCAGACGCGGCCGGAGTGGGCCGCGGCCGAATGGGTAATGCGCCGATGGTCGTCCGCCCGGCAACCGCACATCGCCGGGACAGCCGACGCGGCACGCCTCGGCGCATCGACGCACCGTCGGGTCAGTTCGGGAAGGGAAGGCACGCCATGCTCAGCAGGGAGGACCAGCGCCGGTTCGACCAGATCGCCCGCCATTTGCGGACGACCGATCCGGAATTCGTCGCCCGCCTGGGCGATCAGCCAGCCACTGTACGCAACCGGGCCGCCATCGTCACCAGTGTGCTGCTGTGGGCGATGATCCCGCTGCTCGCCCTCTTCGGTGGCGCTGTCGCGGCCGTCATCTGCACCATCGCGCTCAGCGCCGCCGGGGTGCTCGCGCTGCGCGCCCGCCGCTGGTGACCGCGTCGTCCGGCGCAAGCCCAGCGGCTGCGGGCGGGCCAGTCTCGGCGGGCGGGCCGGCGAACCGCCGGTACGCCCGGCCGAGCAGCTCCACCAGACCGGGTCCACCGATCGCCGGTGCCGGCGCGCCGAGCTGACGCAGCAGCAGGTCGGCACCGGCCGGCAGGACCGGCTCCCGGGCCGGCAACGGCACCGGCGGACGCCAGAAGTCGACGTCCGCCACCGGCGGCGCCAGATCGGCCAACGCCGCCGCGGCACCGACCGGCGAGCCGGCCACGGCGGGGCCGTCCGCCGCCGGGTCGCCCTCGGGTGCCGGTGCCGTGACGTCACCGCCGGTCCGGGCCCGCCGCAGCTGCGCCAGCAACGTGGCCCGGTCCCGCCCCCGCCAGTGCAGGATCTGGAACGGATCGGTGTCGAACTCCTCCGCCAGGAGATAGCAGGTCGCGGCCAGGTGTTTGCACGGCACCGCCTCGTCCGGGCAGTTGCACCGCATCGTCAACTCGTCGACTCCGCTGGGGAACAGCGGTGCCCCGGCGGCGGCGAACACCTCCTCCAGCTCCGGCGGCAGATCCCCGGCGAGCAGCCGGGCGCTGTACAGCGCCTGACCGGCCAGGGTCTGCTCGACGCGCTGCCACACCGGCGCGCCGAACGGCGTCAGCCCGATCCGCACCTGGTACGGCCGGGGCCGGGAACCCTGCACCTGGGCGGTCACCGCGCCGGGCGCGACCGTCAGGGCGAGCACCTGCCCGGCCCGGGCGTAGGAGCGGCCCCGGGTCAGCCGGGTGCCCAACGCGAACGACTCCAGCACGTCGACGAAGCGTCGCGACCACCAGGACTGCCCGATGGTGCCACGGGTGCTGCGGGCGCGCAGCCCGCCGTCGACCCGCCGGGGCCGCCCGTAGTCGTCGAACCGGCTCATTCGCCCACCGACCCGGCCTCCAACGCGAACAACTCCCGCAGCTGCGCGGTCGACAGCTCGGTGAGCCACTGCTCGCCGCTGCCGACGATCCGCGCGGCCAGGCCACGCTTGTCCGCCACCATCGCCGCGATCTTCTCCTCCACGGTGCCGGCGCAGACGAACTTGCGGACCTGCACCGCCCGCCGCTGGCCGATCCGGAACGCCCGGTCGGTGGCCTGGTCCTCCACCGCAGGGTTCCACCACCGGTCCACATGCACCACGTGGTTGGCGGCGGTCAGGGTCAGCCCGGTGCCGCCGGCCTTCAACGACAGCACGAACAGCGGCGGCCCGGCCCGCCCGGCACCGTCGGCGTGGCCGTCCTGGAACCGGGCGACGAGGTCGTCACGCTCGGCCTTGGCCAGCCCGCCGTGCAGGAACAGCACCTCCCGACCGGTGTACGCCGACAGATGCCCGCGCAGCATCGCACCGAACTCGGCGTACTGGGTGAACAGCAGCGCCTTCTCCCCCGCCGCCAGCACCTCGTCGAGGATGCCGGTGAGCCGGTCGAGTTTGCCGGAGCGCCCGGCCAGGTGCGAGCCGTCACGCAGGAACTGCGCCGGGTGGTTGCAGATCTGCTTGAGTTTCGTCATCGCGGCCAGCACCAGACCACGCCGCTCGACGCCGTCGCTGGACTCGATGCGGCCTATCATGTCGTCGACCACTGCCTGGTACAGCGAGGCCTGTTCGGCGGTGAGGTGGCACAGCACCTCCATCTCCAGCTTCTCCGGCAGGTCGGAGATGATCGACCTGTCGGTCTTGAGCCGGCGCAGCACGAACGGGCCGGTGATCCGGCGCAGCCGCCCGGCGGCGTCGGTGTCGCCGTGGCGTTCCACCGGCTCGGCATAGCGACGGCGGAAACTGGCCGCGCCGCCGAGCAGCCCCGGGTTGGCGAACTCCATGATGGACCACAGGTCGGCGAGGCGGTTCTCCACCGGCGTACCGGTGATCGCGACCCGGTGCCGGGCGGGCAGGGACCGGACCGCGACGGCCTGCCGGGTCGCCGCGTTCTTGATCGCCTGCGCCTCGTCGACCATGATCCGGTGCCAGCCGACCTCGGCCAGGTCGGTGGCGTCACGGGTGGCCACCGCGTAGGTGGTGATCACCAGGCGGGCACCCGACACCGCCGCGGCGAACTGTGCGCCGCGCGGCCGGTCGGTGCCGTGGTGCACGTGCACGGTCAGCTCCGGCACGAACCGGGCCGCCTCCCGCTGCCAGTTGCCGACCAGCGACATCGGACAGACCAGCAGCGTCGGGCCGGCGTCGGGCGCGTCGGCGGCGAGCAGGGCGAGCAGCTGTACGGTCTTGCCGAGCCCCATGTCGTCGGCGAGCACCCCGCCGAGCCCCAGGGACTGCAGGAACCGCAGCCAGGCCAGCCCCCGCTGCTGGTACGGCCGCAACCGCCCCCGGAAACCGGCCGGTTCCGCCACCGGGGTGAGCCGGCGCTCCACCTCGCCGCTGAGCAGGTCACCGAGCGCGCCGGTGGCGTCGATGCCCAGCACCGGCAGCCCCACGCCGTCGTCGTCGGCGCCGAGGGCGACCCGCAGCAGCTCCGTGACGGTCAGCGCACCACCGGAGCGCAGCAGCGCCAACCCGGCGGCGATCCGCTTCGGGTCGACCTCCACCCACTCGCCGCTCACCCGCACCAGCGGCGTCTTGGCCCGGGCGAGGTCGCGCAGTTCCTGCTCGGTCAGCGGCTGGTCGCCGAGGGCCACTTCCCACCGGTAGTCGACCAGGTCGGGCAGGCCGAACCGGCGGTCGACGGCGACGGTGCCCGGCGCGGTCCGGGTAGCGGCCCGCAGCCGGGCGCCGAGCCGGGCCGCCGGCCGCTGCCACCAGGAGGGCAGCAGCACGCCGAACCCGGCGGCGTGCAGGGTCGGCGCCCCGTCGCGCAGGAACCGGTGCGCGCCGGTGACGTCCAGGTCGACGCCCTCGGGGGTGGCGGTACGCAGCGCGTCGTCGATCGCCGGCCAGAGCCGGCTGGCCCGGCCCAGCTCGGCCAGCAGGGTCTCCTGCGGCGCGGCGGTGTGCCGGGCCAGGGCCGGTACGCCGCCGCTGCCCCAGACGAGCGGGGCGTCGACGACCAGGCTCGGTTCGGCGGTGGCCTGCAAGGCGAACTCCAACCGCCAGCCGGCCGACCCGTCGGCGAGGCCGGCCGACCCGTCGGCGGGCTGCTCGTCGGTGGCGGGGTCGGGTTCGCGTAACCGGAACAACGCCCGTACCGGACCGCCGGCCGCGTCCCGCTGCCAGTGCTCCAGCTCGGCGACCAGCGCGTCGAGGGCCCGAGCCCCGGCGGTGAAGTCCCGCCGGGGTCCGGTCAGCGCGGTCAGCCAGGCGTCGCGGGCGGCCAGCGGCCCGGACCGGGCCCGCCCCTCGGCCAGCCGTACGCCGTGCAGCGCGGCGCGCGTGGCGGCGTCGGTCAACGCGTCCAGCGCCTCGGCGACACGCTGGTGCCCGGTGTCGGGCGGCGCGGCGGCCAGCGCCGCCGCCGGGGTGGCCAACGCCAGCGACCGGGCCCACCGCCGGTCGGCGCCGGTCAGCAGCGGCAGCCAGCAGGCGATGGCCGAGCCGGGTGCCGGCCCGGTCCGCACGACGGGCAGCACCCGGCCCCGGGCGACCAGTTCGGCGGCGAACCCGGCGAGCAGCGCCAGGTGGCGCACTCCGGCACCGATCACCAGCCCGTCCGGCAGGCCATCGCCCGGCAGACCGCTGCCGGGTGCGACGTCGGCCGCCGGATCGACGTCGTGCAGGGTGCAGAGCACCGGCAACGCCTCGTCGGCGTCGAACTCCAGGGTGGACACCAGCCAGTCGGCGTGGCCGCCGACGCGGGCCACCCCGGTGGTCGGCGCGTCGGACTGGGTGCGCACCAGCTCCGGTGACTCGACCGGAGCGCCGGCGACGGTCGGCAGCCGGACCGCCGTACTGCCGGTGGCCGCCTTGACCGCCACCGACCCGAGCAGTGGACTCAGCGCGGCGGTCAGGGCCTCGTGTCCCGCGGCGAACGGGTGCGGGCGGCGGCGCGGCGGTCGCCCCGGCCGCCGGGGCGGCGCCGCCGGCAACGTCGAGTCCTCGGCCCAGACGGCGAGCCGACCACCGGGGCCGAGCAGGCCCTGCACCACCAGCACAGCCACTCCTTCACCGTCGGCACCTGCGCCGATGGTACGGCTGACGTCACCGCCGCAGGTGTCAGCCGTGCCAGGAGCGCCACAGCGCGGCGTACGCGCCGTCGGCGGCGATCAGCTCGTCGTGGCTGCCCTGTTCGGTGATCCGGCCCTGGTCCAGCACCGCCACCCGGTCGGCGTCGTGCGCCGAGTTCAACCGGTGCGCGATGGCGATGACGGTCCGCCCGGCCAGCACCGCCGCCAACGCCTGCTCGGTCCGTCGGGCGGTGGTCGGGTCGAGGGCGGCGGTCGCCTCGTCCAGGATCAGGATGTCCGGATCGGCCAGCACCAGCCGGGCGAGCGCCACCTGCTGGGCGTGCCCGGCCGACAAATCGAGCGCGCCGTCGCCGAGGAGGGTGTCCAGGCCGTCGGGCAGCTCGGCGTACCAGTCGGCACCGACCGTGCCCAACGCGGACCGCAACGCCTCGTCGGACGCCTCGGGGGCGGCGAACCGTAGGTTGTCGCGCAGCGTGCCGATGAAGACGTGGTGCTCCTGGGTGACCAGGGCGATCCGGCGACGCCGCTGCGCCGGGTCGAGGTCGGTCACCGGGCAGCCGCCGAGGCGCACCGCGCCGTCACGGGGTACCTCGATGCCGGCGACCAGCCGGGCCAGGGTGGACTTGCCCGCCCCGGACGGCCCGACGATCGCCAGCCGCTGCCCGGCGGCCACCGTCAGGTCGATGCCGCGCAGCACGTCGACGCCGCCGCCGTAGCCGAAGGTCAGGCCGGTCATCCGCACCTCACGGCCGGTCGGGGTGGCACCTCGGCCGCGCGGTTCCGGCGGCACCTGCCCGACGCCGAGGACCCGGGCGTACGACGCCAGCCCGCGCTGGGCCTGTTCGATCCACTGCAGGATGGTGTCCAGCGGGTCGACGGCCTGCTGCAGGTAGAGCGCGGCGGCGACCACCGCGCCGAGGGTGACGGTGTCCCGGTGCAGCAGCAGCCCGCCGACCAGCAGCGCGGCCCCGATCGGCAGCGCGACGCTGGCCTCGGCCACCGGGAAGTACACCGAACGAAGGGCGAGGGTGGCCCGTCGGGCGGCCCACAGGTCGGCGATCCGGTTCCGGGCGGCGCGGATCCGTTCGTCGCCCAGCCGCAGCGCCTCCACCGTGCGGGTGCCGTCGGCGGTGGTGGTCAACGTGTCGGTCAACGCGGCCATCGCCGCGCCCTCGGTCAGGTAGGCCGGGCGGGCCCGGCGCAGGTACCAGCGGGTCACCGCCACGATCGACGGCAGGCCGATCAGGCCGGCCAGCCCCAGCAGCGGATGCAGCCAGAACACCGCGCCGAAGAGCAGGACCAGCTGCGCGGTGGCGATCACCACCACCGGCACCACGTCGCGGACCATGGTGCCGACCGTGGCGACGTCGCTGGAGCTGCGGGTGGCGAGGTCGCCGGTGCCGGCCCGTTCGACCACCGACACCGGTAGCCCGAGGACGCGGTGCACGAAGTCCTCGCGCAGCCGGGCCACCGCCCGTTCGCCGAAGCGCAGCCCGACGTACCGGGCAAAGCGGGTGAGCAGCCCTTGCAGCAGGACGAAGCCGATCAGGGCCGCCGCCAGCCGGTCCACTGTGGCCACCGACGCGCCGCTGGTGACCACGTCGACGATCCGACCGAGCAGCCACGGCCCGGCCAGGCCGGCCAGGGCCGCGCCGACGTGCAGCACCAGGATACCGGCGACCACCCAGCGTTGCTGGCCGAGCAGTTCACCGGTCGCCCGCCGGACGGTGCGTGGATCGGCCACCGGCAGCCGACCGGAGGCGGTCACGACCGCCCCAACGTCGCCGTCGAACCGCCGGCCGGGTCTTGCGACCCGGCCGCGTCGGTCAGTTCGCCGCCCCGGGCGACCAGCGCCCGGTAGCCCGGGTCGCCGGCCAGCAGCCGCGCGTGGCTGCCCATCCCGACGACCCGATTGCCCCGCAGGTACGCGACCGTGTCGGTGGCCGCGAGCAGCAGCGGGGACGTGGTGACCAGCACCGTGGTCCGGCCTGCCCGCGCGGTGCGCAACCGGGCGGCGACCCGTGCCTCGGTGTGCGCGTCGACCGCCGAGGTCGGCTCGATCAGGATCAGCACCTCCGGCTCCACCAGCAGCGCCCGGGCCAGCCGGACCCGCTGACGTTGGCCGCCGGAGAGGGTACGGGCGCGACTGCCGATCGGGGTCGCCAGGCCGTCCGGTAGCGACGTCACCACGTCGTCGGCGGAGGCGACCCGGACCGCCGCCCGCAGCCGCCGGTCACTCACCGGTCCCGGCTCGTCCGCCCGCGCACCCTGCAGGATCTGCCGCAACGTGCCGGCGAACAGGTACGCGTCGTGGTCGGCGACCAGAATCCGGGCCCGCACCTCGTCGAGCGCGACCGCACTCAGCGGCACCGGGCCCCAGGTCACTGCGGACCGACGGAACCGGCCGAGCCGGTCGGCCAGGGCCTGCCCGTCACCCGGGTCGTCGACCGCCACCCCGATCATCCGCCCGGCCGGCACGGTCAACCCGCTGTCGGGGTCGTGCAGGTCGGCCGGCTGCGGCGGGGCGGCGGCGGTGTGCCGCGTCGGCAGGTCGGTCACCGGATCGGGGGTGAGCCGCAGCAGGGCCACGATCCGGCGGGCCGCGACCCGGCCCCGGATGAACTGGTAGCTGCCTTCCTGGAGGAACCAGACCGGGACGGTCAGCGCGGCGACGTACCCGTAGACGGCGACCAGCTCACCGACGGTGATCTCGTCGGCGACCGCCATCCGGGCGGAGAGCCAGACCACGGCGGCGAGGAACAACCCGGGGACGGTGACGGTGAGCGCCTCGATCCAGCTGTTCACCGCCGCGACCCGGTAGCCGTGCCCGCGCAGCCGCTGCGACCCGGTGACGTAGCGGTCGGCGAACAGGGACCGACCGCCGACCCCGGCCAGCACCCGCAGCCCGGCGACGATGTCACCGGCCCGGGCGGTGAGCTGGCCCTGTTCCCGCCGGTAGGTTTGCTCGGCCCGGTCCAAGCGGCGCAGCAGCGGGCCGAGCAGTGCCGCGACCACCGGCACGCCGATCAGGATGACCGCCGCCAGCGCCGGCGAGACCGACCAGAGCAGGACCGCGACCACCAGGTACGCCAGCACCGCACCGACACCCGGCCCGGTCAGGGTGAGCACGTGCGAGGTGTGGGTGATGTCGGTGCCGCCGACGGTGGCCACCTCGCCGGTGGCGAGCCGGCTCGGCAGGACCGCGCCGATGCGCGCCAACTGCCGCGACAGCACCCCGGCGGACCGGGCGGTGGCGTCCTCGCGGATGTAGGTCATCGTGCGGTGCCGCAGCACGCCGACCACGGAGATCAGCACCCCGGCGACCAGCACGGCGCCGACCCACCAGGCCAGTACGGCCCACCGGCCGGGGCGCAGTCCGTCGTCGATCGCCCGGGCCACCAGGTACGGCCGGCCGGCCAGGCCGATCATCCACATCGTACTGAGCCCGGCGCCGCGCAGCACCCGCCACGGTTGGCGGCGCACCAGCCACCACAGGTACCGCACCGGCCCCCGGATGTCCGCCGTCCCCGGATCGGCGTGTGGGATCGACGGCGGCACCTGGCCAGGTTACCGGGACCGACCAGGACGAGCGGGGATCATCCGGCGCGGACGGTCGCGGCGACCTGCTGGAACTCCGACCAGCGCACCGGCGGCGCGGTGCGGCCACGCCGGTCGAGGTAGCTGGCGGTACGGCGATGCGCGGCACGCAACGTACCGACTGCTTCGCGCAGGGTGCCGGTCGCGCCGGGATCGACCAGTCGGTGCGGACGCAGCAGCCAGCCGCCGGCGGCGCGGGTCAGCTCGCCACGCAGCAGGACGTTACGCAGCCCGTCGAGCCGGTCGTCGTGGCGGTGGACCAGCAGACTCGCCGGTCCGGCCACCGGCTGCGCGTCATCCAGGCCGGACAGTGCCCAGGCGTCGTCGGCGGCGACCGGTCGGACCCGGGTCAGTACGGGGCCGCCGGTGGCGTCGCGGAAGCCCAGCACCGCCGTCGGGTACTGGTCAATCACCCCGGCCCCCAGCGGCGCTCCGGACGCGACGCAGGCGGCGCTGCCGGGCGGGTCGGCGGCGGCGGTCGTCACCCGCCACGGGGTGACGCTGATCAGCAGCCGGGTGAAGTACCAGCCCATCAGCCACCGGACCGGTGGCACCAGGTACCGGCGGCTGTGCGGCTGGCGGTCGAACAGCATCGCCCAGTACTCCTCGATGCCCGTCGGGCTGGTGACGATCTCCTCCGGGCAGACCGCCGACCCCTGCACCAGGATCGTCGGCGCGTCGTGCGGCAGCCCGCTCGCCGTCCGGTCGGAGAAGAGCAGCGCCACCCGGCCGTCGCGGCGGACGTTGAGCGCCTTCTGCGCGAACGCCAGCGACGTGGTCACCAGCAGGGTGCCGTCGGGGCGGCGCAGCGCGGCGGTCGGCCAGGCGATCGGCGTACCGTCACGGGCCAGGGTGGCGAACTCGCAGGTGCGGTAGGCGGCCAGGGTGCCGGCCAGGTCGGCATCGATGTCGATCATGCGGGGAGGCTAGTGCCGCTTGGTCTCCGTCGCCCGACGGCAGCGGGCAGGCACCCTGGTGACCCCGCTCACAGCGTACGGAACCGCCTGCTCTGCGCCGACCTGGCGCGGTGGCGGCGATCATGCACAATCAGGCAGGTCAGCGCGGTTCGATCATGGGGGGTGGGCCGGTCATGGGCTGGTCCTGGCTGTGGTGGCTGGGTGGCGGTGTCGTCCTGGCGGCCGCCGGATTCGGCGCGGCGGTGCTGCCCGGCCGCCGCGCGTACGACCACGGCCGGCGGATCACCTGGTCGACGGCGCGGGCCGCGATCGACGCCGCCGAGATCAGCCGCGACGCCGCGCCCCGCCCGGTCGCCGAGGCCGAGCAACTGCTCGCCCGGGCGCAGGCGCTCGCGGCCGACCGGGGCGGCCGGACGGCGGCCCGAGCGGCCACCGACTACGCCCGGCGTGCCGACCGGCTGTGGCGGGCGACCGCCGGACCGCAGGCCCGGCCGTGAGCCGGCGGGTCAGCGCCGAGGCGGTGCGCTGGGGCGCGCTGAGCGTGGCCGTCGCCGTCCTGGTGATCTTCCTGCTGGCGCAGCGGCAGAGCGTCGACGTCAGCTACGGGCAGTCGCCGGCCCGTGCGGCGATCACCGAAGGCTCCGCCGGTGAACTCGGCGACGCCACCGTGCCGTCGGTCGAGGAGATGACCGCGCTGGTCGCCGCCGATCCGGTGGTCCGGCTGCCCGGCGCGGTCGCCGACTGGGACACCGAACGGGTGGCCGCCGTCATCGGCGACGCCGACGTGCGGATCCTGGTCGCCCCGCCCGGCCTGGACGAAGCGGAACGCGACCGGGTCCGCGAGGTCGACAACGCCACCGTACGGATCATCGGCACCCAGGTCAGCGGCGGCTTCTACCAGGCGTACTCCACCGACCTGGACAGCTGGCGCGGACAGTTCGCCACCGGCGACGTCACCGGGCTGCTGACGGTCCTGATCACCGCGCTGGCCGACGAGCCCAAGCCCACCGACGAGGAGGGGTTCACCTGGCGGGACCCGACTCCGGCGGAACTCGCGGAGGTCGTCGGCGACCTGCGTACCGCCGGGCGGCACGCGGCCGACGGCGCGACCCTGGCCGACGTGCCGCGACAGGCCGCGGCGACCGCCTTCCCCGACGGCGCCCTTCGGGTGGTCGCCCTGCCACCGCAGCCGTACGGCGAACCGGTGCCGAACTACGGCCCGGCGCTGGCGGCGGCCTTCCCCGGCGACCCGGTCGTCGTGCAGATCGGCAACTGGATCGAGTACCACGGTCCGGCTGCCGACGAGTTCGCCGAGGTGGCGGCGGCCAGCTTCTACGGCCAGTTCAGTGATCGGCTGAGCCGCTACGACTACCCACAGTCCACGGTGCTCGGCGCCTATCTGAACCGGGTCACCGACGTACGCTACGCCGGGCTGTTCGACCGGCCGCTGCCGTACCAGCCGTTCGACCCGCTACGGGTCGCGTTGCCCGCCCTGCCGTGGCTGTTCGCCGGCTGCGTGGCCCTGTTCCTCGCCCTGTCGGTACGGACCGTGCTGGGCGCCGGCAACCCCGCCGGGCAGCGGCGCACCGTGCTCGGGCACAGCACCGTCGTGGCCCGGGTCGCCGGGCTGACCGCCCTCGCGGTCGAGCTGTCTCCGGCCGCCGCCGGCACCGCCGATGCCCCGCTGACCCGGGGCATCAGCAACCTGCAGGCGGCCCGGGCCGCGCTGGACGAGGAGCTGCCGGACCGGCACGTGCACACCCTGCTCGACGACGCGGAGGACGAGTTGGACGCCGCCGCCCGGTTGGTGGGCATCGACGGTTACCGGCCGGACGTCTACCTACGGAGCAGGATCACGTGAGACGGCTGGTGCGGTTCATCGGTACGCCGTTCGGCCTGGCCACCGTGGCCTGCCTGGTGCTGGCCGGCTGGGCGTTGTGGTCCGGCGGCGTCCTCGACGGGCCGATCGCCCGTGAGGTCCGGGTCTCCTCGGTCTACGCCGCCCCCGGCGTGCAGCTCGACGAGGCAGCTGCCGAGCAGGTCATCGGCAACCGGCGGCTGGTCGTCGTCCTGCTGCCGCCCGGAGCCGATCTGCGCGACGGTTGCCGGGCGACCGAGCGGGCCGCCGACGGGACGCTGGTACTGGCGATGAGCCGGGAGGTCGACGGCGAGGGCTACGACACGTACGGCTGCGCCTGGCTGCCCGGCCGCGACGACGCCAATTTCGGCCGGGCCGCGGTCGCCGAGACGACCATCGCCCGGGGTGCGGACCAGTTCGCCGACGACCCGGTCGAGGCGCTCAAGGTGATCGTGGTCAACTACGACCTGCTGGTGCGGGCCGGCACCATTCCCGACGGTGCCCGCACCATCAGCCCGTCGCTGCCGCGCTACCTGGTCGCCGCCGCCGCCGTGCTGGCGGTCGGCGTCGGCGCGGCGAGCATCTGGCTGGCGGCCTGGCGGGCCGGGCGGCGCGCGGCCCGGCAGCGGGCCCGCCGGCAGGACCTGGCCGACCGTCGCAGCCAACTGTCGGCCGCCGCCGCCGTGCTCGCCCAGCAGATCATCGACCTGGACGGTCGGTACGCACAGGTCGAGCGGGCGTTGGCGCGCGGTGCGCGGGCCAGCGCCGGGGACGGGGCCGGGCGGAGCGCCACCGCGCACCGCGGCTTCGTCCGGCGGTACCGTCGGCTCACCATGGACTATGCCGAGATCCTGCCGGACATTCTCGCCGCCGACGCCGGTCGACCCGCTGTCAGCCGACCCGCTGTCAGCCGACCCGCCGTTGACGAGCCCGACGCCCGCCGGCCCGACGCCCGCCGGCCCGACGCCCGCCGGCCCGACCTCGACCGGCCCGACCTCGACCGGCCCGACCTCGACCGGCCCGACCTCGACCAGCTCGTCGCCCGGTTGGAGCGGTTGAGCGTGCGCGCCAACCAGCTCGCCGCCTCGCCTGCCGACCCGGGGAACTGACGGTGCGTGGGGCGCGGCCGGCGGCCGGCGGTGGCCGGTGGGTGGAGATCTCGCCGGAGCGGATCCGGGGCTGGCTCGACGGCTTCTACGGCCGCCACGACGGTGCCAGCGAGGACGGCCTGACCCTGACCGGGGCCAGCAACGGTGACACCGCGACCCTGCTGCCGCCACCGGGCATCGAGGGGGTGACCGACGTCGACGGGCTGCTCACCGCGCTGATCCGGCCACCGCGCATCGGTCTGCTGCTGGCCCGCAAGGGCGCGGTGGCGGTGGGCGTCGTCGACGGCACCGTCGTCGTGGTGTCCAAGGTCGAGCGGCACTACGTGCAGGGACGCACCGCCGCCGGCGGGCAGTCGCAGCAGCGGTACGCCCGCCGGCGCGACAACCAGGCGACGGCGGCCGCCGGACGGGCCGCCGACATCGTGGCCCGGGTGCTGCTGCCGTACGTCCCAGGGGCGGCGACGCAGCAGGTCGGTGCCGGGGAGGAGCCGATCAACGCCCTGGTCTGCGGCGGCGACCGGTTGATGGTCGACACGGTGCTCGCCGACCAGCGGCTGGCGCCGCTGCTGCCGTTGCGCCATCCGCACCTGCTGGAGTGCCCCGAACCTCGGCTCGCCGTGCTGCAGGACGCCGCGGTCACCGCCCGCCGCGTCCGCATCCATCTCGTGCCCTGACCCGGCCTGTGCCCCGCCCGGGTGGGATCGGTGCCGGTCAGGGGCTAGCTAAACCCGAGGGTAACTTCATAAGCTCCCGTTGGTGGATCATCCGATCGACCAACGGGAGGCCCGATGGCGACACCGACCGCAGCCACGCCGACCGGAGCGATCCTGCCCCGGGTCCGCGCACCGTGGGTGACCGCGTACGTCCTGGCGATGGTCGGCGTCGCGGCAGGCTGGTTCGGACCGATCCAGATCCTGCTGCCGGAGCAGGCCCAGGCCCTCGCGGGTGAGGGCACCATCGGCAAAGAGACGCTGCTCGCGGTCGTCACCGGGTACGGCGCGGCCGCCTCCATGCTGGCCAATCCACTCTGGGGTGCGCTCTCCGACCGGCTACGCACCCGGTGGGGCCACCGTCGCCCGGTCCTCGTCGCCGGTGCCGCCGTCGGGTCGGTCGGGCTCGTCGTGCTCGCCGTGGCCGGTACCGGTCCGGCGATGGTCGCCGGCTGGATTCTGGTCCAGATCGGACTGAACGGCCCGCTCGCGGCGCTCGCCGCGATGATCGGCGACCGGGTGCCGGAGGTCCAACGCGGCACGGTCGGCGCGTTGTTCGGGGTGGCCCAGATCGTCGGAGTGGTCGTGGGCACCGCTGTCGCCGTGGTCGTCGGCGACACCGCCATCGGCTACGCCGCGCTGGCCGTCGCCGCCCCCGCCCTGATGGTCAGCATCGTCCTGGTGCACCGTGAGCCGTCGGGCCGGCCGGCGGAACCGGCGGCGCCGGCAGCGACGCGGGACCCTCGGGCGGTCCGGGCACCCGCCGGGTGGCTGCGGGTGCTGCTGCGCCCGGGTGCCGACTTCGGCTGGGCCTGGCTGATCCGGTTCCTGCTGAACCTGGTCAACGCGCTCGTCCTGCTCTACCTCTACTACTACCTGGCCGACCGGGTCGGCGTCGACGACCCGGGCACCCTGGTGCTGATGCTCACCCTGGTCAACGTCACCATCGCCGGCGGGTGCGCCGCCGCTGGCGGGGTGCTCTCCGACCGCTGGCGTCGCCGCCGCGGCTTCATCGCCGCCGGGGCCGGTGCCCTCGCCGCCGGCACCGCCCTGCTCGGGCTGCTGCCGTACCTGCCGGCGGTGCTGGTCGCCACCGTCTTCATCGGTGCCGGCTGGGGGCTGTTCGTCGCCGTCGACATGGCGGTGATGACGCAGGTCCTGCCCGACGCCGAGACCCGGGCGATGATGCTCGGCGTGGCGAACGTCGCCGCGTCGCTGCCGCAGCTGGCGGCACCCGTACTGGCTGCGCCGATCGTCACCTCTGCCGGCGGTTACCCGGTGCTGTACCTGGTCACCGCCGGGGTCGCGCTGCTGGCCCTGGCCTGCCTGCCCCGACTGCGCCGCATCGGATGAGCCGCCCGCACCCGGCGCACCGCCACCTGGAAGGAGCACCCGTGTCCGCCACCGTCCCGCTGCTGCCCGCCGGATTCCGCTTCGGCATGTCCACCTCGGCGTTCCAGATCGAAGGCGCCACCGATGTCGACGGCCGGGGGCCGAGCATCTGGGACACCTTCACCGCCCGAGCCGGCACCGTCCGCCACGGCGAGAACGCGACCGTCGCCGTCGACCACTATCACCGGTACGCCGAGGACGTGACGCACGTCGCCGACTGCGGGGTGCACGACTACCGGTTCTCGTTCGCCTGGCCCCGGGTGCTGCCCGACGCCACCACCGTCAACCCGGCCGGGCTGGATTTCTACGACCGGCTGGTCGACCGGCTGCTCGCCGCCGGGGTACGGCCGGTGCCGACGCTGTACCACTGGGACCTGCCGCAGGTGCTGGAGGACGCCGGCGGCTGGCTGTCGCGCGACACCGCGTACGCCCTGGCCGACTACGCCACCGTGCTGGTGGAACGGCTCGGCGACCGGATCCGCGACTGGATCACCATGAACGAGATGAGCGTGCACGCCCTCTACGGCTACGCGCTCACCGAGCACGCCCCGGGGCGTGGGCTCGGGTTGGCCGCGCTGCCGGCGGCGCACCACCAACTGTTGGCGCACGGACTCGCCGTACAGGTGCTGCGCGAGCACAGCGCGGCGGCCGTCGGGGTCGCCAACCAGCACTTCCCGGTGCTGCCGGCCAGCGACGACGTCGCCGACCAGATGGCCGCCGCGCTCTTCGCCGACCTGACCAACTGGTGCTACTCCGACCCGATCCTGCGCGGCGAGTACCCCAACCCGCTGATTCGCGACGGCATCGGTACGCCGGACGCGGTCCTGGACCGCGACCTGGCGGTCATCGGCACCCCGCTGGACTTCTACGGGGTCAACTACTACGAGCCGACGATGATCGAATCGCCCCGGGCCGGCAAGGACTACCGGGGAGTGCTGGAGGTCGACATCCCCGACGGGCTGCCGTTCTCGCCGGTGCCGGTGCCGGACGTGGCGCGGACCGACTTCGGCTGGGCGATCGCGCCGGGCGGGTTGACCGACATCCTGCGGACGCTGCACGAGCGCTACCCGGGCATGCCGCCGGTGGTGGTCACCGAGAACGGCGCGTCGTTCCACGACCCCGGGCCGGACCCGACCGGGCGGATCGCCGACGACCGCCGGATCGCCTTCCTCGACGCGCACCTGCGTGCCGTGGGCGACGCGGTCGCCGCCGGCGTCGACGTACGCGGCTACTACGTCTGGTCCGCGATGGACAACTTCGAGTGGGCCGCCGGCTACGACGAACGTTTCGGCCTGGTCCACGTCGACCGCACGACCCTGGAACGGACCCGGAAGGACTCGTGGTACTGGCTGCGGGACGTGATCGCGGCTCAGCCGGCGGGTGCCCGCAGCTGATCGACGAAGGCGGTGGCGACCCGGTCGAGCCGGTCGGCGCGGCCCTCCTCGGGGAGGCCGTCGACGAGACTGAGCAGGGTGCTGCCCTCGACCAGGATGATGAAGTCGTCGAGCACCTCGTCGTCGGCCACGCCGGCCCGCAGCTCGCCCCGGTCGCGGGCCTCCCGCAGGCAGACCTGCAGCAGCGGGCGGATCCGCTGGTGTGCCTCGCGGCGGGCGGCGGCCAGCCGGGGGTGCGACAGCGCGGCCCCGGCGAAAGCCACGTTGACGTGGGCGTCGGCGGCCCGCTCGGCGTCGAGCGGCAGAACGGCGTCGAGCGCGGCCCGCAGCGCGGCCAACCCGTACAGTCGTCCGCCGATGCGGAACGCCCGGGCGACGATCCGGTCGTAGATCGCCCGCTGCGCCGCGACCAGGATGTCGTCCTTACCGCCGAGAAAATGCGCCAGTACGCTGAGCGAACAGCCCGCTTCCTGGGCGATCGCCCGGGTGGTGGTGCCCTCGACGCCCCGCTGCCGCACGACCTGCCAGGTCGCGGCGAGCAGCTCGGCCCGCCGCTGCCCGTGGTCGACGAGTCTGGGCACCCGGCCAGCTTAGTGACCGCCGGTGGCCGGCGCCGGTCCTGGGCGACCGCCGGCGCCGCCCCGGGTCAGTACCGCAGCCCGGCGTGGGCCGCCGACACCCCGGCCGCCGTGATGTCCCGGGTGGGCCAGCCGGCGTACAGATCGCTGTACGCCGGCACCGGTGCCGGGTCGTCGCCCGGGGTCTCGGCGTCGAGCACGAAGGTGCGCACCAGCCGCCCCACCCGATAGCTGCCGGGCCGGTCGCCGTCGCGTAGCAGACCGGCGTCGATCAGCTCCTCGGCGAGGTCCTGCCCGTCGCGCATGACCGCTTCCGGGTCGCATCGGAAGGACAACCGGGCAATCCGGCCGAGCAGCGTCCGCGCGTCGGCGCTGAGTCCCTGGTACGCCGAACGCAGCGCGGCGCGCAGCGACAGGTCGCCGACGCGCAACCAGTCCAGCGCCGTCGCGGGTCGCGCCAGCCGGGCCGTCACCTCGCACAGCGACAGGTCCGGTCGGGCGGTCAGTTTACGCAGCGTGATGTCCAATGCCAGCGGCAGATCGCCGCAGAGCGCGGCGAGCCGTTCGCATTCCCTCGGCGCGGTGGCGACGCGGTCCGGTACGGAGGCGGCTATCATCGCCAGCGCCTCGGCCCGGGACAGCACGTCGAGCCGGATCCGGGCGACACCGTCGAGTCCCAGCAGCCGGCTGCGGCTGACCAGGATCGTCCGGCTACGCCGCGACGCGACCAGCAGTGGACGGACCTGTCGCTCGTCGCGCACGTTGTCGAGCAGGACCAGTAGTCGGCGGTCGGCCAGCAGCGACCGGTAGAGCCCGGCGCGCTGGTCGACGGTGTGCGGCACCTGGTCGGCCGGTAGGCCCAGGGCGTGCAGGAAGTCCTCGAGCAGCTGCCCGATCTCCGAGGAGGTGCCGCGCAGCGTGCCAAGGTCGGCGTACAGCTGTCCGTCGACCAGATCGGCGGCGACCTGGTGGGCGTACTCCAGGGCGAACCGGGTCTTGCCGACCCCGACCGGGCCGGTGACCAGCACCGGGGTCGCCGGCTGCGTCGTGATCGGGGCCAGTTGTTCCTGGACGGGTGCCAGTTGTTCCTGAGCAGGGGCCTGGTGGTCCTGGACAGGGGCCAGGTGTTCCTGGATTCGGGCCAGTTCGGCCGCGCGGCCGACGAACTCGCCGCACCGCCACGGCAGGTGGGCCGGTCGCGGCAGGTCCGCCCCGGTCGGCCGGCCGCAGGGACGGGTGCGCGACGGCGGGTCCGCGGCGGCCGTCCGGGCGACCTGCATCCACCGTCGCCGCCACTGTTCGCGATCGCCGCCGCAGGCCGCGACGAATCCCAGGGTGACCTGCAACGTCGGTAATCGGGTGCCGCTGGCCGCGCTGGACAGCACCGACGGGGAGTACAGCGCCGACCGGGCCATCTCGCGGTATGTCGGCTTTCCAGCTAGGGCGCGGAGTTTGCGCAGTTCACTGGCAAAGGCAGCAACCTCTCCTCCTGCGACGTCCACGGGCTTCTCCGGTCTCGCCATGAGGGAATCCCCTCCCACGTCGACCCGATTGAATCTTTGTAGAACATTCGAGTGCCTTCGGGAATCGGGCATCCGCTGGGTACAGCGGGACGCCGTCAGGACACCGTCACCGGTTAGCCATTTCAGCCGATGGGGGCGTTGAACGGCAGGGTTGATCTGCCCGAACAATCAAAGTTGGCGGAAGTCGGACATCGACCCGGCACCCCTGCTGTCCGGGTTGGACGGACGCCCCGATCGCTTGCATCTGGAGACGATCGCGGCGGTTGGCTGATGGGCGTGCCGGCGCACCGTACCGTGGTGGGTGTTCTATCGTACGTGGACTGAAATTCCCACCGGTACGGCCGGGCCGGGAATCGTCGACCGGACCGACCGAGGCGCGATCAATGGGGAGGACGCGATCAACCACGCAGGCCAGCCGTGCCGGTCCGGCACCTGACATCTCGCCCGAATCGCCGCTGCGCACCGGTTGGAAGCACCGCAATCAGCACAGTTATTGACGCACGGGGCGAACCGCCCCGTGCCCGAACACCGAGGAGCGACACCGTGGTAGACAGCACGCAGCAGGGCCGGGCCGAGTCGTTGCGGTCGATGCACAGCGGCGGGATCCTCGTGCTGCCCAACGCGTGGGACGCCGGCAGCGCGGCCGCGATCGCGGCCGCCGGGGCCAGGGCGATCGCCACGACCAGCGGCGGCGTCGCCTGGTCGGTCGGACGCACCGACGGGCACGGGATGAGCCGGCAGGAGATGGTCGACCAGATCCGGTGGATCGCCGACGCGGTCGACGTCCCGGTCACCGCCGACATCGAAGGCGGCTACGGGCCGACGCCAGGCGACGTCGCCGACACCGTCGAGGCGGCGATCGCCGCCGGGGCCGTCGGAGTCAACATCGAGGACTCGCGGGCACCGGGCGGCCCCCTGTTCGACCTGCCGGAACAGGCCGACCGGGTGAGTGCGGCGCGCGACGGCGCGACCCGCGCCGGCCTGCCGGGACTGGTGATCAACATCCGTACCGACGTGTTCCTGTTCGGCATCGGCGAGCCGGACGGCCGGCTCGCCGACGTGATCGAGCGGGCCGAGGCGTACGCGCAGGCCGGCGCGGACTGTCTGTTCGTCCCCGGGCTGACCGACCTGGCCACCCTCGCCACGCTCACGAAGTCGGTCCCGCTTCCGGTGAACGTGATGGCCGGCCCGGGAGCCCCGACGGTGGCCGAGTTCGAGGCGGCCGGCGTGCGCCGGGTCAGCCTCGGCACCGCCGTCAGCCAGGCCGCGTACGCCGTCGCGCAACGCGCCGCCATCGAGGCCCTGACCAAGGGCACCTACGACGAGCTCGACGGCGGCCTCGACTACGGCACCCTGAACGGCTACTTCACCCGCTGACCCGGGCGCCCGCCACTGTGGTGGCCGGGCCGGTGACCACCGGCCCGGCCACCGGTGTGCGCGGGCCGCCACCGGCGACCGTCCTGACCGGCGTTGATTGTCCGTGCCGGACAACCCTTTCGGCCAACCGATCCGCTGACTTCAATCGGTGGCATCAGCACAGCCGAGGGGAAGCGATCGAATGACAGCAGAACATGTGCCACGTGAACCGGTCGGAAACGATGTCGACGCCACCGGGTCGGCATCGTCGGCGGCCGAGATCCTGGCCCGGGCCAGAGCCGTCGCACCGCTGCTGCGGGAACGCGCAGGCGAGATCGAACAGCACCGGCGATTGCCCGCCGACGTGGTCGAAATGCTGCGCGGCACCGGCGTTTTCCGGATGACCTTCGGGCGCAACTGGGGCGGCCCGGAGTTGAACTCGATGGAACAGACCGAGGTCATCGAGGCGTTGTCGTACGGCGACACCGGTGCCGGCTGGTGCGCGATGATCGGCTCGGACTCCGGGCTGTACGCCCAGTTCCTGGACGAGTCGGTCGCCAAGGAAATGTTCACCAGTCTCGACATGGTGACCGCCGGACTCCTTTTTCCGACCGGGCGGGCCGAACGGGTTCCCGGCGGATACCGGCTCAGCGGCCGCTGGCCGTTCGGCAGCGGCATCACCCACGCCGACTGGGTCATCTCGGGGGCGTTCATCTACCGCGACGGGCAGCCGGAGCCAGGCCCGGACGGTGACCCGCACGACTCGAAGCTGTTCTTCGTCCCCCGCGCCGACGTCGAGGTCGTCGACACCTGGCACAGCACCGGCCTGGCCGGCAGCGGCAGCTGCGACTACACGATCGACGACGTGTTCGTCCCGGACGGGCGCACCGTCACCTTCGACACCGTCCGCAACGGCGCGGGACCGCTCGCCCAGCCGGAGGTCCACATGCGCAACATGCCGGGTGTCCCGCTCGGTGTGGCGCGGGCCGCGCTGGACCACGTCGGCGACACCGTCGCCGGTCGGGGCGGCCCGACGTCGCGGTCGATCGCCGACGACTACCGTACGCAGGTCGTGCTGGCCGAATGCGAGGCCGACTACGCCGCGACCCGGCACGCCGTGTACGCGGCCCTGCGCCGCCAGCACGAGGTGCTCGCCGCCGGCGGCACCCTGGACGACCTGACGCCACGGGAGCGGGCCGCGCTGCCGCTGTCGCGCTGGCACGCGTTCCGGACCGCCCGGTCGATCGTGACCCGCCTGTACGACCTGTTGCAGACCGCGTCGATCTACCGGCGCTCCCCGATGGATCGGTGGCTGCGGGACACCACCACGATGTGTCAGCACGTCGTGGCCCAGGAACGGATCCTGCAGTCGGCCGGCGCGTACCTGCTCGGCGGCACCCCGTCGTTCGCGCTCTCCCTCGGCGTCATCCGGCCCGGCGGTGCCGGCCGGCGCGCCTGACCCGCCCCGGAGCAGGTCCAACCATGCAACTCGTACGCCGCCCGGAGGGCGACCGTACGCCGCCCGGAGGGCGACCCGACCCCCAAACAGCGAGGTGGAGACACGTGTCTGGACAAGATGTCGATGTCCTGATGATCGGAGCAGGCCCGGCGAACCTGGCGCTCGCGGTCGCGATCGAGGAGTCAGGTGCGCCGCACCTGGCGAGCAACGCGCTGATCCTGGAGCAGTATCCCGACGTCAAGTGGCAACGCAACCTGCTGCTGCCGTGGGCGCGCAGCCAGGTCTCGTTCCTCAAGGACCTGGTCACGCTACGCAACCCGAAGAGCCGGTTCTCGTTCCTGAACTATCTGCACGAGCAGGGTGAGCTCGACGACTTCGTGAACCTGTCGACGTTCAACCCGTACCGCTGGCAGTTGTCGGCGTACCAGCAGTGGGTGGCCGACAACCTGGAGCAGGTGCGGATCCGGTTCAACGCCCGGACCGAGCGGATCGATCCGCGCACCGACGCCACCGGTGCGATCGTCGGCTGGACGGTCACCCTGGCCGGCGGCGACACGGTCACCTGCCGGGACCTGGTCGTCGGCGTCGGCCGGGACGCGCACGTGCCGGACGTCTTCCGGGACCTGCCGGCCGACCGGGTGGTGCACAGTACGCAGTACAGCAGCCGGGTGGCCCAGGTGCCGTCCACCGGGCGGCCGCTGCACCCGGTCGTCATCGGGGCCGCGCAGAGCGCCGCCGAGATGTTCATGGCGCTGCACCAGGACATCCCCGACTGCACCCCGACGATGATCATGCGGTCGATCGGTCTGCAGAACTACCAGACGAGCAAGTTCGTCAACGAGCTGTTCTATCCGTCGTTCGTCGACGAGTTCTACGACATGCCGCCGGAGGCGCGGACCCAGGTGCTCAACGAGATGCACGTGACCAACTACGCCGGGCTGGCCCCGCCGTTCCTCGACGAGATCTACTCGATGTTGTACCAGCAGAAGATGCTGGGCCAGCAGCGGTCCACCGTCCGGCACCTGACCGAGGTCGTCGGCGCCCGGATGGACAACGGCGAGGTCCTGCTGGACCTGCGCAACCGCAAGAACGGCAAGATCGAGCCGTTGCGCTGCGACATGGTCTTCCTCGGCACCGGCTACGACCCCCGGATGCCGGCCATGGTGCGGGCGATGGCCGACCGGATCGGGTTGAGCGACATCACGGTGAGCCGCCGCTACCGGGTGGACCTGGCGGAGACCGCGTGGGGCGCGATCTACCTGCAGGGCGTCAACGAACGGACCCACGGCATCGCCGACTCGCTGATCAGCGTGCTGGCGCACCGCTCGCAGGAGATCACCGAGGACATGCTGGACCGACGGGCCGTGGCGCCGGCCGCGGCGCAGGGGTGAGTGCCATGGTCGAGATCCGTCCGCTGGACCGCGACAACCTGACCAAGGCGTACGGTCTGGACTCCCAACGGCTGCTGCCCTGGCCGGCGCTCAACGCTCCGTTCGAGGGCGCGTGGTGCATCCTGCGCTCCGGCGACGAGTCCACCCCGCACTCCCACCACGAGTACGAGATCTTCATCGCGATGGCCGGGCGCGCCGAGCTGGACGTCGACGGGGTACGCCAGCCGTTCGTCGCCGGCGACATCGTGCACCTGCCGCCGGGCTGCACCCACAAGGTCGTCAACGACGGCCCGGACGACTTCGAGTACTACGGCATCTGGTGGGACGCCGCGATGTCGGCGACGTTCCTCGCCCGGCACTGGGAGCAGCCGAGGTGAGCCGCCGTACGTTGATCATCTCGCCGGCGCCGACGGCAAACGGTGACCTGCACCTGGGCCACCTCGCGGGGCCGTTCCTCGCCGCCGACGTCCACGCCCGGTACCTGCGGGCCACCGGCCGCGAGGCGCTGCTGGCCACCGGCTTCCAGGACACTTCCACGTACGTGGTGACCACGGCCAGGCGGCTGGGCGTGACGCCGAAGGAGCTCGTCGCGCGGTCGGCGGCACAGATCGAGACCACGCTGGCCGCGGCCGGGGTCGACGTCGACGGGTTCACCGGCGACGAGGACCAGTTCGTCAAGCAGGTGCTGCGCTTCATGGAGCAGCTGCACGCCGCCGGACGGTTCGAGCTGCGTACGGTCCGGCTGCCCTACTCGCCGGCCACCGGCCAGTACCTGGTCGACGGGTTCGTCCGGGGCGGCTGCCCCCGGTGCCTGGCCGACGGGTGTGCCGGGCTGTGTGAAAGCTGTGGTCACCTGCTCGCCGCCGGCGACCTGATCGATCCCCGCTCGACCGCCGACCCGGACGACCCGGTCGAGCTGCGCGACGTCCGCGTGCTGGTGCTGCCGCTGGAGCGCTACCGGGAGCGGATCCGCGAGCACTTCACCCGGTACGGCGCCGCGATGCGCCCGCACATGGCCCAGGCGATCGACGAGATGCTGTCGCGGCCGCTGCCGGACTACCCGGTCACCTACCCGATCTCGTGGGGCATCCCGGCGCCGTTCCCGGAGGTCGCCGGTCAGGTGATCAACCCGAACGCCGAACCGGCGGCGTGGAGCATCTACTGTGGCACGGTGGCGGCGCGCGGCCGGGGCATCGCCCTGGCCGGTGACGACGAACTCTGGCGGGCCGGGGCCGACACGAAGGTGGTCTACTTCCTCGGCTTCGACAACACCTACCCGTTCGCCGTGGCGGCGGTGGCGATGCTGCTCGCCGCCGACGGCCGCTACCTGCTGCCCGAGGAGTTCGTGACCAACGAGTTCTACGAACTCGACAACGCGAAGTTCTCCACCAGCCGGGGCCACCTGGTGTGGGGCCGGGACCTGGTCGCCGAGGTACCTCGCGACCTGGTCCGCTACCACCTGGCCGCGACCAGTCCGGAGACGCAGCGCACCGACTTCAGCCGGGCCGCGTTGACCCGGGTGACGACCACCCGGCTGGTCGACCCGTGGAACCAGGTGGTCGACCGGGCGCAGCGAGTGCCCCAGGGGGCGCCGCTGCCGGTGTCGGCGTTCTCCCGGTCCGTGGCGGCCCGCGTCGTCGAACGCTTCGCGGCCTGCTACGAGCTGGAGTACTTCAGTCTCACCCGGGCGGCGGAGACCCTCACCGAGCAGTTGCAGCGGCTGGCCGGGCGCGAGGTACGGCCGGGCGAGGAGGGCGACTTCTGCCACGAGGTGGACGTGGTGCTGCGCTGCGCCGCGCCGATCCTGATCGACCTGGCGGCGGCGGCCCTGCCCGAGCCGGGCATCCCGGCGGCGGGCGCCGGCCCGACGAGTGTGCTGCCGAGGGCGTTGCCCCGGTTGACCGGACCGGTGGGCTGAGATGGGCACCGGCACCCGGTCGGCCCGGCGGGTGGTCGTCGTCGGGGCCGGGGTGACCGGCCTGGTCACCGCGGTCGCCTGTGTGCTCGCCGGACACCAGGTGACGGTGCTGGACCGGGGGGCGATCCCGCATCCCGGGTCGAGCTCGTTCGACCAGCACCGGGCGATCCGGGCGCTCGACCCTGAGGACCTGCCGGGCACCCGGCGGGCGGCGCTGGCCCATCAGCGGTGGCTGGAGCTGGAGACCCTGCTCTGTGGTTCCCGCCCCGGCGTCGGCTTCTACCGGCGGGTCGGGGTGCTGACCGGCTGGCCCGGTGGGCAGGTCGAGCAGGTCGCCCAGGTCGCCGCCGACGCCGGCCTGTCGGTCAAGCTGGTCGAGCCCGACGAGGTCGGGCAGATCCGGTTCCCGGCCGGGGCGCGGGCGGTGCTCGAACTCGACGCCGGTGTCCTGCTGGCCGACCGGGTGCTGTGGGCGGCGGCGCGCTGGTTGGCCCGCCACCCGGCCGCCCGGCTGCGCGCCTGGTCCCCGGTGGTCTCGGTGGACACCGACCGCGCGCAGGTGGTGCTGGCCGACGGCGGCTGCGAGCAGGGCGATCTGGTCCTGGTCGCGGGCGGGCCGTGGACGAGGTCGCTGGTGGACGTGCCGACCGTGCTGTACCGGCAGACGATGGTGTACCTGCGTCCGCCCGCCGACCTGGCCCGCTGGTGGGACACCGCGCCCAGCGCCGGGCGGGTCGGCGCGGACGGCCGTGCCTGGCTGCTGCCCTCCGGTGCCGGCGCGCTGCTGAAGGTCAGCACGGACGCGGCGTGCCGGGTGGTGGCCGACCCGGACGACGACGAGCCGGCCGACGAGCGCCACTGGGCCGACCGGATCATGGCGGCGGGGATCCTGACCGGCATGGACCGGTACACGGTCGCCGCGGTCAAGCGGTGCCACTACGCGGTGGACGCCGCCACCGGCGGTGCCCACCTGGTCCGTCTCGGTCCTGCGGTGTTCGCCCGGGCGGCCAGCGGCGGCGACGGGTTCCGTACGGCGCCGTTGGTCGCCGACCGGATCGTGGCCGCGCTGCGGCCCACGGCCACCGCCGGCCTGCGGCCCCTGGCCACGGACCGTCGCGCCTCACTCGACATTTTCTGAACTGCACTCCCCCGATCGGAAGGAACACACGATGAGCAGCTCCCCGAACGTGCTGCTGGTGATTGGTAGCGGGCTCAAGCTCTACCGGGAGTACCTGGTCCGCTCGGCGGCGGCCCGCGCCCGGGCGGCGGGTCACCAGCTGGTGCTGATCAACAACCTGCAGCCGACCTGGCAGCACGAGTACTTCGCCGAGATCGCGGTGGTCAACGTCTTCGACCACGCGCTGCTGGCCCGGGCCGCCCGCGAGATGGCGACCCGCTACACCGTCGCCGGCGTGCTGTGCTGGGACGAGCCGCTGGTGATGCCGGCCGCCGAACTGGCCGCCGAGTTCGGCGTACCGGGACTGAGCGTCCCCGGCGTGCAGGGTTGCCGGGACAAGTACAGCGCCCGGACCCGGCTGACCGAGGCCGGCCTGCTGCAGCCCGGCTTCGCGATGACGGCCGACCTGGCGCAGGCGCGGGCCGCCGCCGAACGGATCGGCTACCCCGTCGTGGTCAAGCCCCGGGCCCTCGGCGCCAGCATGGGTGTGGTGCTCGCCGAGGACGAGGCGCGACTGACCGAGGCCTTCGAGGTCGCCTCGGGGGCCAGCCTGGTCGGCGACGAGCCGTTCCGGGGCGGTGCCATCGTCGAGCAGTACGCCGTGGGCCCGGAGATCAGCGTCGACGGCGCCGTCCACAAGGGCGAGTACCTGCCGATGTTCCTGGCCCGCAAGCGCACCGGCCCGCACCCCTACTTCGAGGAGATCGGGCACGTGGTGGACGCGGCCGATCCGCTGATGCACGACCCGGTGCTGATGGAGACCCTGGCCCGGGCGCACCGGGTGCTCGGTATCGAGGACGGCATCACCCACTCCGAGGTGCGGTTGACCGAGCAGGGGCCGCTGATCATCGAGATCAACGGCCGGGTCGGTGGCGACCTGATTCCGTACCTCGGCAAGATCGCCACCGGGATCGACCCCGGTGAGGTCATGGTGGACGTCGCGCTCGGCCAACGCCCGGAGATCACCCGGTCGCACCGGGGCGCGGTCGGCATCCGGTTCGGCTACCCGGCGACCGACTGCCTGGTCCACTCGGTCGAGGTGCCGCACGAAGCACCCGGCCTGGTGACGGCGTCGCCGATGGTCGAGCCCGGCACCACGCTGCGGCTACCGCCGGGCGGCTACATCGCCCGTCACTCGTTCGTGGTGTGCCAGGCCGACGACCCGGTGACCTGCGAACAGCGACTCGACGCCGCCGCCGCGCTGGTCGTGGTGGACGCCGAGCAGGTCGCGGCGAAGCCACCGGGCGCGGTGCTGGAGATGCCCGCCGGGCTGCTGGACGTGGACGAATGATCAGCTACGAGGGGCGGCTGTTCCGCAAAGCGGGCGGCGGCGACGGCACCGTCGCCCGCTACCGTCAGGACGGCGACCTGGTCTGGGCCGAATTCGGCGGCGGCGCGGTCCGCCGGGGCACCGTCACCGGCACCTGCGCGCCCGACGGCACCCTGCGGTTGGCGTACACCATGGTGCTGGCCACCGGAGAAGTGATCGCCGGGCACACGGTGAACGTGCCACAGTTGCAGCCGGACGGCCGGCTGGTGCTACGCGAGCAGTGGCAGCGGTACGGCGAGCACGCCACCAGTGGAGTGTCCTACCTGGAAGAGGTCGCACCGGGTGGACGGGAGGGGTCCGATGACTGACTGGGACGGGCTGCGTACGGTCGTCGACGGGCGGCTGCGGCTGCCCGGCGACGACGGATTCGACCAGCGCACCAGGTCGTTCAACGAACGGTTCCGCGACGTGGTGCCGGCGGCGGTGCTGTCGGCCACCACCGGCGCCGACGTCAGCCGGGCGATCGGCTGGTCCCGCGACGCCGGGATCCCGGTCGTCGCCCGGGGTGGTGGCCACAGCTACGCCGGCTACTCGACCAGCCGGGGGCTGGTCCTCGACCTTCGGGAGCTCGACAGCGTGCACGTCGACGCGTCGACCGGGCTGGTCACCGTCGGCGGCGGCACCCAGATGCGCACGCTCTACGCGGCGCTGCGGAAACACGACCTGATCTTCCCGCTGGGCAACTCCGACGACGTCGGCATCGGCGGCCTGGTCCTGGGCGGCGGCGTCTCGGTGGTGTCCCGGGCGACGGGGCTCACCTGCGACTCGTTGGTCCGTACCGACGTCGTCCTCGCCGACGGCAGCGTCGTGACCTGCGACGCCGACCACCATCCGGACCTGTTCTGGGCGTGCCGTGGTGGCGGTGGCGGCAACTTCGGGGTCAACGTGTCCTTCACGTTCCAGGCCCGGCCGGTGCCGGCCACCGCCACCTGCCTGGTGCTGTGGGACTGGCCGCACGCCGTCGACGTGCTCGCCACCATGCAGGAGGTGATGCGCCGCGCGCCGCGTGAGTTCGCCGCCCGGATCGGGGTGAGCCGCGCGGTGGGCGGCGACGCCGTGGTGTCGGTGATCGGGCAGCACCTGGGCTCGGCCGACGAACTGCGGGAGCTGCTCGCCCCCGCGTTGGCCGCCGCGCCGGCGACCCGGGTCGACATCGCCGACCGCAGCTACTGGGACGCGGCGGAGTACCTGCACCACACCACCGCTGGCGGGGCCTTCGCCGTACGGACCCGCTGCGTCAGCGAGCCACTGGCCGAGGCGGGGCTGCGGGCCATCGTGGCGGCGCTCGACAAGTGGCCGGGCAGTGCCAACCCCGACGGCGCCGGCGTCGCCCTGTTCACCTGGGGCGGGGCGATCGCCGACGTCCCGGCCGACGCGACCGCCTTCGCCCACCGGGACACCCTGTTCCTGGTGTCGATGGACACCTCGTGGCAGCCCGACGAGCCGGCGACGGTGGTCCGGGACAACCTCGACTGGCTGGCCGCACTGCACCGGGAGATGGGCGACTACGCCTCCGACGCCGCCTACGTCAACTTCACCGACCCGGACCTGCAGCAGTGGCGCACCGCGTACCACGGTGCCAACGCGCAGCGGTTGGCGCAGGTCAAACGCCGCTACGACCCGGACCGGATCTTCTCCTTCCCGCAGGCGCTCTGATCGGCATGGATGCGGACCTGCGGGCGGTGATGCGCAACTTCGCCACCGGCGTCGCCGTGGCGACGACGTACAGCGACCGGGCGGACGGCAGGCACCACGACGCGGTCACGGTCAACTCGCTGACCTCGGTCTCGCTCGATCCGCCGCTGGTGTCGCTGTGCCTGCGACTGGATTCGGCGTTCCTGGCCGATCTGCTGGCCACCAAGAAGTGGGCGGTGTCGATCCTGCCCGATGCGGCCCGCGACCTCGCCCGACGGCTGGCGGTGGACCGGGCGCGCCGGGCCGACACCGTCGGCACGCTGCCGGCGACGGCCGGGGCACGCACCGGTGCGCTCGTGCTCGACGCGTCCAGCTGGATCGAGTGTGTGCTGTGGGACAGCTTCGACCTCGGCGACCACACCCTCGTCGTCGGCGAGGTGGTCGCCGTGGACGACCGAGCGCACGGCCCGGCGCTGGTGTTCCTGCACGGCCGCTACCACACCCTCGACGATCCGACGCAGTGACCGATGTCCGTCCGTCCCGTGACACACGAAAGGTCAGCAGCATGAGCAAGATCCGCCAGGTATCCGGCGACGAGCGGTTGCACACCGCGTTCACCCTCTACCCGTACGCCTTCGACGCGACCCCGTCGCCGACCGCCGCCGACGAGCTGCGCGGGGTGCTGCCCTACCACGAGGACAACCACACCCTGATCGTCGAGCAGGACGGTCAGACCCTGGCCACCCTCGGGGCGATCCCGATGCGGCAGAACCTTCGGGGCAGGGCGATGGGGATGGCGGCGCTCGCCTGGTTGGCCACCCGTCCCGGTGCCCGTCGGCAGGGCCACGGACGCCAGCTGATGCACCAGATGCACCGCGACATGCTCGACAAGGGACACTTGCTGGCGGTGCTCTACCCGTTCCATCCCGGCTACTACAGCAGGTTCGGCTACATCGGACTGCCGCTGAACCGGACCGCGTCGTTCACCCCGCACGGGCTGGCTCCGCTGCTCGACGTCACCCTGCCCGGCGAGGTCTCCTGGCAGAGCATCCGCGAGGGCTTCGACACCTACCGGGCCTTCCAGCGACAGCTGTTGGAGCACCGACACGGCTACATGTTCACCCCCGACTTCCGGGCCGCGCGGGCGTCGAACGCCGACGACCGCTGGCTGGCCTGCGCCACCGTAGACGGGGAGGTGGTCGGCCTGCTCACCTACCGCGTCGACGGCTACGGCGGCACGCTGCACGCCGACGAGCTGCTCTACACCGACCCGCTCGGTCGGGCGCTGCTGCTGCAGTTCCTCGCCCAGCACGCGTACCAGGTCAGCCGGATCGAGATCACCGTCGCGCCGGACGAGTTCCCCGAGACCTGGGTGACCGGCCTCGAGGTACTGACCTCGGCCGAGGCGACGTTCCCCGCGTCGCCGCCGATGATGGGACGACTGCTGTCGATGGACGCGCTGCGCGGCCTGCGCTGCGCCGCCGGCCGGGTCGAGATCGACGTCGTCGACGACGACCTGCTCGCCGGCCGGTACCTGCTCGACGGCACCGACGGCACGATCACCGTGGGCACGACCGACGGTGCCGGCCCGGCACCACGGGCGACCCTGACCGCCGCTGGGCTCTCCGGGCTGGCGTACGGCGTCCTCGACCCGCTCGACCTCGTCGCGCGCGGGCTCGGCGAGGTCGACGTCGAGGCGGCGGCGCAGTTGCGCACCCTGCTGCCGCGCTGCACGCCGCACGCCTTCGGCAAGGGCTGACCGCCCAGCCGCGCCCCGGGCAGGCCAGGCCGGGTCCGACAGGTGTCACACCGGTCGGACCCGGCCGTTGCCGTCAGGTGGACCCCGGCACCGTCCTCGGGTGGGCTGGACGCGGCGGTCGCGGTCAGATGATGTCCGATGTGGGGACCGGGGCCGCCCAGGGGTTGACCCGGTGCAGGCCGGCGGCGGCCCGGCGGGCCCGGCGACTGGCCAGGTCGACCGGGGCCGCGGCGATGTCTCGCCGCACCTCTTCGGCGAACGCGCCGACCGGCACCGGCACGTCGTAGCTGCCCGGTACGGCGCAGTGCCGGACCAGCCCGGCGTCGACCAGCGACTCGAGCAGCTCGTCGGCGCTGTCGGTCGAGACGTTCATCGCCCGGGCCACCCCGGTCACGGTCATCGACCGGGCGCCGTCGCCGGCCAGCCGGCAGAGCAGGTCGCGCGCCGTGCGGGCCAGTCCCTGGTACGCCGACCCGATCCGGTCCCGTACGGTGACGTCGCCGACCGCAAGAACGTCGAGCAGCCGCCGCCGATCGGTGAGCTGCCCCGCCGTGTAGCCGAGGGTCCGGCCGGGGCGCGCGGCGATGCGGCGGCCGACGACGTCGACGGCGAGCGGCAGGTCACCGCAGGTTTCGGCGATCGCGTCGGCGGCGGCGTACTCGGCCCGCACCCGCGCCTCGCCGACGAGCCGACCGAGCAGGTCCAGTGACTCCGCACGGGTGAAGACGTCCAGCCCGATCCGATGGGTGCCGCACAGGCCCAACAGCCGGGGCCGGCTGGTCAGGACGACCTGGCTGAACGCGCTCTGCGCCAGCAGCGAACGGACCTGGGCCTCGTGCTGGACGTTGTCCAGCACGACGAGCAGCTTGCGCTGTGCCAGCAGGGACCGGTAGAGACCGATGCGCTGCACCGGGCTGTCCGAGATCTGGTCGGCGGGCACCCCGAGGGCCAGCAGGAAGTCCCGCACGATCGTCGGGACCGCGTCGCCGTCCGGGCCGTGGGTGGTGAGGTCGACGTACAGCTGTCCGTCGGGGAAGTGCCGCCCGGCCTGCTCCGCCAGGCGCAGCGCCACGGCGGACTTCCCCACCCCGGCCAGGCCGGTGATCAGGATGGGTGCGCGCGCGTCGGTGGGTGGGGCGATCAGGCGGCTGAGGGCGGCGATGACGTCGGCCCGGCCGACGAAGGCACCGGGAGCCATCGGCAGCTGCGCCGGGCGCGTGGGAACCGGGGGGCCGGGGGCGTCGCCGCCGTACGGGCGGTCGGTCCACCCCGCCGCCGGTACGCCGGACTGCTCGGCGATGTCGCGCCACCGCCGCTCCCAGGCACCGAGGTCGCCGCCGCAGGCGGAGACGAACGCCAGGGTCACCGCCAGCGTCGGCAGCCGTCGCCCGTCCGCCGCGCTGGACAGCACCGACGGCGAGAACAGCGCCCTGCGGGCGAGCTCGCGGTAACTTGGATTGCCCGCCCGGCGGCGCAGCAGTCGGAGATCATGCGCGAATGCCGGGATCGGTCCGCCGGAGGCATCCAGCGGACGTTCGGGTCGTCCCATTTGTTCCTCCCCGATGGGTCTTGCCGTCCAGCCGAATGCTACCTGCGAACTGATCATCTGGGCAGTCCTCAGGACCTCGGTGCGGTAAGTAGAAATTGATTTGGTTGATTGTTTTGTTATCTGACGATGGCAGCCAATCCTAGCGTCTGTTGGACTTCGATCAGCGCAAACGCCCTGGCGACTGTGCCCAAATCCAGTGTCATCGGCCGGACAGGTTCAACGGAGGAAGCGTGCGATCATCCCATACCGCCCAAACAACGGCAATGCCCAGCACAACGGGTGGGTTCACCGCCACCGACGACACCGTCGCGGACGCTGGCGACGGCGTGATCATCAGCTACCACGGAACCGAACCGGAGAACGCCCTGATCCCCGGACACACGACCGAGTCCGGCGGAGTCAAGGTGATCGCCGCCCTGTTCCGCGGCCTGGTCTCGTACGATCCGATCGACGCCAGCCCCCGCAACGAGGTCGCCGAATCGATCGAGACCACGGACTCCACCCGGTTCGTCGTCACACTGCGACCCGGCTGGACGTTCCACGACGGCTCGCCGGTGACAGCGCGTAGTTTCGTCGACGCATGGAACTACACCGCCTACGGCCCCCACAGGATGCAGGCAGCCAGCTTCCTCTCGCACATCGAGGGATTCGACGAGGTGAATGCCGCCGACGCCACCGTCCGGGAATTGTCCGGACTGGAAGTGATCGACGACCACACGTTCGTGGTCACCTTGTCCGCACCATTCTCCGAATTCCCGGTCACCCTGGGATGCAGCGCATTCTTTCCACTGCCCGCGATGTTCTTCGCCGACCGGGAGGCGTACGAGGCGCACCCCATCGGGAACGGTGCCTTCCAGTTTGTTTCTCGGGAACCGGAGAAGTACATTCTTCTGCGCCGCTACGACGGGTACGCCGGGGCCGAGAAGCCACACGTCGGCGGCGTCGAGTTCCGGATCTACGCCAGCCTGGAGGACGCCTACCACGACGTGATGGCCGACAAGCTCGACTACCTCGACGTCACCCCGTTCTGGGCCTTGACGGACAACCGGTACCTGCGGGACCTACCGAACCGCACGCACGACCGGACATATCTCGGGATCCAGACGATATCCTTTCCGCTGTACGATTCCCGCTACGCAGATCCCCGACTGCGCCAGGCGATCTCCATGGCGATCGACCGGGTCACGCTGATCGACCGGATCTTCCAGGGCCATCAGGTCCCGGCCGACGGGCTGGTGCCACCGGCCGTCTCCGGCCGGGCCGAGAACCAGGGCGGCGAGCTGTGCAGCTACTCCCCCGTACGGGCCAAGGAACTCTTCGACGCCTGTGACTTCACCGGCGAGATCGAGCTGACCTCCAACGTCGACTCGCCCAATCAGCCGTGGATGGAGGAGGTCTGCGCCTCGGTCACCGCGACGCTCGGCGTACCGTGCCGATTCGTGCCGATCCCCACTCTCGGGGAGTTCCGTCGGCGGCTCAACGCTCAGGAGATCGTCGCGCTGTTCCGATCCGGCTGGATCGCCGACTACCCGTCGATCGAGAACTTCCTCAGCCCGATGTTCCGCACCGGCGCGTCGGACAACGTCGGCAAGTACAGCAACCCCGAGGTGGACGCCCTGTTGTCCGCAGCGGACCGTGCGCCGACCAGCGCGCAGGCGTGGGATCTCTATCAGCAGGCGGAACGGCTGATCCTGCAGGACATGCCGACGATTCCGATCTGGTACCAGAGCACCCTGTCTGCGTGGTCCACCCGGATGCGCAACGTCCAACCGAACCCGTTCCGGGAGCTCGACCTGTTCAGCGTCACCGTGGCGGGACCGGACACCACAACGGACTGACACCCGGGCGGGGCGTCGGTGCGGCCGGCGCCCCGCCCGACCGGATCGACACGTCGGGTGGGACACCCCGACGATGGGAAGGCGTAACGTGAACCGCGAACTGCTGATGTCCGACGCGACCCATTTCCGCGTCGACTACGAAATCAACCCGTACATGTGCACCGGGGTGCAACCGGACCCGGCGGCGGCGGTCGCCGAGCACGCCGCGATCGCCGCGGCGCATCTGGCGGCCGGCCGCAAGGTGGAGTACCTGCCGTCCGCCCCGCAGTGCCCGGACATGGTGTTCACCGCCAACGCAGCCGTGGTCCGTGGTGGCCGGGCGGTACTGGGCGACCCGCCCGCGCAGCGGCAGGCAGAGCTGCCGTACTTCCGCCAGTGGCTGACCGAGCAGGGCTACGACGTCGTCGCCGCGCCGTACCCGTTCAGTGGTCAGGGCGACGCGTTGGCCTTCGGTGACCTGCTGCTGGCCGGCTACGGCTACCGCACCGACCGGCGGATGCACCCGGTGCTCGCCGCCGAACTCGGCTACCAGGTGGTGCCGGTACGCACGGTGAGCCCCCGCTGGTACGACCTGGACCTCGCGGTCGCGGTCGTCGGCGGCCCCACGAACACCCTTGCCTGGTGCCCGGCGGCGCTCGACCCGGTCAGCCAGGGGCGGCTGCGCGACCTCGGCGTCGACCTGATCGACGTCGACGTCGCCGAGGCCGCCCGGTTCGCGCTCAACCTGGTCAGCGACGGCACCACGGTGACGATGACCCGGGGCAACCCGGGTCTCGCCGGTGCGCTGCGCGACCGTGGCCTGCAGGTCGTCGAGCTCGACACGACCGAACTGGCCAAGGGCGGTGGCGGAATCCGCTGCACCGCCCTGACCCTGGACAACCCGCCGGCTACGACCGGCTGAGACGCGGCCCCGCCGGTCAACCACGGTTCGGCTGCGGCTCCCGCTCGTCGTCGGCGACGGCGTCCACCGCAGCCGGCACCGGCGGTGTCGCCGTCCCGACCGGTGGCGTCTCGACAGTCGGCCGCATGATCTTCATCGACAGGACCGCCGCGCCGATGCTGAGGAAGCCGGCGACGTACCAGACCGGCGCGTAGTTGCCGAAGCCGTCCCGGGTCATGCCGGCCACCGTGGCCGCGATCGCGGCACCGATCTGGTGGGAGGCGAAGACCCAGCCGAACACGATCGGAGCGGACATCCCGAAATGCTCCCGGCACAGGGCGACCGTCGGCGGCACGGTCGCGATGAAGTCCAGACCGTAGAAGACGACGAACACCATCATGAATCCGGTCACCGTGTCGTCGAAGACGTGCGGCAGCGCCAGCAGCGAGATCCCCCGCAGCAGGTAGTAGATCGCCAGCAGCAACCGGGAGTCGACGCGGTCGGTGAGCCACCCGGACAGGATCGTGCCGACCAGGTCGAAGACGCCGATCAACGCGAGCAGCCCGGCGGCGGTGACGCTGGGCATGCCGTGGTCGTGGGCCGCCGGGATGAAGTGGGTGGCGACCAGGCCGTTGGTGGTGGCGCCACAGATGGCGAAGCCGGCGGCGAGCAGCCAGAAGGGCCTGGTCCGGGCGGCGTTCTTCAGCGTGGTCACCGCGAGCCGGGCCGCGTTGCCGGAGGCCGGCCGCGGTGGCACCACCTCGGTCGCCCCGTGCGGCGGGATGCCGATGTCCGCCGGATGCTCGCGGAAGAAGAGCAGGACCAACGGGACCGTCGCGAACGCCACCAGGGACACCACGATCGCGGCGGAACGCCACCCGGCGGAGGACTCCGCCATCGACGCCACCAGCGGCAGGAAGATCAGGGAGCCGGTCGCGCCACCGGCCGACAGGATGCCGGTGACCAGGCCGATCCGCTTGGCGAACCAGCGGGTGCCGATGGTGGCCACGAAGCCCAGCGAGATCGAGCCGGCGCCGAGGCCCACCAGCACACCCCAGAGCAGGACGAGTTGCCAGGCCGCCGTCATGAACACGGTCAGGCCGCTGCCCAGCGCGATCAGCGCCATCGCGCCGGCGGTGACCTTGCGGACACCGAACCGTTCCATCAGCGCGGCGGAGAACGGTGCGGTGACCCCGTACAGGGCGAGGTTGACCGACATGGCGAAGCCGATGGTGCCGGTCGACCAGCCGAACTCCTGCTGCAGCGGCTCCACCAGCGCTCCGGGTGTGGCCCGGAAACCCGCCGCGCCGACCAGGGCGACGAAGCCGATACCCGCGATCATCCACGGCCACAGATGCTTGGTGCGAATCATGCGGCAAGCGTCGTCGATCACCGCCGGCACGAGGAAGTGGCTCTAGAGCCAACATGTGAAAGAATCAGGCCATGGATCGTCCTCACCTGATTGCGGTGCTCGCGTTGGACGGCGTGGTCGCCTTCGACATCGGCACTCCGACGCAGATCTTCCACTCCGCCCGCGACGACCGTGACCGACGCCTCTACCAGGTACGGATCTGCACCCCCGGCGGGGCACCGGTGCGCAGCGCCGCAGGGTTCACCGTCGCCGCCGACCATGGACTGGAGCTGCTGTCCGAGGCGGACACCGTGCTCGTCGCCGGGGTGCAGGACCAGGCTCAGGTCCTGATCGACGGCACAGTGGACGAGAACGTCCGCAATGCCCTGCACGCGGCCGCGGACCGCGGTGCCCGGATGATGTCCACCTGTACGGGGGCCTTCGTCCTGGCCGGCGCCGGCCTGCTCGACGGCCGCCGGGCCACCACGCACTGGGCGCACGCCGACGACTTCCGCCACCTGTTCCCCCGCGTCGATCTCGACCCGGACGTGCTGTTCGTCGACGACGGCGGCATCCTCACCTCGGCCGGCGTCGGCGCCGGCATCGACCTGTGCCTACAGGTCGTGCGCGACGACCACGGCAGCGAGATCGCCAACATGGCCGCCCGCCGCTGCGTGGTGCCGCCGTGGCGCCCGGGTGGCCAGTCGCAGTACATCGTGCGCCCGGTCCCCCAGGTCACCGACACCTCCACCGCCGCGGCCCGCGCCTGGGCGCTCGAACACCTGCACGAGCCGCTGGACCTGCGGGTGCTGGCCGCGCACGCCCGGATGAGCGTACGCACCTTCACCCGCCGGTTCCGCGAGGAGACCGGGCTGAGCCCCGGCAAGTGGATCACGCAACAGCGCGTCGAGCGGGCACGGCACCTGCTGGAGACGACGGAGATGGTCATCGACCAGGTGGCCCGCCACTCCGGCTTCGGTACGGCGGCGGCCCTGCGGCAGCAGATGAGCGCCACGGTCGGCGTCCCGCCCAGCGCGTACCGCACCACGTTCCGGTCAGCCGACGCCACCCGCGCGCACCGGGTCTCCGCCCTCGTCCGCTGACCTCCGGAGGTCCTGCGGCGCGCGCCAGCCCGCCGCCCTGACTGGTGCCGACCACCACCAGCCCGCGCCTTGACTGGCCGACCCCGGCCAGTCCCCACAGGCACATTCGGGTTTGCGCGGTATTCCTGTGAGGAATAATCATTCCCTACAGGAATACTGTCAGGTCGCGGTACCTGTTCCGGCTGTGGCCCTGCCCGGACGCACCGACGACCGACCGAAACTGAGACGACACAGGGCACCGGTGATCCGGTGCCCTGTTCGCGTGCTGGCCAGATCGTGGGCGCGGCAGGTTTCGAACCTGCGACCCCTCGCTTGTAAGCTCTGCGCGGCGCGTCCGGCAAGACCCGCGTACGTCTCCGACCTCGGGCGCGGGTCCGTCGTCTACCATCCCCGACTCCCCTGGTCCGGCCCGGTTGCTGTCATCGCTGCTGTCAACAGCAACCGGGCCAGACGCGTCACGAGGCCGCGCGGCCGTACTGACAGCTTGGGAATCGGGTTGATCTACACCCTGAGTAGCCGTATCAGCTTATGAGCGGACACGGAGCGTGTTCCAACACGCGCAGTCGGGGCGCGACATGGGCCAGTGTTTACCGGCGTACCGGGCACGCGTCGGGCACGGTTAACTGGGGCCTGAGGGCGAACGGGGAGCCTGCGCAGGACCGGCTTGCGCTACTTCCTCAATAGATGGCAGGTTGTCGGTTTCGGCCGTTCGGACTACGCGTCGCACCATCTCTACATGCTCTAGATATTTCTGGACCTGCTCAGCCTCAGTTGCACCAAACACTTCTGGACGGTCTAGCATTCGTCGATAGAGGTCATAGAAGTCCGACTCTCCGCTGCGAAAGGCTTTGTAGTTCGCCTCCACCCTAAACCCTCGACTGAGCCCTAAAGTGAGAGCGGCATGGGCAGCGATAACTGTTACCAGTGCCTTCGACCACGGATCGGGCGTTATCGCTTGGGCCAAGATAGGCAAACTGACCGTCGATACAGTCACCCAAACTAGAGAATAAATATGGAACCGGCGGTATCGTTCGGCCTGAGTCTTCCAAAATACAAGGGTTCCTTGGATTCGCTCGAAATTCTGAGAGAGCCGTTTCTTGGCTTCGTCTCCGAAGCGGGAGGAATCCGCAAAGGAAGGTCCGCCAGGGTTCAGGTTCACCACTCGGAACAGCGTTCGAAGTGCCGGATACAAGGTGACCATCGCAGCACCTACGTACCCGGACAGAGCGACAGCCCAGCCGTTGATGTCGACCTCCCACGAAAGCCCGGCGATCAGGGGATGGTACGTGTTGTCAGACGTCAAGCGCACCTTGACGTCTACGCCGGCCACGGCGACAAGGCGCAGTATGCACAGCGCCGCAACCCAGCCATCCCGTCTGCCGTCGACCCGCACTCCCGTGGAGCGGGCCGCCGCCCGGCCCGCCACGTCAAGACGGCCTTGACGCCCGTACGGACGCTGGCGGGTCGGGCGGTGGTCTGCTCGGCTCTGCCCGGGTCGACGGCGGGCGGGATGGCTCCCCCACCGCCACCACCCACGGCCCGGCACTCGCCGACGGCGGTCCGCCCATCCCCGGAGCCGGAGCGCCCCCGCCGGAGGCGCAGTAACCGCAACCCTGTATGCACCCGGCTCCCGCGCGATCGGCGCGGCGTGCGCTCGGCCACGCCGCGCCCCGGCCGGCGGCCGGCCCAACACCACACATTCGGAACGCTGGCAGTCGGCGGCGGCCCGGTTGGTGTCCGCTCTCCGCGCCAGCCGCCGGGCGTGTTGCGGGGCCGGAGCGGAGCGGCAGCGGAGTGCAGGCCACGCGCCCAGGCGGCGGCGCGTGCGGCCCGCTTCGCGGGCCGCCTTGAAAGACGTACAGAAAGTTCTCACAGGGCCGCCGGCAGCCGGCCTGGCAACCAGGAACCCGTACCGGTGGGTGACACTAGAAGGATGGGCCACGGACCTGATACGGACGCGGAGTGGTGGACGACGTCAGAGGTAGCAGCCTACCTGGGGGTACAGGTCGCTACCGTCACCAACTACCGTAAGCGCGGTCAGATGCCGGAGCCAGACGCCACTTTCGGCCGGACGCACGTATGGCGGCCGGTCCGGATCGTGGACTGGCACAGCGGACGGCCTCGGCCAGGTGTTGGCGGCCGCCCCGTGGCGGGGCCGAAGGAGCTAGGGTCAGAACCGGAGACTCCGTAGCTTCTCCAGGTAGTCGGCCGCAGTCGGCTCGTAAGGGTGATCGCGGGCGAGAAGTCTGCTCAGCTCGTTGGAACAGAGAATTAGCGAAGGAAGCGACTTACGATCGCCATCGAGGGCGCGGTGGCCGTAAGCGGTTGCCTGCTCAACGTCGCCGGAGCGGGCAGCAACGACGCCGAGCGTGACCTGAGCCTCAGCAACACGCATTGGCTTCCTGACCGTTCCGTCGGGGGCCGTCGACGATCGTATAACCTCGCGAGCGTACATCTCGGCAAGCGAGTCTTCACCGACAATCCGATAGCAGTCCATGGCGTAAAAGTCGAACTTTGCTGGATCGACCACGAAATGGTGGTCTGTGTCTTCGGGGTACGGAAGCGATTCCAACAGTTTTCGGCCCCGGTCTAGCGCCGTTTCAACCTGGCGTCGATCCCCCATTCGCGCCCACGCCTTGGCGCTCTGCGCTTCGAGCTGGACTGCTACGCCCTGGCGGGGCGCGGCAGTCGTGCCAGTCCTCGCAGCGACGACTACCCCTCGGTAGTCGCCCTGGGTAAGCGCGTACCAGGCTCGCATCTCGTGCGCCCACGCGACGACTTCACCGTTCCCCGATTCGTTGCCAAGCGTCAAGGCGGCCTTGCGCGTCGCCTCGGCTTCTCGCCTCATACCCATGTCGTACTCGACGCAGCCAACGAGAAGCGCGATCCAGCCCGCGACGTTCAAAATCTCGCGATGTTGTGCAAGCGTCAGGCGTCTGCCAAGTAGGGCGGTCACTCGGTTCAGCCACGATCGGCCTTCAACCTGTAGCTGCTCCGGAGACATATATGGGTACTCGCAGCACAGTCGGTCGGCCGCGATCTTCAGCGCGTCAAGTGTGCTCTGGGACACGTCTGACGCACGTATCCGGGCAAGGATCTCCAGCGTTCCCATACCGGTGCCCTGCAGAAGATGGCCCTCGGTCTCAGACCGCCCCTCCCTGGGGAAGAAGGCGGCGGTAACGGTACCAAACGTCTTGGCGATCAGCGTCTTGTAGAACTGATCAGGCTCGGAGTCTCCAGCTTCCCACCTCTTCCAGTTGCGGATGAGCGTGCTGTCGGACGGCAGTGGCTCCCCAGCGTGGGTACGCATGGCACGAGTCGCGTCGCTCTGGGACCAGCCGCGCGCCGTGCGCTCCCGCCTGAGCCTTACCGCCCACGCGGGTCGATCTTCGCTGCTCAACATATCGGCGTCCACGCCTCCAGTATCCCTCCGGACGGGGGCACGCAGTAGGGGACTTCGACCTGTCACCAGAGTGACACCTGTCGTTGTGCTGCCGGGCACGCGACAGTCGATCCAGGCATCGACCGATGCAAACCTTCCCATCGGGAGGGATGGCGAGATACCAACTCAGTTGGTACTCTCTGGTTGAGCAGTCGCCCACAGGGGGCGCGCTCTGGACAGGAGGTCTGTTGTGAAGCTGTACGTGGACATCACGGGCAAGCAGGTGACGGTGTCGAAGGACCCGGAGCCGAAGAACGACCAGAACGGCAGTCAGCGGTCGGAGAAGGGTACGGGCCGGCTCATGTGGTCGACCCAGGTCTTCGTGCTGGACGAGACCGGGGGCGAGGTCATCACCATCACTACGGCGGGTGAGAAGCCGAACGTGACGGTGGGACAGCTCGTCAACCCCGTTCAGTGGGAGGCCATCCCGTGGGCGACCAACGGGCGTTCCGGCGTGGCGTACCGCGCGACCGAACTGAAGCCGGCTACTGGCGCTTCGGCCAAGTAGGTTCCTCGCACATCGTGCTGTGTCCGCCCCACGATGTCCGGGGCTCCTCCGGCGGCTTGAAGCCCGTCGTCACTGATCCCACCTTGTCGAGACCGGGAGTGGTTCTGACTCCTGCATTCCTGGTCTCGCGGTCACCGATGGTGGCCGCAACTCTGTAGTACCTGCGGGGCCGGTCTGACTCCTACATCACCCGGCCCCGCATTTTCCAACCCGTTCATCCCTCATGTATGGGAGTGGTTGTCGTGCTCGTTTCCGCTGTCGTGTTCGCGGTGGTCGCCGCGACTTTGCACGCCGCCCACCAGTTGGCGGATCACGTTTTCGGCCAGACTGACGCTCAGGCCACCAACAAGGCCGCTGCCGGTCTGTCCGGCTGGCGGCATCTGGCGGGCCACGTGGCCGCCTATCACCTGGTGGTCGCCGTGATGCTGGGCGTCACGGTGTGGGTGCTGGATCTTCCCGTCTCGGTCGCCGGTGTGGCAGCCGGTTTGGCGTTCTCAGCGGTGACGCACGCCATTCTGGACCGGCGTTGGCCGGTGCGGTGGATTCTGGCCCGCACCGGATCGGAAGCGTTCGCTGACCGGGTCGCGCCGATCTGCGGGATGTACCTGGCGGATCAAGCCTTGCACTACGGCTGCCTGTGGGTGGCTGCGCTGCTGATCGCCGCTCTGTAGCACCTGGCGGGCACTGTTCCCGCCGCGCGATGTCGAGCGTGGGGCCGGTCTGACTCCTACATCACCCGGCCCTACGCCCTTCCAACCCATCCAACCCAATCGCTTGGGAGGACGTGTCGTGTCCAAGTCTAGCCCTCGCCCGTTCGGGCGGAAGTCAACCGGAACGGTGACGGTCATCGAGACCCAGGTTCACCGTTCCTCGGCGCGTAACGCCCGGCTGTCGTTCGTCCTGACCGCCATCGTCGTCGGCCTGGCCGCGATGGCTGTCGCCGCCGACTACATGCATCCGATCCTCGCCGGCCTGGCCGGCTTCGCGATCGGCGTCGCGGTCGGCTCCGTCGTCTGGACGCTGGTCCGGATCTGGCCACTGATCCGCATCGTCTGGTGGTGGCTGCCGGAAATCGTGCTGTCCCTGGCCCTGGTGTACGGCTGGATCGCCCTGGCCGCACACACCAACCTGGCCGCCCGTCTGGCGGTCATCGCCGTCGTCGTCGGCGTTCCGGCCGCTGTGCCGGCTGTGCGCCGTCGGATCGTGGCGCTCGCGTGGTGCGTCATCGTGCGTCACCGGCTGCGGGTGTGCTTCGCGCAGTTCATCATCGCCAACCGGTCCGGATCGCTGCCGCTGATCCTGTGGGCCGCGCCGACACAGGTCGGCGAACGCGTCTGGATCTATCTGCGGCCAGGGCTGTCGCACTCGGATCTCAACAGCCGGTTGGACAAGATCGCGGTCACCTGCCACGCGGCGGCCGTCACGATCGAACGCGCCTCGGAGCGCAACGCCGCCTATCTGCGGGTCGACGTCAAACGCCGTGACGTGCTCGGCGCGACCGTCGATTCCCCGCTGGTCGACCTGGTCGACCCGGACACCCCCGCCGACACCACCAGCCGCGACGGCGGCGACGCGCCGACCGCGCTGGACCTGCCCGACGTGGCAGAGCCGACCGGCACGCCGACCAACGGCAAGCCGGCCCCGTCACCGCGTACCGCGAATGGCCGTACCCCCGCCACCGCGACAGCGGCCCCGGCGACGGCCACCAGCTCCGACGGTGACGACGTCACCGACTGGATCTGACCCCTACCCATCCGATCAGGGGCGCGGGACAGGTCCCGCTTGTCGCGGCTCTACCCGCGCCCCTTCCACCTTCCTATTCCTAGGAGCGCTCGCCATGACCACCACACCGATTCCCGCAGCGGGTAACCCGCTGGTGCCGGTCGGGCCGTCCCTGTCGATGTTCGACCCCATCTATCTGGGCATCGACGAGTTCGGGGAGCCCGTCTACCTCAACATGGTCTACCGCAACCTTCTCGCCGGTGGTGAACCCGGCGGCGGTAAGTCCGGACTGCTCAACACCGTCTGCGCGCACGCGGCCCTGTCCACCGACACCCGCCTCGTTCTGTTCGACGGCAAGCTCGTCGAACTGGGCATGTGGGAAGACGTCGCCGACGAGTTCATCGGCCCCGACATCGATCGGGCGCTCACCGTCCTGCGCCGCCTCCAGGTCGTCATGAACAACCGGTACGCCTGGCTCCGGGCACACGGACGCCGCAAGGTCACCCGTGCCGACAAGCTATCGATCATCACCGTGATCTGCGACGAGATCGCGTTCTACTCCGCCACCATCGGCAGCAAGCCCGAACAGGAGGAGTTCGTCACGCTGCTGCGTGACCTGGTCGCCCGAGGCCGCGCCGCCGGTATCCCCGTCGTCGCCGCGACGCAACGGCCGTCGTTCGACATCATCCCCACCAGCCTGCGGGACCTGTTCGGCTACCGGGCCGCGTTCCGCTGCACCACCCCGAACAGCTCGAACATCGTTCTCGGCCACGGCTGGGCCGAACAGGGCTACTCCGCTACCGACATCTCCCCCACCAACCAGGGCGCCGCGTACCTCCTCGCCGAGGGCGGCATGCCCCGCCGCATCAAGGTCGCCTACCTGTCCGACCAGCAGATCCAAGCCATCGCGGACTACGCCGCCTGGATCCGGCGACCCACCAGCTTAGACACCGTCAACCAGCGGTACGCCCCACTGGACTGGGGGATGGCCGCATGAACCGGCGAACCGGCAACACCGGACCGAAGGTGCCGTACTGCGATCTGGTCGTCACCGGCACCCACGCCGACGTCACCGCTCTACGCGACGCGGTCCGCGCCAGCGGCCGACTCGTCTACATGTCCGCACCCGCCCAGGTCAGCGCGGACGACCCCCGCATCCGGATCGTCATCCGGCTGACTCCCACCCACTGAAGGGAACCGTCTTGGAGCACATGAACACTCAGGTCGTGGCGGTGTGGGCCGTCGGCCCCGATGCGCCCGGCACCCAGGTCTTCACGGCGGACGAGTACGCCGACTGGGCCGAAACCAACACTGTGGCCGACGCCTACCCCTGGCCAGCCCGATTCTTCGGTCCCACCGACGACGGGCGGCTCGTCGAACTGACCCACACCGCGACCGCCGACGACTTCAACGCCGACGGCTACGCCGTCGTCACCCACACCTGGGACTACCCCGATCCGAGCACCGTCCGGATCACCGGGCGTGCGCACCGCCACGGTCAAGCCTGACCCCGGTAGCGCTCGCTACGCGGAACGACCGGCAGGACCGGCCTCAAGCCCTGGAAAGCTGTCCGGTCCTGCCGGCCACCACCACACCCATCCATGGAAGGACGTGGCCGTCATGAAGGCTACCCACACTCCCCCCACGATCGCATCCGTCGAGCCGACCCCGGCTGACGTCCTGCGCGCCGCTGCCATCTACCTGGAGCGGTACGACTGGGCACAGGGCGAGTTCTTCGCCCGCCCCAACCCCGCCGGATCGGCGCTGTTCCAGCCTGCCTGCGCCGTCGGTGCCATCTGCGCCGCCGCGAGCGGCCGATCCATCGCCGCTCTGGGTGACATCCCGTCCGGTCCGGACGGCTACCTCATCAACCGGGCGCTACACGTACTGGCCAGCTACCTCGACGGCAGCGATGTCGAGTCCGGTGCCGCTGACCTGATCGCCGACTGGAACGACGAACAGGGCCGCACCCTCGTCGACGTCATCCTCGCCCTCACCGACGCCGCCCGCGACTGGGACCGCCACTACCCGCGTGGCGGTGAGAGCTCGTGAACACCGTCGAGACCCCGTTGACGCCTGCCGTGCCACGGCAGAAGCGTCGGGGCGTCGTCGAGAACGACGAGTTCGCCGCCTTCGCCCGCCGGATCATCCGCGCTCACGGCCGCCGTGTCGCGAACGGAGACGTCGAGGCACTCCGTGACCTCACCGCGCTCGCCTCGGTGCTGGACGACACCATCGGGCAGGCCGTCACCGGCCTGCGTGCCTTCGGCTACTCCTGGGCCGAGATCGGCGCGCGGCTCGGCATCTCCCGCCAGGCCGCCCAGCAACGCTGGGGAGGCGACCGGTGAACGCTCGCCTCGACCCCCGGCTCACCACCGCCGGACTCACCATCACCGTTCCGACACTCATCGAACTGTGGGCAGCGCACACCCCGGCCGACAACCCCGCACCGGCCACCTGCCCGGCCTGCGGCCACACCTACGCCCCGGACGCGCCGCTGTGCCCCACCGCCGCCACCGTGCGGCCCTTGCTGCGCCGTCGCCGCAACGAGGTCGCACCCGCCGCCTTCGGGCGGCTGACCGTCAACCAGCACGAGGACCTGTTCGGTAAACGGCTGTCCACCCAGGTCCCCGCCTCCCGCGACCACCAGCCGGACAAGCCCGGCTACATCAGCGCACCGCTGTTTCCCATCGCCAGCGCGCCGACCGGAGGTGCCCGATGACGTCGACAGACTCCAACACCATCACTGAGCAGTTCGCCGCCGAGTACGCCCGCAACGCGGTCCCGGCGATGCTCAAGGCCATCAACTCCATCAAGCGGTACAACCGGTTCGTTCTCCTCGGCGCACTGCTGACCAGCTACCTGCACCAGGCCCACTACCTGTGGACCCAGGGTGCCAGCTACTTCGCCTACCTGGTACCGCTGATCTTCGACGCCGCGATGGTGTCGATGCTCACCGTCGTGCGTACCTCCGGCATCGCCAAGGACGCCAAACGCGGAGCCCTGATCGTCTTCGCCGCCGCCGCTCTGCTGTCGGCAACCATCAACTTCGCCTCACCCGGCAGCCTCGGCCTACGCCTCGTCTTCGCCCTGGTCGTCGTCCTCGTCATCGGCGTCGAACTCGTCGCCGGACGCATCCGCCCAGACTTCGCCGCCATCGAGGCCGAAGCCGCCGCCCTGCTCAACGCCGCCAACAACCTCAAGGCCAAAGCCGAACCCGAACCCGGCCCGGCGGCACCCCCGGCACCTGCGCCGGACACCGAACACCCGCCGACACCGACGCCGGTCGCCGAACCCGTATCGGCACCCATCCCCGCTGTCACCCTCCCGCCGACCCTGGCGATGACGGCCGCCGACCCGGCCACCCCGGTCGACGCGACACCGTCGATCCCTCAGCACCTGGTCCCCACGGCGCGCTTCGCCGCCGCCCAACACCTACAGGCCACCGGCCACCGGATCAGCCCTGACGGACTGGCCGCCCGACTCAACATCAGCCCTGCCGTCGCCGGCGCGCTGCTGACCGTCGTCGACCCCGACACTCCGGCCGTCAACGGCCACCACCTGACGGGGGACCGCCGATGAGCATTCACCTCGTCGACGTCGTCCAGGTCCTGCACACCTGCCCGGCCGACCCGCAACCCCACCCGTACGACATCCGCCGCACCCTCGTGCACGTCACTCCTGGCGGACCCTGCCGCGCACCGGTCACCATCCGCTGCGGCAACACCACCACCACGATCGACTGCGGACGGCACCGCCCCGCCGCCCACCAGTGCGGCGCATGCCGCACCACCGTGGTCGAACGAACCATCACCCACCGCACCCCACAGCAGGGACAGCGGTGACGGTTTCGACGCTGGACGCCGCACCCCGAGCCACCACGGCCCGGGGTGCGGTCTCGAACGCCGAACCCAGCACCCCCGCCGCCTGGTACACCGCACCCGCACACGCCTTCCACCGCGCCACCCAACCCGACTACTTCACCTGGCTCGACCACATCCGCCCCGCCGCCGGCTGCACCCGACCCATCCGCCTGGCCGGCACCCTCACCACCGTCGACCGCACCACCGGCCGCATCCTCGACCACACCCCCACCGGCGACCTACCCGACGCCGTCATCTACAAAGCCTGCGGCAACCGCCGCGCCACCGTCTGCCCCTCCTGCGCCACCACCTACCAGCAAGACGCCTACCAGCTCCTCCGCGCCGGCCTCACCGGCGGCAAAGGCATCCCCGACACGGTGGCCACCCACCCGGCCGTGTTCGTCACCCTCACCGCCCCATCGTTCGGCACCGTCCACACCCGCGCCGTCCGCCGCCACACCTGCACCAACCGACGCCGCTGCGACTGCCGCCCCGACCCCTGCCGCCCCCGCCGCGACACCCCCACCTGCCCCCACGGCCGCCCCGCCGTCTGCTGGGCACGCCACGAACCCACCGACGCCAACCTCGGCCGGCCGCTGTGCCTCGACTGCTACGACCACGACCACCACGTGGTGTGGAACCTCTACGCCGGTGAACTCTGGCGACGCACCAAACAAGCCGCTGAACGCCACCTCGCCGCCCTCGCCCGACGCCGCGGCATCCCACCCGTCGAGGTCGCCACCAGCACCGGCAAGACCCGCACCGTCCCCCCGGTACGGATCTCCCACGGCAAAGCCGCCGAGTTCCAGACACGCGGAGCCGTCCACTTCCACGCCCTCATCCGCCTCGACGGCGTCCACCCCGACGACCCGACAGCCGTCGCCCCACCGCCGCCCGGCTTCACCACCACCGATCTCGACCACGCGCTACGCCACGCCGCCACCCAGGTCGCCTACACCACCCCCACCCACCCCGACCAACCCGCCGGCTGGTCGATTGTCTGGGGCGAACAACTCGACATCCGCCCCATCAACCTCCCCACCAGCGGCGACGTGACTGACCAGATGGCCGCCGGCTACCTTGCCAAGTACGCCACCAAGAGCACCGAGGCCACCGGGCACCGGTCCACCCGTCTCGACGCCGACACCGTCGGCACCTACGCCGACCCCGACGGGGACCACACTGCCCGCCTCATCGACGCCTGCTGGCGACTCGGCCGGCCCACCGCCACCCCCGCACCACTGACTGACCGGCCACGCGCCGACCACCCCACACCCGGCTTCCGTGCCCGCTGGCAGTGCCCCGACTGCGGCACCCACACCCGTTACCCGGCCTGCCCCACCTGCACCGCCCGCCGTCAATCCGACCTTGACGGCGAACCGGGCGACAGTCGACCCGCCAACCCGTACGCCCGGCTACGCCGCTGGGCACACATGCTCGGCTTCGGCGGCCACTTCCTCACCAAGGCCCGCCGCTACTCCGTCACCTTCCGGCACCTGCGCGACAGCCGCGCCACCTACCGCCGCGAACACGACACCCACCACACCGGCCACCCCGCAGACGTAGTCCAGGCCGCCGACCACACCGACGCCGACACCACGCTCGTCATCGGCGCACTCACCTTCGCCGGAGCCGGCTGGCACAGCAGCGGAGACGCCCTGCTCGCCAACACCGCCGCCGCCCTCGCCCGCGAACGACAACGCACCGCCCGCGAAGAACTCGCCCACGAACTCTGGTCCACGACCCGGCCCACCCCCGCCGCCGCGTGACCACCCCGCCAACCGCAGAGAAAGGAACACGTTGGAACCCACCCCCGCTACCCGGCCCCGTGTCCTGCGCGTCGAGGAAGCCGCGCGTGAACTCGGCATCGGCCGGTCACTGGTCTACGACCTGATCCGTTCCGGCCGGCTGCGGTCGTTCAAGGTCGGAAGCCGCCGACTGATCCCGGCTGCCGCCATCGACGAAGCAATCGACCGACTCTCCCAGGAGGCAGCCTGATGGTCAGCGACAATCCCCGCCGCCGCTCCGGCGGCCCCGGCCGCAACCCCAACGGTGAAGGCTCGATCTACCAACGGGCCAGCGATGGCCGGTGGGTCGGTCAGGCATACGTGCTGACCACCGACGGCACTCGCAGACGCAAAGCCGTCTACGGCGCGACCTGGCAGGAAGCACACGACAAACTGACCGCACTCAAGGCTCAGTCTCGGCAGGGCATCCCCATCCCGGACCGGGCGTGGAAGCTCGCCGACTACCTGCCGTACTGGCTCGCCGGGTACGTCGCCGACCTCAAGCCGACCACCGCCCGAGGCTACGAGAGCGCCATCCGGCTCCACCTAATCCCCGCGCTCGGCACCAAGCGGGTCGATGGGCTCCAGGTGCAACACGTGCGCACGTTCCTCGACGAGTTCCGCCGCAAGTGCCTCTGCTGCACGGCCGGGACCGACAAGAACCGGCCGGCTGATCGGCAGTGCTGCTCTGCCGGTCGCTGCTGCGCGCACTACCCGAGCGCGCGTCAGATTCAGTTCGTGCACGCCGTGCTGCGAAACGCGCTGCAGCACGCGATGCGGGAAGAACTCGTTTCCCGCAACGTCGCCAAGCTGGTCCGCGTCCCGTCGCCGCGATACAAGGTCGGCAAGGGACTGCCGGTGGAACAGGCGCGGACGTTGCTCGCCGCCGCAGAAGGGCACCGGTTGTACGCGCTGTACGTCGTCGCCGCCACGATGGGACTACGACGCGGGGAACTGCTCGGACTCCGCTGGTCGGATCTCGACCTCGACAACGGCACGGTCAGCATCGCGCAGACTGTCCAGCGGGCCGGCGGCAAACTGCATCTGCAGGACACCAAGACGGAGGATTCGGAAAGCGTGCTGCCACTGCCGGACTGGACCTGGATGGTGCTGCTCGACCACCAGAAGGATCAGCAACGGGAGCGGGATCGGCTCGCCGAGGTCTGGGAGGATCACGACCTGGTCTTCCCATCCGAGCGGGGAACCCCGATGGAGCCGCGCAACCTGAACCGGCACTTCGCCGCGCTGCGGGACAAGGCGGGGCTACTCGATGTCCGGCTGCACGACTTCCGACACACGGTCGTTTCGCTGCTGATGGAGTTGGGCGTACCGCCGCACGTCGTCCAGGCCATCGCCCGGCACGCGGACGTAAAGATCACGCTGAAGATCTACGCGCATGCGAACCTCGACGTGATGCGCCAGGCGCTCGGCAAGCTCGACGGGCGGCTGTCGTGAACGCGGTTGCTGTCACCGTTGCTGTCAGCGGGCCGGCTGGCTGGCCCTCGACGACGCTCCGTCGCTGGTCGGGATGGGTGGGCGCGGCAGGTTTCGAACCTGCGACCCCTCGCTTGTAAGGCGAGTGCTCTTCCACTGAGCTACGCGCCCGGGCATGGCGGACGTACCGCCCCGGCGGCGGCTAGCTTACCCTGCCACGGTCGCCGGCCCGGCGGCCCCGTCCCATGCTGCGGAACGCGGCGTACCGGACCGGCCGGCACGAACAGCGGGAGCTACCCGGCAGGGACAGCGGGACCTGCCGGACGGTGGCTGGTCCCGCTGCGTACCGCCGGGGTCCGCCGGTCCGGGTGGTCAGTCGGACAGCTCGGCGATGGCCTTGCGCCAGACTGCCTGATCGCGGGCCTGGCCGGGGCCGTTCATCTCGGCGAACCGGACCACGCCGGCCTTGTCGATGAGGAAGGTGCCACGGTTGGCGATCCCGGCGGCGTCGTTGAACACCCCGTACGCCTGGGCGACGGCACCGTGCGGCCAGAAGTCGGCGAGCAGGGGGAACTGGAACCCTTCCTGCTCGGCCCAGATCTTGTGGGTGTAGACCGAGTCGACGCTGACCGTCAACGTCTGCACGTCGTCGTTGACGTACGCCTCGAGGTTGTCCCGGACCTCCTGCAGCTCGCCCTGGCAGGTGCCGGTGAACGCGAGCGGGTAGAAGATCAGCAGGACCGCCTGCCGACCTCGGAAGTCGGCCAGCCGGACCTCCTGGTTGTTCTGGTCCTTGAGAGTGAACTCCGGTGCCTGCGTACCGACCTCGACTGCCATGTCCGCTCCTTCGCTCACTTCTTCGCCTTGGCCCCACGGCGCAGGACCAGCCGGGCGGCGCTCCAGTCCTTGCCGGCGTTGACCATGGAAGTCTGCTGGAGTCCGGCGCTGGGCGCGGACTCGTTGATGTCGCTCGGTTCGACGTGGCCGTCGCGCCCGGCCTTGGGCGTCAGCAGCCACACCACGCCGTTGTCGGCCAGCGGGCCGAGGGAGTCGACGAGCAGTTCGAACAGGTCCCCGTCCCCGTCGCGGTACCACAGCAGCACCGCGTCGACGACCTCGTCGGTGTCCTCGTCGACCAACTCGCCGCAGCGGTCGGCCAGGGCGTCGCGGAGATCCTGGTCGACGTCGTCGTCGTAGCCGATCTCCATGACCACCATGCCCGGCTCGATGCCGAACCGGTCCGCCAGGCTCCGTACGCCGTCGGCGGCCTGACCAGCGGTCGCGCTCACTGTTGCTTGCCTCCTCGTCTTGAGCTGCCGGTATCCATCAGACACCGATAGCGGGTAGTTCACACAGTTGTGCCGGCCGGCGCAAGTGGCGCACCGAGTTCACCGGAATTTACCGCGCCAGCAGCGCTCGGGCACCCTGGGTGATGGCATCTTCGCTGACCAGCACCTGATGGGCGGCGGGGCCCAGCGGGATGAGCGAGTCGAGCGCGGCGATGCGGGCGGCGGCACCCACGTACCCGGCTTCGACGAGCGCGGCGAGCACCCCTTCGCCGACTCCGCCGGAGCGGCGGGTCTCGTCGACGATGAGCACCCGGCCGGTGGCGGTGGCCTCCCGCGCGATGTCGGCGACCGGCAGCGGGGCCAGCCAGCGCAGGTCGACGACGCGGCAGCCGATCCCCTCGGCGGCCAACCGGGCGGCGACCCGCAGCGACATCCGTACGCCGTTGCCGAAGGTGATCACGGTCAGGTCCTCGGCGCTGCCGATCGGGTAGCTGCGGGCCCGTCCGATCGGAACGTGTCCGGTGCCCCACTCGCCGGGCGGCGGGTAGGGTGCGAGCCACTGCCCGTCGTCGGCGGCGTACAGGTCGCGGGTGGCGTACCCGGCGACGGGTTCGACGAAGACGCAGACGCTGCCGTCGACGGCGGCGCTGGCCAGGCAGGACCGCAGCAGTCCGGCGGCGTCGGCGGCCCGGGCGGGTACCGCCAGCACGATCCCGGGGATGTCGCGCAGCACCGCGAGGGAGTTGTCGTTGTGCCGGTGTCCGCCCAGTGCGTCCTGGTACGCCAGGCCGGGCACCCGCAGCACGAGTGGGTTGCGGTAGCCGCCCCGGGAGAGGAACTGCAAGGTGGCGGCTTCGCCGCGCAGCTGGTCCTCGCCGCCGTGCAGGTAGGTCAGGTACGGCAGCTCGACCACCGGCAGCTGCCCGGCCAGGCCGGCGCCGAGCGCGTGGCCGAGGACGGTGGTGGCGTCGCCGGTGGTGTCGAACACCCGGTTGCCGCCGAAGCGCTCCCGTAGCCCGGCGGTGACGCCGTACCGGCCGCCCTTGGCCGCCACGTCGGCGCCGAGAATGATCATCCCGGGGTAGGCGAGCAGCCCGTCGGCGAGGGTCGCGTTGATCGTCTCGGCGAGGGTCATCGGGCCGCGTTCCTCGGGCAGCCGGGTGCCCAGGACGTTGGCGCGGGCGGTGGCGGCGGCGCCGGCCGCGCGGGCGCCGGTGTCGGTGACCACCCGGGCGACCCGGATCGGCCGACGCGGCGCGGTGGTGGCGACGACCTGGGCGGCGGTGGCGAGTTTCGGCTCGCCGATGACCTCCTCGGCGACCTTGCGGACCTGCCAGCCGACCTCGTCGTACCGGGAGATGATCTCGTCCGGGGTGGCCAGGCCGGCCGCGACGAGCAGCCGCGCGGTGCCGACCAGCGGGTCGCGGTCGACGTCGCGGTCGATCTCCTCGGCGCTGCGGTACGCCGATTCGGCGTCGGTGCCGGCATGCCCCATCAGCCGTACGGTGGACAGGTGCAGCAGCGCCGGCCGGCGCTGCTCGCGGACCCAGGCGGCGGCCTGCGTCGCGATGTCGTAGGTCTGGGCGAGGTCGCAGCCGTCGGCGGCGAAGTAGTGCAGTCCGGGTCGGGAGCGCAGCGTCGCGGCGACCCAGCCCTCGGGCGACCGTACGCTGACGCCGAGCCCGTTGTCCTCGCAGACGAACAACACCGGGGCCTTCTGTCCGGTGTGGTCGGCGTGGCCGGCGGCGGTGAAGGCGGCGGTGGCGGCGGCGTGGTTGACCGCGGCGTCGCCGAAGCTGCAGACCACGATCGCGTCGTCCGGCCAGGGCAGCCGTGGTTCGAGGTACGGGCGGCTGGCCGCGGCCGAGCGGGCCAGCCCGGGTTGGCGTTGGCGCACCGTCGGGACCAGCCGGCGCATCCGTTCGATGGCGAGCGCCAGGCCGACCGACCGGGGCAGGTGCGCGGCGACGGTGCCCGAGGTGGGGACGACGGCGATCCCGGTGTTGCCGAAGACCGTGGCCCGGCCGCCGGTGATCGGGTCGGCGGCGGAGGCGACCGCGCCGCGCAGTACGTCGCGGGCGGCGTCGGAGACGGGGTCGGTCTCCGCCTCGGCGGCCCCGGCGTCAGCGTCAGCGTCGGCGTCGGCGTCGGGTCCGGCCATGCCGGGGGCGTGTCCGACGGGCAGCGCGGCCCGGGCGACCCGGGCGCAGTAGAAGCCGCCGGACCGGTAGTGCAGCAACGCGGGGTCGGTGACCCGGACGGCCGCGGCCACTGCCGCGTTTCCTTCGTGTCCGGACGATCCGAGGGTGTCGAAGCCTTCGCCGAAGCTGCGCAGCCAGCGCTTGGCCAGGTCGAGGTGGCGGCTGGTGAGTTGGGCGTCGAACAGGGCGAGCGCGGTCTGGCCGGTGAGGACGGTGTCGTCGCGGACCGGTTCCTGGGGGGCGCGGCGGTCGGTCGGGCCGGTCATCTGGGCGACCGCGGTGCGGAACCGCTCGTCGAGGTCCTGCGGGGTGGTCACGTCGGACAGCATTACCGACGCTCGCCAGGGACGGCCACCGGGCGGCGGGCGGGCCGCGGGGCCGGGTCGGGGCAGGCGGCAGCGCCGCTGGTGGCCGGGGAGGTCATGGTCGCGATGCTACGCGGCGTCGCGGCGAACGGCAGGACAGCCGCGCCGCCGGGTGCGGCTGGACGAGGGGGACGGCCGTTGCGGCAGCGGTATATCATCGAGTTCAGTACGTTCTGAACGTTCGCAACGCGACGAAATCAAGATCGATCCGCGAAGCAAGATCGACAGCGAGGAGTGCCATGGTTGCCGACCTGCCCGTCGAACGGCGCTACGCCGAACACGCCGGGGTGGTCCTCGGTGGGATGGGCCTGCCGCCGGCCGCCGGCAAGATCCTCGGCTGGCTGCTGATCTGCGATCCCCCGAGTCAGACCAGCAGCGACCTGGCCGCCGCCCTCGATCTGTCCAAGGGCTCGGTCAGCACCAACATCCGACTGCTGGAGCAGGGCGGCCTCATCCTGCGGGTGCCCGTTCCCGGCCGGCGCGGGGTGGCGTACCAGGTCGAACCGGCCGGCCTCGCCAAGCCGGACATCGCCAAGTTCCGGATCTTCCGGGAACTGCTCGACCAGGGAGTGGAACTGGCCGGCGGTCCGCAGGCGCGCACCAGCGAACGGCTCGTCTACCTGCGTGACTTCTACGCGTTCATCGAGCGCGAGATGCCGTTGATCGTCCGACGCTTCGAAGCGGAGCGTCGAAGCAACCAAGCCAAGGAGGCGAGGTCCGATGGCTGACCCGGCCATCCGTACCGAACGACTCGTCAAGACCTACGGCCGCAACCGCGGCCTGACCGGCCTCGACCTTCAGGTCGAGACCGCCGAGGTGTACGGCTTCCTCGGCCCGAACGGGGCCGGCAAGTCCACCACCATCCGACTACTGCTGGACCTGATCCGGCCGACCAGCGGCACCGTACGGGTGCTCGGGCTCGACCCGCGCACCGACGGCGTGGCCCTGCGGCGGAGGATCGGCTACCTGGCCGGCGACTTCGTCGTCGACGGCCGGCAGACCGGTCACGAACTGCTCACCTACCTGGGCAACCTGCGCGGCGGCGTACCCCGGGCCCGGATCACCGAGCTGGCCGAGCGGCTCGACCTCGACCTCAGTCGACGGATCAAGGGCCTGTCCAAGGGCAACCGGCAGAAGGTCGGCGTCGTGCAGGCGTTCATGCACTCCCCGGAACTGCTCATCCTCGACGAGCCGACCAGCGGGCTGGATCCGTTCCTGCAGCAGGAGTTCGTCACGATGGTCCGGGAGGCGAAGGCCGCCGGGCAGACCGTCTTCATGTCCTCGCACGTGATGAGCGAGGTCCAGCAGACCGCCGACCGGGTCGGCATCATCCGCGACGGACAGCTGGTCGCCGTCGACGGGGTCGAGCAGCTGCGCGACCGCGCGGTCCGGCAGATCGAGATCGTCTTCGACGCCCCGGTGCCCGCCACCGAGTTCGAGGCGGTGCCGGGCGTCAGCGACCTCACGGTCAGCGGCCACCGGCTGCGGTGCCGGCTGGACGGGCGGGCCGATCCGCTGATCAAGGCGGCGAGTCGGCACACCGTGATCAGCCTGCTAGCCGAGGAGCCCGACCTGGAGGAGCTGTTCTTCACCTACTACCGGCGGGAGGAGGCCGACCGTGCTGCTGTCTGACCCGTTCACCAAGGCCCTACGTGACACCAGGCGGTCGATGCTGACCTGGGCGGTGGCGATCGCCGCGGTCGGCGCGATGTACGCCTCGTTCTGGCCGACGATGCAGACCCCGGAGATGGCCGAGGCGATGGCGGCCTACCCGGAGGGAATGCTGGAGGCGTTCAACTTCAACGACGTCACCAGCCCGGCCGGCTACCTCGGCAGCGCCGTGTTCGGCCTGCTGATCCCGCTGCTCGTCGCCGTCCTCGGCATCACCGCCGGTGCCCGGACGATCGCCGGCGACGAGGAGGCCGGCTCGCTGGATCTGCTGCTGGCCCACCCCGTCGGGCGGGCCCGCGCCGCGCTGCAACGCTTCGCGGCGGTGGTGGTGTGGCTGGCGTCGACCGGCGCGTTGCTCTGGCTGGCGCTGGTCGCCATCCGCGGCCCCGCCGGGTTCACCGCTGTCGGGATCGGCGCGTTGGCCGCGATGAGCCTGCACCTGGTGCTGTTCGGGACGGCGTTCGCTGCCCTGGCGTACGGCGTGGGCGCGGCGACCGGCAGCCGGGCGGCGGCGCTCGGCGTCGGTGCCGTGGTAGCCGTGCTCGGCTACCTGGCCAACGCCGTACTGCCTCAGGTCGACGGGCTGGCCTGGGCCCGGCACCTGTCCCCGTTCCGGTGGTATCTCGCCGGTGATCCGCTGGTCAACGGCGTGCAGGTCGGCGGCGTACTGCTGCTGGTCGGCTTCGGCGTCGTCGGCGTCGCCGCCGGCACCTGGCGCTTCACCCGACGCGACATCGCGGTCTGAGCAGGTCCGCCGGTGGGTGGCTGCGGCGGTCGCCGCAGCCGCCCACCGCTCGGCCGCCCACCGCTCGGCCACCCACCGCTCGGCCGCCCACCGCTCGGCCGCCCACCGCAGGACGACCTGGCAGACTGGCCGGCATGGACTCCGAGGTCATCTCGATCCGCACCGGCTCCCGGCCGGTCGTGCGGGACATCACCACGCAGGCGCAGCGGTTCGTCGCCGGTCGCGGCGACGGGTTGCTGCACGTGTTCGTGCCGCACGCCACCGCCGGCGTCGCGATCATCGAGACCGGGGCCGGGTCCGACGACGACCTGCTCACCGCGCTGGACGCCCTGCTGCCCACCGACGACCGGTGGCGGCACCGGCACGGCTCGCCGGGCCACGGGCGCGACCACGTGCTGCCGGCGTTCGTCGCGCCGTACGCGAGCCTGCCGGTCCTCGGCGGCCAGCTCGCCCTCGGCACCTGGCAGTCGATCTGCCTGGTCGACCCGAACGGCGACAACGCCGAGCGCTCGGTGCGGTTGTCCTTCCTCGCCGGCTGACCGGGCCGCCAACCCGGCCGGCGGCGACGCGTGGCGGTACGGTTGACGTGAAGTTACCGCCTGGTACCTGTGTCCCAGATCGCCTCTATGGCGACCACGCGTGACGCAACCGCCCCCCAGGGGGCAGGATGGTCGGTAGAGACCTATCCCACACACAACTGAGGGAACGCCTGTGGCCACGGAACGCAAGCGCCCGGTGATCAGCGACGGCCTGCCGAGCCAGCTTCCGGACATCGACCCTGAGGAAACCAGCGAATGGGTCGAGTCACTCGACGGAGTGATCGACGAACGCGGCGCCAAACGCGCCCGGTACGTCATGCTGCGCCTGCTCGAACGGGCTCGGGAGCGCCAGGTCGGGGTGCCGCCACTGACCACCACCGACTACATCAACACGATCCCGCCGGAGCGGGAACCCTGGTTCCCCGGCGACGAGATGATCGAGCGGCGGATCCGTGCGTACATCCGGTGGAACGCCGCCGTGCTCGTGCACCGCGCGCAGCGGCCGGAGATCGGCGTCGGCGGCCACATCTCGACGTACGCCAGCGCCGCGTCGCTGTACGAGGTGGGCATGAACCACTTCTTCCGCGGCAAGAACCACCCCGGCGGCGGTGACCACATCTTCTTCCAGGGCCACGCCTCCCCCGGCATGTACGCCCGCGCCTTCGTCGAGGGCCGGCTGTCGGAGCAGCGCCTGGACGGTTTCCGGCAGGAGCTGTCGCACGCCGGGGCCGGCGGCGGGCTGCCGTCGTACCCGCACCCGCGGCTGATGCCGGACTTCTGGGAGTTCCCCACCGTCTCGATGGGTCTCGGCGCGATCAACGCCATCTACCAGGCCCGGTTCAACCGCTACCTGCAGCACCGGGGCATCAAGGACACCTCCGACCAGCACGTCTGGGCGTTCCTCGGGGACGGCGAGATGGACGAGCCGGAGTCGCTGGGCGCCATCGGCCTGGCCGCCCGCGAGGAGCTCGACAACCTCACCTTCGTCATCAACTGCAACCTGCAGCGGCTGGACGGCCCGGTACGCGGCAACGGCAAGGTCATGCAGGAGCTGGAGTCCTTCTTCCGGGGCGCCGGCTGGAACGTGATCAAGGTCGTCTGGGGCCGGGAGTGGGACCCGCTGCTCGCCGCCGACACCGACGGCGCGCTGGTCAACCTGATGAACACCACCCCGGACGGCGACTACCAGACCTACAAGGCCGAGTCCGGGGCGTACGTGCGGGAGCACTTCTTCGGCCGCGACCCGCGCACCCGCAAGATGGTCGAGCACCTGTCCGACGACGAGATCTGGAACCTCAAGCGCGGCGGGCACGACTACCGCAAGCTGTACGCGGCGTACAAGGCGGCCACCGAGCACACCGGCCAGCCGACGGTGATCCTGGCCAAGACGATCAAGGGGTGGACGCTCGGGCAGCACTTCGAGGGTCGCAACGCCACGCACCAGATGAAGAAGCTGACCCTGGACGACCTGAAGACCTTCCGGGACCGGCTCTACCTGGACGTACCGGACGAGCAGCTGGAAGCCAACCCCTACCTGCCGCCGTACCTGCGCCCGGCCGACGACTCCCCGGAGATGACCTACCTGCAGGAGCGCCGCAAGGCACTCGGCGGGTACGTGCCGACCCGCCGGACCGTCGCCCGACCGCTGCCGATCCCGTCGAGTGAGCGCTTCGGCGACGTCAAGCGCGGCTCCGGCAAGCAGAAGGTCGCCACCACGATGGCCTTCGTCCGGCTGCTCAAGGACATCATGAAGGACCGCGAGTTCGGCAAGCGGTGGGTGCCGATCATCCCGGACGAGGCCCGCACCTTCGGCATGGACTCGCTGTTCCCGACGCAGAAGATCTACTCGCCGCACGGGCAGAAGTACACCGCGGTGGACCGGGAGCTGTTCCTGTCGTACAAGGAGTCCACCGCCGGGCAGATCCTGCACGAGGGGATCAACGAGGCCGGTTCGGTGGCGTCGTTCACCGCCGCCGGCACGTCGTACGCCACCCACGACGAGCCGATGATCCCGCTGTACATCTTCTACTCGATGTTCGGCTTCCAACGCACCGGCGACGCGTTCTGGGCGGCGGCCGACCAGATGGCCCGCGGCTTCGTGCTGGGTGCCACCGCCGGGCGGACCACGCTCAACGGCGAGGGACTGCAGCACGAGGACGGTCACTCCCAGTTGCTCGCCGCGACCAACCCGGCGGTGGTGGCCTACGACCCGGCGTTCGCCTTCGAGATCGCGCACATCGTGGAGAACGGCCTGCACCGGATGTACGGCGAGTCGCCGGAGAACATCTTCTACTACCTGACGGTGTACAACGAGCCGATCCTGCAGCCGGCCCAGCCCGACGGGCTCGACGTCGAGGGCCTGCTCAAGGGGCTCTACCGGTACTCGCCGGCACCGCAGGTGAGTCGGGCCGACGGTGGCGAGGCGCCCCGGGCGACGATCCTCGCCTCCGGCACCGGCATGCAGTGGGCGCTCAAGGCGCAGCAGTTGCTCGCCGAGGACTGGGGGGTTGCCGCCGAGGTGTGGTCGGTGACCTCCTGGACCGAGCTGCGTCGGGACGCGGTGGCCTGCGAGGAGCACAACCTGCTCAACCTGGGCGGTGAGGCGCGGGTGCCGTACGTGCGCACCGCGCTGGCCGACGCGCCGCCGTCGGTGGTCGCGGTCAGCGACTGGATGCGGGCGGTGCCGGACCTGATCGCCCGCTGGATCCCGGGCGACTACACCTCGCTGGGCACCGACGGGTTCGGTCTGTCCGACACCCGGCACGCGTTGCGGCGGCACTTCCACGTCGACGCCGAGTCGGTGGCCGTGGCGACGCTGCGGCAGTTGGCGTTGCGCGGCGAGGTGCCGGCCGAGGTGCCGGCGGGGGCCGCCAAGAAGTACGCGATCGACGACGTCAACGCCGCTCCGGTCGGGGAGACCGGCGGCGACTCCTGACCGGTTTCCCGTATCCGACAGTAGGGCCCCGGCGGATCACCGCCGGGGCCCTACTGTCGGTCGACGCAGGCCGGTAGGGCGGCCACGATCGTCCGGGCCGGTCAGCAGACGTCGGCGGAGTGCCGGGCGGCGGCCAGATCCGACAGCCGTCCCAGGGAGGTCTCCAGGTCCGCGCCGACCCGGTGTTTGCCGAGCCGCAGCAGGGTCGCGCTGACCTGGCCGGCCGGCCACCGTACGACGGTCAGCCGGACGGCCGTGCCGTCGCCTTCCGGGGTGAGCTCGACCTGCACCTCGGTGCGGGCCTCGGCGCGGATCCCCGGGCCGGCGGCGCGTTCCCGCCAGGCGATCAGCTTCGGCGGCTGGAACTCGATGACCTCGGCCTCCGCTGCTGCGCCGTCGGCGGTGTGCACCCGCATCCGGCGGGTGTCGGTCCCGATCACCTCGGCCTGGCGGACCCCGGCGAGCCAGTCGGGCAGCAGCGCGGCCTGTCCCACCACCTCCCAGACGGTGTCGATCGGTGCCTCCACCCGCCCACTGCGTTCGATGAGGATCATCTGCCCTGCCTGTCTGCCTGCTCGTCGGGACAGGCGCAGCGTAAATCACATTAACCGCAAAAGGTGCAGACTTCGTGGTTCAGGTAGATGCGGACAACACCGCGAAGCCGACAGCCCGGGCCCCTGACCACCGGTCGGCCACCCGCCGGCCGTAGGCTGGAGGACGTGACGGTACGCGTACGCTTCGCCCCCTCCCCCACCGGTATGTTCCACGTCGGCGGGGCCCGCTCCGCGCTGCAGAACTGGATCTACGCCAAGCAGCACGGTGGTGTGTTCGTGCTCCGGGTGGAGGACACCGACGCGGCACGCAACCGCCCGGAGTGGATCGACGGCATCCTCACCGCGCTGGACTGGATCGGCATCCAGCGGGGCTCCTACGAGGGCCCGTACTTCCAGTCCGCCAACGCCGAAGAGCAGCGGGCCGCCGCCGAGCGACTGCACCAGTCCGGTCGGGCGTACTACTGCGACTGCGCCCGGGCCGACGTGCAGGCCCGCACCGGCAGCGAACACCGGGGGTACGACGGTTTCTGCCGCGACCGTAACCTCACCGCCGGTGCCGGCCGGGCGCTGCGCTTCCGTACGCCGGACACCGGGGCCACCACGGTGATCGACCTGGTCCGGGGCGAACCGACCTTCGACAACAAGTTGATCGAGGATTTCGTCATCGCCCGGGCCGACGGGTCACCGGTGTTCCTGCTGGCCAACGTGGTCGACGACATCACCCAGGGGATCACCCACGTGATCCGCGCCGAGGAGCACCTGCCCAACACGCCGAAGCAGCAACTGCTCTGGGAGGCGCTCGGCGTCAAGCCGCCGATCTGGGCGCACGTGCCGGTGGTGGTCAACGAGAAGCGGCAGAAGCTGTCCAAGCGCCGCGACAAGGTGGCGTTGGAGGCGTACCGGGACGAGGGCTACCTGGCCGACGCGATGCGCAACTACCTGATGCTGCTCGGCTGGGCGCCCAGCAACGACCGGGAGATCGTCGCATGGTCGGTGATCGAGCAGGAGTTCCGACTGGAGGCGGTCAACCCGTCGCCGGCCTTCTTCGACGAGAAGAAGCTGCGGGCCTTCAACGGCGAGTACATCCGGGCGCTGTCGGTCGACGAGTTCATCGCGGCCTGCCAGCCCTGGCTGACCGGGACGCCGCCGGAGCCCGGGACGCCGGCGGGCACCGGTATCCCGGTGCCCCCGTGGCGCCCGGCGGACTACGACCCCGCCACGTTCGCGGCGGTCGCGCCGCTGGCCCAGACCCGGATCGCGGTGCTCAGCGAGATCGTCGCCAACGTGGACTTCCTCTTCCTCGACGCGCCGGCAGTCGACGACGCCGCGTGGGCGAAGGCGATGAAGGAAGGTGCCGCCGACCTGCTGGACGCGGCGATCATCGCCTTCGATGCCCTGCCGCAGTGGTCGGCCGAGCCGCTGAAGGCGGCGCTGGAGCAGGTCGGTGCCGCGCGCGGCCTCAAACTCGGCAAGGCCCAGGCACCGGTACGGGTGGCCGTGACCGGTCGGTCGGTCGGGTTGCCGCTGTTCGAGTCGTTGGAGGTCCTCGGTCGGGACCGGACGCTGCGCCGCCTTCGCGACGCCCGCGCGACGCTCGGCTGACCCGCGTCCGGACCCGGCTGACCCGGGGTCAGTTGCTGTGGCGGCGGACGAAGAACGCCCCGGCCCCTGCGGCGGCCAGGACCACCAGCCCACCGACCAGCCACGGCCACCAAGGGGTGCTCTCCGTGGAGCTGGTGGCCTGCGGCGTCGCCGGTGCGGCGGACGACTCGGTCGTGGCCGGCGGCGACGGGGCGTCGGTCGGGCTCGGCTGCGCACTCGGTGTCGGGGCGGCCGTCGGCTCGACACCGACCGTCACGGTGAACGCGAGCGTCCCCTTGACCCAGTGCCCATCGGTCGACAACACGTTGTAGTTCACTGTGTACTCACCGGCAGGACCGGGCTGGAACGCCACGCTCACGGCCGAGCCGTCCACGACAGGTGCACCGGTCGACGCCGCAGCACCGTCCGGGCCGGTCACGCTCAGTTCGGTCTGCTCCTGGTTGAGTCGTGCCAGGAAGGTCAGCTCGACCGTCTCCGGGGCCTGCGCCAGCTCGGCCCCATCAGCCGGGTTGCTCCCGGTCAGCACGTTGTGCGCGTACGCCGCCGACCCTCCGAACAGCACACTCAGCAGCCCAACCACCACCGCGAGCAAAACCGCTGGTACGCGTACCACCCTGTCCCCCACATGTTGCGTTCGCCGGATACCATCTGACGCCAGATACGTGCTGGGCCGCCGTTCGGTCGACCTCCCTAGTTGGTCGGCCACCGGCCCGCGATGGTTCCCGAAAAATCCGTCCGGTAGGTGCAACCGTCCAGGGTCGCGCGGAGTCTCTCACAGTGAGGGTCCATGGCCCCGCACACACCGTCGGATTGCGCCGGGCCGCCATCGGGTAGTGAGCACGTCGACGACGTACATGACCTCCGCGGGGGCGAGGGAGTTGACCATGAGACAGCGGGCCATCGGCCGACTCGTCGCGGCCACTGCGCTGCTCCTGGCGTTCGGTGCGGCCACGCTGACGGCTGGCCGGGCCCAGGCGGCACCACCAGCTCCAACGAGCGTCACCGTCGAAGGTGACGACCTGCCGGAGCCGTTGACCGTGACCGCCGAGGCCGACAGTGAACTGTTCACCGCGATGCTGGGGCAGGTCAACTGGCTCACCGGGCCGGGCCAGACCAGTTCGCCGGAGCCGGCCGCGCTCGGCCCGAAGTATCTGGTCGTGGTGCTGATCGACGACGATCCCAGTCGCAGCTACGAGCTGTACCCGCTGGCTGAGGGCGGCCCTCGGGCGTTCCGGCCGGCGGAGCAGCCCGACGGCAGCAAGACCACGGCCGCCTGGTTCTTCGGCCGGCTGACGATGTCGGAGACGCTGCGGGCGGCCGGCGCCCCACTGCCGGCCCGCCCGGACAGCATCAGCGGCGGCATCGGCGGCGGCGAACGAGTGATCCCGCAGGACGCGCTCAATCCGGGCGAGGACCTGGACAAGATGTTCGCCGAGCTGCGGCACGTGCTGCTGCTCAACGGGGCGGTGGTGGTCAGCATCACCCTCGGGCTGGCCGCGATCGCGCTACTGGTGCGGCGCCGGACCCGCTGAGCGGTCATCACACCGCGACCCGACTACCGGCCCGGTGGCGCCCCCGACCCGGTCAACACCAGCGGTGCGGGGGACGTTCGCGGCGGGCGCTGCGTTGGCGTGGTCGCACCCCGAGGTGCCGGTGGGCGCCGGCCCATCCGCGCTGGTCGGCACAGCACCCCGAGGTCGGGTATGGCCGGGGCACCTCGGCATGCTCCTCGCCCGGGCCGGCGAAGGACCGCCCGGCCACGGGCTGATCGTGCTCCGCCTGCTGATCATGACCGGTACCGTTGCTCTGCCCCGCCTCCACGTGCGCCATCACGATCTCCTCACCTCGCACGGGCCGTCCCGAGACGACACCTTGCCAGGTGTGGTCACCGGCGGTGCCGGCGGACCCGGTGGTCCGGGCGCCCAGCGTGCGACCAGTGACACGAGCAGCACGGCGAGCAGGCAGCCGCCGATCACGTCGACCGGCCAGTGGGCCAGCAGCAGCAACCTCGTCGCCCCGATGAAGCCGGCGCCCAGGCAGACCAGCGTCACGACCAGCAGCCGGCCCCGACGACTGACGCTGGGCCAGGCCAGCAGCAGCACGGCCACCGCGACGGCGGCGGCGTTCGTCGTGTGGCCGCTGGGAAAGCCGTTGGCGGCCACGGTGATGAATCCGTCCACCGGTCGCGGCCGGTGCAGCAGCCACTGCCCGGTGAACCAGCCGGCCGGAACGACGGCGGTGACCACCCCGCAGAACCAGGCCCGGGGGCGCTCCCGCCGGAGGGCGAAGACCACGGTCGCGGCCACGCCCGCCGCGACGAACGACACCGTGGCGGCCAGGTCGGTGGCGTACCGCAGCACCGTCACCAGGGCCGGACGGTCCGCCGCGTACCCACGCAGCCGCTCGCTCAGCGGCCCGTCGACCTGGGCGACGATCGCCGGCTCCACGATCAACAGCAGGGTCAGCACCGCCAGGACCAGCCCGGCGGACAGCGGCACCGCGATGGGGGGACGGGCGATCATCCGCCCATGGTGGCACGGCTGCTGTCCCGGCGCAGGCGGAGCGTGACAGGCTGGCAGCGTGGGCAGCAGGAACAACGACCGGGCCGATGCGTCGCCGGCCGGCACGTCCGGTAGCGGTGACGGTCGGCTCACCGCCACGGTGCGTCGGATCGAGCGGTCCGCCGGCGCGCTCGCCACCGCCAGCGTGGCCCGGATGGACGAGGCGCTGCCCTGGTTCCGGGAACTCCCGGCCGACCAGCGGTCCTGGGTGATGGTGATCGCCCAGGCGGGCGTACGGTCGCTGGTCGACTGGCTCCGCGACGGCGGCGGGGCCTCCGGCAGCCCTCAGGCGGTCTCCGACGAAGTGTTCGCCACGGCCCCCCGGGCGCTCGCCCGGTCGATCAGCCTGCAGCACACGGTGGCCCTGATCAAGGTCACCATCGACGTCGTCGAGGCACAGGTGCCGCATCTGGCGGCCGCCGGCGAGGAGTCGTTGCTGCGGGAGGCCGTCCTGCGGTTCTCCCGGGAGATCGCGTTCGCCGCGGCCCGGGTGTACGCGCGGGCGGCGGAGTCCCGGGGCGCGTGGGACGCCCGGTTGCAGGCGCTGCTGGTGGACGCGTTGCTGCGGGGCGACTCGTCGGACGTCCTGGCGAGCCGGGCCGCCGCACTGGGCTGGACCGACGCGACCCCGGTGTCGGTCGTCGTCGGCCGGTCGCCCGGTGGCGAGGTGGCCGCGGTGTTGCAGATCGTCTACCGGGCGGCCCGGCGCCTCGGGGTGGAGACGATCGGCGGGGTGCACAACGACCGGCTCGTGGTGGTCCTGGGCGGCGCGGCGGACTCGTTGGCGGCGACCCGCAACCTGCTGGACGCCTTCGGTACCGGCCCGGTGGTGGTCGGTCCGATGGTGGCGAGCCTGGACGAGGCGACCGAGTCGGCCCGGGCGGCACTGGCCGGCTACCGGGCGGCACCGGCCTGGCCGGGGGCGCCCCGCCCGGTCGCGGCGACCGATCTGCTGCCCGAACGGGCCCTGGCCGGTGACCCGGAGGCGCGCCGCCGGCTGCGCCGGGACGTGTACGCCGAGTTGGTGCGCGCCGGCGGTGAGCTGCTGGACACGCTGGACGCGTACTTCGCCGCCGGTGCGGTGCTGGAGGCGGCCGCCCGGGCGTTGTTCGTGCATCCGAACACCGTGCGGTACCGGTTGCGCCGCATCGGTGAGATCACCGGGCTGTCGCCTTTCGCCGCACGCGACGCGTACGCGCTGCAGATGGCGTTGGCGATCGGTCGGCTCGACCCGCCACCGCCGGTACGCACCGTCCGCCGACCGGCAGGCCCGAGCATCGACTGAACGGCCCTAACCGACAAACCGGGCCGAATCATCGCCACCGGGCCGCTCGTTGTAGGGTTCCTCCAACAGCGGTAGTGCGGATTGGTACCTCACCGCACCCAGTTGAACCGTGGGTATCAGGGAGAGTCATAGCCGTGCTCGCCGTACTCTCACCTGGCCAAGGGGCCCAGAAGCCTGGCTTCCTGACCCCTTGGCTCGACCTGCCCGGTGCCGAGGCCCGCCTTCGATGGTGGTCCGCGCTCGCCGGTGTCGATCTGGTCCACCTCGGCACGGCCGCCGACGCCGACGAGATCAAGGACACCGCCCGGACCCAGCCGTTGCTCGTCGCCGCCGCACTGCTCGCCGCCGAGCATCTGCCCGGTGGCTCCCCCACCGGCCCCCGCCCTGGCGGGCTCTACGACGTCGCCGTCGTCGCCGGGCACAGCGTCGGCGAACTCGCCGCCGCGTCGCTGGCCGGCGCGCTGCCGGCCGAGTCGGCGATCACCCTGGCCGCTGTCCGGGGCCGGGAGATGGCCGCCGCCTGCGCGCTCGAGGCCACCGGCATGGCCGCCGTCCTCGGTGGCGACCGTGACGAGGTGCTCGCCGCCATCGACAGTCACGGGTTGCACGCGGCCAACCACAACGGCGCCGGCCAGATCGTCGCCGCTGGCGCCAGCGGCCAGTTGGAGAAGTTCGCCGCCGAGCCACCGGCCCGGGCCCGGGTCGCGGTGCTGCAGGTGGCGGGCGCGTTCCACACCCCGTACATGGCCACCGCCGAGGAGGCGTTGGCCTCGGTCGCCGCCGGCATCATCCCGGCCGACCCCAACCGCATCCTGTTGTCCAACCTCGACGGCACCGCCGTCGACCACGGACGGGAGCTGCTGCAGCGCCTCGTCCGCCAGGTGACCGCGCCGGTGCGCTGGGACCTGTGCATGCGTACGCTGGCCGAGCTCGGCGTGACCGGGGTCCTGGAGCTCCCGCCGGCGGGGACCCTGGCCGGTCTGGTCAAGCGGGAGTTCAAGGAGCGCGGCGCGCCGGAGATCGTCACCCTGCGTACCCCCGACGACCTGCCCGCCGCCCGCGACCTGATCGCCCGGCACGGCGTCGCGCCCCGACACGAGCCCACCCGGCAGTTCCGCGTCGTGGTCTCGGCCAGTGCCGGCACCTTCGAGCCGGCCGCCGGGCTGGCCGAGGGTGACCTGCTCACCGCCGGCCAGGTCATCGGACACGTCACCACCCGGCAGGGTCCGGTCGAGGTCGCCGCGCACGACGCCGGTGTCCTCACCGAATGGCTCGCCCACCACGACGACCCGGTCGCGCCCGGCCAGCCGTTGGCCCGGATCAGCGGGTCTCCACTGTGATCGCGCACCGCGACGGGAAGGCACCATCATGACCGGATCACGGATCGTAGCCCTCGGGCACTACCAGCCGTCCCGGGTGGTGACCAACGACGAACTTGCCCAACTGGTCGACACCAACGACGCCTGGATCCGCGACCGGGTCGGGATCGTCACCCGACGCATCGCCGACTCGGAGACCGTCTCCGACATGGCGGCCGCGGCGGCGGACAAGGCGCTGGCCAACGCCGGCCTCACCCCCGACGACATCGACCTGGTGGTGGTGGCCACCTGCACGGCCATCGACCGCAGCCCCAACGTGGCCTGCCGGGTCGCCGCCCGGCTGGGCATCCACGCCCCCGGTGCCTACGACATCAACACCGCCTGCTCCGGGTTCAGCTACGCACTCGGCACGGTCGACCATGCGGTACGGGCCGGCGCGGCTCGCAACGCCATCGTCATCGGCGCGGAGAAGCTCTCCGACTTCACCAACTGGACCGACCGTTCCACCTGCATCATCTTCGGCGACGGCGCCGGTGCCGCGGTGGTCACCGCCACCAGCGGCAGCGAGCCCAGTGGAATCGGCCCGGTGGTCTGGGGCTCGGCCCCGGACAAGAGCGACGCGGTCCGGATCGAAGGCTGGCGGCCCTACGTCGAGCAGGAAGGCCAGTCGGTGTTCCGCTGGGCGACCACGGCGCTGGCGCCACTGGCCCTGCAGGCCTGCGAGCGGGCCGGCGTGGACCCGGGCGACATCGCCGCCTTCGTCCCGCACCAGGCCAACGCCCGGATCATCGACGGCATCGCCAAGCGGCTCGGCATGCCCAACGCGATCGTCGCCAAGGACATCGTCGAGTCCGGCAACACCTCGGCGGCCAGCGTACCGCTGGCCTTGTCCAAACTGGTCGAACGGCGGGAGATCCCGTCGGGCGCCCCGGTGCTGCTGTTCGGCTTCGGCGGCGGCCTCACCTACGCCGGGCAGGTTGTCCGCTGTCCCTGAGCGCCAACCGCACCCGTGCGGTACGGCGTCGCCCGCCGATCGGGCGCACGCCAGTGTCAACCCATCCGAGAGGAAAGCAGAAACCCATGACCCGTGACGAGATCACCGCAGGCCTCGCCGAGATCCTCGAAGAGGTCGCCGGAGTCAACCCGGACGACGTGGCCGGCGACAAGTCTTTCACCGACGACCTGGACGTCGACTCCCTGTCCATGGTCGAGGTCGTGGTGGCCGCCGAGGAGAAGTTCGGCGTGAAGATCCCGGACAACGAGGTGCAGAACCTCAAGACCGTGGGCGACGCCGTCGCCTACATCGAAGCGCAGGCGTGACGATGGTCGACGTCGTCGTCACCGGACTCGGCGCGACGACCCCGCTCGGCGGGGACGTCGCGTCGACCTGGGATGCCATGCTCAACGGCAAGTCCGGAGTCGGCCCGCTCACCCACGAGTGGGCCGCGCAGCTACCGGTCCGGATCGCCGCCGAACTGGCGGTGGATCCCGCCGAACGGCTGGACCGGGTCAAACTGCGCCGACTCGACCGCTCCGAGGCGATCGCGCTGATCGCCGCCGGTGAGGCGTGGGCGGACGCTGGGCTGGCCGACGCCGACGTCGACCGGGAACGCCTCGGCGTCACCGTCGGCTCCGGGATCGGCGGCGCGCTCACCCTGCTGGCCCAGGACGACATCCTGGAAGCCTCCGGGCCGCGCCGCGTCTCGCCGCACACCGTACCGATGCTGATGCCCAACGGCCCGGCGGCCTGGGTCGGGCTGGAGCTCGGCGCCCAGGCCGGGGTGCACTCGGTGGCCAGTGCCTGCGCCACCGGTGCCGAGGCCATCGCGTTGGGGCTGGACATGATCCGCGCCGGTCGCGCCGACATCGTGGTGGCCGGCGGCACCGAGGCGGTCGTGCACGGCCTGCCGATCGCCGGCTTCGCCGCGATGCGGGCGATGTCCACCCGCAACGACGACCCGCAGCGGGCGTCCCGGCCGTGGGACCGCGCCCGCGACGGGTTCGTTCTCGGCGAAGGCGCCGGCATCCTGGTGCTGGAGCGCGCCGAACACGCCGCCGCGCGCGGTGCCCGCGTCTACGCCCGGCTGGCCGGGGCCGGGATCACCTCCGACGGGTACGACATGGTGCAGCCGCACCCTGAAGGGCTGGGTGCGGCGCGGGCGATCCGGCTGGCGCTGGCCGACGCCGGCGTCTCCGGCACCGACATCGCGCACGTCAACGCGCACGCGACCTCGACCCCGGCCGGTGACCTGGCCGAGTTGGTGGCCCTGCGGTCGGCCGTCGGTGACCACCCGGTGCTGACCGCCACCAAGTCGATGTCGGGTCACCTGCTCGGGGCGGCCGGCGCGTTGGAGTCGATCGCCACGATCCTGACGATCCGCGACAGCGTGGTACCGCCGACGGTCAACCTGGACGACCCCGACGAGCAGCTCGACCTCGACGTGGCCGCGCACAAGGCCCGGCCGCTGGACGTACCCGCCGCGCTGAACAACTCGTTCGGCTTCGGTGGCCACAACGTGGCGCTCGTCTTCACCCGGCCCTGACCGATCCCTGGTCGGCCCCGGCCCAGTCGAAACTGGGCCGGGGCCTCGTCGTCGTCGGACGTCGGTGCCCGGACCGGTGCCCGGACCGGTAGCGGACCGGTTCCGTCAGCCGGTGCAGCTGGTCGCGGGAAGGCCCTCGACCGGCACCGGCAACCGGCCCGGGGCCGGTGCCGCCCCCCGCAGCACGTCCGCCAGGGCCTCCATCGACGCCGGGCTCGACGAGTACGTCGCCAGCAGCGACGGTGACCGGGAACTGGCGAGCAGGTAGGGGGTGTCCATCGCCACGGTGACCGCCGCGCCGGCGCTCAGGTCGGCGGTGCCGTCGCCGTAGCCGACCAGGTGCACCACCGTTCCGCCCCGGTCGACGACCTCGACCCCGCCGGCGCGCAGCGCCTCCACCAGCAATGCCCGGGTCCGGTCCCGACCCTCCGACGCGGTGACCGTGACCGGGCCGTCGACGCCGGAGCAGGAGCCGCGTACCTGGGTGATCGCGGCCGCCGCCAGCTGGCGGGCCGCAGCGTAGTGCCCGGCCGCGCCGAGCACGGTCATCGGCGGTGCGGCAGCCCCGGCGAGGCGCTGCTTGAGGGTCAGGACCCGGGTGACCGCCTGCTGCAGGCGTTCCCGGGGCAGGGATCCGTCGCGGAGCGCGGCGAGCAGCCCGTCGTAGGCGGCGGAGACGTTCGGCGGCATCAGGATCAGGTCGTTGCCGGCGTTGATCGCGGCGACCGCCGCCTCGCCCGGCGGCAGCACCTGGGCCGGGGCCATGTTCATCCCGTCGGTCACCGCGACACCGTCGAACCCGAGTTCGCCCCGGAGCAGGTCGGTGAGCACCTTGCGGGAGAAGGTGGCGGCGACCCCCGGATCCACGGCGGTCACGTCGAGGTGGCCGGACATCACCAGGCCGGCCCCGGCGTCGATACCGGCGACGAACGGCGGGAGGTCGGCCGCACCGAGTGCGTCCCGGTCCTGGTCGAGCACGGGCAGGTCGCCGTGCGAGTCGACGGCGGTGTGCCCGTGCCCCGGGAAGTGTTTGAGGGTGGCGGCCACCCCAGCGGCCTGCAGCCCCCGCACGGCGGCACCGACCTGTGCGGCGGCCACGGCCGGGTCGGCGCTGTAGGAACGGGACCCGATCACCGTGCTGTCGACGCCGAGCACGTCGGCCACCGGAGCGAAGTCGACGTTGACCCCGAGCGCGGCGAGTTCGGTACCGGCCGCCCGCCAGGCCGCCTCGGTCAGTTCCGGCCGCCCGGCAGCGCCGGCCGCCATGGCGCTGGGCAGGATCGTCACGCCCTGGGTGATCCGGGTGACGATGCCGAACTCCTGGTCGGTGCCGATCAGCAGGGGCAGCTCGCCACCGCCGTCGGGCAGCGCCGCGGCGGGCAGCCGCCCGGCCGCCTGCTGCAGCCCGGTGGTCAGCTGTCGGACCTGGGCCGTGTCGTCGACGTTGGTGGTGGGCTGGTTGCTGCCGGTGGGGTCGTCAGCGGAGAACCCGACCAGGATCAGACCGCCGAGCCGGTACCGCTCGATCATCTCGGCGGGGGTGTCCACTCCGGCGAGCTTGCGGTTGCCGGCCGCCGAACCCGTCGAGACCTCCGTGGCGGAGGCCCCGTAGGCGTACGGCATGAGCACCTGCCCCACCAGGTCCTCGTCACTGAGTGTGGCGGCTAGTCGAGCGGCGGGGGTCGCCGGCTCGGCCGTCGACGTCGGCGCGGCGGACGACTCGTCGGCACTGCTGGGGGTGGTGTTCGGGGTCCCGGTGCCCGCTTCGGCGCAGCCGGTGGCGACGCCTACGGCAGCAAGCAGCAGCGCAGCGATTGTTACTCGGGGTGAGGGGAGCACACCGGTCATCACACCAGGCTACGACCACGCCGGCAAGCGGCGGCCGACGCGAGCGCCGAACTGCCCCTGTGGGTGAGCCGGCTTTCCTGACCAGGCGGCACGGCTGCGCCGGCCACCTCCGTCCTCACCCTACCCGGGTGAGCAACGTCACCGGCGCTCCCTCGCCGGCGTGCCGGTACGGCTCGAGCTCGGTGTCCCAGGCGGTCCCCAGGGCCTTGTCCAACGCGTGGGCGACCGCCTCCGGTGCCGGGGAGGCAGCCATGATCGCCCGGATCCGGTCCTCGCCGAGCTGGATGTCGCCGGCCGCTCCGGTCGTCGCCCGGAACAGCCCCCGTCCGGGCACGTACATGAAGCGCTCCCCGTCGGCACCCGGGCTGGGCTCCTCGGTCACCTCGAACCGGATCATCGGCCACTGGCGCAGGGCAGCAGCCAGCTCGGCCCCGGTCCCGGCGCGGCCGGACCAGCCGCATTCGGCGCGCCGCCCGTTCGGGTCGAGCGGTTGCGCCGTCCACTGCAGGTTGACCGGCGCGACGAGGACGCGCGATATCGCCCATTCGACGTGTGGGCACACGGCGAGCGGGGTCGAGTGGACGTATACGACGCCACGCGTTGGCACGGTGACCTCCCGGAGAGCGAGGTGCGTCTTCCCCTACGACCTCGGCCACCGAGTGGTGTGACCCATGATGACTGCTGTGACGGGTGGTGCGCCAGTGAATCGACGAACTCGTCGCCGACATTTGTCACGCCGGCCATCCCGGCGACCGGCCGACGCCCTCGCAGCCGGGGAATGGCCGGCACCGGGGCGTCGTTGTCCCTGCTGGCCGGCCAGGCCAGCAACGGCCTCCGGTCGACCGTCCGGTACGATGGACCTGCCGTCTGTCGGCGCGCCGGGCAGTTGCTCAGCATCTGCGCTGGGCAGTACGCACATGCATCAGGCAGTTTGGCCCAACACCAGACTGTTTGGCTCAATTGTCCGTTTCCGTCAGTCCTACAAGGGAGTCCCCCCGTGGCGAGCAACACCTCCAAGACCGCGCGCGCGTCAGTCCGCGCCGGCCAGGCCGGTCAGGGTGGTGCCCTGAGCGTCCTCGGCGAGTTCAAGTACCTGATCCCGCTCAACAGTGGCAAGCACGCCTACGTCCGCAACCTGACGACGGGCAAGACCGCCCACCTGCGTACCGACTCGGCAGCCTTCGTCGAGGAGATCCGGTCGCTGGCCGGTGCCGGGCACGCCGCGAAGATCCGCGCCGAGCTCAACGCGCTGGCCACCTCCCACCCCGAGCATGGCTGGGAGCTGACCGAGAAGCGGCTCGTCGAGGCCGGGGTCTTCGAGGCCTGACCACCCGCCCCGGGCCGCCGCGCCCGTACGGACGACCTGACGACGGCCCCGCCGGGACTTCCGGCGGGGCCGTCGCGTGTCCGCTGCCGTCCCGACGACGAGCGCGTGCCCGTCGGCCACGCCGGGGTACCGTGGCCGGGCCGGGCGCGTCGGGCCGTACTGGCCGACGTCAGTCGAGGATCTCCACCTGTCCGTTGCCGAGGTCGTAGACGCCGCCGGCCACGTCGATCCGCCCGGCGGCCAGGGCCGCGGCGAGCGCCGGTACCTCCCGCAACGCCCGTACGGTCCGCTGTACGTGGGCCCGGACCGCGAGCGGCTGCACGTCCGGATCGTCCAGCCCGACCTGGGCCACCGCCGGGGCGATCTGCTCGACCAGGTAGCCGACGTTGCCCGACGGTCGGGCACCGGAGCGCTCGGCGGCGATCGTCGAGGCCACCGCGCCACAGCGTTCGTGCCCGAGGACGACCACCAGCGGTACGCCGAGCGCACCGACCGCGAACTCGATCGAGCCGATGATCGCCTGATCCAGCACCTGGGCACCGGACCGGCCGACACAGATCGAGCCGAAGGTCTGGTCGAAGATCGCCTCCAACGGCACCCGGGAGTCGATGCAGCCCAGCACGAAGGCGATCGGATGCTGCTCACCGAGCGCGGCGCTGGCTGCGGCGGCGGAGATGTCGTGGCCGTGCCGGGGCTGTCCGGTAACGAACCGACGGTTCCCGGCGAGCAGTTCGGCCAGCGCCTCGGCTGGTCCGGGGTGATCCGGCGGTGGTGGGCCGCTCGGGCGCGGTGTCCGCGACCGCGGCGACTGAGGTGGCTGAGGTGGCGGTGGCGGTGGCGGTGGCGGTGGCGACATGGTTGCAGCCTGGCGTGCTACCGGCCGGTCGGGAAGGATGTTGCGAATCTTCTCACGGTGGCGGTTCGGCGCCGGGCCCGCCGGGGTACGTCGATCGATGCGGTACGCAGGGCACGGACGACCGGCGGAGGTGGGTGTGACCGACGTTGACGGGCGGCGGGAGTTCGCCGTACGGCTGCCGGACGCGGCGGTGCTGCACGGCGAGATCTCCGGGCCGCCGGACGCCCGGCTGACGGTGATCCTGCTGCACGGCTGGACCCTCGACCTGCACACCTGGCACCGCCAGGCCGCCGTACTGGCCGGGTGCCCCGGCGTACAGGTGGTGGCCTACGACGCCCGCGGCCACGGTCGGTCGACGTCCACCTGTCTGGCCACGATGACCCTGGAACGCCTCGGTGACGACCTGGCCGAGGTGGTCCGCCGGGTGGGTGGCGCCGGCCCGGTGGTCCTGGCCGGGCATTCGATGGGCGGCATGACGATCATGGAGTACGCGCACCGGCACCCGCAGGAGTTCGCCGATCGGGTGGCCGGGCTGGTGTTCGTGGCCACCACCGCACAGGGGCACACCCACACGGTCTACGGACTGGCTCCGCCGGTCGCCCGGCTGGTGCGGATCTGTGAGTTGGCCGGCGCGGGTGTGCTCGCCCGGTGTGGCACCTGGCGACCACACCAGGACCTGCTGCGTCCGCTGCGCCCGACGCTGCGGTGGCTGCTGTTCGGCGATTCCTGCGATCCGGATGACCTGGCGCTGACCACGACGGCGGTGAGCCGGGCCACGCTGCGGGCGATCGGCGGCTACCGGGCGTCGATCGGTGCCCAGCAGCGGCTGTCCACCCTGGCGGCGATCGGCGACCTACCGGCCGCGGTGCTGGTCGGCGACCGCGACCGGTTGACCCCCCCGGTCTGCGCCGAGTCCATCGCCGAGGCGCTGGTCGATACCGACCTGACGGTGTGCCCGGGCGGCGGACACATGCTGATGATGGAGCGGCCGGACGAGATCACCGCGGCCCTGCGGGGCGTCCTCGACCGGGTCGGCGTCGGGACCGGGTCGGCGGGGGCCAACGAGGCGGTCGGTGCCCTACACGGCGCCGTGGTCGGTGGCCCTACACGGCATCGAGGTGGCGCGCGGACGGTAACGTCGTAAGGCTGCCGGGATCGGCCGGACGTCACGGGGAGCGCCCCGTGCCCGCCGCGTCCCGCAGTCGTGACCGTACCGCTGACGGTCCGCCGGACACCGGCCGGACCGCCCCCGTTCAGGAGCCACTGCGTTGACCGACGCCACCACGCTGGACCAGGAGATCGCCGTCGAGCAACGGCACGTCGACCGGGTGTACGCCCGGTTGGCGCAGATGCGCTCCGACGCGGTGCGCGCCGAACGTGACGGCTACCGGCTGGCCGGCGTCGGCAACGTCGGCGCGCTGGTGGAGCGCGACGCGATGGTGTTCCACGCGGCCCGGCGGCGACACCTGCTCGACGCCGAGCACGAAGGACTGGTCTTCGGTCGGCTGGACCTGCGCGGAGGGACCGTACTGCACGTGGGCCGGCTCGGGATCCGCGGCGAGCGGGCCGAGCCGTTGCTGATCGACTGGCGGGCGCCGGCGGCGGCGGCGTTCTACCGGGCCACCCCGGCCCGGCCGCAGGGGGTCGTACGCCGACGCACCATCTCCTCCCGGGGCGAACGGGTCACCGGGGTGTCGGACGACCTGCTCGACCCCGGATCCGCGCCGGCGGGGATGCGGGTGGTCGGTGACGGGGCGCTGCTGGCCACCCTGGCGCGGGCCAAGGGGCGGGGGATGCGCGACATCGTGGCCACCATCCAACAGGAGCAGGACCAGGCGATCCGGTCACCGGCGTCGGGGGTGACGGTGGTATCCGGCGGGCCCGGCACCGGCAAGACCGCAGTGGCGCTGCACCGGGCGGCGTACCTGCTCTATGCCGACCGGAGCCGGTTCGCCGGCGGCGGCATCCTGGTGGTCGGGCCGACGGCGGTGTTCGTCGAGTACATCGCCGCCGTACTGCCCGCGCTCGGAGAGGAGAGCGCCACCTTGCGGTCGTTGGGTTCACTGGTGCCGCACGTGTCGGCGACCCGGACCGATCCGGCGGCTACCGCCGTGGTGAAGGGATCGCTACGGATGCGGCGGGTGCTGGAGCGGGCGGTCCGCGACGCCGTACCCGACGGGCCGACCGAGCTGCGGCTGCTCTACCGGGGGCAGCTGCTGCGGCTGCGCGAGGCCGAACTGAACGGGATCCGGGCGCGGGCGCTGCCCCGGGGTGCCCGCCGCAACGAGGTGCGCCGGGCCGGCATCGACGGACTCTTCGACGCGCTGTGGGCACAGGCACGCCAGCTCGTCGCGGCGGCGCGGCTGCCGAGTCAGGCCGAGTTCGAGGACGAGCTGTCCGACCGGGACGATTTCCGGGATTTCATCAAGGCCTGGTGGCCACGGCTACTGCCCCGGCACGTGCTGGCCTGGCTGGCCCGTCCAGAGCGGCTGCGCCGTTACGCGCAGGGGATCCTCGAGCCGGCGGAGGTCAGGTTGCTCGGTGAGTCGTTGCGGGACCTGGCCGAGCAGGGTCCGACGATCGCCGACGTCGCGCTGCTCGACGAGTTGGCCGAGTTGCTCGGTCGACCGCCGCAGCCCAAGCGCCGCCAGCAGGATCCGTTCCGGCTCGCCGGTGGGGTACGCGAGGTGACGACGTTCGCCGACCGGGAGCGCGCGGCGCGGGCGGCGGCGCGGGAACGGCCGACGGACTACCGGGAGTACGCCCACGTGGTGGTCGACGAGGCCCAGGACGTCTCGCCGATGCAGTGGCGGATGATCGGCCGTCGGGGACGGCTCGCCTCGTGGACGGTGGTCGGGGACCCGGCGCAGACGGCGTGGACCGGGGATCCCGCCGAGCTGGCTCAGGCCCGCGACCGGGCGTTGGGTCGCCGACCCCGGCAGGAGTTCCAGCTGACCACCAACTACCGCAACCCGGCGGAGATCTTCGAGCTGGCGGCCGAGGTGATCCGTACCGTCGCTCCGGACGCCGCGCTGCCGACGGCGGTGCGCTCGACCGGGGTGCCGCCACGCCGCGAGCAGGTCGACGCCGCCGCGCTACCGGCGGCGGTCCGCCGGGCGGCCGCCGCGCTGCTCGCCGAGGTGGAGGGGACGGTGGGGGTGATCGCCGCAGTGGCCCGAAGCGACGAGGTCGCCGGCTGGCTGGCCGCCGAACTGGCCGACCCGCGCCTGCAGGTCGTGTCGAGTCTGCAGGCAAAGGGCATGGAGTACGACGGGGTGGTGCTGGTCGCGGGAGCGGAGATCCGTGCCGAGTCGGCCGCGGGCGTACGGACGTTGTACGTGGCGCTGTCCCGGGCGACCCAACGGCTGGTGACCATCGATCCGGCGCCGGTCGTCGGCTGACAGGGCCGTTGCCGACAGCGCCCGACAGGGGTGCCGCCCCTTGGCCCATCTATTGCAAATATCGCTATGTGAGCATTAGTCTGCCGTCGGGACACCGGGCGACGGAAGGTGACCGGGATGGGTGCGGGACACGATCACGGTGCGGGCACCGCCGGGCAGCGACACTACGGGCGGTTGTGGGTCGCGTTCGTCCTGCTGGCGGTCTTCATGGTCGTCGAGGCGGTGGCCGCGCTGCTCACCGGCTCCCTGGCACTGCTCTCCGACGCCGGACACATGTTCACCGACGTCCTCGGCATCGGCATGGCGCTGGCCGCGATCGCCGCCGCCCGCCGCGCGTCCGACGATCCGCAGCGCACCTTCGGCCTCTACCGACTCGAGGTGCTCGCCGCCCTGGCGAACGCGGTGCTGCTCGCCGGGGTCGCCGGCTACGTCATGGTCGAGGCGGTCCACCGGTTCGCCGACCCGGAACCGGTGCCCGCCGGCCCGATGCTGGTGGTGGCGGTGGCGGGACTGGTCGCCAACCTGGTCGCGTTCGGGCTGCTGCGCTCCGGCGCCAAAGAGAGTCTCAACGTCCGGGGCGCCTATCTGGAGGTGCTCGGCGATCTACTCGGCTCGGTCGGGGTGATCGTGGCGGCCCTCGTGATCGCCACCACCGGCTGGTGGTACGCCGACCCAGTGGTGGCCGTCGCCGTCGGAGCGTTGATCCTGCCCCGGACCTGGCGGCTGGCCCGCTCCGCGCTGCGGGTGCTGGTCCAGGCCGCACCGGAACACGTCGACGTGCCCCGGGTGCGGGCCCGGCTGGCCGCCGTACCGGGCGTGTGCGACGTGCACGACCTGCACGTCTGGACTCTCACCCCGGGGATGGAGGTGGCTTCGGCGCATCTGGCCACCGTGGCCGGTGCCGAGGTCGGCGGAGTGCTGCGCGACGCCCGGCAGGCACTGCACGAAGAGTTCGGGATCGACCACGCAACGCTGCAGGTCGAGCCACTGTCACCTGCGGACCCCTGCGGACCGGCGGACTGGTGATTAGCGGATGCTTAAGTTTCGTGACCTTCCCGCGACACAAACAACGATGATGTACCTTTATTTCCGATTTATCTAGACATAATATGGTCATCGATCTCGCGACAGATGGCGACCGGACCGGTAGCCTCAGCCTCGGTCTTCGTCCGGGCGGCGCCCCTCCGGCGCCCGCGAAGGCCGTCGCCTAATCGCCATACGGCGAGCCGGGGAACCATGTTCCTGGGGTGCATCCGCGTCAGCGGTAGGGATCTTCCGTCCCGAACCCGTCAGCTAACCCGGTCGGCGGCTGACGGAAGGAACCTGCACGGTGACGTACCCGCTCCCCGAACGGCCCCGGCGCGCGACGCCGGGGCGGAAGAACCGCTTTGCCCGCCTGGTGCCGCTGGCCGCGATCCTGATCGCCGTCACCGGAGCGCCGGTTGGTGCACCGGCGCCGGCCGGCGCCGCGCTACCCGCCTACGCTCCCGCCGACGCCGACGACGAAGGCGGCACCCCGAGCCTGCGCAAGGAGCTCGAGGCGGCCTCGCGCGGCTGGATCGACGCCAAGGCCGCGCTCGACAACTCCGGCAAGCGGCAGAAACAACTCACCGCGCGGCTGGCCGAGGTCGAGACCGAACTCGAGGTCCGCAACACCAACGTCGGCCACCTCGTCGACCGCGCCTACCGCAACGGCCGGCTCGGTCCGGTCTCGGCGCTGCTGAACAGCACCTCGCCGGAAGGATTCATCGACCGCGCCGCCGCGTTGAGCGCGGTGACCGCCAACGAGGAGAAGCAGCTGCGCGAGCTGTACCAGACCCGCGACCAGGTGACCCGGTCGAAGGCGGCCATCGAGAACGAGATCCGCGAGCAGCGCAAGCAGCTGACCATCATGGACCAGCGCAAGAAGCAGGCCGAACGGGCCCTGGCGGTGGCCGTCGCCGCCGAGGAGCAGGCCCGTGAGCAGGCCGAGCGCGAGGCGGCGAACAGTTCCGGCTCAGGTTCGTCCGGCTCAGGTTCGTCGGGATCGAGTTCGTCCGGATCCGGGTCGGCCAGCGCGTCGGCGACGCCGGCACCCCGCAACGCGAACGGCTCCTGGCCGAGCGAGTCCTGCAACGTCGACGACCCGACCACCTCCGGCTGCATCACCCCGCGTACGTTGCACGCGCTCAACCAGGCCAAGGCGGCCGGCTTCACCCGCTATGTCTCCTGCTTCCGCAACGGCGGCTCGGGTGAGCACCCGAAGGGCCGGGCGTGCGACTTCGCGGCCCAACCCAACGGCTTCGGCGGGGTGGCCAGCGGCGGGGACAAGACCTACGGCGACAACCTGGCCAACTACTACATCGCCAACGCCGACCGGCTCGGCGTGCTCTACGTGATCTGGTTCAAGCGGATCTGGCTGCCCAGCAGCGGCTGGAAGGCGTACAGCGGCGCCGGCGGCGACCCGTCGAGCGACCACACGAACCACGTGCACCTGTCCGTGTACTGATCCTGGCGGGAACGACGGCGGTCACCGAACGGTGGCCGCCGTCGTCGTGTCCCGGCCCGCGCTATGTGCCGGCTCGATCCCGCGACGCAATGGTCGGCAAATGGCACCGGCGACATGCAGGCACACGGAATCGACTGATTGCGGAAAAGCGCCGACGCCGACCGAGGTTCGGGCCGACAACGGCACCGGACAATCATGGAGAGCGCTCTTTCAGCCCACCGTCACCCCTGCCCTACCCCGTGTTGCCGGAGCCCTGGAGAGTGAGAGAGCGCTCTCACGAAGGTAACGAGTAACCCGTACGGCTGTCAACTGGGACGCCCGACGCCTACCTGATTCACGAAAGTTCATGTCCGGACATTGACAGCAGGGCCCGGTCTCTGGTGACCTCCTGGCAATAACTCATTAATGGGCGTGAAACAGTTCGCGATCTTGGACCACGCCCGATCTGACCGGAGGCACCATGACACTGTCGATCCGAGGCGGGCGCCGAAGCCGTACGCCGCGCCGGATCCTGGCAGCCACCACCGTGACGGCGCTGGCGGCCGCCGGACTGATCTTCGGCGTGCTGCGCACCGCCGACGCCGCCACCGTCGGTGCCGGCAGCTACACCACCACCCGCCCGGCCGGTGCCGCCGCCCCGACCGCCTGCGGCAACATCTCCGCCAACCCCCGGCAGTACGTGACCGGCAACGCGCCGACCGGTGCCGTACCCACCAACGACTGGTGGTCGTCGCTACTGTTCAAGCGCTACAACTGCGCGTACTCCGACCCGCTGCACGCCCACCCGATGTCGTTCCAGCCGGCCTCCGGCGGTCTCGGGGTCTCCTACACCACCGAGGCGGCGATCTCCGGCACGTCGACCGGCGTCGGCGAGTACCACTACCCGTACACCCGGGAGTTCACCCTCGGTGTCGCCGGGCTCAACGCCCCGGACGTCAAGGTCGACGGCTGGACCGACTGGACCGTCAGCCCGTACTGGTCCGACGGTGCCCGCACGCTGCGCGCCACCGTCGGCCACGGCCTGCCGTTCGTGTACGCCCAGGTCACCGGAGGTAACGCACAGCTGTCGTTCCCCGGAACCCCGACGGTCTGGCACCACAGCGGCACCCGCGTCGGATTCTCGATGCGCGGCCACGACTACGTCGCCTACGCTCCCAGCGGCGCGAACTGGACCGTCTCCGGGACCACGATCAGCTCCACCCTTGCCGGTCGGGGGTACTTCTCGGTGGCGCTGCTGCCCACCGGAGCCGGCACCAGCGCCGCGCGACGTACCGCCCTGATGGACAGCTACGGCCAGTACGCCCACGCCCACGTCACCGGCACCCGGGTCAGCTGGAGCTACGACCAGGCCAGCAGTACGGTGAACGCCACCTACGGCGTCACCACCACGGCCCGTGAGGGCTCCGCCACCGGTACGGTCGTCTCGCTCTACCCGCACCAGTGGAAGCACCTCGACGGCGGCAGCCCGATCGCGGAGACCTACGTGTCGGCCCGGGGACCGATGCGCAACCTGGTCGGCGCGACGTCGTTCCGGACCGCGATGCGCTTCCACGGCGTACTGCCGGAGGTGCCGGCGGTGGCCACCAGCGCCGGCGCCGACCTCGCGACCCTCACCGCCCACCTCGACCAGGCCGCCTCCGGAGACCCGTTCGCCGGGTTCAACAACGACACCTACTGGACCGGCAAGGCGCTCGGCCGGGCCGCCCGGCTGGCCGAGATCGCCGACCAGCTCGGCCGGACCGCCCAACGCGACCACCTGCTCGCCGCGATCCGTACCCGGCTGACCGACTGGTTCACCGCCAGCCCCGGTAAGACGCAACGGGTGTTCTTCTACGACCAGGCGTGGGGCACCCTGGTCGGCTACCCCGCCTCGTACGGCTCCGACACCGACCTCAACGACCACCACTTCCACTACGGCTACTACATCGCCGCCGCCGCCACGCTGGCCAAGTTCGACCCGACGTGGGCGTCGACCAACCAGTACGGCGGCATGGTCAACCTGCTGATCCGTGACGCCAACAGCTGGGACCGCAACGACCCGATGTTCCCGTTCCTGCGCGACTTCGACATCTACGCCGGTCACGACTGGGCGGCCGGGCACGGCGCGTTCTTCGCCGGCAACAACCAGGAGTCCTCGTCGGAGGGGATGAACTTCGCCAACGCCCTGATCCAGTGGGGTCTGGCCACCGGCAACACCGCGATCCGCGACGCCGGCCTGTACATCTACACCACCCAGTCGGCCGCCATCCAGGAGTACTGGTTCGACTCGTCCGACACCAACTTCCCGGCCACCTTCGGGCACCGGTCGGTCGGCATGGTCTGGGGTGACGGCGGTGCGTACGCCACCTGGTTCAGCGCCGAGCCGGAGATGATCCAGGGCATCAACATGCTGCCGATCACCGGTGGCTCGCTCTACCTCGGCTACCGGCCGGACTACATCGCCACCAACTGGAACGCGCTGGTCACCAACAACGGTGGACCGCCGACGGTCTGGCAGGACGTCCTCTGGTCGTTCCAGGCACTCGGCGACGCCAACGCCGCCCTGACCAACCTGCGGGCCAACCCCAACTACCCGGTCGAGGAAGGTGAGAGCCGGGCGCACACGTTCCACTGGGTGCGCAACCTGGCCGCGCTGGGCCGGGTCGACACCGGCGTCACCGCGAACACCCCGCTGTACGCGGTGTTCAACCGCGACGGTGCCCGCACCTACGTGGCGAGCAACATCACCGCAGCACCGGTCACGGTCACCTTCTCCGACGGCACCCGGCTGACCGTGCCGGCCGGTCGGACCGCCACCACCGGCGCACACACCTGGAGCGGCGGCAACGCCACCGGAGCGCCGACCACGCCGAACCCGTCGCCGAGTCTGTCCCCCACGCCGCCGGCCTCGCCCACGCCGGGTCCGACCACCCCACCGGTCACCTCGGACCTGTTCCACCTACGGTCCGCCGGGGTGCTGAGCAACACCGCCGGGACGGCCGCGACGACAGTGACGGTGCCGTCGGCCGGCGGGGCGAACCACGACGGTACGCCGCACAACCCGGTCACCTTCCGGGCCTGCGGGTTGACCGGGTCGTACCGGTCGGCCGGCACCACGTTCGCTCTGCAGGTGGACGCGGGGACCACGGTCGGCGCGGGTATCCAGGCCCGGGTGTCGTACGACTTCACCGGCTCGGGCACCTACAGCCGTACGGAGACCTACCACTACTTCGCCACCGACCCGGTGCCCGGCACCGAGACGTACCGGGACAGTGCCGGACTACGGTCGGTCTCGGGTGAGTTCCGAGCGATGAGCAACGGCTGCGTCCGGCTGGAGTTGTGGAACGCGATCGGCAACGCCGCGACGACGGTACGGGTGGACGCCGCCACGGCGGCCGCCGGTCAGTCGACCGTACGGGTGCCGTTCCAGCTCGGCTGAGGAGGCGCGACAGGTCGTTGCCCCGGGCGGACCACCGCCCGGGGCGGCGACCCTCCGGGAGCGTCAGGCCGAGCAGCGGCCGGCCCGGCGGTGTCAGGCAGAGGACCGGCCGGCCAACACGGCTTCGGCGGCCGGTCGGTCCAGCAGTTCCCACAACGCGAAGGCCGCTTCGCTGCTGCTCGGTCGGTTGTCAGCCCGTTTGCCCATCAGCGCCCGGCACAACTCGGCGACTGCGCGCGGCATCCCGGTGACGTTCAATACAGGGGTCGGGGCCAACGCGCTGAACCGTACGTCGGCCAGCGACCGGCCCGGGCGAGCCGCCGGGTAGGGCGAGCTGCCGGTGACCATCTGGTAGAGCAGCACCCCGAGCGCGTACACGTCGTCGCTCGGCCGGCCGGGTCCGCCGACCGGATGCGCGGGCAGGTCGGGTCGGCGCGGGCCGGAGATCCACCCGGTACGGTGACCCGGGCCAGGCCCTGGCCGGTCCGTGACCGTCGCCAGTCCGAAGTCGATGATCTTCGCACCCGCACCTGTCAGCATCACGTTGCCCGGGGTGAGATCGCGGTGCACCACGCCACGGCGGTGCGCCACCGCCAGCACGTCGGCGGCGGTGGCGGCGATCCGCACGGCATCGGACCACGGCAGCGGACCGTCGCGCAGGCGAGCCGTCAGCACCCGGCCGGTGAGCAGCTCCATCGCGACGTAAGAGGCGGTGTCACCACCACCGAGCGGCATCTCGCCGACGTCGTACACCCGGGGCACGCTCGGGTGCCGTAGCCGGTCGGCGATCATCGCCTCCCGGCGGATGTCGGCGTGGGCACGGCGATCACCCCGGACGGCCGGGGCCAGCAGCTTGACGGCGATGGGACGGGCGTTCTCGATGTCGATCGCGCGGTAGACCACCGAGACCCCGCCGCGACCGATCGGACGAAGCAGGACATAGCGCCGGAGAATGGTGGTACCCACCCGCAACCATGTCACGAACGACTATTTTCCAGCAAGATCGATAACCCGACAAGCATTGCGGTCGAGTGTTAACCGAGCGCTAACGTGACCGACCGCAGGCCAGGTCGACCAGGTCACGGAGCCGGCCTGCGGGCTGCAGCCGGCCGGTTCGGGTCGACGGCCGGCGCACCCTCGGTCGTCAGCGCAGTGGCACCTCACGCTCGGCCCCGTCACCGACGTACGGCTCAGGAGCGCCGAACAGCCCGAGCAGACCGGTCACCCACAGCTGCCGGTGCACGAACCGACTCGGCTCAGTGACCACGAGCTTGATGCCGCTGACCTCGGCGGCCTGGAAGCCGGCGACCATGGCGCTGATGCCGACCGAGTCGATGAAGGTCACCAGACGCATGTTGAGCTGGATCCGGGTGGGCCGGTCCTTGGTCAACACGGCCTGGACCGCCTCGCGCACCTCGTGTGCTGTATCTACGTCGATCTCACCTTGCGGCGCGATCTCCACAATTCCACCGGGCAGGGTCGATGTCACAACCGACAGGCTCACGCGAGCACCTCCACTCGCCCACCAGGGCGTCTCGTCAGTACGCGGGCCGGGACCGAGCGTATTCCCCAGCGCGGGTCGCCGCCAGCCTTCGACCGGCCGGATCCGCATCCGACGGGCATAACAATCACTCACAGCATGACATTCCGCATCATAGCGCCCGACACAGTGAGCTATGCAGCGCGTACCGGGTGCAGGGCGCCACCTGGCCCCCGCCGCCCGGGCAGCTCGACAAAAAGCCCAGATCGCGACAGATCGCCAAGTGCCGACGCATGACCGGCTGTCGCCCCTACCTTAGCCGCCCCGTGCGACAGACATCCGGCTACGACGACCAACCATCGGTCGGCGATCCGACCGATGATCCGGCCAGTGGGCACAGGACGATCCGGCTAGTGGGCACAGGACGATCCGGCTAGTGGGCACAGGACGATCCGGCCAGTGGACGCAGGATGATCCGGTGGTCGGCGCAGCGACCGACCAACGCCGCCCGCCCGGCACGTTTGCCCAGGCTGACCGCTGGGCACGAGAAGGCATCGCAGCGCGCCGCGCCGGTCCGGCACCGTCCGGTCGTCACGGCGCTGAAGGAGGTAGCAGCATGTTCGCGACCCACCTGATGGAGCGCCGCCGCAAGCCGCAACGAATGACCGACCAGGCATGGGCTCAACTGGTCTCGGCGGTCGGCTCCGCCGGAGACACCGCTCGGCTGGCCGGGCGGCGCACCTCATACCTGGCCAACGGTGCCGGCCACCGGATGGGGCCGGCCACCGAGGAAGCCCGGCAACGGGCGATGGCCGCCGTCGACGCGCTCGCCGGCCGTGGACGCCCCGGGACGCCCTGGGCCTGGATCGCCGGCGCGGCAGCAGCCGGCGTCGCAATCGGCTGGCTCGCCGGGGCGATGACCCGCTCGGTCATGCGTCCCCGCGACGGCCTCGGCGACGACACCCGGATCGAATTCGTCGACGTCGACGAACCGACCGGCACGCTCCGACGCTGAACGCGCCGAGCACGGCGGCAGGGTCGTACGGGTGGCACCGAGATCGGTGCCACCCGTACCGAAAGCTGTGCCGACCGAGCCCCGCCGGGGGCGGCGCCGGTCAGCTCGCGGTGCAGGTCACGCTGGCCGGTACGCCGTTGCGGGTCGTCCAGTCCGCCAGAAAGCCCAGCGTGGTACTGCCGCCGCTGCCGAGACCGCCGTTCCACGAGACGTTGCCGACCGTCACGGTGGCACCCGTCTGGGTGTACTGCCCGCCCCAGAGCTGAGTGATCCGCTGGCCGTCCGGAAACATCCAGGTCACCGTCCAACCGCCGATCGGTGCCGGACCAGTGTTGGTCACCCGTACCTCGCCCTGGAACCCGCCCTGCCAGGAGCCCACCACCTGGTAGGTCGCCGTACAGCCACCGGGGCCGCCCGTGGTCGGAGCAGGCGTGGGGCTGCGGGTCGGACTCACCGACGGGCTCGGACTCACTGAGGGGCTCACCGACGGACTCACCGACGGGCTCGGACTAACTGAGGGGCTCACCGACGGGCTGGCGGTCGGCGACGGCGCACCGCCGAGCCGGTCCGCCATCAGGATGCCCCGGCCGTTGGTGCCCAGGTACACCCGGCCGTAGACCCGGGGATCGCCGGTGATCGCGTCGCCCATGTTGCCGTACTGGTGCTGATCGTCGTTGATCCGGACCCAGCTGGCACCGGCGTCGTCAGAGCGGAACACCCCGGTGATGCCGTCGATCGTGCCGACCAGGAAGACGGCGTGGTAGGTCGCGCCGGGCGCGGCCTTGCCGAACCCGACGTTGCGGGCTGCCGTGACCCCGGCGACCCGGCTGAAGGTGGCACCGGAGTCGGTCGACCGGAACAGGCCGGAGTCGCCGGCCAGCCAGACGTGGCCGGCGTGCCCGGCGACCGTGGCGAACCGGCCGTGCTCGGCCGGCAGGTTGGTCGCCGCCGACGCGGTGAAGCTGCGGCCCCCGTCGGTGCTGACGTAGAACCGGCCGTCCGCGTAGGCGTAGAACGTCTCGCCGTCGACCCGGTCGGCCACCACGAGCGCCCCGGCCGGGACGCCGGTGGACGGGCTGAACCCGCCACCGAAGCTGGTCGCGTGGTGCACCCCGACACCCCCCGGGCTCCACACCACCGCGCCGCCGTCGGCCGCGACGGCGACGGTACCGCCCGAGGTGACGCCGGCGGGCTCGCTGCCGGCGTACCAGTTGGCCCCGGAGCTGTACGAGTAGGCGATGTGGCTGACTCCGGAGTCACCGTTGCCGACCCGGACCATCTGCTGCGGATTCAGCTCGGCGTAGTCGATGCTGGTGTTGGCACCCAGGTTGGGCTGATCGTGCATCATCGCTGGCGCCGTGTCCGGATCGGTGTGCCGGAAGCCTCCGATGTCGCCGAGCCCGGAGAGCAGGAACGCGTCGCCGGTCGGTGGGCTGACCAGGTCGAGCACCGCGGTCTCCTCCAGGCCCTCGACCATGGTGTGGATGGCGACCGTGCCGCCGTCGTCGAGCGCGGTGAGGTTGGTGGAGCCGTAGATGGTGGCACCGGTGCCGTACATGAACCGGTCCGGGTCGTGCGGGTCGATCGCCAGGGCCTCGGTCATCCAGCCGAGCTTCGGGGTGACCTCCGGCGGCTGCGGATGGGCACCCCAGGACAACCACGGCGAGTCGCTGACATCCATCGTGTACCGGTTGGTCCGGTTGGGATATGCGATGTCGTAGAACGACGTCCAGGACGCGCCGCCGTCGGTGCTGCGGTAGATGAAGGTGTCCGGCCACCACGAGCTGTACCCGGTCACCATCACCGTGCCCGGGTTGCTTCGGTCCACGCTCAGCCCGGAGTAGCCGTACCAGTTGTTCGCGGTGTCGTCCGACGGCGTCGGACTGATCCGGGTCCACTCACCGGTCGCGGTGGCGTACTTCCAGACGTCGCCGTGGTCCCCGGCGTACGGCCCGCCGTTGTCGCTGGTGGCGATGTAGAGGGTGCCGGTGGCGTGGTCGATCTTGCCCTGGTGGGCGATGAAGCCGGTCGGCTGCCCGGCGAGCCGCTGCCAGGTCGCTCCGGCGTCGGTGCTGCGGTAGACGGTGTTCTGCAGGTCCGCCACCCCGACGTAGATGTGCGGGGTACGGCTGCCGGCACTGCCCGTGGACTCGTCGAAGGTCACCCAGACCACTCCCGGCTGGTGGTCGAGGTACCCGTTCGGGTCGGCGGGATCCTCGGCCCAGTTGCCGGGATTCGGGAAGCTGGTCACCTCGGCCCAGGTCTGCCCGTGGTCGGTGCTGCGCCACAGGCCGTTGCCGTTCTCGGCACCGAAGTAGACGACCCGGTTGTCGTTCGGGTCGACCGCAAGCCGCTCCCCCATCCCCCGACCGGGCATGTTGCCGCCCACCTTGAACGGCAGCTCGGTCACCTGCCAGGTGTCGCCCTTGTCGGTGGAGCGCAGGATCGCGCCGTTGTTCGGATCCCAGTCGTTGGTGTACATCCCGACCGCGGCGTAGACCCGGTTGGGCTGCACCGGGTCGGTGGCGAGGCTGGCAACGCCGTTCCAGCCCCAGTTGTCCCAGCCCACCCAGTCCAGCAGCGGGGTCCACGACTGGTCGGCCTGGTTCCAGCGGTAGGCGCCGCCGATGTCGGTACGGGCGTAGACGAGGTCGGGTTCGGTCTCGTTGAACACGATGCCGGGAACGAATCCGCCACCGTCGATCCTGACGTTTCGCCAGGAGTACGGTTCGGCGGCGACGGCGTGCGCGATTGACGACGCGCCACCGACGACCGTCTGGGTGGCGACGGCCGCGACGCCGACGAGTACGGCGGCCGCCAGTGTGCCGGCGAGGGTTCTGCGCATGGGACCGGCGTCCTTTCTCTCTGCGGGGGTCTCCGCATGTCTCTGCGGGGTATCTGCGGGGGTCTCTGCATGGGGAGGCGAACTGCCCACCTGGGTGACGATCCGACGCGGCGGGTGGCCCATGCCCGCACGTACAGCGCGCCGACTCCCGCAGCCGCCACGAGGAACCGACGGTCACATATCCCGGTGACGGCTGTCAATAGTTGGCAATCTAAACATAAGAATGCCCGTTCGAGGGGGCGGTCCGGAGATCACCGGACCGCTCCGCCGCCGGCCGACAGGTCGGCCCGGCGACACGTAAGGTGACCGGGTGGGACAGGACGAGCAGGACTGGGCGCGGCAGCGACAGCGGGCCATCGCCGCGCACGCGGCCGACCAGCACCAGCGCGGCACCGCCGAACAACGACAGGCCGCCGCCCAGGTCGCCGACTTCGTGGCCGCCGCCCGGGACCGGGGCCTGACACCGCAGCCACTGACCGCCCGGCCACACCGCGGCTGGGGACGCTACCGGACCGGGCTGTACGGCTGGTACCTCAAGTCTGACCGGTCACTGGCCGTCGGTACCGACGGAAACCTCTACCTGTTGGAGGTTCCGGCGAGCCTGCGAGGGCGAATCGTCGGCGCCCAGGTCACGCCGATGCGCCCCCGCCTGGTGATCGGTGCCGGCGGGCGCGACGGCGAGTCGATCCCCCTCGCGATCCTGCTCGAGCGGCGTCTCGCCGTGCCCGACCAGCAACCCTGACGCCCGACCCGCCCGTTGTCCTCGATTGGACAACACCGCACTTAATTACTCTCCGGATTTATATATACACTCTTAGTTACATCGCCATCTGGTGGGCCCCCGGACGACGATCCATCACCCCCGGCGCGTCACGACCACGCCGCTGCGCGCCGTACCCCGAGGAGTCACCATGTCCGAGTCCATCAGCGCGGAACAGGGCACCGCCGTCACCGAACAACCACCGACCACCAAGACCGACCGCGAACGCGCCAGCATCGCACTCGTCCCCGCCACCAGCGCCGGCATGCCGCCGACGGCGCAGACCTTCTTCGCCGTGGTCAACGCCAGTGGCGGCCTGGTCCGCGGGTTCGGAGCGGTCTCCGCCACCCGGCTGGCCGCCGGCACGTACCAGGTGGTCTTCAGCCACGACCTGACCGGTTCGGCCTACATCGGCACGATCGGTCTGCCCGGCAGTGTCGGCGCGTCCGCTCCGGGTGAGATCACCGTCGTCGGCCGGGCCGGCATCCCGAACGGGGTGTTCGTCCAGACCTTCACCAGCGCAGGGGTGCTCGCCGACCGCGCCTTCCATCTGGCGGTCGTCTCCTGAGTCGTGCCCCCCGCAGGGCCGACACCGGCCCGACTGGACCCCGGGGGCCGGTACGCCCGCAGCCGCAACGACGCGGTTCGTAGCCCCGAGGCGGCGCGTGCCGGTCCCCGGCCAGTCACCGGGCCGACAACGCCGTGACGGGCGTGGACTCCGTGGAGTCCACGCCCGTCACAGGCGGGGGATCGATGCTTTCAGTAGCGGGTGATCAGTTCACCACGATCCGGACCGAGTCGAAGGCCGGGGTCTGGTTGGCCCGCTCCGACATCGGCACCCGGTGCGAGCCGTCGCCGGCCCAGACCGAACACTGCACGGTACCGGCCTGCGGCATACCCGAGACCTGGATCGTCACCTGGTCGGGCTGAGCGCCGCCGCCGCCGTCCTCGGTCGCCACGAAGAACTCCGGAACCGGGGCCGGGTCCGGCGCGACATCGGTGGACTGCAGCAGACGGCAGGCGGTGTGGAAGTGGCCCCGGGTCAGGCCCTGCTCGTTGAGCAGCGAGCTCTCGATGTAGTAGCCACCCTGACCGGCCGGCAGGAAGCGGTCCCGGATCAGGTTGCGGGTGCTGACCCGGATGGTGAACGGCTCGTTGACGTTGACTTCCTGCGGGAACTCGGTGATCAGCAGCGACGGGTTGTTCCCGGCCGAGCCGACCTCACCCATCTCGGTGTCGACGCAGCGGTTACCGATCTGGAAGCCGTCGTGGTCGTCCAGGTTGCTGTTCTCACAGCTGTTGGCCAGGATCTCCAGGCCGTTGTTGCCGCCGTCGTTGTTGCCGCCGTCGTTGTTGCCGCCGTCGTTGTTGCCGCCGTCGTTGTTCCCGCCGTCGTTGTTCCCGCCGTCGCCATTGTCGCCACCGTTGTTCCCGCCACCGTTGTTGTCGCCGCCGTTGCCCGGACGGTTGACCAGCTGGCAGGTGGCCAGCTCATCGAGGTTGCGGGGACGTGGGGCGACCCGGCCGATCGAGATCGCGATGCGGTCCAGCGTGGCGACCCGCTTGCTGGCCAGCGGCCCGAGGATCGCGTTGTTGATGAAGTTCGGCCCGCCCTCGCCGACGCTGTTGGCCAGCCGGTTGTTGGCCTCGTCGATCTGGGTCTGCAGCAGCTGCAGGTTGCGGGTCACCTCGTTACGCGCCGCCGCCGGGATCTCCGGCAACTTGTCCTCCACCGAGGGACACTCGATCGTGGGCGCGGCGAGCACCGTCGTGCCGCTCTCGCACTCCTCCAGCGTGGTCTGACCGTCACCCCAGTGGTGACGCACCTCGCGTCCGTTCTCCCTGGTGACGGTCGTGGTGACGCCGCCCTCGGCGGTCGATCCCGGGCTGGGGGCGATGCATTCGGATGAGGTCCTCAGCTGATCGTTGGCCGAGGACACCTGGGTGACCGCGACGATCCCCGCGAAGACCGTGACCGTGCCGAGAACAGCGATGATCCGCTTGTTCCGGCCGCTGACGCCGCGCTGGCCTCGGCCACGCGGGGTCGAACTGCGCCGTTGTGCCGACCTGTACATGGGGGTTTACCTACTCCTTCTCGTCGAGGGCGGCGCGGTTGACAGGCGTCGTCCGGTGGAGGCAGCCGTACTCTGTTGTGCTGGTCAAACGGGTGCCTTCAACACGCCCACTTCCTATGCCGGAACGAGATCGCACCACGTTTACGCGATCACACGCTAAAAGCGGGTTTCCGGCACTGTCAAGCAACACCAACCCACGACTGGGTCGACTCACAGTTAGTGGAAAATTGGCGGACATCCCTCAACCGGCCGACATCATACTTTCGGTCAATGCTGGGGGTTCAACGTCGCACCAGAAAACTTGTTTCCGCAGGTCAGGGCCGTACAGGACCGGTCATCGGCATTCACCCCGTTCGACCATCCCGAACCGGCATTTCACCCCCCGCGACCGACCGGAGACGGAACGGATACGACGCAGGTCCGCGCAGTCGAGCAGTGAGAAAATCCACGCCGGCGACCCCGATTCGCCCAAGCGGAGAGCGCCGACAAGTCGATGTCACCGGTAGCGGCAATCGTCGACGCAGAGTGCAACCGGACACAACATCCGAACGGCTGGAGCTGACTCGACGCGTCCGCGCGGGCCGGCACACCCGCCCGCGCAGACAGATGCGCCGTGCCGGGCGGACCGGCACGGCGCACCTGGTGGTGTCGACGATCAGGCAGGCAGGCCGCCCACCTGGGTGTTGATCCAGCTCCGGATCGACGACAGGTCGCCGTAGATCGACGGAGCGGTGGCACAGGTCGAGCTGTTGTTGCCGGCCCGGCTGGTCGCACCGATCAGATGCCAGCGGCCGGAGATCATCCGCACCTGCGGGCCACCCGAGTCGCCGTAGCAGGCGCCCGCGTTGCCATTGGTGTTGTTGGTGCAGATCTCGTAACTCCCGTCGATGCCGAGGCACCGGCTGTCCGCCACGATCGACGTGTCGAGTTCGTGCGCGATCGTCGGCGCCGAGCCGCAGCCGCGCGGCGCACAGGTCTGACCCCAGCCGATGATCCGGGTCGCGGTACCGACCGCGCCGGAGGTGGTCGGAATCGGGGCCGGCGCATAGCTGACCGAGCTGGCCAGCTGCATCAGCTTGACATCGATCCTCGGGTGGTTGACCGCCCGGATCACGGAGACGACGGTGCCGCCGCTGCTGCGGTTGACGCTACCGACCCGTACCGAGCTGGGCGTCGGGCAGTGCCGGGCGGTGACCACCCAGTTCGCCTTGATCAGCGAACCGGTGCAGCCCGAGGTGTAGACCAGGAACGGGTAGTTCTCGGTCGCCTGGCGGCCGTTGACCACCAGGATGCCGATGTCGTCGGCGGTGCTCGACGGGGGCGCGGCCTGAGCCGCGGCGGGCATCGCCAGAGTCGCGGCGGCCAACCCGGTGGCCAGCAACAGCCGGGACAGGAGCGGGAATACCTTCATCGTGCGGTGTCCTCATCGTCGGGGGGTTCCCGCGACCACCTTGTGGGCGGCGCGGCGAAACGACAGGTGGTGCGCCTGAGCGACAGGCACTTCGGGTACCCGGCACGAACACTATCGACAAAAACAACAACTTCAATATGTACGGGGATACCGGTCCTGCCCTATTACGGCGTGATGAGGCATCCGCAGTCGGACGTCACAACGCCTCACCGGGACGGCGTACCGTCCAGCAGGGACCGCAGCCGGGCGACCGCCGCCGCCCGATGACGCACCCCGAGCCGGGCGAACACCGCTTCCAGGTGCTTGCGTACCGTCGCCGGGGCGATGCCCAGCTGGCGGGCGATCTGCTCGCCAGTGGCCCCGGCCGCCAACTCGACGGCCACCTGGCACTGCCGGGGAGTCAGACCGACCGCCGCCAGACGTTGCGGGCCGTCCGGGCGGGGCCGCAGCAGCACCACGTGCGGGCCGACCGCACTCGGCACCACCACCGCCTCCAGGGTGCCGGCCGGCCCGGTGACCGGCAGCGGCGCGGACCGGGTGGCCGGGGTCGCCGGATCGTATCCGGCGAGCACCGCGCGGACCGCCGCCAGCGGCCCGTCCGGCAGCAGCGTGCCGTCGGCGACGTCGAGTCCGTACCGGGCGGCGCAGGGCACCGCGCCCGGGGAACTCGTGGTCACCCGGCCGTCGTCGTCGACCAGCACCACCGCCCAGCCGTGCGCGCCCAGCGTGGAGCCGAGCATCGCCGAGTCGGCCCGCAACTGCACCGCCCGGTAGGCGTGCACCAGGTGCGGGCGCAGCAACGCGAAGATCCGTCGGTCGGCCGGGTCGAAGCCTTCCTCGCCCCGGTTGACGCCGAAGGCGACGAGCACCCCGGGTGGGGCCGGCAGCACCACCGCCAACTGGCTGCGGATGCCGTTGGGCTGGTAGAACTCCCGGTCGAGAGTGGTGCCGTGGACGGTGCCGAGACCGTCGTCGCCCCACCCGAGCACCCTGGTGTCACCGGTGCTCAGCGCGTGCCGGACCAACGGGTTGTCCATCATGTACGCCTCGAACGGCGGTTGGTAGCGGCGGAACCAGCCAGGGCCGGGGTCCGGGTCGATCAGGGCGAAGGCCCGGCCGGCGGGCGGATTCAACTCGTTGTACGACACGCTCAGCGCCGGGATCAGCTCCCGGATCCCGGCGCAGGCGGTCCGCGCGTAGCTGTCCAGGTCGGCGGCACCGATCATCCGGTCGACCAGGTCCAGCAGGATCTCCGCGCCCGGCGCCGGCGACGTCGCGGTGGTGGTCACCAACTGACCGTACGACGGTACGTCAAACGTCGTATTGCCCGGCCACGACGGGTCCGGCCACGCTGGGCAGATGTCAGCAACGGTCACCGTCCGCCGTCGGCGACCGCTACGCGGTCCCCGGGTGACCGGCGTACCGGTGCTCGTCGCCACCCTGGTGCTGGCCGGCTGCGGCTGGTTCGACCGCGACCCGGACCCGGACCCGGCCGCCGGTCCGCCCGCCGCCAGCGGCTACAGCGCCCGGCCGGTCACCGATTTCCTGCCCGCCGGGGTGACCGTCGCGACGGGCACCGGGTCGCCGCGACCGGCGGGGACGGCAGGCGGCTACCGGGTCCGCGCCTGGGACGGCTTCACCGGACCGTGGGGGGACGGGGTGCCGTGGTCGGGCACCCTGCGGCTGGCGCTGCCGGATCCGTCGAGTCGGCCGACCGCGTACCCGGTGACCTCGGCCGGCGGCATGCCACTGCCGCAACCCGCGATCCACGTGCTCGACCTCGACGGCGGCGGCACCGCGAAGGTGCTCACCGACCCCGCCGGACGTCGGGTGGGTGCGCTGGCCGCCTCGCCCGGCCGGTATGCCAGCCTGCTCGACCTCGACGGTGACGACACCGTCGACGTCCTGGACGTGATCACCCTCGACCCGCCGGGGCGGCTGGTGGCCTACACCGCGACCGGCGAGGCCTACCACGCGGCGGTGGCCGCCGGCGGCGCCGACTGCACCGGTGCCGGCCCGGATGGCTGGGACCTGCGGGTACGGCTGGTGCTCGACTGCTCCGGCAGCCCGGTGCCGGCCACCGCCCGACCGGCGTTCGCGCCGGTCGGTCACCACCGGGCGGTCGGTCACCCCTGGGCGGTCGGGAGCCTCCGGACGGCGGGTCATGCCCAGCCGGACCCGGGGGCCGCCGCCGAGATCGTGGTCACCGCGCGGGACGCGGCGTCGGCGGTGACCGACGCCGGCCGGCCCCCGACCGCCGACGACATCGCCGACGCCACCCGGTTCGCCGAGGACCTCGACCGGTACGGCGGGGCCGTCGTCGCCGGGGCGGTGCTCAACGACCTGCTCTCCGACTCGATGCCGTCCTGGCTGCCGGACGTGCTCGCCTGGGTCGGCGACCAGACCGGGTCCGAGGTCGACGCCGGAGCCGCCGGACGGCTGCTGTCGCGCTCCACCGACGACCTGCTCGAGCTGGCCCGGATCCAGATCCTGCTGCTCGGCGGCGAACCGACCGGAGTCGACGAATCCGACGCCGACGCCACCGGCGGGTGCGCGTTGCGTGACGCGCAGACCGGCACCTGCTACGACGGGTCCGACGGCGTCGGCCAGTCCTGGGGCGACCCACACCTACGGACCTTCGACGGTCTCGACTACGACTTCCAGGCCGTCGGCGAGTTCGTCCTGGCCCGTTTCACCGACGACGACGCCGAGGTGCAGGTGCGCTACCGCCCGTACCGGGACTCGGACCGGCTGTCGACGACCGGCGCGGTCGCGGTCCGGCTGCCCGGCGGGGTGGTCCGGATCGACCACCCCGGGACCGGTGCCGACGCCGTCACGGTCACCGTTGCCGACGGGACCACCGGCCCAGGCGAAGCGCTCGGCCCCGACGGACGGCGAACCGTCGGCGACCAGCAGGTGGTCCGCGCCGGCCGCCTCCTCCAGATTGGACTCCCGGGCGGTGGGCGGGTCTTCGTGGCCGCCCGCGCGTCGGTGCTCGACGTCGCCGTCGTGCCGGCCGGGCGGCCGGTCACCGGTCTGCTCGGCGACGCCGACGGCGACCGCACCGACGACCTACGGACGGCTGCCGGGCGGACCCTCGACCCGGCCACACCGGCCGCCGCCGACCTCTACGGCGGGTATGCCGACAGTTGGCGGCTCACCGACGCCACGTCGGTGCTGCCGTACCCGGACGGGACCGGCACCGACGACTTCACCGACCGGGCCTTCCCCGCCGGGCCGACGACGCTCGCCGGGCTACCGGCCCGGCAGCGGGCGGCGGCGACGGCGCTGTGCCGCCACCGGGGCGTCACCGACCCGGCGCTGCTCGCCGGCTGTGTGCTCGACGTCGCCGGCACCGGCGAGGCGGACTTCACCGCCGGTGCGGCCGCAGCGCAGCGGGCCACCGGACGTGCCGCCGACGACCGGGTCCTGGCGGTCGCCGACCGGCGCTACCCGGTGCGCGGCTGGGCGGACGGGGTCGAGCGGGCCGCCGCCGTCGACGCCGGCCTCGTCGGCAAGGACCCCGCCGACGCGCTCGGCCCACGCGACGTCCGCAACGTGCAGCTCGGCGAAGGCGACACCGAGTGCGAGTTCCCGCTGGTGCTGCGCCTGTCGGCGACACCGCTGACCGACGGTCCCGGCGCCGACCTCGGCGTGGTGCAGATCGGCGCGGGCGACGCCCGCTACCAGGTGTGGATCGCGGCCACCGGCTCCGACCGCTGGCGGTGGGTCGGCACCGGCGACGGACCGACCGTGTTCGACCTGGCCGGAGTGCTCGACGCCGACCAGCGGGCCGACCGGATCCGGCTGTGCGATCCGCCGGCCGACGTCGACGGATCCCGACGCGACGACCGTCAGCTCGGGCCGGCGATCGACGCCGTCGCCGCGCTCGGCATCACCGACGCGGTGACCCTCGCCCGGTGAGGCGCAGAAATACGCACAGTCGAGGAGGAGACCGGATGTCGACGAGGTGGCGGACCGGCGCGGTGACGGGTGCGCTGGTGATCCTGGTTTCCGGCTGCGGCTCCAGCGATGCCGCCGCCCCGCCACCGGACGGGCCCGGCCCGTCCGCACCGGCCGCCACGGAGGCGTCGGCGGCACCCCGATCGGGTGGCGCGCCAGCGGCCGGCGGGTAGCTGCCCGACGAACAGACGCTGTGCGGAGCGGTCGACGAGGCCCCGGTGGTCGACGTGCTCGGCGGGCCGGTCGCGGTACGCGCGGTCAACCCGCCCTCCGGCAGCGCGGTGAACGTCTCCTGTGTCTGGGAGAACGGCAGCGGCACCCGCAGTGTCACGATCCGCGTCGGCAGTACGCCGGACTTCCGCGACGCCGTCGACAACGACCTGCTCGCCGAGTACGGCGAGGGAGAGTTCACCGGGCTCGGCGTCGAGGCGCACCGTACCGTCTACAAGGGCGTCATCCTGGCCGGCCCGCACGGCTGGGCGGTCGAGGTGGCGATCGCCGGCACCGTGACCCCGACCGACGGGCAGCTCACCGCGCTGGGCCGGGCCGCGCTCACCGCCGCCGAGGCGACCTCCTGACTACGTGACCTGGCCGCGCACCCGGACCGCACGGCTCGGCAGGTCGCCTCGGCGCTCGCGCACCGCCGACGCCACCGCACCGCCGACGCCACCGCACCGCCGACGCCGCCGCGCCGACGACGCGATTTCTACACGGCATACCAATTGGCGCGTAGTCGACGTCTGCCAGGTAGAAAACGCGGTGCCACGCCAACTGTCGTCCAGGGTGCCGGCGGTCACCGCTGACCGGTCAGGGTGCGCCGGACGAACTCCAGCAGCAGCGCCCATTTGAACGCCGCCTGGCCGTTGTCCGCCGCCGCAGAGTGTCCACCTTCGATGTTCTCGTGGTAGGTGACGTCGTAGCCGTACTCCCGCAGCCGGGCGACCATCTTTCGGGCGTGACCGGGGTGCACCCGGTCGTCGCGGGTCGAGGTGAGAAACAGCGACGGCGGGTACCCCCGGGCGGGCCGGACGTTCTGGTACGGCGAATACTCCCGCAGGAACGCCCAGTCGTCCGGGTCGTCCGGGTCGCCGTACTCGGCCATCCAGGACGCCCCGGCGAGCAGCTTGTGGTAGCGGCGCATGTCCAGCAGCGGCACCTGGCCGACGATCGCGCCGAACAGCTCGGGATAGCGGGTCAGCATCACCCCCATCAGCAGCCCGCCGTTGCTGCCGCCGTAGCAGCCCAGCCGGTCCGGGGTGGTCAGGCCCCGGGCGACCAGGTCGGTGGCGACGGCGGCGAAGTCCTCGTACGCCCGGAGCCGTTCGGCCCGCAGCGCGGCGGTGTGCCAGCGTGGTCCGTACTCGCCGCCACCCCGGATGTTGGCGACCACGAAACTGCCGCCCCGGGCCAGCCAACCGGTGCCGATGACCCCGCTGTAGGCCGGTGTCCAGGAGATCTCGAAGCCGCCGTACCCGGTCATCAGAGTGAGCCCGGCGGCGGACCCGGACCCGGAGGAATCCGCAGACCCGGAGGACCCGGCGGAATCGGCGCCGGTGACCAGGAAGTACGGCACTTCGGTGCCGTCGGCGGACACCGCGAAGAACTGCCGGACGGTCAACGCGTCGGCGTCGAAGAACGCCGGCCCGGTCTTGACCGGATGCACCGGACCGTCGACGCTGCCGTGCAGCAGGGTCGGCGGGCGGGTGAACCCGGAGGTGTCGAGGAGGAACTCGTCGCCGAGATCCGGTTCGGTGTCGGAGATGTCGGTGTGGTCGAAGCCGCCGGCGTCGGGCAACGTCCGCCGCTGCCAGCCGTCGTCGCCCGGCGTCAGTACGGTGATCTCGCTGCGGACGTCGGTGAGGGTGACCAGCAGCAGATGGTTGCGGGTCCAGGCGTGGTAGCTGAAGGCGGTGTGCTCGGTCGGGGTGAAGAGTGTGGTGAGCTCGCGCTTGCCGGCGAGGAACTCGTCGACCGGGGTGACCAGCACCGCCCCGGCCGGGTGGGTGACGTCCCCGGCCAGCCAGGGGCTGCGCAGCTCGATCAGCAGCCACTGCCGGTGCAGGTCGATCTCGGCGTCGTCGGGTACGTCGAGCGGCTCCCACTCGCCGTCGCCGCGCAGCAGGTAGGTCCGGCTGCGGAAGAACTCGGTACGCCGTACCGCCAGGTCGCGTTCGTAGCCGGGGGTCGGGTCGTGCACGGCGGAGACGGTGACGTCGTCGGTCTCGCCGGCGAAGGCCACCGGCGCGTCGGCGAGCGCCGTGCCGCGTCGCCACCGGCGGACGGTCCGGGGGTAGCCGGAGGTGGTCAGGGTGCCCTCGCCGAAGTCGGTGCCGACGTAGATGTGGTCGATGTCGATCCAGCAGACGCTGCTCTTGGCCTCCGGCACGACGAAGCCGTCCGGGACGAAGCCACGGGTGGTGAGATCGAACTCGCGGACCACCGCGGCGTCGGAGCCGCCCCGGGACAGGGTGATCAGGGCCCGGTCGTACGCCGGCCGCAGCACCTGGGCGCCCTTCCAGACCCAGCTCTCGCCTTCGACGCGGGCAAGCTCGTCGAGGTCGAGCAGGATCTCCCAGTTCGGCCGCGCCGCCCGGTACTGCGCGAAGGTGGCCCGTCGCCACACGCCGCGCGGGTGATCGGCGTCCTGCCAGAAGTTGTAGAGGTACTCGCCGCGCCAGGTCGGGTCGGGAATCTTCTCGGCGGAGTCGAGCACCTGTTTGATCCGGTCGCGCAGCACCCCGAATCCCGGATCGTCGGTCCAGGCGGCAGCGGTGGCGGCGTTACAGGCCCGGACCCAGTCCAGCGCCGCGTCGCCGTGCACGTCCTCCAGCCACAGGTACGGGTCGTCGCCGCCCGCCACGTCGTGGTCCTGCTCCGCCACCGGTCCGCCCTCCCCTGCCCCGGCCCGCTCTCCGAGGTACGCACCAGGATAGGCAAACCCGTCGTACGGCACGGAACGCCCGGGCGGTGGAGACTGGACGCTACCGTGACGGTCGGACAAGATTGACGCACGTCCAGTGATGGGCCGGCGCGATGATCGGGGTCGACAATGAGCAGCATGCGGGAGGCACAGCGGGCGCACGCACAGCAGGTGCACGCCCAGCACCGCACCCAGGCCTTCGCCTACCGGCAGCACCAGCAGATGCTGTGGGAGGCGGAGAACGCCCGGCAGGCCGCCGAACGGGCCGCCGCCGATGACGAACGCCACCGCAAACGCCTGTACACCGAGGCCCGGGCGGCCAAGGTCGCGGCGGCCAACGCGAATCTGCGCTCCCGGGTGGCGGAGCTGGAGGACCTGCTCGCCGACACCCTCGCCGTCGACGACCACATCGATCTGAACCGGCTCAAGCGCACCGCCGCCCCGCCGCCGTTCGACCCGGGCCCGCTCGCCGTGGCGCTGACCCCGCCGAAGTGGTCCGACTTCGCGCCACCGGCACCGGCCGGGCTGGGCAAGATGTTCGGCGGCGAGGTCCGCCACCAGCAGCAGGTCGCCGAGGCGCAGCAGGCGTTCGCGCAGGCCACCGCCGACCACGAGGCGGCGGAGGCGCAACGGCAGCGGCGGCTCGCCGCCGCTGAGCAGCGCTACCGTGAGCAGTGCGAGAAGCTGGCCGCCAAGGCCGCCGCGCACAACGCCGCGATCGACCGCTTCTCCGCCGTCTTCGCCGCCGCAGATCCGAAGGCCGTCGTCGAGTACTTCGGACTGGTACTGGGCAACTCGGTCTACCCGGACGACTTTCCGCAGCGGTACCGGCTGGCGTACCTGCCGGAGTCACGGCAACTGGTGGTGGAGTACCAACTGCCCACGGTCGAGGTCATACCCCGGGTGCGCGAGTACCGCTACCAGCCGGCCGAGGACGAGGTGACCGCGGTCGGCCGCCCGGCGGACGAGATCGCACAGCGGTACGCCGACGTGGTCACCCAGATCACCCTGCGCACCGTGCACGAGCTGTACGAGGCCGACCGTACCCGGCTGGTCGAGACGGTCTGCCTCAACGGCATCGTCGACACCCTCGACCCGGCCACCGGGCGACGGGCCCGCCCCTGCCTGGTCAGTCTCCGGACCACCCGCGACGAGTTCGTCGCGATCAACCTCGCCAAGGTCGATCCCGCCGCCTGCCTGCGCCGGCTCGACGCCCGGCTCTCCGCCCGCCCGGCCGAGCTGGCACCGGTGTCGGCCGTGGTCGACTTCGACCAGGTCGACAAGCGGTTCGCCGACGAGATCGACGTCCTCGCCGACCTCGACCAGCGGCCCAACCTGCTGGCCATGCCGGCCGAGCAGTTCGAGCAGTTGATCGCCGACTTGTTCGTCAAGCTCGGACTGCAGATGCGGCAGGTACGCACCACCGACGACGGCACGGTGGAGTGCCTGGCGCACGACCCGCGACCGTTGTTCGGTGGCACCGTGGTCGTGCTGGCCCGACGCGGTGGTGGCACCGTCGACGTCTCGGCGGTACGTGACCTGTTCGGCGTCGTCCAGGCGGAGAACGCCTCGAACGGCATCCTGGTGACCACTGCCGGTTACGCGCCGGCAGCGCACGACTTCGCCTCCGGCAAGCCGCTGGAGCTGATCGACGGTTCCGCGTTGCTGCACATGCTCGCCGAGGCCGGCGGGGTCAAGGCACGGATCGACAGCCGGACCTGAGCACCACCGTCGGGACGGCCCGACACCGGATCAGGCGGTGTGGCCGCCGTTGACGGTGATCCGCTGCCCGGTGACGAAGGCGGCGCCGGGCGAGGCCAGGTAGCAGACCGCCGCCGCCACGTCGTCCGGCGTACCGATGCGCCGCAACGGCACTTCGGCGGCGTACCCGCGCAGCGCCTCGTCGGTGGTGCCGGCGTGCCGCTCCACCGGGATCCATCCCGGGGCGACCAGGTTGACCGTGATGTTCGACGGGCCCAGCTCCCGGGCCCAGGTACGGGTGAGGCCGACCTGCGCGCCCTTGGCCGCGGCGTACGCCGACCAGCCGGGGGTCCCCCGGTCGAACATGTCCGAGCCGATCTGGACGACCCGTCCCCCGCCGGCCGCCCGCATGCCCGGCAGCACCGCCTGCACCAGCAGGGTCGGGCTCTTGACGAAGAAGGTCAGCTGGTCCAGGTGGTCCTGCCAGGTCAGCTCCTCGACGGCCCGTTGCGGCTGCGGTCCGGTGGCGTTGGCCACCAGCACCCGGACCGGGCCGAGTCGCGCGGCGACCGCCGCCACCAACTGCGCCACCTCGGCTTCGTCGGTCACGTCGGCACCGAACGCGGCGGCGCTCCCACCGGCAGCCCGGATGTCCGCCACGACGGCGGCCGCGCCGGCCGTGTCCGACCGGTAGTTGACCGCCACCGCCCATCCGTCGGCGGCCAGTGCCCGGGCCATGACCGCCCCGAGCCCCCGGGACGCCCCGGTCACCAGCGCGGTACCCCTGCGTTCGGTCCTGTCGTCTGTCACCGGCCCATCCTCCCCTGCCAGGTCGATGGGCCCGACGCCTCCCCTGCCCACGTCGATGGGCCCGCCGCCTCCCCTGCCCACGTCGATGGGCCCGCCGCCTCCCCCTGCCCAGGTCGGTGGGCCCACCGGCGACGCCGGTGGACCGCCCGTCGGCTGCGTCACGGTCGACACCGGTGGTCCCGGCGACGCGTTACATTTGTCGGCATGTCAGGCGACGCCGCACACCGCGCACCACTGTGGTGGGTGGCACGGTGGTGCGGCCGGGCCCTGACCTACCTGGCCCTCGCGGTCCTGGCACTGTCCGCCGGCACCGCCGATCAACCGTACGGGTGGTCGCCGGCGGTCACCCCGGTGCAGGTGAGTGCCCTGCCGACGCCGACCGGCGGTGGTGCCGCCACGCCGCACCGGGTGTCGGCGAACGGCCAGAGCGTCCCTGTCACCCGGCAGGCGACGCCGGTCCACGGCGGTCCGGCCGCCGATGGCGCACCGGAACGCCTGCTGTCGAGGCCCACCGACGCCGGCGCGACCTCGGCGTACGCCGCAGCGCCGGCACCGCCGCGCGCCCCGCCACGCCACGCCGACAGCCCGCGACCGCAGGCCGGTTGACTCCCGCTCGCCCGCTGGCCGGCTGAATCCGCGACGACGCCACGGCGCTGCGACGACGCGACACCGCGTTCCGCGCCGGCATCGATCCGTGTCGACGTACGCCCGCCAGTGACGCCACCCCTCTTGTTCAACCTGACCGACGAGGTGACCGATGACCGACATGGCGCTCCACCAGTTCCTGTTCGAGGTACCCGGGGCGACCGTCACCGGGATCGCACTGCTGCTGGCCGCCGCCGGTGCGCTGGTCCTGCTGACGATGCGTACCCGGCGGACCGGCGGGGTCGGTCGTCGCCCGGGGCGGCGGAGCCAGCGGATGGCGCAGGCCCGCGACGCCTACCGCTACGCCGGCGAGGTCGCCGTCGCCGCCGCCCGGGCCGAGCGGACGGTACGCCGCCGACACGACCAGTGGCAGCAGGCCCACGCCGCACTCGACCTCGCCTGGCAGGACTTCGACGCGGCCGACCGGGCGGTACGGCGGCTGGCCGCAGCCGCGGCCCTGCCGGTGCCGACCACCGACCGGACCCCGGCCGAGTACGCCGACCGGGAACGTCACCTGCACCGGGCGGCGATGGCCGCGTACTGGCGCCGAGAGCTGACCGTACGGCAGCTGACCGACGCGTTGGCCAACCGCAACGGCTGGGATCCGCGCCGGCACCCGGTGGAGCAGGAGCTGGCGCTGCGCAGGATGGTCCGCGACGAACGCTACCGGCAGTACCGGTCCGTCGGCGAACGGGAACGCGCTGCCTGGCAGGCGGTGGAGTCGGCCCGTACCGCCGCGCGCTGCCTGCGGGCGGAGGCGATCGTCGCCGAGGCCCAGGCGTGGCGGTTGCGCCGGTGGCGGCCACGGGTCACCGGGCCGGTCACCGCCGCCGCCGGCGGCGGCGCGACCGCCGCGATCGGAGCCAACGGGTGGCAGCCGGCGTGAATCCGCCGATTGGCGCGGCGATGCCCGACCCCCGACGGCCGGGCGGTCAGCGGGGGAAGTAGCGGTCCAGGAAGTCGTTGTGGAACACCCCGGCCGGGTCGTAGCGGACCAGCAGGTCCGCGAAGTCGGACCACCGCTCGTAGCGGCCGGCGAGCACGTCGGCGTCGACGGTGAACAGTTTGCCCCAGTGCGGCCGGGGCGCGTACGGCGCGAGTGCCTGCTCCACGGCGGTGACCACCGGCAGCACCGCCGCGGTGTCGGCCACCCAGGTGAAGTGGATCGCGACGGCGTCACGCCGGTAGTTCATGCTCAGCCACAGCTCGTCGGCGGCGACCGTACGGATCTCGCAGACCTGCAGCACCGGGGCGATCCGCTCACGAAGCCCGGCCACCGCGTCGAACGCGGCCACCACGTCGCCGGCCGGCACCAGATACTCCGACTGCAGTTCGGCACCGCTGCTCGGCGTGAAGTCCAGCCGGAAATGCGGCAGCCGGTTGTGCCACGGGCCGGCCACCCCCAGCTGGCTGGTGCAGTTCTCGGCCGGCATCCCGGGCACCGGATGACGCGGCCCGTCGGCCGCCGTCAGTCCCCACCCGTCGGCGTCCACCGGGGTGGCGTCGCCGTCGGTACGCCGTTTCACCCACACCTGGTCGACGTCGGTGCTGCTCCAGTCGGTGAACAGGCTGACGCTCCAGCCGCTGGCCGCGATCTGCTGCCAGTGGGCGACGAGGGACTCCCGGGTGAGCCCTTCGTAGACGTACTGCGCCACGTCGAAGCTCGGCTGGATCGCGAGCGTGACGCTGGTGACGACGCCGAGTCCGCCGAGGCTGACCACGGCACCGGCGAAGTCCGGATGGGTGTGGTCGAGCCGGACCAGGTCACCGCCCGCGGTCACCAGCTCCAGCGCGCGCACCGCTGTGGCGAGGTTGCCGTTGCGGCGGCCGGAGCCGTGGGTGGCGGTGGCGCAGGCCCCGGCGACGGAGATGTGCGGCAGCGAGGCCAGATTGTGCAGCGCGTAGCCGTGGGCGTGCAGGTGTCCGGCGAGTTCGCCGTAGCGGATGCCGCCGCCGGCGGTCACTGTCGACGACGCGGCGTCGATCGTCACCTCGGTCGGCAGGTTGGCCAGGCTGACCAGGTCGCCGTCGGTGTCGGCGAGCCGGTTGAACGAGTGCCCGGTACCGAGCACCCGCAGCCGGTCCGCCCCGGCCACGATCCGGCGCAGTTCGTCGACGCTGCCCGGACGGTGGACCTGGCGCGCGGCGAAGGTGACGTTGCCCGCCCAGTTGGTGACCGCTGCGGCCATCGGCCCGACCCCCTCTCCCCGACCCCGCTCACCGTACCCTGGATGCGATCCGTCCTCGGGGCGGTCCGGTCGGTAGATCGGTGACCACGCCGGTCGAGCACGGAGGTGGCGTCATGCGCGTGGCGGTGTTCAGCACGAAACCGTACGACACGCGGTTTCTGACCGAGGCGAACGCGGCGGCCGGGCACGACCTGGTGTTTCTGGAGCCGAGGCTGTCCCCGGAGACCGCGCCGTTGGCCATCGGCGCCGACGCGGTCTGTGCCTTCGTCAACGACGACCTCAGCGCGCCGGTACTGGAGACGCTGGCGCACGGCGGGGTCCGGCTGATCGCGTTGCGCTCGGCCGGGTTCAACCACGTCGATCTGGCGACCGCGCGGCGGCTCGGGCTCACCGTCACCCGGGTGCCGGGCTATTCGCCGTACGCGGTCGCGGAGCACTGCGCCGGGCTGATCCTGGCGCTCAACAGGAAGATCCACCGGGCGTACAACCGGGTACGGGAGCACAACTTCGCCCTCAACGGACTGCTCGGCTTCGACCTGCACGGGCGGACCGTCGGCGTGGTCGGGACCGGCAAGATCGGCGTCCGGTTCATCCGGATCATGGCTGGTTTCGGCTGCCGGGTGATCGCCGCCGACCCGTACCCGTCGGACGAGGCGGTCGCGGCCGGAGCCAGCTACGTGCCGTTGTCGACCCTGCTCGCCGAATCGGACATCGTCACCCTGCACTGTCCACTCACACCCGAGACGCACCACCTGATCGACGAGGAACGGATCGCGCAGATGCGCGACGGCGTGATGCTGATCAACACCAGCCGGGGCGCGCTGGTGGACACCGCCGCCGTCATCCGGGGGCTGAAGAGCGGCAAGATCGGCTATCTGGGGCTGGACGTGTACGAGGAGGAAGCCGACCTGTTCTTCGAGGACCTGTCCGACCAGATGCTGCGCGACGACCTGTTCTCCCGGCTGGTGACCTTCCCGAACGTGCTGATCACCGGTCATCAGGCGTTCTTCACCGAGGAGGCGTTGCACAACATCGCCGCGACCACGATCGCCAGCATCACCGCGTTCGAGCGGGAGGGTTCCGCTGCCCGGATCGCCCCCGACGCGCTGGTGCGGTGAGCTGGTCCGACGCACCTTCCACCGCGCTGAATCCGCCGTACGGTTGCGCCACCACCCGGGTCGCTTGCTAACTTGCCCCGTTGTTCGTCCGACAAGCCCGGCAGCGCCTACCGGGCGGTGTCGGCAGTCGCGGGGGGCGTCGTGTCCGTAGAGGAAGAACTGCCGGACCGTCCGGTCGCCGGGCGCACCAGCGCCACCGGCAGAGCAGCCGGAGCCGGCGCAGGCGCAGCTGGCACCGGAGCAGCCAGCGGCGGCGCCGACCGGGCTACCGGGCGCGGCGGCCGGGGCCGGGACGGCCCGACCCGGCGGACGCCGACGGCTGCTGCTGTGCTCCGCCGGGACGCTGGTCGCCGTGGCGGCGGCCCTGCTGTGGTGGGTTCCCCGCCACGACCCGCCCACCGCCGCACCGCCGCCGGACCCACTGTCGGCGGTCGCGCCGCAGATCTCCGCTGCGGACGTCACCCCGCCCGACTCCACCGGATCGGCGGCACCGACGGCGAAGGCGACACCGGTGTCGCCGTCACCCGGTCCGACGGGGTCGACACCACCGGAGCGCTCGGCCACGCCCGCCGCCGTACCGCCGTCGTCCGTACCGCCGTCCGCGTCGACCGATCCCGTGCCCCGGGCCGGACGCCCTAATCCGGACGAGCGCAACCTGGCGCTGCGACGGCCCGTCTCGGCGTCCAGCGCGGAGGCACCACATTTCGGGCCCTCCGCCGCCGTCGACGGCGACCTCGGCAGCCGGTGGAGCAGCGCGTTCCGCGACCCGCAGTGGATTGAGGTGGACCTTGGAGCGCTGTGGCGGATCCGCAGTGTCACGCTGCACTGGGAGCACGCGTACGCCGTCGCGTACCGGGTGGAGACCTCGGCCGACGGCCGGCACTGGTCGACCGGGTACGCGACGCGTACCGGCACCGGCGGCACCGTCCATCTCGAACTTCCCGGGACCGACGCCCGCTACGTACGGATGTCCGGCACGAAACGCAACGGCCAGTACGGCTACTCGCTGCTGGAGATCGAGGTCCGCTGACCTCGACCCGGTCCACTGACGGCGTCGTCGCTCGGCCCCGTCCGCTACCGCCGTCGTCGCCGGTCAGCGGCGGAACACCCAGCCACGCAGCAGCAGGAAGCGCGCCACGGTAGCCGCGAGGTTCGCCGCCACCAGCACCGCCACCTCGACGGCACGGCCCGCGGCGGGCGCGGCGGCGTCGAGCACCGCCAGTGAGCCGCTGGTCAGCGCCAGCCCGAAGACGAACACCGCCAGGCCCTGCAGGTGGTGCCGGCCGACGCTGCCCCGGCCACTGACGCCGAAGGTGAACCGGCGGTTCGCAGCCGTGTTGCCGACCGCGGTGATCAGCAGGGCCAGCAGGTTCGCCGACTGTGCCGGCAGACCGGCCCGCAGCGCCGCGAAGATCACGACGTACGCCAGGGTGCTCGCCACCCCGACCCCGGCGAACCGGATCAGCTGGCCGGCGAGCCCGGCACCGGCCGGGCGGCCCAGTTCGCGGCGGACCTCGGCCAGCGGCAGGGACCCGGTGGCCAGATCCCGTCCCACCCGCGCCATCCCCTTGAGGTCGGCGATCGCGGTCGAGACGATGTCGACCCGGCTGTCCGGGTCGTCGATCCAGTCCACCGGGACCTCGTGGATGCGCAGACCGGCGCGTTCGGCCAGGACCAGCAGTTCGGTGTCGAAGAACCAGCCGGTGTCGCGGACCAACGGCAGCAACCGGTCGGCGACGTCCTTGCGGATCGCCTTGAACCCGCACTGCGCGTCGGAGAACCGGGCGGCCAGGGCTCCCCGCAGCAGCAGGTTGTAGCCCCGGGAGATGATCTCCCGCTTCGCTCCCCGGACCACCCGGGAGCTGCGGGACAGCCGGCTGCCGATGGCCAGGTCCGAGTGGCCGGAGATCAGCGGCGCGACCAACGGCAGCAGTGCGGCGAGGTCGGTGGACAGGTCGACGTCCATGTAGGCGAGGACCGGGGCGGGCGAGGCGGACCAGACGGCGGCGAGGGCCCGGCCCCGGCCCTTCTGCGGCAGGTGCGTCACGACGACCCGGGGCAGGTCGTCGGCGAGGGCGGCGGCGACCTGGGCGGTACGGTCGGTGCTCGCGTTGTCCGCGATGGTGATCCGGAAGGGGTACGGGAACGTCTCGACGAGGTGCTGGTGCAGCCGTCGCACGCAGGGCTCAAGGTCGCGTTCCTCGTTGTGGACCGGAATCGTGACGTCGAGCACGGGCGGCGGACCGGTACGGGATCCGGCCTCGTCGGAGCGTGGTCGCGGACCGGTCAGCGCGGTGCCGTCGGCGGGAAGCATCGTGGTGGACATGCCTCGACGGTGCGGCGGCGGGCTGGGCGGGCGTTCGGACCGGCCTGTGTCCCCGCTGTGCGGTTGGCGACGGTCAGGTGAACGCGTCCGGGCCGGGAACGGGTGACCAGCTGGACGACGCGACGCCGCCCCGGCGGTCGCGGCTGCTGCGCCGTGACCGCCGGGGCGGCGTCGCCGGTGTCGTTGAGTCGGTCGCCGGTGTCGCTCAGCCGGCGGTGAGGTCGTACACGGTCACGCCACCGATCTCGGTCGCGGTGAAGGTCTGCGTCACCCAGGTCGCGATCTGGTCGGCGGTGTCGCTGCCCGAGTCGCTGCGTGGCAGCGATCCGGCGATGAAGTAGTGGATCGCGCCGTCGGCGACGTACTGCTGGAACTCGGCCAAGGTCGGTGACGGGTCGCTGCCGTTGAAACCACCGAGCGCCATCACCGGCTCCTCGGTGGCCAACTGGTAGCCGGCGGCGTTGTTGGCGCCGACCGCCGCGGCGACCCAGGTGTACGCGTCGGCGTCGGTACGCAGCGCGACCACGAGCTCCTCGGGGGCGGTGGCGGCGTTCAGCAGTCCGCCCATGCCCCCGCCGGGTCCGGCCGTACCGCCGGTCGGGCCGCCCATGGTGCCGCCCATGGTGCCGTCCGGCTGGCCACCGGCGGGGCCACCGTCGCCGGCCCGGCCGACGCCGCCGGGTCCGCCCCCGCCGTCGGGTCCGCCCCCGCCGTCGCGGCCGCCGGCCCCACCCGGCCGACCCATCCCGCCCGGCCCGGCCATCCCACTGGTGACGGCCGGTCCCGCGCTGGGAATCGATCCGGTGTGGGCGGTCGCGGCGGTCTGTACCGCGTACCCGGTCGGTCCGGCCAGCACCGCGATCAGCGCCGCACCGGCCGCGACCAGCCCGAACCGACCCGCCGACCGACCCGCCAGCAGCAGCCCCACCACCGCGCCGGTGCCGAGCACCGCGACCGCGACACGCAGCCAGGGCTGCCAGTCGGCGCTGCGGCTCAGCAGCGTCCACGACCAGGCCGCGCTGACCGCCACCGTCGCGGCGAGCAGCGCGCGGGCCCACAGCCGGTGGCGCCGCTGCCACAGGGTGGTCGCGCCCATGCCGACCACCGCGCCGACCGCTGGCGCGAGGGCCACCGTGTAGTACGCGTGGTAGATGCCGGCCATCAGGCTGAACACCAGGCCGGTGGTGAGCAGCCATCCTCCCCAGAGGAGGAATCCGGCCCGTACCCGGTCGGTGCGCGGGGCCCGTGCACGCAGCGCGAACCCGGCGACCAGCAGGATCAGCGCCGCCGGCAGCAGCCAGGCGATCTGTCCGCCGTTGTCGGCATCGAACAGGCGGGTGAGGCCGGTCTGCCCCCAGCCGCCACCACCACCGACCGAACCGACCTGCTCCCCGGTGATCCGGCCGAGTCCGTTGTAGCCGAGGGTCAGCTCCAGGATGCTGTCGGACTGGGATCCGCCGATGTACGGGCGGTAGCGTGCCGGGACGAGTTCGACGATCGCGATCCACCAGCCGGCGGCACCGACGATGGCGACACCGCCGAGCAGCAGGTGCACGATTCGGCGACGGACCGGGGCCGGCGCGGCGATCAGGTACACCAACGCGAAGGCCGGTACGACCAGAAGCGCCTGCAGCATCTTGGTGAGGAAGGCGAACCCGATCGCGGTACCGGCCAGCAGCATCCACCGGGCGCTGGCGGTCTCCACCGCCCGGACGGTGGCGTACGCGGCGGCGACCAGCAGCAGCACGAGCAGCGCGTCCGGGTTGTTGAACCGGAACATCAGTACGGCGACCGGGGTGACGGCCAGCACGAGGCCGGCGATCAGGCCGGCGGCCGGGCCGTACCAGCGCCGGACGGTGGCGTGGAGCAGACCGACCGCAGCGACGCCGGCCAGCGCCTGCGGCAGCAGGACCGACCATGAGCTGAGCCCGAACACGCGTACCGACAACGCCATCAGCCACAGCGACGCCGGGGGCTTGTCGACGGTGATCGAGTTGGCGGCGTCGGAGGATCCGAAGAAGAACGCCAGCCAGCTCTGTGACCCGGCCTGGGCCGCCGCCGAGTAGTAGGCGTTGGCCCAGCCGGAGACGTCCAGCCCGGTCAGGTAGAGCGCGGCGGTGGCCAGGAGGAGACCGCCCAGTGCCGGCCGGGCCCAGCGCGGATCGCCGGGCGGACCGTGGATCAGGCGTCGCCACCGGGTGGCCGGCTGGTCGGCGTACGGCTGGTCGGCGTACGGCGCTCCCGGCCCGGCGCCCAGGTCCGGACCGGGTGGTCCGTCCTGGCTCGGCGGTCCTGCCGGTACGGGAGCAGACAGTGTCGAGGTCATAGGTGAAGGTTCGGCTGGCCAGCTCGCCAGGCCGTGTGCGGCGGCTGTGCACCGGCTGTGAACCTGCGGGCCGCTTGTGGCGGATTGCCACTTGGTTTCATCACATGTCGTCTGAATTGCGGCAATGTTACGAGAAGTCAGTGCACTCGCCCTTGACACTGTCGCCGGGCAGTCCCTATGGTCGGCTTAGTTGTACATGGTTGTCCATGAACAAGAGGGCCAGGGATGAAGATAGCAGTGGTCGGCAGCTACGGCGCCGGACTCACCATGCGGGTGCCCCGGTTGCCGGTCGCCGGGGAGACCCTCTCCGGCGGTGAGTTCAGTTCCGGACACGGCGGCAAGGGCTCCAACCAGGCGGTCGCCGCCGCCCGGCTCGGCGCACGGGTCAGCCTGCTGAGCGCGGTCGGACCCGACCAGTTCGGCACCGCCGCCCGACAGTTGTGGGCCGAGGAGGGTGTGGACGCCACGGGGGTGCGCACCGCCGACGCCGCCACGATGGTCGGCGTCATCCTGGTCGACGCCCACGGCGAGAACCGGATCGTCATCGCTCCCGGCGCCCTCGACCAGCTCACCCCGGCCGACGTCGACAGGTTCGCCGACCGGATCACCGACGCCGACATCGTCGTCGTGTCACTGGAGATCCCACTGCCGGTGGCGACCGCCGCGCTGCGCCTGGCGCACGCCAACGGCGTACGGACCCTGCTCAACCCGGCACCCGCCGTCGAACTGCCGGACGAGGCCTGGGGGTGGATCGACGTACTCACCCCGAACGCCAGCGAGGCCCAGGTGCTGACCGGCCACCAGCCGGACGCCGACCCGCACCCCGACGACCTCGTCGACCTCATCCGCACCCGGTACGCCGGGGCGCTGGTGCTCACCCTCGGCGCCGCCGGTGCCGTCGTCGACCACGACGGGCGGCGCGCCGTCGTCGACCCGGTCACCGTCCCCCGGGTCGTCGACACCACCGGTGCCGGCGACGCCTTCACCGGCGCGCTCGCCGTCGGCCTGGCCCGCGGCGACACCCTCACCGACGCGGCCCGGTACGCCGCCGCCGCTGGCGCCCACGCCGTCGGCATCGCCGAGGTCGTCCCCGCACTCGCCTACCCCGACGACGTCGTGGCCCTGCTCAGGAGACGAGAGTGATGACCCAAACGACCACCCCGGCGCCCCCGGTCGCCGTACCGGCCGCCCCACCCACCAGCCGGTCACCGCTACGCCGATTCCTGCACGCCCGCGAGGCGAGCACCTTCGGCGCGTTGATCGTCCTGTTCGCCCTCGGTGCGTTCCTGGCACCCGGGTTCCTCGGCACCAACAACTTCCTCACCGTCGGCCAGCAGATCGCCCAGATCGGCATCATGGCCGTCGGCGTCACCTTCGTCATCATCAACGCCGAGATCGACCTGTCGGTCGGCTCGATCTACGGGCTCGGCGCCATCGTCTGCGGACTACTGATGACATCGGACGTCGCCTGGCCGCTGGCCGCCCTGGGCGGGGTCGCGGCCGGGGCGCTCGCCGGCCTGCTCAACGGCCTGATGACCGTCGGGTTCGGCATCCCGTCGTTCATCGTCACCCTGGGCACCCTGAGCGTCTACCGTGGTGTCACGCTGCTGCTCAGCGGCGGCGCGCCGATCTCCCTGTCCGCCCGGGAACCGGGCGTCGCCGAGTTCAACCTGCTCGGCCAGGGCCGGTTGTTCGGGCTGCTGCCGATGCAGCTGGTCATCTTCGCGACCGTCGCCGTCGTCTTCGCCATCGTGCTGTCGCGCTCCCGCTACGGTTTCAACACCTACGCGGTCGGCGGCAGCGTCGAAGCCGCGCGGCTCTGCGGCATCCGTACCGGCCGGGTCAAGGTCGTCGCGTTCACCATCTCCGGCACCCTGGCCGCCCTCGCCGGCGTACTCGGACTGTCGTTCCTGTCGTACGTGCAGGGCGTCACCGGCACCGGGATGGAGCTGACCGCCATCTCTGCGGTGATCATCGGTGGCGCCGCGCTGTTCGGCGGATCCGGCACCATGCTCGGCACCGTCATCGGCGTCGCCTTCATCGGCGTCCTGCAGAACATCCTCAACCTGCGGGGCATCTCGTCGTTCTGGCAGACCGTGGCCACCGGCGCGGTCATCATCCTCGCCGTCGCCGCCGACACCGCGCTGCGCAAGCGATCCGGCCGACGCTGACCCCGGTCCTGCTTCCCACCCATCCACCCCGACACACCAGCAAGGAGCCTTCGACATGCGGTTCTCCCTCCGGCGACGCACCGCCGTCGCCGCCGTACTCGGCGCGAGCCTGCTCGCCGCCACCGCCTGCGGTGCGGTCACCCCGGCCTCCGACTCCGACTCCGCCTCCGGCGCCGGCGGCTTCCAACTCGCCGACTACATCCAGGAGGCGGTCGACAACGGCGACCAACTGAAGATCCGGCTCAGCTACCACGATCCCTCGCTGGCGTTCGCCGTACCGATCCGCGAGGGCATGCAGCGGGCCGCGGCCGAACTCGGCGTCGAGGCCGAGATGATCGGACCTGCCGGAGGCAGCGCCGCCGACCAGGTCGCCGAGCTGCAGACGCTGATCAACCAGCGGCAGATCCACGGCCTGGCCGTCTCCTCGGCCAGCAACGACGCGCTGATGCCGGTCATCGCCCAGGCCTACGACGCGGGCATCCCGATCATCTCGTTCAACACCAACAACCCCGACTCGCAGCAGATGGGCTTCGTCGGACAGGACCTGGTCGCCTCCGGCGCGGCGCTGGCCGAGGAGCTGCTCGGCGTCCTCGACGGCCAGACCGGCAAGGTCGTCGTCGTCTCCGTCGACGCCGGTGCCGGCTGGTCCAACGACCGCTTCTCCGGCTTCCAGTCGGCCCTGGAGGCATCCGGGTTGGACATCGTCGGACCGGTGAACACCGGCAACGAGCCGAGCGCGGCGTACAACACGATCGAGTCGACGATGGCGGCACAGAGCGACGCGATCGCGCTGGTCTCCCTCGACTGCTGCAGCTTCACCGCCGGTGCGACCTGGCTGCAGCAGTCCGGTAACGCCGGGAAGATCCACTCGGTCGGCTTCGACGTCCAGCCGCAGACCGTCGAGTACCTCAAGGCCGGCGTGGTCGACCTGACCATCAGCCAGGCCCCGGCCGAGCAGGGCTACCAGGCCGTCAAGCTGCTCACCGACTTCCTCACCGACGGCACCGCGATCAGCGACGTCGACACCGGTGTGCTGGTCGTCACCCCGGACAACGTCGACGACGTTCCGGTGGAGGGCTGAGTCGATGACCGGCCCGGCCACGATCAGCACCCCGACGGCCACCGCCGTCGCGGTGACCGGTCTGTCGAAGCACTTCGGACCAGTCCGTGCGCTGCACGACGTGACGATGGACGTCGCCGCCGGAAGCCTCACCGCCGTGATGGGCGAGAACGGTGCCGGCAAGTCGACGCTCATGAAGATCCTGGCCGGGCTGGACTCCCCCACCAGCGGGACCGTGCAGGTCGCTGGCGAGCAGGTCACCCGGTTCGACCCGGCCAACCTGCTCAGCCGGCACCGGGTGGCCCTGGTACCGCAGGAACTGGCCCTGGCCACCGACCGGACCGTCGCCGAGAACATCCTGCTCGGCGCGGAACCCGGCTCCCGGGTGTTCCCGCACCGGCGCCGCATGGACGACCGGGCCGCCGCGCTGCTCGACCGGCTCGGCGTACGGCTGGATCCCCGCCGGCGCGTCGGCGACCTCGACGCGGCCACCGGTCAGCTGGTGGTCATCGCCCGGTCGTTGGCCCGCGACGCCCGTCTGGTGATCCTCGACGAGCCGACGTCGATCCTGTCGCCGGCCGAGTCCGAGCGACTGTTCGGGGTCATCCGGCAGCTGCGCGACGACGGCGTCACCATGCTGTACGTCTCACACCGGATGCCCGAGGTGTTCGCCCTGTCGCAGCACATCCACGTGCTGCGCGACGGCCGGCACGTCGGGCACTGGCCGACCGCCGATGTGACCCCCGACCAGGTGGTGGCGGCGATGGTCGGCCGGGAGCTCGCCGGCGAACTCGACCGCGGCGGGCGACGCGCCGCCGCGGCCGGCACCACAGCCCGGCTGCGGATGCGCGGCGTCACCGGCACCGGGTTCACCGATGTCGACCTCGACGTCGCGCCCGGCGAGGTCGTCGGCATCGCCGGGCTGCCCGACAGCGGGCGGGTCGAGCTGCTGCGCGGCATCTTCGGCGCCGATCCGGTCAGCGGCGGAGACCTGCAGCTCGACGGCACGGCGTTCACCGCGCGCAGCCCTCGCGACGCGATCCGCGCCCGAGTGGCGTACCTGCCCGGCGAACGTCGCCACCAGGGCGTCCTGCCGACGATGAGCGTCGCCGACAACATCAACATCCTGACGCTCGGCCGCCGGCAACGGCTCGGCCTGCTGCCACGGCGTGCCCTGCGGCGCGACGCCGACACCCGGGTCCGCCAACTGCGGGTCAAGACCGCCGACTCCGGGCAGGGCATCATGCAGCTGTCCGGCGGCAACCAGCAGAAGGCGCTGCTCGCCCGCTGGCTGGCCATCGAACCCCGGCTGATGCTGCTCGACGAACCCACCCGGGGCGTCGACGTCGGCGCCAAGGCGGAGATCTACCGGCTGTTCCGCGACCTTGCCGCCGACGGGGTCGGCATCGTCGTCTCCTCGTCGGACCTGCCCGAACTGCTCACCGTCAGCGACCGGATCGCGGTGCTGGCCGCCGGCCGGCTCGTCGGGGTCCTCGACGCCGACGACGCCACCGAGGAGAAGGTCATGGCGCTGGCCACCGGCGCCCACACCATGCCGGAGGGCACCCACACCAAGAAGGAGAAGCCATGAAACGTCGAGGCATCCTCAACGCCGAACTGTCCGGGGCGCTCGCCACGCTCGGTCACACCGACCTGCTGCTGGTCGTCGACGCCGGGTTCCCGGTCCCCCGGACGGCGCACCGCGTCGACCTGGCCATCGCCGAGGACCTGCCCCGGCTGACCACGGTGCTCGACCTCATCGCCGACGAACTCGTCGTCGAAGGCGTGGTGTACGCCGAGGACGTCGCCGCCCACAACGCCCCGCTGGCGGACTGGCTGGCCCGGCGCTTTCCCGGCGTACCGACGACCACCCGGGCCCATGCCGACCTGCTCGGCGAGCTCGCCCAGCAGGCAAAGGTGATCGTACGGACCGGCGCGTTCAACCCGTGGGGCAACGTCGGCCTCGTCTGCGGGGTCGACGTACCCCGCTGGTTCGACGAGCCCGGCGTCGTCGTCCCCGACTACTACCGGGACCGGATGTAGCCGCCCCACCGCGCGCAGGCGTGCCGCACCGCCCGCCGTGCTCCGCCGTCAGTCGCACCGCCGCCAGTCGCACCAGATGAACCTTGGAGAGATCGTGATTCCTGCACCCCGCGCCGACATCGGGACGACCCCCGCAGCGTTGGCGCCCTACATCCAGCACACCCTGATCGAGGTCGGCACCACCCACGACCAGATCGTCGCCCACGCCGAGGAGACCGTCCGGTACGGCTTCAGCGCGGCGATGGTGGCCGGCTCGTGGGTCGCCGAAACCGCCGAGGTGCTGCGCGGCACCGGCGTCGAGGTCGCCTCGGCGTTGGACTTCCCCACCGTCGGCGTCACCACCAGCACCGGCAAGGCCGCCGAGGCGGAGAGCCTGGTCCGGGCCGGTGCCCAGCAGATCGACATCGGCGTGCAGATCGGCTGGCTGAAAAGCGGCCGGTACGACGCGTTCCGCGACGACATCGCCGGGGTGGTCCGCGCCGCCGGGGTGCCCATCAAGGTGATGCTGGAACTGCCGCTGCTCACCCCGCAGGAACGCGACATCGCGGTCGAACTCTCCATCGAGGCGGGCGCGGCCTACCTGAAGAACGCCAGTAGCGGAGCTGTCGAGGTCGCCAACCCTGACAGCGTCGCCTACCTGGTGGCCCGGGCCCCGCAGGGCGTACTGGTGAAGGCGTCCGGCGGGATCAAGTCCTACGCTCAGGCCGTGGCGCTGCTCGACGCCGGGGCGGTGCTGTTGGGCACCAGCGCCGGGGTGGCTATCGTCACTGACCAGACCACCGCCGCGACGACCAGTTACTGACCCGCCGATCCTGTGTCCTGTGCGGACTCCTGACCGGTGTCCGCACAGGACGGCACCATGACGATGAGGCGCCATGTCCGACCAGTTCAGCACCGCCGCACCGGCGGAGCGGCTCGACCGCGACGCCCCGGCACCGCTGCACGCCCAGGTGTCGGAGCAGATCCGTGCCCGGATCGTGTCCGGCGAGTGGCCGCCGCACTACCGGCTACGCAGCGAACCGGAGCTGGCCGTCGACCTCGGCATCTCCCGTGGCACCCTGCGCCGTGCCCTCGCCACGCTGATCCGTGACGGGCTGCTGGTGCAGGTACGGGGGCGCGGCACCTACGTCACCTCCACCGCGATCGAGCCGTCGATCGCGCAGAAACTCACCACCCTCTCCGAGGACTTCGCCCGGCAGGGGGTCACCGTCTCCACCCAGGTCCGCTCACATCAGGTGATGGCCGCCCCGTCGCCGGTCGCCGCGCTGCTCGACCTGCGCCCCGGGCAGTCGGTGCTACGGCTGGAACGGCTACGCGCCACCGCAGACGGGCCGGTCGCCTGGCTGGTCAACTACGTACGGCTCGACCTGGCACCCGGCATCGAAGACGCCGATCTCGCCGACCAGTCACTGTTCGGGCTCCTGGAGAACGAGTACCGGTTGAAGATCAGCACTGGCCGGCGTACCTTCACCGCGACCGCAGCGGCCGGCGAGGTCGCGGGGGCGCTCGGCGTACCCGACGGGTTTCCGCTGCTCTACCTGGAGCAGATCACCTACCTTGACGACGGACGGCCGATCGAGTACTCCGATGTCTGGATTCACAGCGAGCGGATGCGGGTCACCTCGCTGCTGTCCCGACGCTGACCCTCGGATTCTCGCGCCGACCGGTCGTCGGTTCCCCGAATCCGACCACCCACACCGGTTATCTGACCACCGTCGCGGAGACTCTCTTCCTGTCCGACGATGCTCCGCCCACCGCCCCTGGCAGCGCAGCCCGGACCGGATGGGACGCCGAGCGCACCGAGAGTCAGGAGTGACGCCATGGGATACCTCACCATGTCCGACGGCACCCAGCTCTACTACAAGGACTGGGGCTCCGGCCCGGCAGTCGTCTTCTCCCACGGGTGGCCGCTGAACGCCGACGCCTGGGACGGACAGCTGCTCTTCCTCGCCCAACAGGGGTTCCGGGTCATCGCCCACGACCGGCGCGGCCACGGCCGGTCCAGCCAGTCGCCGGACGGCAACGAGATGAACACGTACGCCGACGACCTGGCCACCCTCATCGAGGCACTCGGCATCACCGACGCGACCCTGGTGGGCCACTCCACCGGCGGCGGCGAGGTCGCACGCTACATCGGCCGCTACGGCACCGACCGGATCTCCAAGGCGGTGCTGATCTCCGCCGTACCGCCGATCATGGCGCAGACGCCGGACAACCCGGATGGGCTGCCACTGGCGGTGTTCGAGGAGATGCGGGCCGCGTTGGCCGCCGACCGTTCGCAGTTCTATCAGGACCTGGCGGTGAAGTTCTTCGGCGCAGACCGGTCCGGGGCGACGGTGTCCAAGGGCGTGCTGGACCAGTTCTGGGCCTGGAGCATGCAGGCCGGCCTGTGGAACGTGTACCAGTGCGTCGCGGCCTTCTCGGAAACGGACTTCCGTGACGATCTGGCCGCCTTCGACATTCCCACGCTGGTGATCCAGGGCGACGACGACCAGATCGTGCCGATCCGCAACGCGTCGATGAAGACCGCCCAGATGGTGCCGGGCGCGCAGGAGGCGTACTACCCGGGTGCCCCGCACGGCATCACCGCCACCCACCAGGAACAGGTCAACCAGGATCTGCTCACCTTCCTGAAGAGCTGATCCGCGGCGGCGCGCCGGGGACGAACGGTCGGCTCCGGCAGGTACGGGTGGTCCGTCGGCGACGGACCACCCGTACTTCCGTGAATCGCCGCGTCCGCAGGCGCGCCAGTCGCGCTCGCGGACGCGATCGATGCGGTACGCCCGACAGAGCGGGCACCGGATAGGATTTCTCCGCCGGGGCGGTAGCTCAGCCGGTCAGAGCAGGGGACTCATAATCCCTCGGTCGCGGGTTCGAGCCCCGCCCGCCCCACCACCAGGCAAAAGCGATACCACCGCTGCCGATAGTGTCGCAGGCGAGAGCACCGGCCCACTCGAGCAACAGGGGTCAGGCGGTGCGGAAGTCGGAGGCGACCGTCCCGCCGGCCGTCGAGCGCCGGGGCGGACGCCGCAGCCGGGGGGCACCGGCTAGACCGCGCTCCGCGCTGCCCGTTGCCGGGGTGAGGTCGTCGGGGTGATCACCTTGACGTCGTTCGCGGCGAGGGCGTCGCGCAGGTCGGCGGAGGGCGCGCTGTCGGTGATCAGGTAGTCCGCGCTGCTCAGCTCCGAAACCTGGGCGAACAGCCGGCGGCCGAACTTGGAGGAGTCGGCGAGGATCGCCACCCGCCCCGCTCGCGAAATCATCTCCTGCATCATCGCGGCTTCGGCGAGGTTGCTCGTCGTGAAGCCGGCGTCCGCGTCGACGGCACCGACCCCGATCAGCGCCAGGTCACAGCTGATGTCCAGTTCGGCGCCGCCGTTGGACCGGAAGCTGACCGGCCCGATGGTGGCGAGCGTGAGGGTGCGCACCGCGCCACCGAAGACATAGATGTCACGGATCGCGGTGGGTGGCAGTGCGCCGGGAACCAGCAGGTTGTTCGTCGCCACCGTGAGGTCGCGGTGCTGACCCAGGTTGCGGGCGACCGCCAGGGTGGTGGTGCCACCGTTGATCATGATGGTCGAGCTGTCCTGAACCAGAGCCGCGGCCAGGACCGCGATCTTCTCCTTCTCCTGCTCCTGCAGGGCGAGTCGCTGGTCGACGGCGCGATCGGTACGGGACACCGTGGAGAGACTGACGGCTCCACCGTAGGTACGTACGAGTACTCCGTCGGCGCTGAGCTGGTCGAGGTCGCGCCGGACGGTGTCGATCGAGACGCCGAAGCGTTCGGCCAGTTCAGCCACTGTCACCTGGCCGGTGTCGGCGACGTACGCGGCCAGCTGAGCCTTGCGCCCGGCGGGCAGGTGGCGCTGCCGCTCGTCCCTGTCGACGTTCATGCTTCCCCCTTGTCAATGCGGCAGTATGCCACAACCGCGCGTCGGTCGCGCACCTAGGCGCAACGAGCAGCACTGACCTGCAGCCTGCCGCAAGGCCAACCGCAGAACACCGCACATCGCCCCGACCAGCCGCAAGGAGCATCGCGGAGCTGACCTGCACCCCACCCAGACGCAGCGTTCTGCCGTGCTACGCGTTTTTCTGCCGTTCTACTCTTGTCCTTGCCCGTAACACGTTGCTAACGTGACGCCAACCTGGCAGGTGATCGAGAGCCTTGGATATAGAAGGAGTTCGCCATGTTGTTTCGGGCTACCCGACTGAGACGAGTGATTGGGACGGTCACGGCGGCGGCGACGGTCGCGTTCGTGGCGGCGTGCGGCACGGACGATGCTGCGGCTGACGGCACGGTGACGCTCGAGTTCGCCCAGTGGTGGGGCGCCGAACTGCCGGCCGGGGAATTCGACAAGATCATCAACGACTTCACCGCACAGAACCCGAACATCAAGATCGAACTGCTGAGTGCGCCGTACGCCTCGACCAAGCAGCAGTTGCTCACCGGCGCGGCCTCGAAGACCCTGCCCGACGTGGTCGGCCTCGACGGCGCCTGGGTCAACGACTTCGCCCGCCAGGGCGCGATCACCGACCTGTCCCAGCTGATGGCCGACGCCGACTACGACGACAGCCAGCTCGCCAGCCAGATCCAGATCGACGGTAAGACCTACATGATCCCGGTGGTCAACTTCGTCTACCCGCTCTTCGTCAACAAGGACCTGCTCGCCAAGGCCGGCGTCGCCAGCGTGCCGACCACCCGCACCGAGTTCCTCGAAGCAGCCGAGAAGATCAGCGCCAGCGGCGGCGACGTCAAGGGCTGGGCACTGCCGCTCGACACCGCCGTGCCGAACGGGGTCCAGAACGACGTGATGTCCTGGCTCTGGGCGTCCGGCGGCAGCATGCTCACCGACGACGGCAAGCCGAACCTGACCAGTCCGCAGGTGAAGAGCACGGTCGAGTTCGTCAAGAGCCTCAACGACGCCGACGCCATCGCCCCCGGTGCGCTCACCATGAAGGAGCAGGACAAGGTCGAGAAGTTCAGCAACGGCCAGATCGGGATGATGATCGACTCGCTCGCGCACATCAACCTGATCAGGGAGAACCAGCCGGACCTGGACTTCGAGGTGGTGGCGCTGCCCGCTGAGGACGGCTACACCGGCGAGCGGGGGATCCCCTACGCGTCCTGGGGAATCGGGATCTCCGAGTCCACCGAGCACAAGGCCGAGGCGTTCAAGTTCGTGTCGTACCTGATGAGCCAGGAGACCAACGCCTCGCTCAGCACGATCGCGAACGGCTTCCCGGGCAACAAGGATGCCGAACCCGACTTCAGCAACAGCGACCCGCTGTTCCGGGCCGCCTTCGACATCTACCAGCAGGGCTACCCGGCGAACGAGTTCGTCGGCCTGCCGAAGTCCGAGGACCTGATGCGCAGCTTCGCCGAGCAGCTGCAGCTTGTGTTGACCGACCAGTCGAGCGTCGACGACGCCCTGACCGCAGCACAGGAGAACTGGTCCTCGGTCATCGAGTAGCCGTCCGGGCGCCGCGCCGGCAGGACCGGCGCGGCGCCCCACCAAGGAGACAGCCCATGACTCTGACCGCACCGCGGACCTCGACGCGCGCCGCGCCGGCCACCGCCGGCAGGTCCCGATCCGGCCTGGCGCGGCGCCTGGTCCCGTACGGCTATCTGTCCCCCACGGTGGCGCTGATCGTGGTCCTGATGGTGGTCCCCATCGTCATGGTGGTCAGCTACTCGTTACAGGACAACGTGATCGTCCAGGAGAACTCGGTCTTCGTCGGGTTCGCCAACTACACCACGGTGCTCACCGACCCGAACTTCCTGGCCGCGCTGCGTAACACCGCGGTCTTCATCTCCGTCAGCACCATGGCCCACCTGGTTCTCGGCCTCGCCTTCGCGATGATGCTCAACACGCAGTTGCTCAGCGGGGTCACCAAGGCGATCTTCCGGATCATCTACATCCTGCCGTGGCTGTTCACCATCGCGGTGATCGCCGTGATCTGGCGGCTGCTGCTGGACCCGGCCGGCGTGGTCAACTACATGCTGCAGACCCTGGGGCTCGTCCAGCAGGGCCTGAACTGGTTCGGCGACCCGACCATCGCGCTGTGGGCGGTGACCTTCGTCAACATCTGGTCCGGCTACCCGTTCTTCATGATCAGTCTGCTCGCCGCGCTGCAGGGCATCCCCGCCGACCTCTACGAGGCCGCCGCCGTCGACGGCACGACCTGGTGGCAGCGGTTCGTCCACGTCACGCTGCCCCAGCTCCGGCCGGTGATCATCAGCATGGCGGTGCTCGATCTGATCTGGACCTCGCACCAGTTCGCGCTGATCTGGATGACCACCGGCGGCGGGCCGCTGAACTCCACCGAGATGCTCAGCACCTTCACCTACAAGCAGGCCTTCAGCGAGTACGAGTTCGCGACGGCCGCCGCAGCCGCCGTCATCGTCCTACTGCTCACAACCGTGCTGGCCTTCTTCTACGTACGCTCACAGAGGGAACGGTGAGGCGCATGGCCACCGTCAGGACCCGACGCCTCCTCGCGAAGGTCGGCGTCGTCACCGGGCTGGTCGTCGGCGGGCTCTTCGCCGGCCTGCCGGTCCTGTGGATGCTGTCCACCTCGTTCAAGCGCAACGGCGAGGTCTTCGCAAGCCCTCCGCGGCTTCTCACCGAGGGCTTCTCGCTCGACGCCTACCGCGCGATCCTGGGCAACGGCGCCCAACTGCGGTTCTTTCTCAACAGCTACGTCGTCGCCTTCGCGGTGACCATCCTGACGCTGCTGGTGGCCGTGCTCGCCGGGTACGCCTTCAGCCGCTTCCGGTTCCCGTTCCAGAAGACCATCAACGCCGTGATCATCAGCGTCCAGGCGGTGCCGCCGATCACGCTCGTCATCCCGTACTTCGGGCTCATCGTCGCGCTCGGCCTGTACGACACCTACGCCGGCCTGATCCTCACCCACATGGTGTTCACCCTGCCGTACGCGATCATCATGATCACCGCGTACCTGAACACGCTGCCGAAGGAACTGGACGAGTCCGTCAAGGTCGACGGGGGCAGCGGCTGGACCGCGCTGTGGCGAATCCTCGTGCCGGTCTCGGTGCCCGGCCTGATCGCGGTCGGCGTCTACACCTTCATGATCTCGTGGAACGAGTACCTGTTCGCACTCACGCTGACCCGCACCGACGACATGCGCACCGTCCCCATCGGCATCCAACTGCTCATGGGCCAGCACTCGTACGAGTGGAACCAGATGATGGCGATGAGCATCCTCGGGTCCATTCCCGTTCTCATCCTCTTCCTTGTCTTCCAGCGGCGGTTCATCGGTGGGCTCACCGCCGGCGCCGTGAAGACCTGACCCCCGGCAACCAACATCCACTAAGGAGAAAGTCGGACATGCTGACGACCGGCAAGGCGATTCTCGACGTCGCCAACGCGCACAGCTTCGCCGTGCCAGCCTTCAACATCAGCGACTGGGCGATGTTCAAGGGCATCGTGGAGATCAGTGAGGAGATGAACGCCCCGCTGATCGTGGGGATCCACCCGGACGAGGTCCGGCACATCGGCCGCGAGATGATCACCGGCATCGCCGAGCGGTCACACCACTCGAGCGTCCCGATCGCCATCCACTGGGACCATGGCGCCACCTACGAGCAGATTCTCCAGGCGATCCAGTACGGATTCACCTCCGTGATGATCGACGGGTCGCTGCTGCCGTTCGAGGAGAACATCGCGATCACCCGGAAGGTCACCGACTCCGCGCACGTTCTCGGGGTGTCCGTGGAGGGCGAGCTCGGCACGATCGGTGGGAACGACAGCTACGCCGAGGCAGGCGCCGCCGAGATCATCTACACGGATCCCGACGACGCTGTCACGTTCGTCGAGCAGACCGGGGTGGACAGCCTCGCCGTCGCGATCGGCACCTTCCACGGGCTCTACCCGGCCCATCTCAAGCCCGAACTGAAGCTCGACCTGCTCAAGGAGATCAAGAGTCGGGTGCAGATCCCACTGGTGCTGCACGGTGGATCCGGCAATCCGGACGACGAGATCCGCGAGGCGTCCCGGATAGGCATCAACAAAATCAACATCTCCACCGACATCAAGGTCGCCTACCACAGCAAGATGCGTGAGGTGCTGGGCAACGACCCCAAGACCCGCGAGCCCAACGCCATCCAGCCCGCCTGCATCGAAGCCATGAAGGTGGTCGCCGCCCAGAAGATCGAACTGTTCGGCGCGGCCGGTAGGGCCTCGCTCTACTGACATGACGGACGCGTCCCGTATCGTCCTCGGCCTCGGCGGTTGCGTCGACTACGAGGTGAAACTGACCGCCGAGGTCATGCAGCAGTTGGTCAGCACGTACGGCATCGCCGCCGCGGAGCTCGCGTCGCCGGCGACCGTCGCCAACGAGCGGGACCTGGTGGTGTCGATTCTCGGCTACGTAGCCCGTGGGGGTGGCGGCGAGCACTACGTCGCCGCCGCCCCGGCGTTGGAGAGCTTCGCCAGCCGTCTGCCGCGCCGGGTGGCGCTGGGCGGTACCTCCGTACGGGCCGGGATCCTGATGAGCCGGCTGGGCGTGCCGTCGACGCTGCACCTGGTCACCGTCAACGACACCGTACGCCGGCTGTTGCCGCCCGACAGCGACCACTTCGCCGCCGACGGCGAGGACACCCTCTATCCGCACCTGATCGTCCAGTACGACCAGGGGCTACGGATCCGCGCCGGCGACATCGACATCACCGCGCCGTTTCCGAACCGGCTGATCTACGTCAACGACCCCGCCAACGGCGCCATGGCGCTCAGCGATGAGCTCGGTGACCGGCTCAGCCGGGCCGACCTGTTCCTGATCTCAGGCTTCAACGCCATGCGCTCGGCGGCGCAACTCGACCTGCGGCTCACCGAACTGCGCGGGCACCTACGGCGGCGACCACCTGGTGCGGTGACCTACTTCGAGGACGCCGCCTACCACGAGCCCGCGTTCAGCCGCCGGGTCCTGGCCGCGCTGCGGGACACGATCGACGTGTACGGATTGAACGAAGACGAGTTGCAGTCGTACCTCGGACACCCCGTCGATCTGCTCTCGGCGACGGAGGTCGCCGACGCGCTCACGACGGTCCACGCGCTCGTGCCCGCACCGACGGTGGTCCTGCACACGAAGTACTGGGCCATCGCCCTCGGCCCGTGCGCGTCGAGGTACGCCGACGCCCTCGACACCGGCACCGTGATGGCCGCCGTCCGCTACCGCCACGGCGACGACTTCACCGACTCCGACATCGGCCGTCTGCGTCGGCGACCGCGCCGGCCCGAGTCCGTGGAGTTCGCCGCCGCACTGCGTGCCCGACTGGGCGAGACGGTGCACTGCGTACCCGCCTTCGCGCTCGACGTGGCGCACCCCACCACGGTCGGGCTGGGCGACACGTTCGTCGGCGGTTTCCTTGCCGCGCTCGCCTGGCAGCGGATCCGACCGGCCGGCGACGCGACTCCCTTCCTCGACCAGATTGTCGATCCATGACCCTTCAGGTGCTGCCGGCCAACCAGCCGGAGACGTTCTACCGGGGTGCTGGCCGGATCGCCGGTTTCCGCAACGTGCCCGCCATGCCCGACCGCCCGGAGGACTGGGTGGGCTCGGTGACCACCCGGTTCGGGCTGGGCCCGTCCGGCCTGTCCACGCTGTCCGACGGCCGGCTGCTCGCCGACGCGATCGCCGCCGACCCGCACTGGTGGCTCGGCCCGCAGCGCACCGACCCCGGCGTACTCGTGAAACTGCTCGACGCGGGCCAGCGTCTGCCGCTGCACGTCCACCCCGACCGCCGCTTCGCCACCACACACCTGGCGTCACCGTACGGCAAGACCGAGGCCTGGGTGATCGTGTCGGCCCGCCCCGACGCGTACGTCCACCTCGGCTTCGCCCGTGACGTGTCGGCCGATGAACTTGCCGGCTGGGTGACGGGCCAGCAGACCGGGCAGATGCTGGCCGCGACCAACCGGATTCCGGTGTCGGCCGGCGACGCGATCCTCTGCCCCGCCGGCCTTCCGCACGCGATCGGCGACGGCATCCTGCTGGTCGAGGTTCAGGAGCCGACCGATTTCTCGGTACTGCTCGAGTACGAGGAGTTCGGCCTGGCCGACGGTCATCTGGGCCTCGGCTACGACCTGGCACTGCGGTGCGTGGATCGGAGCAGGTGGACGCCGCAGCGTCTGGACCAGCTACGGGGCGGCCGACAACTGCTGCCCGAGGCTGCCGACGAGTTCTTCACCGCGCACCGGCTGTCCGGCGGCGACCGCCTGAGGCAGGGATTCAGCGTCCTGGTCGCGGTGGCCGGCGAGGGCAGCATCGCCGGCGAGTGGGACGACCTGCCGCTACGGCGGGGAGACACCCTGCTGGTTCCGTACGCCGCCGGACCGCTCCGGCTGGACGGTACGGTCGGGGTGATCCGCCTGGCACCGCCCGAGCGTTGACCGATCTGCCCGACCCCGCTACCCGCCGCGTTTCCAGCGCCGGTGACGGCACCTGCCAGTCCTGAGTGCACCAGGTGATGCGTCGCGTGGGTGGGTGATCCTGAGACAGCTGTCTCAGGATCACCCACCCACGTGACGGACCGGGCGTGGACAGGGTCAAATGTCTGGGCCACCAGCGCAACGGCACGACCGACGCCGCACCACGGGTGCCGCCAGCGTCGGCCGGACCCAGCGCGACCAAGGAGACGACATGCCGCTGATCGGACACGGCCCGGCGGTACCGATCGACAACCGCCTCCGGGTGCCACCGGACACCCGTTGGCGCGACGCCGGCTGGCTGGCCGCGGCAGCAGACGTCGAGCAGCACCGGATCGAGGGGCGCTGCCCGGCGTGCGACCTCGACGGCTGCGAGGTGCTCACCGCCGCCGAACTGATCGTGGCGACGGCCGCCGACCCGGCGATGCTTCCCCACCACTGAATCCGTCACATTCCGCAATCTCTTATTGACGATTCGCAGTCGATTTCGGTTTACCTTTTTCCCGGCCTCGACGAGCCTGCGACGGCCGTCTCACGATCAACGTCGTCCCTGGTCAACGGCCCACAAGCGCGGATAACGTCGGATTCACCTGAGGGCACCTCAGGATCTCCACCATCACCGGGGGCCACGTTTCGGCACCGCCGAAATGACAACGGCACAGGTTCCCTGACCGCTGCGGCCAATTCGCCGGCCCGCGGCCAATTCGCCGAGCTGTGACCAACGGTACGAACGACCCACCAATGAGGAGGACAGGTGTATCCGTCGTCGGCCACACCCCGCTCGATTCCACCACGAACAGCCCGGCGATCCGCCGGTGGCACAGTCCGGCCGGACCGCGCTCGGCGCCGGATCCGTGCCCTGCTCGTCACCGCCGCAGCCGGAGCCCTCGCGGTGGCCGGGCTCACCGCGATCCCGAACGCCAGCGCCGCGGACAATCCCTTCGAACGGGGTCCGGCCCCCAGCGCGGCCAGCATCGCCGCAGCCCGGGGTCCGTTCGCCACCTCCCAGGTCACCGTGTCGTCGCGCAGCGCCGACGGCTTCGGCGGCGGCACGATCTACTTCCCCACCAGCACCAGCAGCGGCACCTTCGGTGCCGTGGCGATCGCTCCCGGATTCACGGCCAGCCGTTCCAGCATGGCGTGGCTCGGACCGAGGCTCGCCTCGCAGGGGTTCGTCGTCTTCAACATCGACACGATCACCCGTTCCGACCAGCCCGCAAGTCGGGGGCGGCAGCTCCTGGCGGCACTGGACTTCCTGGTGGAGCGCAGCACCGTCCGCGACCGGGTGGACCCGGACAGGCTGGCTGTGATCGGCCACTCCATGGGCGGCGGTGGCGCGCTCGAGGCGGCTCAGGCCCGCCCGACGTTGCAAGCGGCGATCCCGATGACTCCGTGGAATCTCACCAAGAACTGGTCCGAACTCCAGGTGCCCACACTGATCATCGGGGCCGAGAACGACAGCATCGCATCAGTACGTACCCATTCGAAGCCGTTCTTCGACAGCTTTCCGTCGGACCTCGACAAGGCGTACCTCGAATTGAACAACGCGAGCCACTTCGCACCCAACATCTCCAACACCACCATCGCGTCGTTCAGCATCTCGTGGCTGAAGCGCTTCGTGGACGACGACCTGCGGTACGAGCAGTTCCTGTGCCCGTCACCACAGCCGAACCGACAGATCTCCGAGTACCGGGACAGCTGCCCGCACTCGGCCTGAACCTCGGCACCGGCCGGCGGTGGGAACCGCCGGCCGGCACCGGCTGCCGTCGGACTGTTCAGGTCACCGGGGTGAACAGTGCCCGCAGTGCCTGTTCCATCCGGTCGAGGTCGGCCGGTTGGCTGGTGAGCAGCTCGGCGTAGACCGCGGACTCCACGATGCCGATGTAGAGGTATGCCAGCGCCTGCGGGTCGGCGACGACCCGGTCGAGCTCGGGCCCGAGCACCTCCTCGAAGACCTCGACCTGGGCGTGGATGAAGCGCTGGTGGACGCCACCAGGTTCGGCGAAGAAGACCCGGGCCGCCGTCTCCGGCTCGGCGATGACGAAACGCCGCAACGGAGAAGAGTGCCGCACACCGCTGACGTAGTGCCGGGTCACCTCGACCACCCCGTCGACGCCCGATTGTCGTCGCGCGCGGCGGGAATCCGTCAGCCGCCGGCTGCCGAGCTGCCACAGCACCTCGCCGATCAACTGGTCCCGGCTGCCGGCAACCCGGTAGAGAGTCGCCCGGCTGACGGCCAGCGCACCGGCGAGCGCGTCCATGTCCACCGTGCCATGGTCGAGGAAGTACTCGATAGCGCCGCAGACGACCGCGGTTTCGCTGATCACCCGGCGAGGAGCGGGGATCGTCGGAGTGGCGGGCGCGCTCGTCCGGTCACCGCCAATGCCCGATCCGGCAGCCGCCGGCACCTGGAATGTCATCGACCCCATGACTGGTTCACGGTCGGCGACGGCCACCGGTTCATTGTAGTGCGCGTTCGTCACTCCCCGGTACGGTCAGGCATGCCGGGGCCGGCTGCGCAGGGCCGCTCCGGCGACCCGCCAGCCGCTGGCCAGAGCACCTTGGATCGAGGGGCTGTCCCGGTGGTCGCCGGCGACGAAGACACCCTCGTCGATCCGGGCGGGATCCCGTAGTCGGCCGCGCGGGGGCAGTGCCACCGGCAGAGCGTCCGGCACCGCGACGGTACGCAGGTGACGCCAGTCCCGGGTCGGGGTCCGGTACAGCCATTCCAGCTCCGCGCGGACCACCGACTCGGGCACCGGGTCCGGCCCGACGACCGAGGTGGCAACCAGGTGCTGCCCCGGCGGGGCGTACCCGCTCGCCGCCTGGCTGATCACCACGCTGTTGGCGACCACACCACGACGGTCACCGTCGAGCAGCAGAACGGGCTCATCCGACGGAGGCAGCGCCGTCGAATGGTAGTACGTGGTCAGTTGGCGCATCACGACCCGACGCATCGTCGGCAGCAGCCGCGCGGCGGCGGGCGGGTCGGCCGCGACGATGACACTGCCACAGCGCAGCTCGCCGTCGACGGTGCGCACCACACCCGGTGCGACGGCGGTGACGTGGACACCGAGCCGAATCCGGTCTGCGGGCAGCGGTGCGGCGACCGCCAGCGGCAGCGCCGCCATGCCGTCGGCGGGCACCGCGATCCGGCCGCGGGCGAACGAGCGGAGAATCATCGCCAGCACGTGGCTGGAGGTCTCCAGGGTCGGGTCCGCGAGCACCCCGGACAGGAACGGCAGCAGCACCTCGTCGACGATGCGTGGCGACAGACCCGCCCGACGCAGCTCGTCCAGGGCGCTGGTCTCCGGGCGGGCGAGCAGACGCGCTGGATCCATGACGGCGTAGCGGGCGAGCAGCAGACCGAGTTGGACCCGATCGGACAGGCTCCCGACGCCGGCGAACAGCGTCGCTGGCGCGGCGGTGGGCATCCGCAGCGGATGCGCCAGCCGGACGGTGCCCGCACCCCGGCGCACCCGCACGGCCGGGGTGAAGTACCGCAGGTCGAGCCGGTCCAGGTCGACCAGGTCGACCAAGCGGGGGTACGCGGTGTTCAGCACCTGAAAGCCACGGTCGAGCCGGAACCCGTCGACGACATCCGTGGCGACCCGGCCGCCGATCCGGTCGGACCGTTCGATGAGCAGATAGTCGGCACCGGCTGAGTGCAGCCGGCGGGCAGCGGCCAGACCGGCCAGCCCGGCACCGACGACGATGAACTCCCGATCGGTAGCCATGTGTGGGAGCTCCCCCGTTTGGACTCGAACCAAAAACCTGCCGGTTAACAGCCGGCTGCTCTGCCAATTGAGCTACGGGGGACTGCCAGATCGCGATGGCCCGGATCGCTCCGGCCGCCGGCGACGGGACAAGAGTACAGGACATCGCCGCCCGATGGGTGACCGGGTCGGGTCGAACTCGCCAGTGGGATCTCGCCCCGACGGCAGCACCCGCGCGGCCGGCAGAACCGGACAAATACTGGAGTTGTCTGCGCTGACGCGTAGACGGGTAGCAGGATGGGTAGACAGCACCGGACAGACGACACAGGCACGACCGGGTCGATTCATCGGGCGGCCGGCACGGACCTCGAGTCCGGCACCGGCCCCGGTGATCGCCCGGGTCAGGTACGGAGGGGAGCCGCCATGCGCGGAAAGCTTTGGTTCATCGGCGGGGTGGCCGTGGGTTTCGTCCTGGGCGCCCGCGCCGGCCGTGAGAAGTACGACGAACTGGTGCTCAACGCCCGCAAAGTGATGGACCATCCGACGGTGCAGGAGGCCGCCGGAGTGGCCCAGGCCCAGGCGAACCGCCTGTACGCCGAGGGCCGGGAACGACTCAGCCACACCCGGCTGGGCGAGAAGCTCAACGGCCACGACCACACCGCCGACCCGTCCGCCCACACCGACAGCCTCAGCAGCGCCGGGGTGACCAGCGGCACGGCGGCGAGCGGCAGCACGACCGGCGGCGGCACGACGCCCCGCCCCGGCGGCGCGAACAAGGCCGACGGCACCAGCAAGGCCACGGGTACGGGCGGCACCGGCAGCTGAGCCGGGCTGACCTCGGACAGGTCCGGGCCGGTCACCAAGTGGGTGACCGGCCCGGACCTGTCAGCGGCAGTCGTCGCCGCGGCGTCGCAGCCTCCGCTGGAGCGTCAGTCGCCGCTGGAGAACGCCGCGTCGAAGGCCGCCGACGGGGCGTCGAACGCGAGCCGCCGGACGAACTGCAACGCCTCCGGGGCACCGACCAGCCGGTCCATGCCGGCGTCCTCCCACTCGACCGAGATCGGGCCGTCGTACCCGATCGCGTTCAGCGCGCGGAAGCAGTCCTCCCACGGCACGTCGCCGTGCCCGGTCGAAACGAAGTCCCAGCCACGACGCAGGTCCGCCCAGGGCAGATGCGAGGCGAGCCGACCACGCCGGCCGTCGCCGGTGCGTACCTTGGCGTCCTTGCAGTCGACGTGGTAGATCCGGTCGGCGAACTCCAGGATGAAGTTGACCGGGTCCAGTTCCTGCCAGACGAAGTGCGACGGGTCCCAGTTGAGCCCGAACGCGGGCCGGTGGCCGATCGCGTCGAGGGTGCGGCGGGTCGTCCAGTAGTCGTAGGCGATCTCGCTCGGATGCACCTCGTGGGCGAACCGGACCCCGACCTCGTCGAACACGTCGAGGATCGGGTTCCACCGGTCGGCGAAGTCCTGGTAGCCGCGTTCGATCATCGACGGCGGCACCGGCGGGAACATGGCCAGGGTGTGCCAGATCGACGATCCGGTGAAGCCGATCACGGTCGAGACGCCGAGCTTCGCGGCGGCCCGGGCGGTGTCCTTGATCTCCTCGGCGGCCCGCTGCCGGACGCCTTCGGGCTCGCCGTCCCCCCAGATCCGGGCCGGCAGAATGCCCTGGTGGCGCTCGTCGATCGGGTGGTCGCAGACCGCCTGACCGACCAGGTGGTTGGAGATCGCGTACACCTTGAGGTTGTACTTGGCCAAGGTCTGCAGCTTGCGCTCGACGTAGTCGTCCTCGGCGAGGGCCCGGTCCACCTCGAAGTGGTCGCCCCAGCAGGCGATCTCCAGGCCGTCGTAGCCCCACTCCGAGGTCAGCCGGCACACTTCCTCGAACGGCAGGTCGGCCCACTGGCCGGTGAAGAGGGTGATGGGTCGCGCCATGGTCCTTCTCCCGTTGTCGTTACTGGGATTCCGACCCACGCCGCCGGTGCGGCGTCTGGTGGTGGACCGGTGCGAGGTGACGGCCCGGTGGAACTTTCCGGTGGTACGGCCGGGCCGAGGGTCGACCGGTGGGGCGGTCACGGACACGCCAGGGCACGCCGACCAGGTCGGCGGTGGACACACCGTGACCCGGGCGGGTTGCGCCTCCCGCCCGGCCACCGGCCCACGCAGGGCCAGCCAGCCTCACTCTAGGCCGGTGTCGGCGACAACGGTAGGGCCGACTCAGTACCCCCACTCGGCGAGCGGCTTCTCCAGCACCCGGTCGATCGCCGCCAACTGCTGCGGGCTCAACTCCCGCTGGTACGCCGCCCCCCGGTTGCCGTGGAACTCGTACCGCCGGAAGCCCCGGTCGAACGCGGGCGACCAGTCCAGGCCGAGGAAATCCAGCATCCGGGCCGTCTCCTCGCGGGGGGCGACCAGCAGATCCTCGTAGCGCACGTCGAGCCACTGCCCGACGGGGTGCGCGGCGCGGGCCTCGACGAAGGCCGCCATCAGCATCTTCCAGCCCAGCGCGGCGAGGACGGGGAAGGACCGGTCGGCCTCCTCCCATTCGGCGCGCAGGTCGGACGGCAGCGGGCCGAGGAACCAGTTGTCCGGCCCGCGCCAGCCGTCCCACCAGCCCATCTGCAGCCATGAGTTGGCCACCGCGCGGCCGTCGCGGACCACGTTGACCACCCGCAGATCCGGGTACGCGGCGTGCAGCCACCCGGTCCGGGGCCAGCCGGTCACGTGCTGCAGCAGTACCTGGCAGCCCTGCTGCCGTACCCGCCGGTCGAAGAAGGCCCGCAGCCGCTGCTCGACGTACGGGGTGAGATCGTCGGCCCGCAGGTCCCGGCACGGCCTGGAATAGCCGGCCATCACCTGCCGGTCGATCAGCTGGTACGCCTCGGACGGGGCGACCCGCAGCCGACCCCGTTCGAGCAGCCGGCGGCTGTGACTCAACGAGGTCATCCCGGCCGGCCGGGGCGCCGAGCGCCGGTAGAGCCGGCCGTTGCGCCGCCCGGCCAGGTTGAGCCGGGGCAGTTTGTCGTCCAGTCCGGAGACGAAGCCGACGGCGGGGTGCCGGGCCAGGATCTCCTGCACCAGGGTCGAGCCGCACCGTCCGGTGCCCACGACGACGGACAGCATGGTCAACCCTCCTTGGTCGGGGCCGCGACGGAGACCGGCTGCGACGGCACCACCGACGCGGACTCCGGCGGCGCGGGCGGCACCGGCGCGGGCGGCACCGGCCGGCGTACCGGGTAGCCGAAGCGGCGCAGCAGTGGCAGGGTCACCGCGGTCACCACCGCGTACGACCGGCCCGGCAGCGCGCGGAGCCATTCGGCGTCGTCGGTGATCGGCACCGCGCCGGTACGGTGTCGCGACGGGTTGCCGGCGACCGAGTGCGTCGGTGCCAGGGTGACCCTGCCGGCGGCGTCGACCGGCAGACCGGCCGGGTCGAGCCCCGCGAAGGTGGCGATCCGCCGCAGCTGCCCGGCCGGGTCGGCGACCACGTCCTCGTACCGGATCCGCAGGTAGCGGTCCGGGCCGTCGCCACCGAACAGTCGGACGGTGGCGGCGTTCCAGACCCGCCACAGCAGCGCCGCCTTCCACACCGGTGGCCGGCTCATCAGCTTCTGGTCGCCGGCACCGTCGAGGCCGCGTCGGCGTCGCCAGGAGAAGGCGGTGCCACGGGGATCCCGGACCAGGTGCAGCACCCGCAGGTCGATCCCGGGCAGGTCACGCAGCAGCGCCCCGTACGGCGGCAGTTTCGACGAGTCGACGATCACCACCGGGCCCTCGCCGGGCGGAGCGACCTGGCGGGCGATCGCCGGGTACAGCGCGGCGATCACGGCGTCGTCCGGGTGCGGCGGTACGGCACGGCGGCCGGCCGCGGCCCGGCGCAGCAGTGCCGGCAGGTCCCGCATCCGCAGCCGGGTCCGCAGCCGCGCGGCGATCCCGCCGGCGTCAGGCGCACCGCCGGCGTCAGGCGCACCGCCGGCGTCAGGCGCACCGCCGCCGTCAGGGGTGCCGAGGGCCCGGCGGACCGTCTGCCAGGTGGGGCAGCTGTCGAACGGTTCGCCGCAGCCGCACGGACGGTTGTCGAGGATGCCCCGCTGCCACAGGTAGCGCAGCTCGCCGGCGGCGAAACAGCCGTCCAGCTGGCCGAGGACGGTGGTGATCAGAGTGCTGCCGCTGCGTCCACTGCCGGCCAGGTAGAGCACCCGTACCGGGGTCGATTCACCAGCCGGGTCGGTCATCGCCGGCCTCCGGCGGGGGCGGTCGTCGCGGCGGTCCGGTAGGCCTCCCGCAGCCGGGACAGGTGCAACTGCGGGGTGAAGTCGCGGTCGATCTTCGCGCGGGCCTGCATCCCCATCGCGTACGCCCGGTCGGGGTCGGCGACCAGCTTGCCGACAGCCTCGCCGAGCGCCGCCGGGTCGTCGGCCGGGACCACCTCGCCGTCGGCGCCCGGGGTGATCAGCTCCGGCAGCCCGCCGAGGTCGGTGCCGACCACCGGTACGCCGCAGGCGAACGCCTCCAGCACCGCCATCGGCTGGTTCTCGTGCCAGCGCGACGGCACCACGGCCACCGCCGCCGACCTGATCAGCTCGTGCAGTCGGGCCTTGTCGAGCCGGCCGTGGAACCGCACCCGGCCGGGTGCCACCCGGTCGGCGAGAGCCCGTACCTCGGGAAGCGCCGGCCCGTCGCCGGCCACGTGCACCGGCACCTGGCGAGGCAGCCGGGTCACCGCTTCGACCAGCACGTCCACTCCCTTCTCCGGGGCGATCCGGCCGGCGAGGACCACTCCCCCGCCCGGCGAATCCTTCACCGCCACGGCACCGGTGTCCACGAAGTGGTTGATCACCTGCAGCCGGTCCGGGTAGACCCCGGCCCGCCGCATCACGTCGGCGAGGAACCGGCTGGGGCTGACGAACACCCCGACCGGGTCGTACGCCCGTAACTGTCGGTGCAACCAGGTCTCTACGGCGAGTAGCGTACTGGCGGATGCCGATCCGTCCTTGCACCTGCGCCGCGCGGCGTGTAGCGGACCGCCCGCAACGCATGCCTGGCAGACCTTGCCGTGGTCGAGCAGCTGGTAGCTGGGGCAGGCGAGCTTGTAGTCGTGCATGGTCAACACGCACGGCACCCCCGCGTCGCGGGCGGCGGCCAGCACCGACGGGGAAAGCTGGTGGTAGATGTTGTGCAGGTGGATCACATCCGGACCGAAGTCCTCGATCACCCGGGTCAGACCTCGGCGACTCGCCGGTGACCAGACCATCCGACCGGCGGCGACCAGCCGGGGCGCCAGGCCACGCGGGGCCGGCTCCAGTTCGACGTACGGCGGAAAATGCTCCGCGTAGCGCAACGGCCGGTCGTTGTCCGGGTGGGTCATCCCGAAGTACGCCACCTCGTCTCCGGCGGCGCGCTGCAGATCCGCGAGGTCCAGCAGGTAGCCCTCCGCACCACCACGCCGATAGAGAAACTTGTTCACATGGAGGACACGCATCTCATCCGGCCCGCTCGCTCGACACCGGGGTGCGTCCACCCGGTTATGGTGGCTCAGGACTCCCGCCCTGAGCTGCTGCCTCACGCTATGCATCGGCGTCGGGTTAGTCCAGTACCGAATCGCCAACTAGCTGATCGGATGATCTCGTGTGGCTGACCAGCCTTCGTTCTGGCGTTTCGCCCCGATCGGTGGGTAGCCTGGCCCCGGCCCGACCTCGCCCCAGCCTGGCCACGACGGCTGGTGACGTGCCCGAGGAGGACCGGTGAGCAACGACGACGAGCCCTCCACCCTCGCCTGGACCACGCGGCGGATCGCCCGGCACGCCCGGTGGATCCGCACCGAGGGCCTGCGCCGGCTCGTCGAGGAGGACCGGCTCAATCCGATCGACCGCGCCGGCACCGCCTGGACAAAACTGCGCTGGCGGCGACGCCACGGCGTACCGCCCGGGCAGGCCATGCCGGTGTACCTGGTCGGCCTGCAACGGTCCGGCACGAACATGCTGGTCCGGGGTCTGGAGAACGCCGGCGAGTTCGAGGTCCACAACGAGAACGACCGTCGGGTGTTCCACCGGTTCCAGCTGCGCGACGACGCGGTGCTCACCGCCGTCGTGCGCCGCAGCCGGCACGCGTACGTCCTGATCAAGCCGCTGTGCGACAGCCACCGGGTGGACGAACTGCTCGCTCTGCCCGGCACGGCACCGGGCCGGGCGATCTGGGCCTGGCGTGACGTCGACGACCGGGCCCGCTCCGAGGTCGCCAAGTTCGGCGACGCCAACCTGCGGGCCCTGGCCACCATCGCCGACGGCACCATCGGCCGGCGCTGGCAGGGCCAGCGCCTCGACGCCGACACCTACGAACTCATCCACGGCTTCGACTACCGCACGATGGACCGGTACACCGCCGCCGCGTTGTTCTGGTACGTCCGTAACAGCCTGTACTTCCGGCTCGGTCTGGACCGCCGTGACGACGTCCTGCTCAGCTCCTACGACGCGCTGATCGCCGACCCGGCCGGGCAGGTCCGCCGGCTCTGCGACTTCCTCGGGCTGGCGTACCGGCCGGAACTGTCCGCGCACATCGCCCCCCGGGCGCCGCGCCGCCAGCCGCTGCCGATCGACCCGGCGGTCCGTACGCTCTGCGACGACCTCACCGTCCGCCTCACCGGCAGCGCGCCGGTCCCCGCCACCCCGCCCCGCCAAGCCGACACCGACCGGTGTGCCCCGGTGCCCGTGGAAAGGACCGACAATGGCTGAGACCACCGCGCAGCCCACCACCACCGCCGAAGCGGTCCCGGCACCGACGGCCCCCATCTTCCTGGTCGGCTGCCAGCGCTCCGGCACCACGTTCCTGCGGCTGGTGCTCGACTCGCACTCGCGGATCTCCTGCGGACCGGAGACCCGGTTCCTGCCGGACCTGCGGCGCATCGTCGGGTCCGACTGGGAGCGGCTGGCCCGGTTCGGGTTCCCCCGCGAGGACTGGCTGCGCCGCATCGCCGACTTCTTCGGCGGCGTGCACGCCGACTACGCCCAGGGTCGGGGCAAGGCCCGGTGGGCCGACAAGACCCCGCTGTACGCGATCTCGCTGGACTTCGTCACCGAGGTCTTCCCCGACGCGCAGATCGTGCACGTCATCCGGGACGGCCGCGACGTGGTGGTCTCGCACCGCAAACGGTTCGGCTACTGGTCGGCGGTGAAGTGCGTGGTCAAATGGCCGCGCTACATCCGTACCGCCCGGGCGATGGCGGCCGGCCTGCCCGCCGAGCGGTACTACGAGCTGCGCTACGAGGACGCGGTACGCGAGCCGGAGAAGTCGATGCGGGCACTGTTCGAGTTCCTCGGCGAACCCTGGGAGAACGGCGTGCTCGACTACGTCGACAAGCCACACGACGTGGCCGGCAAGTACACCACCGAGGCCGACCGTCGGCGGGCGGCCGCCGGCACCGACTCGGCGATCTACGGCTCGCGGGTCGGCAGCTACCGTCGCGAACTGGACCCGTTCCTGCGGCTGCTCGTCGCCGTCTTCTCCGGCCGGATGCTGCGCGAACTGGGCTACCGGTGACTGTCGTGGCCCGGCGCAACGCTGCGGGCCGGCGCAACGCTGCGGGCCGGCGCGCCGTCGCGGCGGCGCTCGGCGTACTGCTGCTGCTCGCCGGCTGCACCAGCGGCGACTCCGACGTCGGCCCCACTCCACCGCCGCCGACCGGTGCACCGCTGCCGAGCCTGCCGCCGTACCCCGAGGACACCCACCCGTTCGGCGCCCACTGGGACTGGAACCGCTACGACGAGTTCCTGCCGTACCTGCGCAAACTGTCCGGCTCCGCGACGTACCACGAGATCAGCTGGTGCAGCATCGAGCGAACCCCCGGTCAGCCGGACTGGTCGGCGCTGGACCGTATCGCGCAGCGCAGCCGGGAGCTCGGCATCGCGCTCAACATCAAGATCCGGACCGAGATGTGCTGGGCCACCGGCGGCACGCCGGAGTTCCCGCGCGGCGAGGCGAACAAGACCGAGTCGACGATGCCGCTGGACATGGCTGCCTACCAGCGGTTCGTCGGTGAGGTGGTGCGCCGCTACGCGCCCTACGGCGTGCGGCAGTACGCCATCGAGAACGAGGTCAACGCCCAGCAGTACTGGCGCGGCACCCCCGAGGAGTACGTCACCCTGGTCACCGCGGCCGCCGAGGCGGTCCACGCCGCCGACCCGGACGCCGTGGTGGTCGACTCCGGCATCAGCAGCGTGGCGTACGGCTTCGGGGTGGTCGACCGGCTGGTCCGCGCCGGACGCGACGACGAGGCGGTCGCCGCGTACAACGCCTACTTCCAGCGCCGCATCGGCACCCGTGGCCGCAAGATCCCGCAGGTCGACACGATCGACACGCTGCGCACCGCGCTGGCCGACGAAACCAACGTCCGCAACGTCGCCTTCCTGGCCGCCACCGAGCAGCTGATCGACGACGGCGTCGTGCAGCTGCGCCAGGTGCACTACTACGAACACTTCGACGGCGTACCGGCGCTGCTGGACTACCTGGCGGCGGAGAACCCGGCAGACGTACCGATCGAGGCGTGGGAGGTCGGACAGTTCTGGCGCGACGGCGACGGCGACGACATCAGCCGGGCCGAGGAGGTCGTCAAGGTCTCCACGATGCTGCTGGCCGGCGGGATCCGGCAGGTGATGTGGCTGCCGCTGGGCTACAACCCGAACAACCGGGCCGGCAGCGAGGTCCGCTACGGGCTGCTGGAACCCGACGGTACGGAGCGGGAGGCCGGCCGGATGTTCGAGAGCCTGGCGGTGGCGGCACGCGGTGCCACCGTCTCCCCCGTCGACCGGGACGGGCTGACCGGGGTGGCCTTCCAGCGGGGTGAGGAGAGCACCCTGGTCGTCTGGTCCAGCAAGATCAACGACGCGGTACGGGTCTCGCCGGTGCCAAGTTTGCACGCCGGGCCGGCCGGCGCCGCGCCGACCAAGGCGGCGGCCGAGGTGACCATCTCGAACCGCCCGATGTTGCTGCGCGCCACCGGCACCCCCGACTCGATCCTCGCCGACGTCGACTGACCACCTGCCGCAGTTAGCCGCCGGCCGCACCTGCCGCAGCCGGCCACCGGCTGCACCAGGCACAGCGGGTCGCCGGCTGCACCAGGCACAGCGGATCACTGGTTGCGGCGTCGGTCCAGGATCGTCAGAACCTCGCGGCGGACCTGCTCCGGTTCGTACACCAGACGACGGTGCGCGAACCGCACCACCTGGATGCCGGCGGTCGCGAGCAGCGCGTCGCGCCGCAGATCTACCTCACGCTGGGCGGGGCTGCCGTGCGATGCCGCCCCGTCGAGCTCGAAGTCGACCCGTTCCCGTTCGGCGTACACGTCCAGGTAGATGGTGCGGCCCTCGACCCGGACCATCTGCTGGCGTCGGAACGCGGGCATGCCGGCGCCGGCGAAGACGTGATCGTGTCCCCAGATCTCCAACTGGCTGCGGCAGCCGGCGGCCAGCTTCGTCAGCAGTGTCCGCACCGCGGGCCGGTCGGTGAGTCGCGGCAGCTCGTCGAGGGCTGCGGTGATCCGGTCCGCGTTCGTCCACCTGTCGTTGACGGCCCGGATCAGCGGAGCCGGCCGGTCGGTGGCCGGCAGCAGCGGCCAGGACTCGACAAGACTCCGCTCCAGCCGTACCACCGGTTCTCCGCCCCGCACCACCACCTGCGGCGGACCGACGGTGAACCCCCGCCGGTGGTGCACCGTCAGGCCGGCCCGGCTGCGCATGCCGGCACCGAACGGCACCGTCAGGTGCAGTGCCTCGTCGGCGGGTTGCCGGCGCAGCCCCCAGAGCTCGAGTGCGGTGGTGTGGCTGAACGCGGCCCTACCGGCGGCGTAGGCCACTACCGCACGTCGTCGCGACTGCGGTCCAAGGTCGCTCAGTTGCGGAGCTCCGGAACGGTCGTCGTCGATCAGGTCGGCCGCGACGTAGACGGTTGGCAGCACGTGGCGGAGCCGGCCGGTGGCGACCGCGTTCTCCAGTGCCCAGCGGGGCAGCACCTGGGACACCTGGCTGCGGGTCACCACTCCCCCGGTACGGCGCAGGAGTGCGTCGAGCAATACGTCCATGGCCGTCGACGATGCCTCAGCAGCGGTCCGTGGCACGACCGGATGCGTGTTGGTTGTGGACAGACGCTCGGCTGTGGAGCGGGCGGCGTCGGCCTCGGTGATGTGCTACCGGTCCGTCATGATCAGTTGTCGTATTTACGGGCTCGCAACGGCGTGTCGGCCGTAGATACGACAACTGATCATGAGGCAGCGGTCGGCTGCTCCGGCGCGGGGCGGCGGTCGTAGGCCGCCAGGGTCGCCTTGTTCGTACTGGCGTCCTGGAAGATCAGCTCCCACGGGCCGGTGTTGACGTCCATCTCCTTGCCGAATCCGATCCACTTGCCGCTCAGCCGGCGCCCGGTCGGCTCGGCCAGGAGCTGAATCGCACCGTGGTAGCGGGCACCCCGGTAGTAGCCCTGTGGCGCGGTCTGCTCGACCCAGGTCCCGGTGACCACGTTGCCGTCGACGGTGAGGTCCATGGTGAGTGGCGCGTCGGAGGACCCGGGCAGACTGCGTACGGTGAGCCGGTCGCCGTGCTGCAGCAGCACCACGTAGTGCTGACCGGTGAACATGGCACCACGACCTGAGCTGTGGTACTCGTACCGGGACAGCCACACCCCGGAGTAGTTGCCGGTCGGCGCGGTACGCGCGGCCGGCCCGCCGCTAGGCACCGACGGAGTGACGGTCTCCGGAGTAGCCAGGTCACGGCTGCTCTGGCCGTCGTCCGCAGCGCGGGCGTGCGGTACGGCCACGGTGAAGCCGAGCGAGCCGATCGGCAGGCCGGTGACGGACTCCAATGCACGCGCGTACGCCGGTCGGGGTGACGTGATGGCCCCAGCCTCCCAACGTTGCACGAGGCGCTTGTTGGCATCGTTGGGCACTCCGGCGCGATCGCCGGCCTGGCGCAACGCCCGGGCGAAATCATCCTGGCTCATGAGTAGACCAATTCGCACGGCCCGCAGCGTCGCGTTCGGCGTGATCGTCATTGGACGATCCTAGCGCCTGTGACGCCGAAATGTCGCCCCACATGTCGCCGGAACGTCGTCCCGAACGCCGTCGCGCGAGGCGACACTTCGACGACATCATCGAGCTGTCCTCATGGCGGCCGGCAGAGCATCACCGGCGCGAAGCAAACAGGAGACGCGTTATGGCAGGTGGTCAGGTTCTGGTGGTAGGTCCACGGGAGCTACCGGCGAGCGGGACGGTCGAGGTGTGGGCCGACGCCGGCAGCGGCGGGGTCGGGCAGCGGTTCGCCGTACCGGTCACCGATCTACAGATAGCCGAAGTGGACAATGGAACCGGCAGGTACGCGGTCTACGCGCTCCGCTCCCGCCGCTGAAGCGACGTCACTCGAGTGGGCGGCTACCGGGTATGGACGAGGTCGCTACGGGCAGGACACCGCCTTCGTCGTGATGTCCGAGTAGACGGTGGACTTCCGGTCGACGTCCCACCTGACGCACACGGTCACCTCGCCGGCCTCGGAGAACCAGCCGCCGCCGGACGACACGTCCTCGGTGAAGGTCGCCTCCACCCGGCCATGGTCGCCGGACACGTCGACCAGGTAGACCCGGCCGGTGAGCCCGAGGTGCGTCCGTTCGCGGCCCTCGACGGCGGCGACGATCCGGTCGACGTGCCCGGCCGGTGGATCATCCGCCGGCAACAGGCTCACCTCCCGGCTGAGCCGCTGCGCCCGATCGGTGAACACCCGCTCCCCTGTCTGCTGCAGCGGATCCTTGCGGAGCTCCAGCACCACGCCCGTCAGACACAGGGTGCCGGAGACCGCCACCACCCCGCAGAGCACGAGCAGCAGGGAGGCAACGGCACCCAGCGGCTTACGGGGTCGCGTCGGCACCGACAACCTCCACTCTGGCCGGAGACACCCAGTGTCTCAGCCAGCGGCAAGCCCGGCCGACATCGGTGAACCCGCGACCGCACGCCGGTCAGCTCCGGGGCGACCAGGTGTGCGGCCAGCCGAGCAGGTCGGCGAGGTCGGCGTTGTGCGGGGCGAAGTAGTCGCCGAGCTGGGCGCGTAGCGCGTCGGTCAACTCCCCCGGGCCCCGGTCGGTCCGCCGGGTGTGCTGGGCGAACGCCGCCGGGGTGAACGGATCCAGGTCGAGGAAGCGCAGCACCCGGTCGTAGACCCCGGCCGGGTCGACGTACATGTCCTCGCTGCGCAGCACCAGCAACTGGTCGCCCGGCAGTACGGCGTACCAGCGCCGCAGCTGCTCGGCGTAGCGCCCCCGGGCCAGGTACGAATAGTTGCGCAGGGCGGCGTGCGCGGTCGGGCTGTCCGGTCCGTCGCGCAGCGCGTCGGCCAGCCGCCGATCCTCGGCGGCGACCGCGTCGGCGAACGACAACGGCTCGGCACCGTACGAGCGGGTGTGCAGGTAATGCGAGTAGGCCCGTTCGACCGGATCCCGCAGCAGGGCGATACACCGGGCCTGCGGCAGGCCGGCGGCGACCCGGGCCGGCACGCTCGGGTGGAACAGGTAGTACGGGCTGGCCTCGAAGCTGCGCACGCCGGTCGGGCGGACCGGGAAGTGCGCCCGGTACCAGCGTTCGCCACGTCCATGATGGATGCTGAAGTACTGCAACTCCTTGCCGGTGGCCGGGCGCACCTGCGGATGCGCGGCCAGGTAGTGGTGCAGCGAGGTGGTGCCGCAACGTTGCCCACCGATGATCAGGAACTCCGGCGGTGCGCCGAGCTGGCCGGGCACCACCGACCGCGCCCAGGCCCGCGCACCACGTACGGTGCGGCGCAGCCGGTCGGTCGTCGTCCGGTTGGCGGTCACCTCGGCACCTCCTGCAGGGTCGCGGCGGCCGTGGCGCGGCCACCGCCGGGTCCCGGGCCGCCGTTTGCGCCACCGCCGTTTGCGCCACCGCCGCCGCGCCGGCCGCCCCGGCGCAGGGTACGCAGGACCATGATGTCCTCCCGGCTCAGGCCCAGCGCGAGCACCACCCCGACGTAGGTCGTCACCACCACCGGCAGCCCGACCAGCAGCTGCTCCGGCCAGCCGGGCAGCAGCAGCCGGACGACCAGGCCGGCGGCGAACGCGGCCAGCCCGGCGGCGAACCCCTTGAGCATGCCGACGGTGACCGGCACCGCGTGGATCAGGGCCCGTACCTGCAGCACCCGGGCGATGTTGACCACCGCCAGCGAGATCGCCCACGAGATCGCCGCGCCGATGATCCCGTACGCCGGAATCAGCCAGAGGTTGAGCAGGATGTTCAGCAGCAGGGCGGCGATGTTGTCGTACATGTTGATCGCCACCCGGCCGGACATGTTGAGCACCGTGCCGCACGGTCCGGTGGCCGCGTTGACCAGCTGCCCGACCGCGAGGATCAGGGTGACCGCCGCCCCGGCGGCGAACCCGCCGCCGAAGACCGTCAGCAGGCTCTCCGGGAAGACCAGCAAGGCCACGAACGCCGGCAGCGACAGCCGTACCACCCAGCCGGTGGCGGCACCGTAGATTCGCCGTACCTCGTCGGCCCGCCCCTGGTGGTGCAGGTACGCCAGGTACGGCCCGAACGCGGCGTTGATCGGGGCGAGGACGAATATCGCGACGGTGACCAGCCGGGTGGCGACGTTGTAGACGCCGATCTCGTCGTTGGCGAAGAAGCCCAGCATCAGGGTGTCGACCCAGATCAGCCCGGTCGACGACAGCGACGACACCCAGCTGACCGTGGAGAAGCTGAACAGTTGCCGGGGCCGGTACACGACCGGACTCGGTGCGACCTTGCGCATCAGCCGGGCCAGCGCGCCGAGGGCCAGCAGCGCCGCCGACCAGCCGGCGATGACCAACGCCCAGTAACTGCCGGTGACGCCGACGCCGGCGATCAGGGCCAGCGCGGTCAGTACGAGCCGGGTACCCGGTTCGTAGATCTGCCCGATCAGGGTGAACGGACGCTGGGTGCGCCAGCCCCGGGTGGCGGCGAGCGCCGCTTCGCAGACGGTCAGCGCCGGCAAAGTCAGCGCCACCAGGCGCAGCCCGGTGACCAGGCCGGGGTCGTTGAGCGCGGCGGCCAACGCCGGTGCGGCCAGGGCCAGCGCGACCGCGATCGCGGTCGCCGAACCGGCGGAGATGGCCAGGCCGAGCCGGATGGTGCCGCGGATCGCCGCCGGGTCGTCGTCGGCCAGGTGTACGGCGACGAACCGGGTCAGCCCGGCCCGGAACCCGGACAGCGACAGCAGGCTGAGCAGGGCCAGCACCGCGTAACACTGGGCGTACTGGCCGACCTCGCTGATCCCGAGGAAACGGGCCAGCAGCAGCATGACCAGGAAGACCGCGCCCTGGTTGAGGACGGCCCCGACCAGGTTCAGTCCGCCGCCGCGGGCCATGCCCCGGATGTGCTGGTCACCGGACTCGGCGGCAGCGGTCGGCGGCGGGTCCGTCGGCGTTGGAGTTGGCGGCGTCACCCCGGCGGGCACGTCACCGCCCCGTCTGCGGTTCGAGCGCGCCACCTGACTCGTACACCCGGCCGCCGCCGCGCGAGAGCTGCCCCGCCGGCGTCGCCCGACCGACCCGGGCCACCGGGATCTCCCGGGTTTCGTCACCGCCGGTGGGGCGCGGCCCCGGCGGCGGCACCGGAGTGTCGGTGGCCGACGTCGGCGGGTCCCCGGCCCGGTTGCGGGCCAGCAGTTCCAGCATCGCGACCAGGACCACGGCGAGCAGCAGTCCGGCTCCGGCGACCGGCACGGTGGCGTTGATCAGACTGCTGGTCCGGGAGACCGCGCGAACCGCGCCGACGCTGGCGACCTCAGCCGGGTCGGCGGCCTGCACCTGCGCCCGCGCCGCCTGCAGACCCTGCCGGGCCGAGGAGAGCGCGCTGGTGGCGGCGTCGCGTTGGGCGAGCAGCGCCTGGTAATCAGGCAGTTTCGGGCCGATCGTGTCGAGCTGCTTCTGGCCGGCCTCGATGGCGGCGGTGGCGGCGTCGGCGCCCCGGCCGTTGCCGACCGCCTGCATCTGCAGCCGCTGCTGCCGCAGGCTGGCCATCTCGTTGAGGGTCGCCTGGTAGATCTTGTCCGGCTGGGTGACCTTGTTCTCCTTCTCCCAGGCGGTGATCGCGGCGGTCGCTTCGGCCACGTCGGTGCTGGCGGCGGTGACCTGTTCGGTGGCGATCGCGACCTGCGAGGAGAAGAGGAAGGCCAGCGCGCGTTCGGTGGTCGCGGCGAGCACCGGGGCGACCGACGCGCGGTCCGGCGAAGTGAAGGTGACCTCCATCTGGCTGCTCGCCCCGACCTGGCTGACCGCCAGCCCGGACCGTAACCGGTTGGCGGCCACTCCGGTGTCGGCGGCGACCTCGTCGACCACCCGGGGTGAGGTGGCGGCGGCGCTGAACGCGGCCGCGAACTGGTTGGCGGCCTGGTTACCGGTGTACTGCTGCGCGGCGGCACCGCCCACCAGGGCCGGGGCGGCCACGTAGGCGGTGGCGGTGTACTGCTGCGGGGCGATCAGCACCAGCGTCGCGGCCGCTCCGGCGGCCAGGACCGGCACACCGACCAGCAGCCACAGCCGCCGGCGCGCGATGCGCAGGTAGTCGACGATCTCCACGCTATGGGCTCCTACTACTCGTACCGGACTGGTGGGGCCGGGGCGGCCACCGGCGCAGTGGCGGCCCGGCCGTGGGCGATGGCGCTGGCGGCGGCGGCGAAGGCGACGAAGTACCAGAGTGTCACCACGTTGGAGATGACGTTGGAGCCGAGGCTGACCGCGATGAACGATACGGCGCAGCCGGCGAAGCCGACGGCGACGCCCTGTTCCAGGCTGCCCGGCGGGGCGCGACGCAGGGCGGTCCGGGCGGTGTGCAGCAGCAACAGCAGCATCGCCAGGTAGGCGAGCAGGCCGGCGAGGCCGGTTTCCACGTACGCCCGGAGCAGGTCGTTGTGCGGCTTCTTGGCCTGCGGTGTCTCGTGCTGGGTCATGTTCGGCCCGATGCCGGTGACCGGGTTGCGGTTGGCCAGCGGGATGATCTCCGCCCAGTAGCCCACCCGCCACTGCAGGGTGTTGCCGGTCGGTCCGCCGCCGGTCGGCCGGTCCTGGGCCAGCTGGGCGAACCGGTCACCCACCGACGGCAGCAGGCTGACCCCGGCGACCGCGACGACCAGCAGGGTCGCCAGCATCCGGCCGCTGCGGTGCAGCACCGCGACGACGATCAGGCCGAGCGCCGCGCCGAGGATCGCCGACCGGGTGTTGGTGAGCATCAGGAAGACCAGGGAGAGCCCGAGCAGTACGCCGAGCGCCAGCTGGGCCCGCCGCGCCAGGAACCGGTAGATCGCGAACCCGAAGATCACCAGGAACATCAGGTACCGACCGAAGGTGGTGGACTGGCTGAACGGCCCGCTGACCCGGATGAACTCACCTTTGACCTCGGACGGCACCTGCCCGAAGGCACTGGTCAGCACGGTGTAGAGCAGAGCCAGGGCCAGCGAGGCGTAGCAGGCGATCAGGATCCGCCGGATCGCCGCCCGGTCGGGCATCAACTGTTCGAGAACGACGAACATGACCACGACGGTCATGATCCGGAGGGCTTCCAGCAGGCTCGGCGTCGGCCGGTGCGCGCCGACCGCGCTGACCAGTGCGGTCGCCCCGACGAGCAGCATCGCCCAGCCCAGCGGGGAGCCGTGCAGCCGGCCCCGGCGGCGCAGCTGGGCGGCGAGCCAGAGTCCGGCGGCGAGCAGGAACAGCACCGCCACCATCGTCGACGGGTCGGTCAGCCGGGATGCCTGCTCCGTGTCGGCCCGCCCGGCGGTGGGGCCGCTGAGCTTGACCACGTCCAGCAGGGGCCGTACGGCGAGCATCAGGATCACGTACCCGGAGAACCGGGTCATGGCCAGCACCCCGACGGCGACGCCGGCGGTGAGCGCCAGCGGCAGGACCACCCCGCGCCGGTCCCCGGCGGCGAGCGCCAGACCGGCGGCGACCGCGACGGCGGCGGCGGCCACCGCGGCGAGCAGGCTGAGCAGCCGGCCGGCCGGCCGCGCGGGCCGGCCATCATTGGGTACGGCGGAGCCGCCGGACGCCATGGCGTCGTCCGGCGCCCGACCCGCTGGCCGGGGCTCGTGTCGTGTTGTGGTCACCGCACGCCGATCCGCTGTTCCGTCGCCTGGAAACGCCCCCGTCAGGGTCGCCTGAAATCTAGTCGGATCCCCGATGAGGGAGTATGGGCCGACACGCCGGGTGTGCGCATCAGCCGTCTGGTTCCGACCGAACCTTACGGCGGGGCCGGATCAGCGGTGTCCGACGCGGTTGCAGCAATTCGTGGTAGAGCGTCTCGAGTTCGGCGGCGGCGGCGTCCCAGGTGTACTCGCTGGTGACCCGGTCGCGCAGCGCCTGGGCTCCGGCCCGCTCGCCGGCCGGGTCGGCGACCAGTTGGCGCAGCGCCCGGACCAGGTCGTCGGGGTCGCCGTCGCGGAAGATCCGGTGACCGGGACCGTCGGCGGTGAGCACCTCGACGTGCGGGGTGATGTCGCTGGCGATCACCGGCAGGCCGTACGAGGCGGCTTCCAGCAGGGTCAACGGCAGCCCTTCCAGCCGGGACGGCTGGACGAACCCGGCGGCGTGCGAGTAGAGCTCGGCGAGCAGGTCACCGTAGGCGAACCCGGTGAACACGATCCGCGGGTCGTCGACCGCTTCGGCACGGACCCGGGCGACGAAGTCGTCGCTGAACGACGACCCGCCGACGATGGCCAGCCGGATGTCGGTGTCGACCTCGCGGAACGCCCGGACCAGCAGGTCCGCCGACTTCTCCGGAACGAGCCGGCCGACCATCAGCAGGTACCGCCCGGGGGTGAGGCCGAACCGGGCACCGATGTGCCGGGCCGGCACCTGCCGGGGGGCGCTGACCCCGTTGGGGATGTAGTTGGCCAGGCTGCCGAACCGGGTCTGGTAGTGGCTGGCCAGCCCCCGGGAGACGGCGACCCGGGCGTCGGGTACGTAGCCGGAGAGCCAGTGGGCGGTGCCGAGGACGGTCTGGGCGAGCCGGCTCCACTTGGCCCGCTGCTGGTCGAGACCGTGCACGGTGAGGACGACCTTGCTGCGGGCGAGGTATCGCGGCAGCGGGGCGACCAGGCCGGGGCCGAGTCCGTGGTAGTGCACGATGTCGGGCCGTTCGCGCATGGCGGCGAGGGTGGAGGTGGTGGAGTGCACGATGGCGTCGAGGTGTTTGCTGGCCACCGTCCGTACCTGACGCAGCCGTACGCCCCGGTAGCGGTCCATCGGCACCGAGCCGTAGCTGGGCCGGCAGTAGACCGTGACGTCGTGCCCTCGGCCGGCCAGCCGGCTGGCGAGTTCTTCGACGTGCCGCTCGATCCCGCCGTAGGTCGCAGGCATCCCCTTCTGGCCGATCATGGCGATGCGCAGGGGCCGGTACCCCGTGCCGGTCTCGGCACCTTCCTGGTCGACCGGGTGGGAGTTCCCAGTCACCTGATGGGGGATGGCCACGATGCCTCCTATGGGATCTGCTGGTCAGCGCTGCCGCTCAGCCACCGACTCAGCCAGGGCGGTCAATTCCGTACGCGTCTCGGGGGTCAACGACGCATCGACGAGAATGGTGACCGCTTCCTGGGTACGAATCCGGATCATCTGCTCGATCGCCTCGAGTGCTCCGGTGTCGACGATGATCGTGCGCAGTTCGTCGGCCCCGGCGGCGTCCAGCTCCGGGTTGCCGAACAGTTCTCGCAGCCGCACGGTCTGACCACGGTCCGCCATGTTGCGGGCCAGCGCCATCATCACCGTCGACTTGCCCTCTCGCAGATCGTCGAGCACCGACTTGCCGGTGACCGTGGGATCGCCGAACACCCCGAGTACGTCGTCGCGGAGCTGAAAGGCATCGCCCAGTGGATCACCGAAGGCAGCGTACGCGGCCAGCAGCTCAGGTCCAGCCCCAGCCAGGGCAGCACCGATCTGCAATGGTCGGGTAACCGTGTATCTGGCGGCTTTCATCCGGATTACCGTCAGCGCACTGGCCACCGAACCGTCGCCGACACCGGAGACCAGGTCCAGGTACTGACCGGCGATCACCTCGGTACGCATCCCGGCGAAGACCCCGTAGCCGCGCCGGATCTGCTCAGCGTCGAGGCCACACTCGTGGAACATCTGGTCCGCCCACGCGGCGCACAGGTCACCGCAGAGCAGCGCGGCACTGTGCCCGTACCGGCCGGAGTCGCCCCGCCAGGCCGACCGGGTGTGCAGGTCGGCGAAGACCCGGTGCACCGAGGGCTCGCCCCGACGGCGGTCACTGCCGTCCATGATGTCGTCGTGGATCAGCGCGAACGCGTGGAAGATCTCCAGCGCGGCGGCGGCCGCGACGATCTCCCGGCAGTCCGCGCCGCCGGCACCGCGCCATCCCCAGTAGCAGAACGTGGGCCGCAGTCGCTTACCGCCGACCAGGACGAACCGGCGCAGAATGTCGTACACCCCGCGCGGCGCCCCGTCCGGCCAGTGCGGGTCCTGCCGGTCCAGGAACGCCGTCAACTCCGCGTCGCACCGGGCCCGCAGCGAGCCGTCGACCACGGCCGGACCCGGGCCGGCACTGTCAGCGGCGGCCGGACCCGGGCCGGCACCGTCAGCGGCGGCACCGGGGCGGGCCGGCGCGACGGTCACCGGGCCACCTCCGTGGCCGGGGCACGCACCGCGTCGCCGAGGCCGGCCAACTCCAGCAGCAACGACTTGACCTCGGTGGCGGCGACACGGTCGCGGGCCGCCGCCGGTGACGAGCAGAGCAGCACCGGTCCGTCGGCGGGGTCGGCCGGCAGCCGGCCGTGCGAGCCACGGACCGCCCGCGCGCCGGCGTCCAGTCCGACCACGTTCATCGTGTACCGCAGGCCGACCTTCTTGCGGGCCAGGGCGATCGCCGCCCGGGCCTTCGCCGCGCCCGGATTGGCCGGGTCGAACAGCAGCTCCGCCGGGTCGTAGCCGGGTTTGCGGTGGATCTCCACCAACCGGGCGAAGTCCGGAGCGGCCGCGTCGTCGCGCCAGTAGTAGTAGGTGAACCAGGCCTGCGGCTCGGCGACCAGCACCAGTTCGCCGGAGCGCGGATGGTCCAGCCCGGCCGCCGCCTTGCCGTCGGCGTCGAGGACCTGCGCCACCCCGGGCAGGCCGGCGCAGAGCGCGGCCACCGCCGGCACGTCGGCCGGATCCCGGACGTACACGTGGGCGATCTGGTGGTCCGCGACGGCGAACGCCCGCGACGTCCACGGGTCGAGGTACTCCATGCCGGCCTGGGTGTAGACCCGCAGCAGACCTTCGGCACGCAGCAGCCGGTTGACGTGCACCGGCTGCGACACGTCGGTGATGCCGTACTCGGACAACGCCACCACGGTCGTACCGCGCGCCGCCGCCGCGTCCAGCAGCGGGGCGAGCACCGCGTCGAGCTCGGCCGCCGCCCGCTGCGCGTGCGGACCGTCGCCGCCGTAACGTTGCAGGTCGTAGTCGAGATGCGGCAGGTACGCCAGAGTCAGGTCCGGCGAATGGTCGACCATGATCTGCCGGGTCGCCTTCGCGATCCACTCCGACGACACCAGGCCGGCCCCGGCACCCCAGTAGGAGAACAGCGGAAAGGTGCCGAGCCGGCCGGTCAGCTCGTCGTGCAGCTCCGGCGGATCGGTGTAGCAGTCCGGATCCTTGCGGCCGTCGGCGTGGTAGACCGGCCGGGGCGTGACCGTCCAGTTGACGTCCGCACCCATCGCGTACCACCAGCAGATGTTCGCCACCGTGTAGTCGGGGCGGACCCGGCGGGCGGCGTGCCACAGTTTCTCCCCGCCGACCAGCGCGTTGTGCTGGCGCCAGAGGAACACCTCGCCGAGGTCGCGGAAGTACCAGCCGTTGCCGACGATACCGTGCCCGGCCGGCGTCTCACCGGTGAGGAACGTCGACTGCACCGAGCAGGTGACCGCCGGCAGGACGGTGCCGAGTTCGGCCTGGAAACCGGTGTCGGCCAGCGCCGCCAGCCGGGGCATGTGGCGCAGCAGCCGGGGGGTCAGCCCGACCACGTCGAGCACGAGCAGCGGGTTCATGCGGCCTCCGATCCGGCGGCGGTACGGGTGCGGGCGCTCAGGCCGAGCGCGACCAGTTCGTCGTGGGCCTGCGCGAGCTCGGCGGCGATCCCGGCGGCGAGCTGCGCCGGCCCGGTGGGGCGTTGCCCTTCCGGCAGCACCCCCCAGGTGTAGGTCTCCACGTCGAAGTGGTCGCAGTCGGTGCCGTCGACGATCGCGGCGAGACCGGCCCGCAGCTGCGGCATCGTCGAGGTCAACGGCGCGACCGGGGCGGCGTGCAGCGGTACGTGGTAGTGGACCCGCCACGGGCCGGGCAGCCCGGCGTCGAGCGCCGCGTCGAGGTCGTCGGTCGCCCCGGCGGTACCCGACCGGGTCTGGTGCAGGAACCGTGGTTCGACGTACCCGGCGATCGCGGACCGGTCACGGACCGGGTCGGTGACCTCCAACGCGGCCGACACCTGGACCTTGACCACCGGCAGCCCGGCGGCCCGCAGCCGGCCGATCGCGGCGACCGGCTCCTCCCAGGCGCAGGCCAGGTGGGCCAGGTCGACGCAGACACCGAGCCGGTCGGTGTCGACGCCGGCCAGCAGCTGCGCGGCCTGGGCGGTGGTCTCCACGGCGCAGCCCGGTTCGGGTTCGAAGCCGACCCGGACGGTCCGGCCGGTGTCCCGTTCGACGTCGGCCAGGCCGGCGGCCAGCCGGTCCAGCATCCGGGCGCAGGCGTCGGCCCGGTCGCTGTCCCACGGCTCGCGCCAGGCCAACGGCAGGGTGGAGATGGAGCCACGCTCGGCGTCGTCGGGCATCAGGTCGGCGAGGATCCGGGCCAGCGCCAGGGTGTAGTCGAGCCGACGCGGGTCGGCCCAGTCCGGGTGGTAGACGGCGTGTTTGACCACCGGTGCCTGGAACGCCTCGTACGGGAATCCGTTGAGGGTGACCACTTCCAGGCCACGATCGGTGAGCGCGGCCCGCAGCCGGCGACGGGCGGCCGGGTCGGCGGCCAGCGCGGCGGCGGCCGGCGCGGCCAGCCACAGCCCGAGGCCGAGCGGGTCGGCGGCCAGCTGCGCGCGGACCGGCACCGCGTACGTGTCGAGCTGGCCGAGCACCCCGTCGAGGTCCTCGGCCGGGTGCACGTTGGTGCAGTAGCTGAGGTGGACCGTACGGCGGTGCCGGTCGGACAGCCGCATCAGCCACCACCGCGCATGATCGAGCTGCCCTCGAAGGTCGGTGCGGGGGCCGCGACGTCGCTCAGGTCCAGCCGACCGGACTGTCCGTAGAACTCGACCGGGTTACGCCACAGCACCCGGTCGACGTCGTCGTCGCTGAAGCCGGCGGCCAGCATCGCCTCGCCGGTTCTCCGGGTCAGCAGCGGGTCGGACCGGCCCCAGTCGGCGGCCGAGTTGACCAGGATCCGCTCCGGGCCGTACTGCTTGAGGATCTCGACCATGCGCGGCGGGGACATCTTGGTCTCCGGATAGATCGAGAAGCCCATCCAGCAGCCGGACTCCTTGACCAGCCCGACCGTCACCTCGTTGAGGTGGTCGACGACCACTCGGCCGGGGTCGATGCCGGACTCGGCGACCACCGCCAGGGTCCGTTCGGTGCCCCGGGCCTTGTCCCGGTGCGGGGTGTGCACCAGGGCCGGCAGCTCGTGCGCGCGGGCCAGCGCCAACTGGGCGGCGAACGCCTCGTCCTCGGCCGGCGTCATCGAGTCGTAGCCGATCTCGCCGACCGCCACCACCCCGTCCTTGACCAGGTAGCGGGGCAGGACGTCGAGCACGCCGGTGCAGCGGGGGTCGTTGGCCTCCTTGGGGTTCAACGCCAGCGTGGCGAAGTGCCGGATGCCGAACTGACTGGCCCGGTACGGTTCCCAGCCCAGCAGGGAGTCGAAGTAGTCGACGAAGGAGCCGACGTTGGTGCGCGGCTGGCCGAGCCAGAACGCCGGTTCGACCAGGGCACGGACCCCGGCGTCGGCCATCGCCTGGTAGTCGTCGGTGGTCCGCGAGGTCATGTGGATGTGCGGGTCGAAGATGCGCACTCACCCCTCCTGTCGGGTCGTGGTGGACACGGGTCCGGTGGTGGTGACGTCCGCCGGGTCGGCGGCGGTCGGCGTCGCCGCGCGCAGCCGCCGCAGCAGGGCGAGCGCGTCGTCGGGCAGGGTCCGGCCGGCGGCCACCCGCTCGTCGTGCAGCCCGGTCAGCATGATCAGCAACTCGTCGTCGGCGCGGGTGTCGAGGTCGTGCACGGCGGCCAGCGGCACCCCGGTGAAGACGCACTTGAGCACCGCCTGCCGCCACGCCGGCTGGTCCAGGTGGCGGGCGTAGTCGCCGAGCGCGGCGGCCAGCAGCCGGGTGTCGTTGGTGCGGATCGCGTCGTGCAGCAGCGGCACCGCCCGGTCACCGATCGGCAGCAACGGCAGCGCGGTGAGCACCGCGCGGCGTTCGGCGGCGTCTCCGTACTGGTAGCAGTCGGTCACCGCGGCCGCCAGCGTCCCCGCGTCGGTGACGGTGGCCAGATCGGCGAGCAGCACCGCCCGGGCGGCGACGTCGGCGCTCCAGCCGGGCGCGTCGGCCAGGTCGGCACGCCCACAGCGACGACCGACTGCGGCGAACAGCGTCGGCAGGGCGGCCGGGTCGGCGACGATCCGGGTCCGCGCCTGCGCGAGCCAGTCCGGATCGGGTACGTCGTGCAGCGCGGCGACGAGTCGCGCCACGACGGCGGTGGGGTCGGCGGTCGCGGTGGGCTGGTTCACGACTTGCCTCCTTCGTCACGGGTGCCGGTGCCGGCTTCTCCGGCGGTGCCGCCTGCCGCGCGGGTGCCGGTGTCGGCAAGGGCGCGGCGCTGCGCGGCACGGAGAAATTCGATGGAGTGGGCGGCGACCGCCGGGGCGGCGTGTGAGTGCCGGGGCAGCTCGACGGCGACCAGGCCGCGGTAGCCGGCCGCGCCGAGGGCGGCCAGTACCGGCGGAAAGTCGATCTCCCCGGTGCCGAACTCGAGATGCTCGTGTACGCCCCGGCGCATGTCGTCGATCTGGACGTTGACCAGGTGTGCGGCCACCTCGGTGACGCACTGCGGCACCGGCAGCGGCTCCAGGCAGCGGCAGTGCCCGATGTCGAGGGTGATGCCGAACCGGTCCGGGTCGCCGAGTGCCGTACGCAGCCGCCGCCAGTCGGCGATGTCGGCCACCAGCATGCCGGGTTCGGGCTCGAATCCGAGGGTGACACCGGCGGTGTCGGCGGCGTCGACCACGGTGGCGCAGCCGTCGACCAGCCGTTGCCAGGCGGTGGCGTCGTCGACCTCGGCCGGGCGCACCCCGGACCAGAAGGAGACCGCCTCCGCGCCGAGGTCGGCGCCGATCGCCACGGCCCGGCGCAGAAAGTCGATCCGGTGCGCGGCCGCGTCGTGCAGCAGGGTCGGGGCGTGCTTGTGCCACGGGTCGAGCAGGTACCGCGCGCCGGTCTCGATCACCACCGCGAGGCCCAGGTCACGCAGCCGGTCGGCGACCCGGATCACCGTGGCGGGCAGGTCGGCGGCGTACGGGTCGAGGTGGTCGTGGTCGAGGGTGAGGGCAACTCCCTGGTAGCCGAGATCGGCGAGCAGGGCCAACGCGTCGGTGAGCCGGTGGTTGGCGAAACCGTTGGTGCCGTAACCGAAGCGCAGCCCGGCCAGCGTGTCGGCGCTCATGTCGGCGACACCAGGCGGGCCAGCCGCCGGCCCAACGGCGCGGCGGCGGCCACGGCGAGCCCGACCAGAGTCGCGGCGCCGGTGGCGGTCGCCGGCGACCGGGCGGTGAGCGCGCCCTGCAGCGCGGGCAGCCCGACGATGCCGGCGCCGACGGCGGCCTGCACCTGATGCGGTGCGGGATCGCGGGCCACCGCCACCTGCGCGGCACCGTAACGGGCCGCGTACCAGCCGGCGAGGCCGGCGGTGACCGCCGCCCGCCACCAGCGGCCGGCGCCGGCCGATGCGGACCCTGCCGACGTGGACCCTGGCGCTGCGGACCCTGGCGCTGCGGGTCGCCGGGCCGCCGGTGCGGCGGCGGCCACGGCGATCGCGGCGGTGCCGGCCAGGGTCGCCGCCGGCAACCGGGGGTCGGCCCCGCTGACCTCGCTGCGGGACAGCTCGGTGACGGTGTAGGTGTGCGCGGCGACCGCCAGCGCGGCGGGCAGCGCCGGCCGCAGTCGGCCGGACCCGGCGGCCCCCAGCAGCACGTCCAGGCCCCGGCAGGTCGCCATCACCGCCGGCCCGGCAGCGGTGTTCTTGGCCCACAGGTCGTACGCCCAGACGGCGGCGGTCAACGGCACCCCGACGGCGAGTGCCCGACGGCCGCCGACGGCGGCGGTCACCGCGAGGCTGGCGGTGGTGAGCCCGGCCGCGACGGCGAGCGCGGTGCCCGGGGCGACCCGGCCGGACGGGATCGGCCGGGTCGGCCGTTCGACCGCGTCGAGCTCCCGGTCGGCCCAGTCGTTGGCGGCCATGCCCGCCCAGTAGAGGCAGACCGACGCGCCGGCCAGGCCGGCGGTACGCGGGCCGAGTCCACCGGCGGCGGCCGCGCCGGCCACCACGTCGCCCGGTACGGACAGCGCCGCCGGCGCCCGGACCAGCTCGGCGAGGTCGCGCCACCGTACGGACATCAGCGTGCCCCGCCGGCGTCGGTCGCCCGGTCCTGCAGGCCGGCGACGAACTCGACGAGCACCCGCCACTGATCGCCCAGAGCGTGCGGGCCGTCGCCGATCGGATCCTTGAAGAAGAAGCCCAGCTCGGGCAGGGGTCCGCTGCGGCCGGCATGCTGCGCCGCAGCGGTCAGCCGGGCCAGGTCCAACACCAGTGGGGCCGCCAGCGCCGAGTCACAACCGTGCCAGGTGAACTCCATCCGCATGGCGGTGCCGAGGAAACCGGAGAAGGTGATCAGGTCCCAGGCGGTCTTGAAGTCGCCGATGTCGTCGACGTACTCGATGCGGGTGTGGCCCTGCGGCTGGTAGCCGAGGATTTCGGCGAGCACCCGCTGCTTGCTGGCCGACTTGGCCGCGTTGGCCGCCGGCTCAGCCAGGTTGGCGCCGTCGCCGCCGCCGAGCAGGTTGCTGCCGGACCAGCTGCGTACCTGCAGGTTGCGCAGCGCGAACATCGGCGCGAGCACCGCCTTGACCAGGGTCTCGCCGGTCTTGCCGTCGTGTCCGGCGTACGGTGCCGACCGTTGCCGGGCCAGTTCGTCGAGGGCGGGCAACCGGGCCCCGGTCGACGGGGTGAAGTCGACGTAGCCGCAGCCGGCCTGCAGGGCCGCGTACGCGGCGAGCGCGCTCGGCGGCAGCACCGGTTGCGACCCGGCCAGCGCCTCGACCAGTGCGGCGAGGCGCTGGTGTGCCGGGTGCGGTGGCGGTGCCGGTTCGGTGGTGGATACGTTGACGACGACGACTTGGTCGAGCTGGTGCCGGTCACGGAAGGCGGCCAGGTCGGCGGTGATGGCCGCCGCCGTCTCGGCCTGGGTGGCCAGCGCCGGCAGCGGTCGGATCTGTGGTTCGATCCCGGCCAGTTCGGCGTGCAGCGCGGTGACCAGCCGGCTCGGGACGACTCCGGCGCTGGCCAGCGCGTCGGCCTTCTTGACCAGTGGCGTCGCGGCGATGTCGTGGCCGCCGAAGACGAGGTCGGCGAAGCCCGGCAGGGCCGGGCCGCGCAGTGGCGGCAACTCGGTGACGCACCCGGTGGCGTCCGCCAGCCCGGCGCGCAGTGCCAACGCGCCGACGATGCTGGTGACCGCGACCGAGCCGCGGGCTCCGATCAGCCAGACTCCGGTTCGCATTCCTGCCTCCAAACCCCCGCCACCGGCGGTTCGTCCTGCGATGGGTCAGCTGACCCCGCCGATTCAGGTGAGGCCCCGTCCGTCCGGGCGCGCCAGGGTGGCACCACCGTCGACGGCACCGAAGTCGGCGTCAACGACGCCGTCGCCGGGCCCGGTCGACCGGACGGACGGGGCAGTGGCAGACAGGGACGTTCGGCGTTCGGCCCTGTCTCCCCCGCTTTCCGTGCGTGCGGGCCGGCAGGTACGTCGGTCCGCGGTCGTGCTGGTGGTCCCTGGCCGGGGGCGGCTGGTGCGCCCGCCCCCGGCAGTTACCGGGGTTGTCGCCCGTGCCGCCGGGATCCGTTCGGGTCCCGGCGGCGCGGGCCGGGGTCAGCTCGCCGGAACGAACTGCACCCAGTTGAGGTTGAACATGTTGAACGTCGGTCCACCTTCGACCGAACGGAACACCAGGTAGAGACGGTGTGTCCCGGCCGGGTGGTCGACTGCCACGTCGGTGCTGGCCCAGGCGTTGGTGCCGGTGGTGGCGTTCAGCGTGGTGCTGGCCACCAGCGGTCCGTCCGGTGCGTCGACGCGCAGTTCGACGACCGCCCGCGGGGTGCCCGCGGTCGCCGTCGAGCCGCCGGCGTGGCGCAGCGTCACCGTGTCGATCCCACCGAGGTTGATCGGGTCGAACGCGATGTGGCCGCCGTTGGTGATTCCGGATACCTGCTGGCCGCCACCGGTGTCGGAGGTGTTGGACACCGAGACGCCCTGCTTGACCGGGGCGAACTCGGCCTGCTGCTGGTACAGCTGGATGGTGGCCTGGCCGACCGCGGTCAGCGCCGGTTGGCCACCCGCGCCCAGGTCGGTGTAGCTGGCACTGATCCCGCCGAACAGGTAGCTGCCGGCGTGGTCGGCACCGTCGGCCGGGGTGGGCAGGTTACCGGTGCAGCCCGTGGTGGTGGTCTGCGGGTGACCGTGCTCGTCGTGGCCGAGGACGAAGGTGACCTCGAGCCGGCTGCAGTCGATGGTGCCGTCCTCGGGGTCGGTCACGGTGACGGTGTACGGCACCGTGTCGCCCCAGTTGAAGAAGGAACCGGACAGCGGAGTGTTCACCACGACCGTCGGCGCGGTGTTGCCGACCGTGATGGTCCGGCTCAACGTCGCCTGCTTGCCGTTGGTGTCGGTCACCGTCAGCTGGGCGTAGTACACGCCGTTGCTGGTGTAGGTGTACGACGCGTCCGGGTCGGTGGAGTCGGTCGTGCCGTCCCCGTTGAAGTCCCAGGCGTAGCTGATGCTGGCGCCGACCTCGGGGGTACGCGAGCCCTCGCTGGAGAACTGCACGGTCAGCGGGGCCTGGCCGGAGGTGGCCGACGCGGTGAGTTCGGCGACCGGGCCGCGGGTGCCCTTGACGTAGCGGATCTGGTAGAGCGACGCGTCCGGGTTGGCCCGGAAGAAGCCGTCACCGTAGTCCAGCACGTAGAGGGTGCCGTCCGGGCCGATCTCCATGTCCATCGGGTTGTCGAAGACGAACGTGCTGGGCAGGAAGCGCTCGACGCCGAAGAACTTGCCGCTGCCGTTGGTCCGCATGGTGAACATCCGGTCCCGGCTGAACTCGCCGAAGAAGACGGCGTCGTTGTAGTACTCCGGCAGCTTGTACTCGGAGTCGAGTGAGTCGTCGAACTTGTAGATCGGGCCGCCCATCGGGCCGACGCCGCCGGTGCCGATCGCGGGCCACTGGAAGTCGCAGGTGCCGGCCGGGTCGACCAGGTAGCTGTCCCGACAGGTGGTGGTCGCGTTGAAGGTGTACCAGAACTGTGGCTGCTCGACCGGCGGCAACAGGCTGCGGCCGGTGTTGCGGGGCGAGTCGTTGATCGGCGCCGCGCAGTTGAACGGCTCACCGGAGGTCTGGGTGGTGAAGTCGTAGTCGATGTACGGCAGGGTCGGCGAGTAGCAGTACGGCCAGCCGTAGTTGCCCGCCTTGTTGGTGGCGAACCATCGACCGGTGCCCTCCGGGCCCCGGGTGGCGCTCGGGTTACGCGAGTCCGGCGAGTAGTCACCGATGTAGACGAAGCCGCGTGAGTCAACGTCGAACCGGAACGGGTTGCGCAGACCCATCAGGAAGATCTCCGGGCGGGTCTTGTCGTCCAGGTCCTCCGACTCCGGGAACAGGTTGCCAGCGGGGATGCTGTAGCTGCCGTCCGCCTTGAGCTTGATCCGCAGCACCTTGCCACGCAGGTCGTTGGTGTTGGCCGAGGAGCGGGCGGCGTCGTACGCCGGCCCGCGGCTCGGTGACCGGTTGATCGGCGTGTAGCCGTCCGAGCCGCTGGCGTTGGTGTCGTCACCGGTGACGAGGTAGAGCAGGCCCTTTCCGTCGAACTTGACCTCGCCGGCGACGTGGCAGCAGGCGCCCCGGTCGGTGTCGACCTTGAGGATCTCCTGCTCGGTCGACAGGTCCAGGTGCGGCGTCGGTTCTTCGACGAACTTGACCCGCGACAGCAGGTTGTAGCCCTTGAATGCGTCCCAGACGCTCGGGTCGTCGCTGTTGGCCGGCGCGTCGCCCTCGTTGACCCCGGGGGTGGCCGGGTTGTCGACGGGGGTGTCCAGCGGCGGCGCGTAGTAGAGGTAGACCCACTTGTTCTCGGCGAAGTTCGGGTCCAGGGTGACCGACTGCAGGCCGTCCTCGTCGTGCTGGTAGACGGGGACGGTGGTGATCACCGGGCTGGCGCCGGAGGCGGGGTCGTAGAGGCGGATCTCGCCAGCGCGGGTGTTGTGCAGCACCCGGCCGTCGGGCAGCACCGCGAGGCTCATCGGCTCACCGGGCTGGTCGTTGAGGACGACCCGCTCGTAGTTGGACTCGACGGTGGCGCCGCAGTCGCCTTCGGCCGCGCCAGCGGCCCACTGGATGCCGCCGAGCAGGTGCTTGCGGACGGCACCGAGGGTGAAGGTGTCCGGCGACGAGCCGAGACCGGTGTACCAGGACCGGCCGCCCTGGTAGTCCTGACACCAGGAGACCGGGTGGTCGTAGCCCATGCTGCTGCCGCTGATCGTGTCGGTGTTCACGGTGGCGAGCACGTGCTGGATGCCCCGAACGTTCTCGGTGAAGTTCAGGTAGTTCTCGTCGATGGTCAGCTCGCGCGAGATGGTGCTGGTCGACGGGTGGTAACGGTCCGCTACGTCGATCACGCCGGCGCCGCTGGCGGTGGTGCCGGTCGAGGTGGTGCCGACCAGGCCGCGGTAGAACGCCCAGTCGGGTTCGGCGTCGACGGCGGCGTGTACGCCGATGTAGCCGTTACCGGCCTTGACGTAGTCCTCGAAGGCTTCCTGCTGGTGGTCGTCGAGCACGTCACCGGTGTTGTTCAGGAAGACCACGGCGCGGTAGTTCGCCAGGTTCTCCGGAGTGAACACGGTGCTGTTGCGCGACACGTCGATGGTGAAGCCGTTGTTGTTGCCGAGGGTGCGGATGGCGTTGACGCCCTTGGCGGTGGACGGGTGGGCGACCCCTTCGGTGTTGGTGAACACCAGCACCTGGTAGCCCTCGTCGTGGTCGTGGCCGTCGTGTGCGACCGCTGGCGCGGTGGCGATCATGGGCGCGGTGAGTGCCGCGCCCGCGGCGACGGCAAGCCATCGCCGGGTGGATCTGTTCATCTGTCGTTCCTCCGGGGGTTCGGGAGGCAAGGCCTCACCGGGGGGCACTAATTCCGTTGTGGACGGACAGTTACGGTTGGTGCCTCACCCCTGGCGCGGTGCCACGTCCGCCAGAGTCTGTTGCGTACGCCGTGCTGGCCGTCCGGCGTGACCGGGGAATCCCGATCCGGTCACGCCGGACGGACCGTCCTCGTACCCGCGGATCACCCGACGCGGGGCGCAACCGCGCCGGGTGACCCTCGCCCACGGGACGAGGAGCTTGGTGCTCAGGCCGCTTCGATCCCGCTCAGGAGGGGGCCGTGGAGAAAGCCGACTCCACGGCGACCCATTCGCCGAGACCGGCGGAGCGTTCCACCGCGTCCAGCACCTGCTGGACCTGCAGTGCGTCGGTGAACGACGGTGCCGGGTCGTCCCCGGCGGCCACCGCCTCGACGAAGTCGCGAGCCTGGTGGGTGAAGGAGTGCTCGTACCCGATGCCGTGGCCGGGCGGCCACCAGGCGGACAGGTACGGGTGCTCCGGTTCGGTCACGATGATCCGGTTGAAGCCCTGCTCGGCGGAGGGCCGCGTGGCGTCGTAGAACTCCAGCTCGTTCATCCGCTCGAAGTCGAACGCGACCGACCCGAGCGAGCCGTTGATCTCGATCCGCAGCCCGTTCTTACGTCCGGTGGCGAACCGCGTCGCCTCGTAGCTGGCGATCGCACCACCGTCGAGCCGGGCCATGAACAGCGCGGCGTCGTCGACGGTGACCGCGCCGGTGGCCGGTGCGGCACCGTCGGCGCCGCCGCCGGCCGCAGCGGTCAGCCCGCTGGAGCCGGCCGGCAGCGGCCGCTCGGTGACGAACGTCTCGGTCAGCCCGTTCAGCCGGGTGATCCGCTGACCGGTGACGAACTGGGTGGCGTCGATGATGTGCGCCCCGATGTCGCCCAGTGCCCCGGAACCCGCCTTGTCCTTGCGCAACCGCCAGACCAGCGGGAAGTCCGGGTCGACGATCCAGTCCTGCAGGTACACGGCGCGCACGTGGCGGATCGTGCCGATCCGGCCGGCGGCGACGAGTTGGCGCATCAGCGCCACCGCCGGAACCCGCCGGTAGTTGAACCCGCACATCGACCGGACACCGTCGGCCTGGGCCGCCCGGGCGGCCTCGGCCATCTGCTGCGCCTCCGCCACCGTGTTGGCCAGCGGCTTCTCACACAGCACGTGCTTGCCCGCGGCCAGGGCGGCGATCGCGATCTCGGCGTGGCTGTCCCCGGGCGTACAGATGTCGATGACGTCGATGTCGTCCCGGGCGACCAGCTCCCGCCAGTCGGTGGTGTGCGACTGCCAGCCGAGCCGGTCGGCGGCAGCGGCCACCTGGGACTCGTCGCGGCCGCACACCGCGGCCATCCGGACCCGCAGCGGCAGGTCGTAGACGCGGTTCACGGTTCGCCAGGCCTGTGAGTGCGCGGCACCCATGAACGCGTAGCCGACCATACCGACCCGCAGTTCGTTGTGTTGAGCGGACAAGGTAAGCCTCCCCGAAAAGGTCAGAACCCGAGCGGCAGGTACTCGCTCGCGTTCTCCTTGGTGATGGTCTCCGAGGCCAGGATGATCTCCTTGGGCACCTGCAGTTCGACCAGGTCGGACATGCCCTTGCCCTGCGCGATGAGCCGGGCCAGGGAGATCGCCGAGGAAGCCATCGACGGGCTGTAGGTGACGGTCGCCTTCAGCACGGTGTTGTCCGCCTGGATCGCCTCCATGGCGGCCCGCGAGCCGGCACCACCGACCATGATGAACTCCGACCGGTTCGCCTGGCTGATCGCGGCCAGCACGCCGATGCCCTGGTCGTCGTCGTGGTTCCAGATGGCGTCGATCTTCGGCAGCGCCTGCAGCAGGTTGGCCGCCTCACGCTGGCCGGAGTCGGCGGTGAACTCGGCCGCCCGCCGGTTGGCGATGGTGAACCCGTGCACCTCGAGGGCCTCCCGGAAACCGGTCGAGCGCTCCTGGGTCAGCTCCAGCGAGTCGATGCCGGCGATCTCCGCGATCACCGGGTTCGAGATCCCCTTTGCCTGCATCTGCGCGGCGATGTAGTTGCCGGCCGAGACACCCATGCCGTAGTTGTCGCCCTTGATCTGGGTGCGGTAGGCCAGCGCCTGGGTGAACGCCCGGTCCAGGTTGACCACCGGGATACCGGCCTCCATGGCCTGCAGACCACTCGCGGTGAGTTCGGCACCGTCGTGCGGCAGCATGACGATGACGTCGGGGCTCTGCGAGATGAGGGTGTCCAGCGCGGCCCGCTGCGCGGCGGCGTCGGCGCCGGCTTCGACCGTGAGGAACTCCACGTCGGAGTACGCCTCGGCCTGGGCCCGGGCGTTGTTGGTGATCGCCGCGAGCCAGCCGTGGTCGGCCGCTGGCGCGGAGAAGCCGATGGTGACCGTCTCACCGGGTTCGGAGTTGGGGTTGCCCTGGTTGGCGGCCTGGGTCTGGGTGTTGGTCGGCGCGGCCTCGTTGCTGGTGCACGCGGTCAGCAGCACGCCGGCGCCGACGGCGGCACCGCCGATGAGCAGCCGGCGACGTGACGCGTCGGCGGCGCCGCGGGCGCCGAACAGTGCCCGGCGGGACAGAGCGGTCATGACGACCTCCTGGATCGGAAGGTGGAGGGGTTATCGGGGTGTGCGGATCCCGGCGGCCGTCACAGGCGACGGTCACCGTGTTCGGTGGTGGATCGGAAGGTGGCGTTACCCGGGCAGGGTCAGGCCACTTTTCGGGTCAACAACTGACTGAGCGAGTTGAACCGGAACTGCTGGATGAGCACGGCCGCCACGATGATCCCGCCCTTGATCATGTTCTGGGATTCGGTGGAGAGGCCGTTGATGGCGAACAGGTTGGTGATGGTGGAGAAGACCAGCACCCCGAACAGGGCGCCGATGATGGTGCCGCGGCCACCGCTGAGCAGCGTGCCGCCGATGATCGCCGCGGCGATCGCGTCGAGCTCGTACAGGTTGGCCATCGCGGCCTGGGCCGAGTTGGCCTGAGCGGTCAGCATGATCGCCCCGATGCCGCAGCACAGCCCGGACAGCCCGTAGATCATCAGCGTGTGCAGGCGGACGTTGATCCCGGCGAGCCGCGCCGCCTCGGGGTTGCCGCCGACGGCGACCGTCCGGCGACCGAAGGTGGTGCGGTTGAGTAGCACCCAGCCGGCGGCGACCACTGCCGCGAGGATGATCACCAGCAGTGGGATGCCGAGAATCCGCTCGGTGGCCATGCCGTTGATCACCGTCGAGGTGGAGACCTGCGTCTGCTTGCCGGAGATGAGTGCGGCCAGACCTCGGGCGGCGACCATCATGGCCAGGGTGGCGATGAAGGCCACCAGCCGGCCGTACGAGATCAGGATCCCGTTGACCAGGCCGACGCAGAGTCCGACGGTCACGGCGGTGAATATCATCCCGCCGGGCCCGTAGCTCTGGGTGGCGACGGTGGTGGCCCACACGCCGGCCAACGCCATGATCGCCCCGACCGACAGATCGATACCGCCGGAGATGATCACGAACGTCATGCCGACGGTGACCACGCCGATCGCGGAGGCCTGCTGCAGGATGGTGAAGACGTTGTTGCGGACCCAGGTCGGGTCGCTGTAAAGATCGGGTCGTGTGACGGCACCGATGACGACCAGCACGACGAGGACTCCGACCAGCCAAAGGTTGCGTCGGGCGTACTCGCTGGCGTCCGAGCGCCACCAGCTCTGCCGGGGTGGCGCGTCCGTGCCGTGCGCCGGCGACGCTGCCGGCTTCTCCTTACCGGGTACGGTTGCCGTGGCCTCGTCCGCGGTCACAGTCCTACTCCTTCGCTCACCGGCTGGCCGCTGGCCAACTGGTCGGGTCGCCCGGTCACGCCGCGGCGCCTTCCATCAACGACCCCGCCATGACGAGGTCGAGCACGGTCTCTTCATCGATCTCGCCGGCCGGTGCCTCGCGGATGACGCGACCTTCCCGCATCACCAGCACCCGATCGGCCAGCCCGAGCACCTCCGGTACCTCACTGGAGACCAGCAGTACCCCGACACCACGCGCGGCCAGGTCGTGGATGACCTGGTACAGCTCGGCGCGGGCACCGACGTCGACGCCCCGGGTCGGCTCGTCGAGCAGCAGCAGCCGGGTGTCGCCGAGCAGCCACCGGCCGACCACCACTTTCTGCTGGTTGCCGCCGGAGAGTTGCCGCACCGGCCGGTGCACCCCCGGGGGCCGCAGTTCCAGCGACGCGGCGATCCGCTCGGCCTCGGCGACCTCCCGCCCGGAGTCGGTGAAACCGACCCGGGACAGCTGCGCGAACGTCGCCAGGGTCATGTTGCGGAAGATCGGTTCACCGAGCAGCAGCGCCTGACTCTTGCGCTCCTCCGGTGCCATGCCCATGCCGGCCCGTACGGCCGCGCCGACGCTGCCGGGCCGGACCGCCCGGCCGGCCATCCGGACGGTCCCGGCCTGTGCGGTACGCGCTCCGAAGATCGTTTCGAGCAGCTCGGACCGACCGGAACCGACCAGCCCCGCGATACCGACGATCTCACCGCGCCGGACGGTCAGCGACACGTCCTGGAACTCCCCCGCCCGGCTCAGGCCGGTGACCTCCAGCAGCTGCTCACCGTGTGAGTTGGGCTCGCGCTGCGGGAAGACGTACTCGATGGACCGGCCGGTCATCCGGCTGACCAGCTCACGGGTCGGGGTGCTCTGCGCCGGGAGGTTCTGCGCGGTGGTCCGGCCGTCCTTGAGGACGGTGACCCGATCGCCGATCTCGCGGATCTCCTCCAGCCGGTGCGAGATGTAGATGACCGCGATCCCCTGGGCGGTGAGTTCCCGGATGATCCGGAACAGGTTGTCGACCTCGTCGTGGGCCAGTACCGCGCTCGGCTCGTCCATGATGATCAACTTGGCCTCGTGCGACAGCGCCCGTGCCATGCTGACCACCTGTTTGCCGGCGGCCGGCAGCGACCGGACCATCCGCCGGGGCGGAATCTCGCCGTGCCCGAGCCGGTCGAGGATCTCCCGGGTACGCCGGACCATCTGACCACGGCGGACGAACCCGGCGGTCCGCGGCTCGTGGCCGAGGAAGACGTTCTCCGCCACCGACAGGTCGTCGACCAGGTCGAGTTCCTGGTAGATGGTGGCGATCCCGGCCCGCATCGCCGCCTGCGGGTTGGCGAAGCGGACCGGCTGGCCCTGCCACTCGACCCGACCGGAATCGGGGCGGTGCACCCCCGCCAGGACCTTGATCAGAGTGGACTTGCCGGCACCGTTCTGGCCGAGCAGGCAGTGCACCTCGCCGGCCCGGACCTCCAGTTGGACCCCGTCGAGGGCCCGTACGCCCGGGAAGGTCTTCACGACGTCGGTCAGCCGCAGGACCACCTCGCCGCCGGCCTGGACCGCCGGGGTGGCGACGGTGGCGTCCGAGGTGTCCGGTGCGGCGTCGGTCGGCTGCCCGTCGACGGGCTCGACGGCGCTCACGACGCCTGCTCGAAGGCGACGTTGCTGGCGAGTACGGCGGCACCGGTGACCCCGGCGCGCGCACCCAGCTCGGACAGGACCACCGGCAGGTTGCCGGTGGCCAGCGGCAGCGACCGCCGGTAGACGACGCTGCGGATCTCGGCGAGCAGGATGTGCCCGAGGTGGGCCAGCCCGCCGCCGATCACGATCATCGACGGGTTGGCGAAACTGACCAGGCCGGCGAGGACGCCGCCGAGGCGCCGTCCCCCGTCGCGGATCAGACGGATGCAGGTCACGTCGCCCTCCATTGCGCACTCCGCTACGTCGCGGGCGGTGAGTTCGGACCGCTGGGTGAGCCGTTCGGCCAGCGCCGGCGAGGTGCCGGCGCGGGCGGCGACCGCCGCCTCCTTGCCCAGCGCGGCGCCACTGAACAGCGCCTCCAGACAGCCGACGTTGCCGCAGGTGCACATCGGCCCCTGCGGGTCGACCTGGATGTGGCCGATGTCGCCGGCGCAGCCGTCGATGCCCCGGTAGACCTCGCCGGAGAGGTAGATGCCGCACCCGACGCCGGTGCCCAGCTTGACGAAGAGGAAGTCGTCGACCGAGTGGGCGACACCGCCGTGCCGCTCCCCGATCGCCATGATGTTGACGTCGTTGTCGACCACCGCCGGGCAGCCGTGCTCCCGGGTGAGCAGCTCGCGGACCGGGAAGCGGTCCCAACCCGGCATGATCGGTGGGGACACCGGGACGCCGTCGCGGTAGCTGACCGGCCCGGGCACCCCGATGCCGATCGCGTCGAGTCGATCGTGGACGCCTTCGACACGGGCCTTGGCCAGCAGCTCGTTGATCCGGTGCAGGATCACCTTCGGGCCCTGGCGAATGTCGGCCGCCTCGGTGTACGCCGCGACCGGTTCCAGCCGTCCGTTGGTGATCTCCACGTCGACCGAGCTGGCGCCCAGGTCGACGGCGGCGAAGCGCAGGTTCGGGTTGAGTTCCACCAGGGTCGAGCGGCGGCCGCCCCGCGAGGCAGCCATCCCGGCCTCGGTGACGAAGCCGGTGGCGACCAGCCGCTCCAGCTCGGACAGCAGACGCGGGCGGGGAATCTGCAGCTGGTCGGCGAGTTCGGCACGGGAGACCGGGCCGTTGTCCCGCAACAGGCGCAACAGCTGGAGGTGCAGGGGATCCGCCGTACGCAAGGGGTCCACCTCCGACAGTGGGTTAACGCCGATGCGACCTCGGCGTGTCGTGCTCGAAACACTAAGAGTCTTCTCACCCTCGTGTCCAGAGCTTTGATCTACCGATGCAGAACTTTTTCTGATCGTGACAGAAGTTCGTGGCAGCGGCACGAAAAAGTGGCCTGAGCTGGGACAACCCACCCAGAACCGGGCACGAAAAGAGCCCGGACAGCGGGTGGCAGCACCGTTGGTGCCGTCGTCTGCGGGCAGACCGGCACCGGGCACGGTGTGGCGTCCGGGACGGGACAGGGGGCGAATCCGCCCGCGTCCCACCACCACAGACGCGGAAGCGGGGGCCGAGCGGAAGCGGGGGCCGGCCGCCGCCGTCGGAAACGGCGGCGGCCGGATCGCGGCCGTACGGCGCCGTGATGCCGTACGGACCGACTGGCGGGCACCGGGGCGAGCGGCCCCGGCACCCGCCGGATCACTCTGCGGTCTGGCTGTAGACGGTCAGTTCCGCCATGTGCTGGTAGCTACGCTCCGCGAAGGCCAGCGACTGGCCCGGGTTCGCGGAACCGCCGGGAGCGGTGTCCTGCTCCCAGTTGGCGTGGTGGAAGTCGTAGTGCCCGATGGTCTGGAAGAACTGCTGGAAGTTGATGTCGCCGTCGCCCAGCGGCGTCATCTCGTACCCGTTGGCCAGGTCGACGTTCTTGTTGCCGTCCTTGGCGTGGAACAGCGGGAACCGCCGGGGGCGGCGGGCGACGGTCAGCAGCGGGTCGAAGACCCGGGTGCGCTGCTGCCCGGCCGAGTTGGTGAAGGTGTGGTGCTTGTGCCGGGCGACGTAGCCCCAGTAGATGTCCATCTCGAAGTAGACGTACTGGGCCTCGGTCTTGGCCATGAAGTACTCGAGCTTGCGGGTACCCGAGGAGCGGGTCGGCCGGCCCTGGTCGTCCAGCGGCCCGGAGTCGAGCAGGAAGTTGTACGCGGAGTCGTGGTTGTGCGTGTAGAGCCGCATCTTGCGTTCCTTGGCCTGCCGGCCAAGCTCGTTCCACACCTCGGCGGCCGCGTCCCAGTCTGCCTGGTACGGGCTGTTGGTCGGGTCGCTGCCGGTGCCGATGTTCTTCATGCCGAGCTCTTCGGCGATGTCCAACTGCTGCTGGAACGTGTCCGGCCGGATCTGGACGTGGCAGCCGTTGGCGACCAGGCCGTTGTCGTCCAGGATCTTGCGGATCTCGGTCGGCGTGATCTGCCGGCCGAGGATCGAGGTGTGCTGGTTGTAGCCGGCGAACTCGATCTCCTTGTAGCCCATCTCGGCCAGTCGGGCCAGGACCCGCTCGAAGCCGTACGGCACACCGCTGTCGTCCGGTGCGGCGCCGATCCGGTCGCGCACCGCGTACAGGATGATGCCGCGGTTCTGCTCCGGGATCAGCGGGTCGACGGACCAGCCACCGGCGGCCCGGGCCGGCCGGTTGGTCTGCAGTACGGGCAGGCCCGCCGCGCCGAGCACCGCCGCCGCGCCGGCCGAGGCGGCCAGGATCTTGCGACGGGTGAGTGCGGGGTTGGGGGCGGTGAGTTCACCGTTACGGCGTAGCACCTCGTCCATTCTTGTCCACCTTTCTGGGGCGGCTCACTGAGCCACCTGATGACGAGTAAGGAGGGTCGGGGTGTACGGAGCCGTACGCCGCCGAAACGTTCGACCCCGGGGCGGGATGGTTGGGGGTTGGTGGTGGGGGTCGATGCCGCTGACGCGACGCCGACCCCCACCACAGCTGCCTCCGCCACGCCCCTGGCGAAGCAGCCTGGGTCCGATGGACCCCTGGTCGCGACCTGGCGTTTACGGCGCTGTGTCGCTGGTGTTACGTCTGGGGCAGACAGTAACCCCAGAGGCCAGCGGAAAGAAAGACCCCGACGAACCAAACTTTCCGATGAACTGGCGATGTCTTTGTCCTCGACCAGCCAGAAGTATGCGCACCTCAGGGCAGTTGATCGACAGCTGTCAGCATAAGGGTGCGACCCTGTCCGACGGCTCCTATGCGCAGAGCAACCGGCCGACCCGGCGGCCGGCGATGGTCAGTCCGATAACGGTCACCACGACGAGGTAGCCGACATCGAGCAGTTGCACCCAGCCGACGGTGTCGACGGTGATCGCCCGGATCAGGTCGACCGACCGGTACAGCGGGGTCAGCTCGATCAGCCAGCGCAGCACCGCCGGATACGACTCGGCCGGCACGAACGTCCCCGAGAAGAGAAAGACCGCGAACTGGGCCGACCCCATCAGGTCGAAGTCCTGCCAGGACCGCATGTACGTGGACAACGCCATGCCCAGGCCACCGAAGGCGAACCCGACCAGGATCGCGGCGGGGAAGGCCAGCAGCGCCCGGGGCACCGTCGTCAGACCCATCGTGGTCATCACCACCAGGAAGGCCGCCGAATAGATGCTGCCCCGGGCCATCGCCCAGCCCAGCTCGCCGAACGCCAGCTCGGTCGGGCGCACCGGCGTGGCCAGGATGCCGTCGTAGAGCTTGACGTACTTCATCTTGCCGTAGAAGTTGAAGGTGGTCTCCGACAGCGCGCCGGACATCGCCGAGGCGGCGAGCATCGCCGGCGCGACGAACGCGGCGTACTCCACCACGAGACCGCTGCCCGGCACGGTGATGTCGCCGATCAGCCGGCCGACCCCGACGCCGATGGAGAACAGGTACAACACCGGCTCCAGCAGCCCGGAGACCATCACCACCCAGTACGCCGACTTCAGCGCCGCCGCGTTGCGCTCCATCACCGACGCGGCCCGACGGGCGGAGTCGCCGACGCCGAGCAACCGCGGCAGGACGAGGGTCACCACCGTTGCCTCCCGCTAATGGATCAGACGCTTACGGAACCGGCTGGTGGCCAGCCACCAGCCGACCGCCACCCAGAGCGCGAGGTACGCCAGGTGACCCGACACCGACCAGGCGGGCGCGACACCCAACGACGCCGCACGGCACAGGTCCACGCCGTGCCACAACGGCGACAGGTACGCCAGTGGGCGCACCACCGCCGGCAGCGACTCCACCGGGAAGAACACCCCGGCGAACAGGGTCATCGGGATGACGGCGAACCGGAACAGGATCGCCAGGTAGCTGTCGCTGGTGATGCTCGCCGCGAAGGCGACCACCGGCAGGGACACCCCGGCGGCCAGCAGCAGCGCGACCGGCAGCGTCGCGATCGCCCAGCCCGAGTGCAGCGCGCCGAAGGCCCCGGCGACGATCAGGAACGCCACGCTGCTGGCCAGTGCCCGCAGCAGCACGAAGGCGAGCAGGCCGCCGACCATGTCGCCGATCCGCAGCGGCGCGGCGATCTGCGAGAAGTAGATCTTGTGCCAGGTGAAGCCGCCGAGCACCGGCCAGGACGACTCGCCGATCGCCACCTGCAGCGCGGTGGAGGCGATCAGCCCCGGCACCATCCAGTCGAGGTAGCTGAACCCGTTGACGCCGCCGTCGACGTAGGCCCCGACGCCGACGCCGAAACTGAGCACCGTCAGCAGCGGCAGCAGGAACGACGAGAAGACCGACGACCGCCAGGTCCGGCGGTAGCCGGTCAGGTGGAACTCCAGCACGGTCATCGCCGGGCCGAGGCCACGGGGCGCCCGCGAGAGGGCCGTCGGCACGACGTCGCCGTGGTCGGCACCGCTCGACGACATCCCGCACTCCCCCCGGCCGGCGATCCGTCACGGTTCTATCAGCCGCGTACGACAAAGCCGTCTGACTGTACTGCGCGCCCCGCCGGTGGTTCACCCGATTTTGCGCCCGCGCGCCGGCCAGCCACGGACCCGGCGGTCAGTCGCGGACCAGCATCTGCGCCACCGGCCGGCGGGGAGTCGCCGCAGCCGGCGGACCGTAACCCACCCGTACGATCAGCTGCGCCACCTTGCCGCGTCGGCGGTCGGCCAGCAGCTCGCGGATGGCGGGGATCTCCAGCGGTTGGCTGATCGGGGTGGTCGCCAGATGGTGGACGGTGGCCAGCAGCAGGACCCGCTGCAACGCCTGGCCGGCGGCGACCCAGTGCCGGGGGGTGTCGCCGTCGGTGCTGAGCACCAGGATGGTGGGGAACGGCTCGAACCGTTCGGCGGGCCGGTTCCAACGCGGCGTGACCAGCCCGAAATCACGCATCGGCAGCGTCTCCAACGCGTCCCAGGGGCCGATCGCGGCACGCGGTACGCCTTCCCGGCGGCCCCGACGCGGCGCGGTCCACTGGGCGAGTTCGGCCAGGTAGGCCCCGTCCTCGCGGTGGCGCTGCTGCGCCGACCGGGCCAGGCTGACGATGGCGTTGCGGGCGACGGCGGAGGCGACCGCGAGCTCGGCGCCCTCGTGCCCGGCCGCCTGGCACAACGACTCGAGGACGTCCTTCGGCACAGCCGCCGAGGTGAACGGCCACCGGTTGGTGTGCCGCCGGCCGACCGCCTCGGCCAGCGCCACGACCCCGGCGGTCGGGACACCGGCGGTGCCGGGGGTCACCCGGGCGACCAGGTCCGGCTGTTGCGGATCGGGGAACAGGTCGGTGTGCGGCAGCCAGCCACGGTGCCGCAGGGCGATCCGCAGGTTGAACAGCGCGGCCCCGACGCTGATCAGCAGTTCCCGACCGCTGGGGTCGATCACCTCGAGTTGTCGGTGACGGTCGGCGAACAGGTCGACACCACCAGCGTGGTCGATGAGCCGGAATCGCCACGGCTGGCTGTTGTGCAGCGACGGGGCCGCGACGGCGGCGCCGACACAGGCCAGCAGGTCGTCGTCGGTCGGCGTCGCGCCGGTGGAGTCGTCCGGTACGCCGTTGGTGCTCATGTCCTCAGCCTCGCTGGAGGCGTGGCCCCGGCACCAGTGGCGTCATGCCTGCCGGGGCGGGTCCAACGGCCGGGTGGCGCGTAGGGCGGCGGGCCAGTCGGCGCGGCGCATCTCGTACTCGACCTCGCCGTGCTCGGTGCCGTCGATCGGATCGTCCCACTGCAGGTGCAGGCACCGGGCCAGGCGCATCCCGACGGCCTCCATCACCCGCCGGGACGCGATGTTGACCGCCATCGTCTGTGCGAACACCCGCTCGACGGTGGGTTGCGCGAAGGCCAGCCGGAGCAGTTCCCGGGCCCCTTCCGAGCCGTATCCGCGACCCCAGTACGCCCGACGCAGCCGGTAGCCGAGCTCGACCTCGACGACCGGCAGCGGCAGCGACCGGGTGCCGACCGCGGCGGTGCCGGTGCCGACCGGTTTCAACGCGAACCAGCCGACGAAGGCGCCGCTGGCCCGCTCGGTGGCGGCCCACTTACCGAAGTCGGGAAAGCGCAAATAGTCGCGGAGGATCGCCGGCAGGACCTCACGGCGGACGGTCTCCGCCGGGGTGGGTTTGCCTCCGGTGAGGTAGCGCATCACCGCCGGGTCGCTGTCCAGCTCGACGAGGAGCGGCAGATCCTCGGCGGTGAACCGGCGGAGCGCGAGTCGCTCGGTCTGCGTGATCATGCGAACGTGGAGTCTAGTCGACCAGGGTCCGGCCGGTCAGATGCAGGAACACGTCCTCCAGGCTGCTGCGGCGGATCAGGGCGCTGGTCGGGCTGAGGCCCCGGGCGTGCACCTGGCTCAGCGCGGCGTCGCCGTCGCCGGCGTACAGCAGGATCCGGTCCGGCAGCACCTCGACCCGCTCGGCGACGCCGTCCAGCTTGCCGGCGAAGTCGGCCTGGTCGGCGGTGGGGAACCTCAGCTCGACCACCTCGCGGGTGGAGTAGCGGGTGATCAGGTCGCGCGGGGAACCTTCGGCGACGATGCGGCCGCCGTCCATCACCACGAGCCGGTCGCAGAGTTGCTCGGCCTCGTCCATGTAGTGGGTGGTCAGCACCAGCGTCACGCCGCGTTGCTTGAGGCGGAACAGTCGCTCCCAGACCAGGTGCCGGGCCTGCGGGTCGAGCCCGGTCGTGGGCTCGTCGAGCAGGACGATGTCCGGCTCGTTGACCAGGGCTCTGGCGATGGTGAGCCGGCGCTTCATGCCGCCGGAGAGAGGTTCGACCTTGCTGTCGGCCCGTTCCCGCAGTTGGACGAAGTCGAGCAGGTCGTCGGCGCGCCGACGAGCGACGGCGCGCGGGATGCGGAAGTACCGGGCGTAGGTGACCAGGTTCTCCCGGACGGTCAGCTCCTGGTCGAGGTTGTCCAGCTGTGGACAGACGCCGAGCCGGGCCCGGATCGCCGGACCGTCGCGGCCCGGGTCCAGGCCGAGGATCCGCAACGTGCCTTCGGTGGGCGGCGAGACGCAGCCCACCATCCGCATGGTGGAGCTCTTGCCCGCACCGTTGGGTCCGAGGAACCCGAAGGCCTCGCCTGGTGCGACGTCGACGTCGATGCCGGCGACGGCGGTGAACCCGCCGAAACGCTTGACCAGTCCGCGCGCGTGGATGAGTGGTCCGCTACCCCGTTGCGTCACACCGAGACGCTACCGCGCCACCCCGACATCGACGCCAGCGAGTTTCACCGACCGTCGATCTTTTGTCGGATCGAGGACAAAGTACGCCAAGAAAGTCTTGAAGTTTGAGCACTGATGCACTAAGTTTGCGATCCTGACACGTTACTCCTGTCAGCGTGTGAGCGGATGTCCCACACGGTCCCTGCCCACGCCGGTTCGCTTCGCCCGCGTGACCACCGGCCCTCCACGTCGGACGACGCCGTGCGCCGGCTCCAGGTAAAGGACGATGACCAACGTGTTGGGAGTGTGGCCGGAGAACACCCACCAGGCGCAGATCCTGCGCCTGCTCCGGGACGGTCCACGGTCGCGCGCCGAGCTGGGCGACGCCGTCGGCCTGTCCCGGTCCAAGGTGGCCACCGAGCTCGACCGGCTGATCGAGCGGGGATTGGTGGAGACCGCCGGCCCGGCCGCCTCGCGCGGCGGTCGGCCCTCGTCGATCATCCGGATCGCCGCCGCCACCCGGTTCCTCAGTGTCGACATCGGGGTCAGCAGCCTCGACGTGGCGCTCACCGACGGCGAGCTGCAGGTGGTCGCGCGGCGGACCCAGCGGACCGAGCTGCGGCAGGGGCCGACCGCGGTGATCGCGCAGGCGTTGGAGCTGGTCACCAAGCTGGCCGCCGATTCCGGCACCACCCGGTTCACCGGTGCCGGAATCGGCATCCCTGGCCCGGTCAGCTTCCACGAAGGGGTGCCCGTGTCGCCCCCGTTCATGCCCGGCTGGCACCGGTTCCCGGTACGGGAGATGTTCAGCACCGAACTCGGCTGCCCGGTTCTGGTCGACAACGACGTGAACATCATGGCGCTCGGGGAGAAGCACTCCGGCATCGCGCGATCCTTCGACGACTTTCTGTTCGTCAAGATCGGAGTGGGAATCGGCGCCGGCATCGTCGTCGCCGGAGACGTGTACCGGGGCGCCAACGGCTGCGCCGGGGACATCGGCCACACCGCGGTCGACGAGAACGGCCCCCAGTGCCTGTGCGGCAACGTCGGTTGCCTGGAGGCGTACTTCGGTGGGGCGGCGCTCACCCGCGACGCGGTCGCCGCCGCCCGGGCCGGCCGCTCCGATCAGCTCGCCGAGCAGCTGGCCCGGATCGGCACCCTGACCGCCCTGGACGTCACCCAGGCCGCCGCCGCCGGCGACCCGGTCGCGATCGGGATGGTCCGCGACGGTGGCCGACGGGTCGGCCAGGTGCTGGCCCGGCTGGTGAGCTTCTTCAACCCCGGCATGGTGGTCATCGGCGGCGGGTTGGCCGGCATGGGGCACGCGCTGCTGGCCGAGATCCGCAGCGTGGTCTACCGCAGTTCACTGCCGCTGGCCACCGGCGACATGCCGATCGTGTTGTCCGAGCTGGGCGACCAGGCCGGGCTGATCGGGGCCACCCGGATGGCCAGCGACCACGTCTTCACCGCCAGCTGACCGGCCGGCAGCCGGTGCCGCGCCGCCCACCGCGACGGTCGACTACGGCTCCACCTCGACACTGGCCCGGGCCGCGGCGACCAGGTCGGCGGTCTCGGCGGTCAGGGCGTCGGGGTCGGTGCCGGGGTCGTACCGGACGGTCCAGGTCAACCCGTCGACACCAGGCACCCGCCGGGCCACCACCCGCAGCCCGCCGCCGTCGAGCCGCTGGTGCGCGGTGTAGCCGACCGAGCGGGTCACCCGGGCCCGGACCTGGTTCGGCACCTCCCCGGGGTCGGGCAGCTCGACGGTGACGGTCGGCTCGTCGGCGACGATCTCGTACCCGTCCCGCTCGCCGGTGACCTCGGCCGGGGTGACGGCCAGGGTCTGCCCCGACCAGGCAGCCTTGTGCACCTGGTGCCAACCGAGCCGACGGTCCCGACCCGGCAGCCACATTCCCAGGTTGGTGACCACCAGCGCCTCGTCGTCGGCGGTGGCCGCCCAGGCGACGATCCGCTCGTCGCGGGCCAGCGCCGGGCGCAGTGCGGCCGGCAGCCGCGCCGACCGGCGGAACATGCCCCAGCCCACTACAGTCCCCCCACCGCTCGTTCGCGCAGCGCCCGCGCCTGCTGCTCCAGGGAGAACAGTTCCCCGGCGAGGCTCAGGTACTCGTCCTTGTTCGCCACCGGGTTGATCCGCTGCACCTTCGACTTCAGCTCCCGGATCCGGGCGGTGACCGCGCCCCACTGCAGCCGGGCCAGGGTCACCGAGACGTAGTGCGGGTCCGGCTCCCGGTCGACGTGTGGCGGTTCGACGGCGAGTTCGCTGACCAGCGCCCGGGCGGCCAGGTCCGGGCAGGCGTCGCGGACCTGTTCGATCCAGACCGCGCCGGTCACTGCGACGGCCGCGCCCCCGGCCGTGGCCATCGCCGCGCGGACCCCGGCGTGGACGGGATGCTGGTACACCTCCGGGCCGAGGGTGTCGAACATCGGTCCGGCCAGCACCGGCACCTGCAGGCCGAGCTTCAGGGCCTCCCGCTCGACCAGCACCTGCGGGTCGTCGGGCTCGGTGGCCGGTCGGGGTGGTGCCGACGGTGCCGACGCCGACCGGCCGCCGGCGGTACGGGGCGGCGGTGCCGCGCCGGCGGCGAGCACGGCCCGCTGCACCGGCTCGATCTCCATGCCGAGATCGCCGGCGAGCTTGCGGACGTACTCCGGACGTTTGTCGCGGTCCTTCAGCTTGGCCACCAGCGGCGCCGCCCGGCGCATCGCCTCCACCCGGCCGTCGACGGTGTCCAGGTCGAATCGGCGCAGCACCTGGCGCAGTGCGAAGTCGACCAGCGGCTCCCGGCGGGCGACCAGGTCCCGTACGGCGAGGTCGCCCTTTGCCAGCCGCAGGTCGCACGGATCCATGTTGTCGGGGCTGACCGCGATGAAGGTGCGCCCGACGAACCGCTGGTCCTCCTCGAAGGCGCGCAACGCGGCCTTCTGCCCGGCGGCGTCCCCGTCGAAGGTGAAGATGATCTCCCCGGCGATGCCGTCGGTGTCCATCAGCAGTCGACGCAGCACACCGATGTGATCCGCGCCGAACGCGGTACCGCAGGTCGCCACCGCCGTCGGCACCCCGGCCAGGTGGCAGGCCATCACGTCGGTGTAGCCCTCGACGATGACCGCCCGACCCTGCCGGGCGATCTCCCGTTTGGCCTGGTCGATGCCGTAGAGGACGTGGGACTTCTTGTAGATCGGGGTTTCCGGGGTGTTGAGGTACTTGGGGCCGTCGTCGTCGTCGAACAACTTGCGGGCGCCGAAGCCGATGACGTCGCCGCCGAGGTCACGGATCGGCCAGAGCAGCCGGCGACGGAACCGGTCGATCAGCGACCCGGACCGGGCCTGGCGGGCCAGGCCGGCGGTGATCAGCTCCTGGGCGGTGTAACCCTGCTGGCGCAGGTGCCGGGTCAGCTCGTCCCAGGCGTCCGGCGCGAACCCACAGCCGTACCGTTGTGCTGCGGCCCGGTCGAAGCCGCGGCGGGCGAGGAACTCCCGGGCCGGTCGGGCCTCCGGGCCGGCCAACTGGCCGGCGTAGAACTCCGCGGCGGCGGCATGCGCCGCGATCAGCCGCTGCCGCTGGCCGGACTGCTGGCGGACCGGGGCGGGCCCGGCCTCGATGTAGCGCAGCTGGATGCCGGCGCGGGCCGCCAGGCGCTCCACCGATTCGACGAAGCTGAGGTGCTCGGCCTCCATCAGGAAGGTGATCGCGTCGCCGCCCTTGCCGCAGCCGTGGCAGAAGTAAACGTTGCGGGCCGGCGCGACGGTGAACGACGGGGTCTTCTCGTCGTGGAACGGGCAGAGCCCTTTGAGGTTGCCGCCGCCGGCCGACTTGAGCGTGACGCTTTCCGAGATGATGTCGGCGATCGACGTCCGCTCGCGTACGAGCGTGATGTCCTCGTCCCGGATCCGACCAGCCATGCCGCCGCGCCACCCCCTTCCCGGTACATCCTGCCCTGCCACGACGATCACGGGCCGTGCGGGTGCCCGAGAAGGCACGAGGCCCGCGCGCGGACCCGCCGTACGCCGACGAACCCCACCCTGACCAGGCAGGCTTCTGTCAATACGCATTTTCCACGCCTCGCCGCAGAACAGACCTTGTCCTTCCCTGTGACCACAGCAATACTGTCTGTGTCGTACCTAGTGAGCCGTTCGCTGGCTTGTTTCTCTTTCTTCACGGTTCACTGTGTCTTGTCTACATTGCCGGTTCCCAGCACGAAGGAGGAGGCACCCCCATGCCCCAGCTACTGCCCGAGACGAACGCGCTCGACCACCTGGACGTGATCGCCCTCGACGGCGCGCCCCGCCTGTGCGCCCTCTACCGCACCCGGGACGCCGATCTGGCCCCCGAGGAGGAGCTGCCGCACATCGCCGGGTGGGTGCTCGCCTGGCCGGACGGCTCCGCGTTGACCCTGCTGACCGAGGGCGAACAGCCGCGGATCATCTCCGGATCGCTGTCCAACGTCGAGAACTGGTGGTCGGCCCTGTTGGCCGCCGACCTCGTCGCGGTCCAGCCGCCGACTGGCAGCTGAGCCGACCGACCGGCCGGCCGGTCGAAAGGGCGGGGCCGCCGGTAGCTGAGCCGGCAGCCCGTCGACGGGCGCAGCGGCCCGGGTGCGCCGCAGCGCTACCCTCCTTGGCCGAGGAGGCGATCCGCATGGCCGACGAGCAGACCCGTCCACCGGAGACCGCGCTGACCATCGCCCTGGCCGAGTACACGCAGTTGCAGGAGGCCAGGCGAGCGGTGCACACGGAATCGAACGCCCGCTTCACGTTCTTCCTCGGCGTCGCCTCGGCCGCCACCGCGGTCTCCGCAGGTCTGGTCACCGCCGGCGGAGCGACGGTGACCACCGGGCGCGCCGCCGCCGTCGGTGCACTCGGCGGCCTCGTCCTGCTGCTCGGGCTGGCGGTCTTCGCCCGGCAGCTGGAGTTCAACGACCGGGCCCGGCGGTACGCGGTCGCCGCCACCGCGATCCGCACCTATCTCGTCAGGCAGGCTCCCGACCTGGCGCCGTACGTCATGATGCCCACCCTGGACGACTCGGGACCGTTCGCCGCGCAACCGTACCGCCGAGGCTGGCCACGTGACCTGGTCAGCCTGGCGGGCACAGTCGGGCTGATCAACAGCGCGCTGCTCGCGGCCACCGTCGGGCTGCTGGTCGCCCGGGCGGTCCCGGCGTGGGCCGCCACGACGCTCGGCTCGCTGGTCCTCGCCGGCTGCCTCGCCGCACACGTGGCGGTGTTTCGCCGCCGGTTGGCGCGCTCGGCCCGCGAGGTGGGCCAGGTCATCGACCGGCGGCCGGCACTGGCCGCCCGGCCCCCGCCTGTACCGGTAGCTCCAGCCGATCCGACGGCTCCGGTCGTACCGGCAGCCCCCGCGACTCCGGCCACCCCCGCGGCTCCGGCTGCTCCCACTGCACCGGCTGCTCCCACTGCACCGGTCAGCCCGGCCGGTCCGGTCAGGCCGCGGGATCAGACACCCGCCGGCCGGTGAGCCGCCGGTGCCAGGAGACCGCCGCCGGGTCGGTCAACGACGCCACCTGGTCGATGATCACCCGGGCCCGGGCCCGGTCGTCCGGCGCGGCGACCCACAGCGGCGCGAACACCGGGTCCAGCCCGGCCGGTGCCCGGTCGGTCAGCGCCTCGACGAGTTCGGCCAGGATCTCCCGCTGCCGGCGGTACCCTGCCTCGGCACCGGGCCGGCGCATCACGTACCGCAGCGCCAGTCCTTTGAGCAGGGCGCAGCGGGCCCGCACCACCCGGGGAACCACCAGGTCCGCCGCGTACCGCCGCACCGGCAGACGGCCGGCGTGCTGCCGGGTCGCCGACACCGCCGCCGCGACGAACGCTCCAGTGAGAATGCTGGTCATCCCCTTCAACGCCGCTTGCGCCGGATGGCTGCCGTCGTAGCCGGCGAGCGGACGCAGCGCCGGATGGGCCAGCAGTTCGGCGAGGATCCCGGCCAGGTCGTCGACGGATTCGGTGGAGTAGGCCGCGGCCACGTCGGCGGCGAGGGCATGCTGTTCGTCGCGGTCGGCGATCAGCGGGCCGAGGTCGATGTAGCCGCCGTGGATGCCGTCCTCCAGGTCGTGCACCGAGTAGGCGACGTCGTCGGCCCAGTCCATCACCTGGGCCTCCAGGCAGCGCCGCGTCGGGTCCGGGGCACCGGCGCGCAGCCAGCCGAAGACCGGCTCGTCGTCGGCGTACAGCCCGAACTTGCGCTGGCCGTCGCGACGTGGCCAGGGGTACTTGCAGGTCGCGTCGAGCGAGGCACGGGTGAGGTTCAGCCCGGCCGAGGAACCGTCCGGACCCAGCACCTTGGCCTCCAGGCGGGTCAGGACCCGCAACGTCTGCGCGTTGCCCTCGAATCCGCCGATGTCGACAGCCAGATCGTGCAGCGCCCACTCCCCGTTGTGCCCGAACGGCGGGTGGCCGAGGTCGTGCGCGAGGCCGGCGACGTCGACCACGTCGGGCTCGCAGCCGAGCCGCGCGCCCATCTCACGGGCGATCTGCGCGACCTCCAGGGAGTGGGTGAGCCGGGTCCGCGGGACGTCGTCGGCACCACCGGTTCCGGCGGGGTGCACCTGGGTCCGGGCGGCCAGCCGACGGAACCCCGCACTGTGCAGCACCCGGGCCCGGTCCCGTTCGTACGGGCTGCGCCCGTACCCGGTGTCCTTCACCGGCTCGGGCACCCAGCGGTCGGTGTCGTCGAGGTCACCGGATGCCGGACGGACGGGTGAGGGGGTCACCTTCCGGAGCTTATCGGCCCGGTACCGACTGGAACCGGCAGGTAAAGATTTCTGGATGATTACGTATTTGTGTCGCAATGTTGACGTCGGCCCCTCGGCACCTGCCGGGTCGGTTCACAATCGCAGAGTGGTCGACCAGGGGTGGACGGCCCGTACCAGCCGGCTCGTGCACATCACCGAGGTCCCGACGCCGATGCGGTACGCCGTCGAGGAGCACTGCGCCGGCCAGCTCATGGGCGAGCTGGCCGGCGCGAGTGCCTGCTGCCTGACCGCCACCACCGAGCCCGGCGGGTCGCCTGGTCGGCCGACCGGCGCGGTACGACACCGCCTCGACGTCCTGCTCGGTCGGCATCTGCTCACCGCCGGCGACGGCCCGCACCGGGGGTACGCCCGGTCGACGCGCCTCACCGCAGTGACGCTCGCCGCGCCGACGCCGTACGGGGTGCTGGTCACCGCCCGATGGCAGGCCCATGGCCGCGCCGAGTCGTGCTGGCTCGGCTTCGGCGACGGCCCGGACGGCCGGACGTTCCTGTTGCTGCTGCGCACGGCGGTGGAGCGGGCCAGCAGGCAGGCCCCGGCAGGGGCCGGCGGGCGAAGCGCGCCGCACCGGACGGGTCGGTTCAGCCGCGTCCGCTGAGTACGCAGAACTCGTTGCCCTCCGGATCGGTCAGCACGATCCAGGAGACGTCGCCCTGGTCGATGTCGACCCGTCGGGCGCCCATGTCCACCAGCCGCTCCACTTCGGCCGCCTGGTCGGCCGCGCGCAGGTCGATGTGCAGCCGGTTCTTCAGTTGCTTGCGCTCCGGCACCGGGACGAACACCACACCGGGCAACTGGTCCGGCGACTGTCGAATCTCCACCTCGTCCGCTGCCTCGTGCACGATCTGGTAGCCGAGTGCCTGCGCCCACCACCGGGCGAGCCGGGGCGGGTCGTCGGCATCGACCACCAGGTTCTCCCACTGACTGACCACCTCGGCCACCTCCTGCTCTCGGGCGTCGCGCCGCAGCTCACGCCGCCTACGGTACGGCGAGTGGCGCGGCCGCACGCGGTGACGGCACAAACACCAGGAGCGAGCTGAAGATCGTTCGCAATGGCCGATCAGGTATCAGTTGCTGTCCGATTGCCGATGGTTACGGGCCTGCGTAGTCACATCGCGTGCGGTAGCGTGCCAGGAGCACAACGTCACCGCCACCTCGACTGGACGATGGGACCACGAACGAGTGTCGATGTTCGACCGACCGAGGTGCGCCGGCATCCCGCTGACGAAGGTGGCGCGACCCTGCGCCCGCCGTCGCGAGGCACGCGATCGACGCCGACTGCCGTGCCGACCGCGGTCGCTGTCCGCCCGGCCCGCCGCGCATCCGCCGGCCCGGGCCCACTCCGGTCAGCGACCGGCCACCCGGACGATCGAGTGAAGGAGACGCCGGTGGATACCGATACCGCCATTCTCGCCGAGCTGCACGGACTGCGCCGCCGGTTGCCGCAGGTCACCGGCTCCGTACTGGCCGGCGCGGACGGCCTGCTGATCACCCGCGACCTCAACGCCGCCGACGCCGACAGCATCGCGGCGCTCGCCGCCGCGACCCTCGGGCTCGGCCGCCGGTTCGCCGACACCGCCGGGCACGGCGACCTGCAGGAAACCCTCATCCAGGGCAGCCACGGCCAGGTCGGGCTGTACGCCGTCGGCACCCGGGCGCTGCTCGCGGTGCTCACCGCCGCCCAGGTCGAACGGGAACTGCTGCACCGACACGCCCGCCAGGTCGCCGATCAGGTCGGCGAGCTGCTGCGGGCCCGTCCGGTGACCAACGTCCCGGACCCGGATCCCCACTTCCTGGACAACCGGGCCCCGTTGGCGGTACGCACCCCGATGGCGACCCTGCCGTACAACCCCGCGTTGCCGCGCCGCCGGTTCTGACTGCCCCGGCCGCCGCCGTCGGCGGCGGCGGATTCTATCGCCGCCGACGGCGGCGGCCGGGTGCTCTTCGCCGATCCGTGGGAGCACCCGGCCACCGTCGCCGGTCAGCGGCTGTCCGACCCGGTCGCCTCCACTGTCGCCCGGCCGGCCTCCAGCCGGGCGACCGGCACCCGGAACGGCGAACAGGAGACGTAGTCCAACCCGGCCGCGTGGAAGAAGTGCACCGAGTCGGGATCCCCGCCGTGCTCGCCGCACACCCCGATCTTCAGGCCGGGCCGGGCCGCCCGACCCTCCTCGACGGCGATCCGTACCAGCCGCCCCACCCCGTCGCGGTCGATCGACTCGAACGGGGAGATACCGAAGATGCCCAGCTCCAGATAGCGCCAGAAGAAGGCGCCCTCGACGTCGTCGCGGGAGAAGCCCCATCCCATCTGGGTCAGGTCGTTGGTGCCGAAGGAGAAGAACTGCGCGGCACCGGCGAGCTGCCCGGCGGTCAACGCCGCCCGGGGCACCTCGATCATCGTCCCGATGAGGATCTCGACCGACTGCTCCCCCAGTACCTCGGAGATGATCCGGTCGGCCTCCGCCCGTACCGTCTCCAGCTCCTGCACCGCGCCGACCAGCGGCACCATGATCTCCGGACGGGGATCGCGCCCGGCGGCGGCCAACTGCGCCGCGGCCTCGGTGATCGCCCGGACCTGCATCGCGAACAGGCCCGGGATGACCAGGCCGAGGCGTACTCCGCGCAGGCCGAGCATCGGGTTCTGCTCGTGCATCCGCCGGACCGCCGCCAGCAGCGCCTCGTCGCGGCCGGCGTCCTGACCCCGCGCGTGCGCCACCGCCACCGACACCGCGAGGTCCTCCAGCGACGGCAGGAACTCGTGCAGCGGCGGGTCGATCAGCCGGACGGTCACCGGCAGCCCGTCCATCTCCCGGAAGATCTCCACGAAGTCGGCCCGCTGCAGGGGCAGCAGCTCGGCCAGGGCCGCTGACCGGGTTGTCTCGTCCCGGGCCAGGATCAGCCGTTCCACCAGTTCGCGCCGGTCGCCGAGGAACATGTGTTCAGTGCGGCACAGCCCGATCCCCTCGGCGCCGAACCGCCGGGCCCGGGCCGCGTCGGCACCGGTGTCGGCGTTCGTGCGCACCGCCAGCCGCCGCCGGGTGTCGGCATGCGACAGGATCCGGTGTACGGCGAGCACCAGCGGATCGTCGGTGGTCGCCGGATCGACGGTTCCTTCGAAGTACTGCACCACTTCGGAGGGGCGTACCGGCACCGCACCGAGGTAGAGGCAGCCGCTGGTGCCGTCGATCGACACCAGGTCACCTTCGACCACGGTGTGGTCGCCGACGGTGAACCGTCGGGCGGTCTGATCCACGTCGAGGGTGTCGGCACCACACAGACAGGTCTTGCCCATCCCCCGGGCCACCACAGCGGCGTGGCTGGTCTTGCCGCCCCGGCTGGTCAGAATGCCCTGGGCGGCGATCATGCCCGGCAGGTCGTCCGGGTTGGTCTCCCGCCGCACCAGGATCACCTGCTCACCCTGCCCGGCCAGCTCGACCGCGCGGGCGGAGTCGAAGACGACGGTGCCGACGGCGGCCCCTGGGGAGGCGCCGACCCCGGTGGCGATCGGCTCCGGCGCGCCGGACAGGTCGAAGCAGGGGAACATCAGCTGTGCCAACTGCGCGCCACTGACCCGGTGCAGCGCTTCGTCCAGGTCGATGATCCCTTCGTCGACGAGCTGGCTGGCGATGACGAACGCGGCCGCCGCCGTCCGCTTGCCGACCCGGGTCTGCAGCATCCACAGGGTGCCGCGTTCGATGGTGAACTCGATGTCGCACAGGTCCCGGTAGTGGTTCTCCAGTCGGGCCATGATCGCGAGCAGCTCGTCGTACGACCTGGGATCGAGCCGGGCCAGCTCCTGCAGGGGCAGGGTGTTGCGGATGCCGGCGACCACGTCCTCGCCCTGGGCGTTGGCCAGGTAGTCGCCGTAGACGCCCTGGCTGCCGGTGGCCGGGTCCCGGGTGAAGGCCACGCCGGTGCCCGAGTCCGGGCCGAGGTTGCCGAAGACCATCGCCACCACGTTGACGGCGGTGCCCAGGTCGGCGGGGATCCGCTCCTGCCGCCGGTAGACGATCGCCCGCTCGGCATGCCAGGAGTCGAAGACCGCCTGGACCGCCAGGTCGAGCTGCTCGCGGGGGTCCTGTGGAAAGTCACGGCCGGTGTGCGCGAAGAAGATCTTCTGGTACTCGCGGACCAGCCCGCGCAGGTCCTGGGCGGTCAGACCGAGGTCGTCGTCGGTGCCGGCAGCCCGCTTCGCCGCCGCCAACGCCTGGTCGAACTCCTCCGCCGGCACCTGGCAGACCGTACGGCCGAACATCTGGATCAGCCGCCGGTAGGAGTCCCAGGCGAACCGCTCGTCGCCGGCCTGGGCGGCGAGCCCGGCCACGCACGCGTCGTTGAGCCCGACATTGAGCACCGTCTCCATCATCCCCGGCATGGAGAACTTCGCACCGGAACGCACCGACACCAGCAGCGGATCGGCCGGGTCACCGAGGCGCTTGCCACGGCGCTGCTCCAGCCGGTGCAGCGCGGCCGAGACCTGCCCCGGCAGGTCCGCCGGGACGACACCGCGATCGAGGTAGGCCCGGCACGCCTCGGTGGTGATGGTGAACCCGGGCGGGACCGGTAGGCCGAGTCGGGTCATCTCCGCCAGGTTCGCCCCCTTCCCGCCGAGGAGGTCCCGCTGTTGCCGGTCGCCCTCGGTGAAGTCGTAGACGTACCTGGGCTGTGCGGGGGCGCATGGGCGCACGCCACCCGTTTCCTCTGCTGCCGCCATCCTGGCCTCCATGAGCCGTTCGACACTGAACGATGGTTCACCAATGGCCATTGGTGGGCGAAGGTTAAGCGACCGGCTCGGTCGGCCGACAGTAGTCGGTGACCAGCCGCACAGCACCAGCCTGCGGCGCTGCTCACGGCCCCACCTGGGAACGTTTCCATGCGCAACAGTGCGCACGGCGTGGTGTCATGGGACACCAGTGGTGTGTGCCGGACCACCCGGTGCGCCGACCGGCTCAGCCCCCGGAGTCGGCCAGCTCGGCGCCGGCCGGCACGGTGTCGTCGTCGCGGCTGGCCAGCCAGCCCGCAGGCAGGAAGACCTTCCCCGGGGAGTTCGTCCGCCCCCGTGGTTGGCCGAGGGCATGGGTCGGGAACGGCTCCGCCGGGTCGAGCTCGCCGAGCAGGTCGTCCAGCTCCGCCAGGCTCGACACCATCGCCAGGGCGCGACGCAGCTCACCGCCGACCGGGAAACCCTTCAGATACCAGGCGACGTGCTTACGGAAATCGGTGCAGCCGTCCCGCTCGGCGACCGCGCTGTCGGTCCGCCCGGTGGCGAACCAGTCGACCAGCAGCTCGGCGTGCCGACGCATGGTGGCGGCCACCGTACCGAGGGTCGGCAGCACCCGGTCGCGCCGGCCGTCGAACGCGGCCGACAGGTCGGCGAACAACCATGGCCGGCCCAGGCAGCCGCGACCGACCACGACCCCGTCGACACCGGTGTGCGCCACCATCCGCAGGGCGTCGTCGGCCTCCCAGATGTCGCCGTTGCCCAGCACCGGCACCTGCAGCTCCTGCTTGAGCCGGCCGATCGCGTCCCAGTCGGCGGTACCCGAGTAGCGCTGGGCGGCGGTCCGCCCGTGCAGCGCCACCGCCGCCACCCCGGCCTCCTGGGCGGCCAGTCCGGCCTCGACGTACGTCAGGTGGTCGTCGTCGATGCCCTTACGCATCTTGACCGTCACCGGCACCCCGGCCGGGGCCGCCGCCCGCACCGCACCGGTGACGATCCGGCTGAACAGCCGGTGCCGCCAGGGCAGGGCGGCCCCGCCGCCACGGCGGGTCACCTTCGGCACCGGGCAGCCGAAGTTCAGGTCGATGTGGTCGGCCAGGTCACGCTCCACGACGATCCGTACGGCGGCCGCCGTCACCTGCGGGTCGACCCCGTACAGCTGGATGCTGCGGGGACGCTCCGAGGGCGCGAACGCGATCATGCGCAGGGTCTTGGGGTTGCGCTCCACCAGCGCCTGCGTAGTGATCATCTCGCAGACGTACAGCCCACCGCCCTGCTCGCGGCACAGCCGCCGGAACGCGACGTTGGTGATGCCGGCCATCGGCGCCAGCACCACCGGCGGCCACACCTGGTACGGGCCGAGCGGCAACGGCGCTCGGACGGGGGCGGCGGCCTGCGGCAGGGTGACGGACACGCCGTCCAGGATTCCACGCGGGCCGGGACAGCACGCCGGCACCCGGCCGGTCACCCTGCCCGCCGGTCGGTCGGCACCCGGCCGGCCGGTCACCCGGTCAGCCGGTGGGCAGCCGCTCCAGCAGGTAGCGCTCGACCTGGTCCAACGCGACCCGTTGCTGGGCCATGGTGTCCCGGTCGCGGACCGTCACCGCGTCGTCGGCGAGCGTGCCGAAATCGACCGTGACGCAGTACGGCGTACCGATCTCGTCCTGGCGGCGGTACCGGCGGCCGATCGCCTGCGAGTCGTCGAACTCCACCACCCAGCGCCGGCGCAGCGCGACACTCAGGTCGCGGGCCTTCGGCGACAGGTCGGCGTTGCGCGACAACGGCAGCACCGCCACCTTCACCGGGGCGAGCCGGGGATCGAAGCGCAACACGGTCCGCTTGTCGACGCCGCCCTTCGTGTTCGGCGCCTCGTCCTCGTCGTAGGCCGCCAGCAGAAACGCGAAGACGGCTGCGGTCAGGTTCGCCGCCGGTTCGATCGCGTACGGCACCCACCGCTCGCCACGGTCCTGATCGAAGTAGGACAGATCCGCCCCGGAGTGCTTGGCGTGGACGGTGAGGTCGTGATCGGCGCGGTTGGTGACGCCTTCCAGCGCGACGAACTCCGGTCCGGCACCGCCGAACCGGTACTCGATCTCCACCAGGCGCTTGGCGTACTGCGGCAGGGCACTGGTCGAGGGTTCGCGGCGGCGCAACCGGTCCGGCGCGAGGCCCAGATCGACGTACCAGTCCCAGCGCTGCTGGACCCAGTACTCGAGCCACTCGTCGTCGGCGCCCGGCTCGACGAAGTACTCCAGTTCCATCCGTTCCAGCTCGCGGCTGGCCAGCAGGAACTCTCCCGGCCCAGCGAAGTGGCGGAAGGAGCGCCCGGCCTGGGCGATGCCGAACGGCGGCTTCTTGCGCGCGGCGATCATCACGTTGGCGAAGTTGACGAAGGTCCCGGTAGCGGCCTCCGGCCGCAGATAGTACGGATGTTCGGCGGCGGCCCGACGCGCGTTCGACACGCCGAGCAGCCCGCTGACCTGCTCCGGATCGGTGAAGCTGCCCCGGCTGGCGCAGTTCGGGCAGGTGAGTTCGGTCAACGCCGCCGGCGGTCGGCCCACCTGGCGCGTGTACGCCCCGACCATGCCGTCCAGCGGCTGCGCCGAGTCACAGGACCGGCACCGGGCACTCGTGCGGGTGTAGGCGTCGAGCAGTCCGGACGCGGCGAACACCGCACGGGCCTGCAACACCGCCGAGTCGAGCCCGACGACGTCGTCGCGATGCTGGACCATGGTCCGCCACCACTGTCGGCGCAGATGCTCCTTGAGCTCGACGCCGAGTGGCCCGTAGTCCCAGGCGAACGGTTCACCGCCGTAGATCTCGCCGGACGGGAAGACGAAGCCCCGCCGGTGGGCGAGACTCACCACGGCGTCGAAACGGTCGGCTGGCATGCGCTGCTCCTACGCCGGCTGGCTGCCAGCGGGGACGTGCGGGTGGACGGTCACGGCAGATGTTCGGCAGGCTACTCCTCGATGCCGCAGACCTCTAGCTCACCGGTGCCGGTGTCCTGGTTCAACGACACCCGCAGGGTGTCCGCTCCGCCCTGGCGGTAGGTCACCTCCACCGGTACGACGATCCGGCTGGTGACCGAGACCTGGCCGACCTCGTACGCGGCGATCTCGGGCTCGGCGGCGAGCCGGTCGGTGAACTCGTCGAGGCTCTCCCGGCGTTGTGCCTCGGCACAGAGCATCCCGTAGGCGGCACCGAACTGCTGTTGGCTGACCGCGTCGAAGTAGTCGTCCACCGCGACCTGGGCCTGCTCGTTGATCGCCTCCCCGCCGGTGATGATCAGTCCGACCAGGGCGATCGTGCCACCGCCGCAGCAGATCAGGACGGCGAGCGCCGCCACGCTGAGGCCGATCCAGAGCCGGGCGCTGCGGCCCTCCACCGGCGGTGCGGCGAACGGCGGGGCCGCTCCCGGCCCGGCGGGCACCTGGTACGGCGTACCCGGAGCCGGCGGCGTCGGAGCCGGCGGGGCGTCGGCGGCCGCCGACGGGTCCGGCGCCGGCACCGGGACGGCGCTGGCGGTCGGATCGGCGCTGGCAGCCGAAGGCGGGGCCGGTGACACCGGCGGCTGGCGGTCCGGCGGCTCCCACGGTGAGGGTGCCGCCCACTGCGACGGAGCGGGTACGGCGGACGGAGGGAGGGGTTGCTCCGGTCCGGGATCGGTCATCAGAGTCCTTCCGTGGATACTTCGGCCCTCAGGCCGGGGAGGAAACGGAACTCCAGTGGAGCAGGACAGGAAAGCCGATCCGCCTCACGTGACATGGCTCCGGCGGCCCGCCGCCCGGCCGATCACCGACCGGACTCCATGGCCCGATCGCTGGCGTACGCCACGGGTTCCTCCCCCGGCGCCGCGTCGACCAGCACCTCGAAGGCGGACGGTTCGTCGAGCGATTCGGCCAGCAGCGGCGTGGCCTCGACCTTCACCGTGAAGGTGCCCAGGGCGCGCCGGTAGGCACCGACCGACTCCCATTCGGTCATCAGGCACCAGCTCTGCGGATCCTCCAGCGCGCAGGTCAGCGCGCCGCGCTGGTAGCCGGTGCAGGCCGCCAACGCCCGCAGCGCCACCCGCGCCCGATCGACGAAGCTCGTCACGTCGATCTGCGGCACGGTGAACCGGTTGACCACCAGCACGCGGGTCTCCTCACTGGCTCGAGTCTGTCGGGGACTGACTACAGTTTGTCGGATGCAGCCTACGCAGTCGTCGGGTCCGGCCCGGCTCGGGCGGATCAACCCGACCGGGGCGTTCCTGATCGCGCTCGGACTCGTCCTCGTGGGCCTGTTCGCACCTGGGGTGATCGGCGGGGCGGCGCTGCTGGTGCTGGCCGGCGGGCTGGCCTGGCTGCTGCGACTGACCTGGGCGGCGGTGCCGCCGGCCGGGCGCCTGCTGCGGCTGCTGACCTTGACGCTGCTGGTCGCGGTCGCCCTGGCCAAGATCTTCTAGCCGACCCTCCGCGGTCGCGCGCTCGCGCGGACCCGGCGGCGGGTCCGCTCCGCGTCGACACCACCGTTCGACGACGTCGATCAGGCCGCCGAGCAGGGACGACCCATGCAACCATGCGTTTTTGACAATCATTGTCACCCTCGCGGAGAGTTGCCTCATGCACAACCACCCCTTGCGCCGAACCCTCGCGCTGTCCGCTGGTGCGTTGCTCGCTCTGGGCGGCACGGTGGCCTGCGCGCAGGACGATGCCGATACATCCGCCACCACGACCGGTGACACCGTCGGCGTGGTCGCCGCTTTCTATCCGCTGCAGTTCCTGGCCGAGCGCATCGGCGGGGACGCCGTGACGGTCACCGGCCTGGCCCCGCCCGGTGCCGAACCGCACGACCTCGAGCTCAACCCACAGCAGGTCGGGCAGATCAGCGACGCCGACCTCGTCGTCTACCTGAGCGGTTTCCAACCGGCCGTCGACGCCGCCGTCGAGCAGGAGGCCGGCGACGCCGCGTTCGACGTGGTCACGGTCGAACCGCTGCTCGACGCCACGGACGACGGGCACAGCCACGAACACGGCGAGGACGAGCACGCCGAGGACGAGCCCGGTCACGACGACGAGCCGGCGGCGAGCGGCGAGCCGGTCGAGGACCACGCCGACGAGGACGCGGCCAAGGACCCGCACCTGTGGCTGGACCCGACCCGGTTCGCCACGGTCGGCGACGAGCTCGCCACCCGCCTGGGCAAGGCCGACCCGGACCGGGCGGAGGAATTCACCACTCGCGCCGCCGCTCTGCGCACCGAACTGGAGGCTCTCGACACCGAGTACGCCGAGGGGCTGGCCACCTGCGAACGTCGGGAGATCATCACCAGCCACGCCGCCTTCGGCTACCTGGCGGTGCGCTACGAGCTGGAGCAGATCGGCATCACCGGGCTGAGCCCCGAGGACGAGCCGGCACCGCAGCGCCTCGCCGAGGTGATCGAGGAGGCCCGGGAGCACCAGGCCACCACGATCTTCTTCGAGACCCTGGTGAGCCCGGCCGTCGCCGAGACCATCGCCAACGAGGTCGGTGCCGAGACCGCGGTGCTGGATCCGATCGAGGGGCTGCAGCCGGACGCCGACGGCGACTATTTTTCGGTGATGCGCGACAACCTCGATTCCCTCACCACCGCCCTGGGTTGTTCGTGAGCACACCTGTCGTCCAGGTGGAGCACGGGGTGGCCGGCTACGACGGCCGCCCCGTGCTCCGCGACATCGACCTCACTGTGACCAGCGGTGAGGTCGTCGCGTTGCTCGGCGCGAACGGCTCCGGCAAGTCCACCCTGATCCGCACCGCGCTCGGTCTGGTGCCGCTGCGCGGTGGCACCGTCCGGCTCTTCGACGTGCCGTTGGGGCGGTTCCGCCAGTGGCACCGGGTCGGTTACGTACCGCAACGCCTGGGGGCCGGCAGCGGCGTACCGGCCACCGTCGGGGAGGTCGTCGCCTCCGGCCGGCTCGCCCGTCGCGGCGTACTGCGCCCAGCCGGGGCCGCCGACCGGGCCGCCGTCGCGGCGGCGCTGGCCGCCGTCGGCCTCGCCGACCGGGTCCGCGACCCGGTCGCCGCCCTCTCCGGTGGCCAGCAGCAGCGGACGCTGATCGCCCGCGCGCTGGCCGGCGAGCCGGAGCTGCTGGTCCTCGACGAACCCACCGCCGGGGTCGACGCCGCCAGCCAGGAGGCGTTCGCCGCGGCGCTCGGCACGTTCGTCACCGATGGCGGCACGGTGCTGCTGGTCGCCCACGAGCTCGGGCCGTTGCAGCCGCTGATCGACCGCGCGGTGGTGCTGCACCACGGCGAGGTGGTCCACGACGGCGCGGTGCCACCACCGGCCGGGCATCACGCCGATCCCGGTCACGACCACGTCCACCCGCACGCGCCGGCCGAGCCGTCCGGGATATTGAACGCATGAGCATCTTCCAGTACGAATTCATGATCAGGGCCCTGATCGGCGCCCTGGTCATCGGGCTGGCCGCCCCGGCCCTGGGCATCTACCTGGTGCAGCGGCGGATGTCGCTGATCGGCGACGGGGTGGGCCACGTGGCCCTCACCGGGGTCGGCGTCGGTCTGCTGCTGGACCGCTCCCCCGTGCTCACCGCGGTCATCGTCGCCGCGATCGGCGCGATCGCCATCGAACTGTTGCGTGAACGCGGCCGCACCTCCGGCGACATGGCACTCGCGCTGCTGTTCTACGGCGGTATCGCCGGCGGAGTGATGCTGGTCGGGCTGGCCGGCGACCGCAGCAACGCGAACCTGATGGCGTACCTGTTCGGCTCGTTGAGCACCACCCGGCCGGAGGATCTGCGGGTGATCGTGGTGCTCGCCGCCGTCGTGCTCGCCGCGATGCTGCTGCTGCGCCCGGCGCTGTTCGCCATCTGCCACGACGAGGAGTACGCCAAGGTCTCCGGCCTGCCGGTGCGCACCCTCAACCTGCTGATCGCGGTGACCACCGCGGTGACCGTCACCATCGCCATGCGGGCGGTCGGCCTGCTGCTGGTCAGCGCGCTGATGGTGGTGCCGGTGGCGACCGCGCAGCAGCTCACCCGGGGTTTCCGCACCACCATGGCGGCGGCGATGGCGATCGGCCTGGTCTCGGCCGGCGGCGGTGTGTGGCTGGCTGGCACCGTCAACACCGCGCTCGGCGCGACGATCGTGATCCTGGCGATCGGCGCGTTCGCCGTCACCGCGGTCGGCGCCGGCCTCTGGCGGCTGCTGCGCCGACGTGGTGCCCGCCTGCGGGTGCCACAGCGGCCGGCCCGCGAGGTGGAGCCGCCGGAGGTCGTTCTGGAGTCCTGATCCGGTCCGCCCCACCCTGCTGATCCGGCCGTCCGACGTTCCTGACGGGCCCGGACCCGGCCGGTCACCGCCTGCCTGCCGGTCCGGCCCCGCTATTGGTTACCGTTGCGGGGTGACGATGGCCAACGGCTACGAGGGGTACGAGAGCGCGGGCGAACTGCTGCGCGCGTTGTCCGCTCCGATCCGGGTCGCCATCGTGACCGAGCTCGCACAGGGCGAACGCTGTGTCCACGAGCTCGTGGAGAAACTCGGCGCACCGCAACCGCTGGTGTCGCAGCATCTTCGCGTGCTGCGTGGGGCCGGCGTGGTGCACGGCTCCCGGCGGGGCCGGGAGATCGCGTACGCGCTGGTCGACGAACACGTCGCGCACATCGTCGCCGACGCGGTCAGCCATGCCCGGGAGGTACGGTGACCAGCCACCGGCAGGATTCGGCAGCAGGAAAATGCCCCGGAGGCCCCAGATGAAGACTGGAGACACCACCACCGAGCAGACGGCGGTCCGCAACACCCGGCAGCGCAGCGCGGTGAGCGCCATCCTCGACGAGCTGGCGGGGTTCCACAGCGCCCAGGAACTGCACGCCATGCTGCGGGAACGCGGCGACCGGGTCGGCCTGACCACGGTCTACCGGACGCTGCAGGGGCTCGCCGACTCGGGCGAGGTCGACGTGATGCGTCCGCCCGGCGGGGAACACCTGTACCGACGGTGCAGCCAGGGCCACCACCATCATCTCGTCTGCCGCTCCTGCGGCAGCGCCGTCGAGGTCGAGGGGCCGGCGGTCGAGGCATGGGCGGAGCGGGTCGCGGCCCAGCACGGGTACGTCGGGGTGAGCCACACGATGGAGATCTTCGGCACCTGCCCGCAGTGCGCCGGCCGGCAGACCGGCAAGAAGGCATGAACGATCGGCGAGCGGGCACGAAGGCGTAGCGAGCGACAGACAGGCGGGTACGGCACGCTGTGCGCATGCAGATCTACGCCGACCGTCTCCCCGCCGCCGCCCGGCAGTTCGCCACCGACCTGATCGTCGTCGCCTGGGTCTACCTGTGGGTCCGTACCGCGCTCTGGCTGCACGAGCAGGTCGGCCGACTCGCTGGACCCGGCCGTACCCTGCAGGACGCCGGTGCCGGGCTGGCCGACAACCTCGCCGACGTCGGCGGCCGGGTCGGTCGGGTACCGCTCGTCGGTGACGAGTTGACCAGCCCGTTCACCCAGGCCGCCGATGCCGCCAGGTCGGTCGCGCAGGCCGGGCGCGAGCAGCAGGACCTGGTCGCCGACCTGGCCGTGGCGCTCGCGGTCACCGTGCTGGTCTTCCCGGTGGGGCTGGTGCTGTTCGGTTGGCTGCCGCTGCGGGTGCGGTGGATCCGCCGGGCCAGCGCCGCCGTCGCCCTGCGTGACCTGTCAGCCGGGCAGGACCTGTTGGCGCTGCGGGCGCTGGCTGGTCGCCCGCTGCGCGCGATCACCGCGATCGACCCGGACGTGGCGGCCCGCTGGCGCGAGGGCGATCCTCAGGTCACCGCCGCCCTCGCCGCACTGGAGCTGCGATCTCTCGGGCTACGGGCACCGCGCTGACTTCTGGTCGTCGGCGGCATCGCCGCTGGCCGTCTCCTCGTCATCGTCGTCGCGCAGCCAGCCGCGGTGAACGAACGGCAGACCGGCCCAGAAGGTCAGGAACCAGAGCCCGGTGATGCCGCTGAGGACGAACCCGACCGTCCGGGGCAGAATGAAGTCGGTGACCAGCAGCACCGAGCTGACCATCGCCACCAGCATGAAGCCGAGGCCGCCGCTGGCCATCCGGTGGGCGAACCGGACCAGTTCGGGCTTGCGGCCCTGGCGGAACAGCACCCGGTGGAACGCCACCGGCGAAATGATCATCGCGGCGGCGGCGGCCGCCGCGAGTAGCGCTACCACGTAGACGTCGCGCTGGAAGGCGGTCGTGTCCGGGAAGCCGCTGCTGAACGGCAGGGTCAACAGGAACGCGAAGAGGATCTGGACGCCGGTCTGGGCGACCCGTAACTCCTGCAACAGGTCGGCGAAGTTACGTTGCCACCGTTCCCGCTCGGTCTCCCGGCTCATCTGCGTGCGCCCTCCCGCCACTTCCGTCACATTGAAACGGCGGCCGGGAAGATGCCCCGGATCGGCGGAGATGAAACCTCTACTCGTACTGCTGGGCCGGCGGCTCGATCTCCTGCCAGGATTCGACCCCCAGGTACGGGATGCTCGCCCCGTTCACCGGGTCGGTGCCGATCCGGTCGCTGTACCGGCCGACCACCGCGATCCAGGTGTCCACCGGCAGCCCGGTCGGGGCGCTGCCGTCCATCCCGACCTTGATCGGCCGGCCGTCGGCCGCGCAACAGGACAGCACGATGCGGGCCAGCATCGGCTCGCCGTCCGGCCCTTCGGCGACGAAACCGGTGAGCCGTACGGTACGACCGTCCAGTGACCGGCCCTCGTCGAAGATCGCCCGGGAGGCGTAGTCGAGGACGCTGATCTCCGCCGGGTCGCCGTCGGGCAGCGGTGGATAGTCCGAGGAGGCCTGGTCGGCACTGAGCGCGGTACCGGCCTGGGCGGCGGCGTACGAACCGAGCGCGGGCGGGGCGACCAGCAGCAGGCCGAGCACCGGCAGGATCAGCAGCCAGCCGACCCTGGGCTCGTGGTGGGCGTGGCCGTGGCCGTCGTCGTGGTGGGCGTGGCCGTGGCCGTCGTCGTGCCCGTCGTCGACCGGGGCGGGTGTGCTGCGCCGCCGCAGGTCGTGCCAGAGCGTCATGATGCCGGCGGCGATCAGCAGCAGGCCGGCGACGATCAGGAACGGCTGCAGCACCTCCTTGACGTAGCGCAGGTACATGTCGGTGACGCTGGCCTTGACGACCGCGCCGCCGAGCAGCAGCAGCACCACACCTTGGGCCTGTTTGTTCACAGCAGCACCGTCCCCACCGCGACCGCCACCACGATGGCGATCAGAAAGGTCGCCGGAGCGAACCGGTACGCGAACCGGCGCCCGAACGTACCGGCTTGCATCGAGATCAGCTTCAGGTCGACCATCGGGCCGACGACCAGGAACACCAGTCGCGAGGTGAGCGAGAACTGCGACAGCGACGCGGCGACGAACGCGTCGGCCTCGGAACAGATCGACAGCAGTACGGCGAGTACCGCCAGGGCCAGGATGGACAGCACCGGGTTGTCGGCGAGGGTCTGCAGCCAGCGCTCCGGCACCAGGACGTTGATGCTGGCGGCGGCCATCGCACCGATCACCAGGAAGCCGCCAGCGTGCATGATGTCGTGCCGGACAGCCGCCCAGAAGGCCCGCGCCCGGGACAGGTCGTCCAGGTCCGGCCGGTGCGGCAACCGGATCCAGTCGGTGCGGCCCAGCCGCAGCCACAGCCAGCCCATCACCATCGCGACGATCAGGCTGGCGACACCCCGGCCGAGCACCATCTCCGGGTTGTTGGGGAAGGCGACGGCCGTGGCGACCAGCACGATCGGGTTGATCGCCGGAGCGGCCAGCAGGAACGCCAGGGCCGCCGCCGGTGCCACGCCCCGGCGGATCAACGACCCGGCGATCGGCACCGAGCCGCATTCGCAGCCGGGCAGCACCACGCCGGCCGCGCTGGCCACCGGCACCGCCAGCGCCGGATGCTTCGGCAACGCCTTCGCCCAGAACGACCGGGGCACGAAGACCGCGATGACCGCGGAGAGCACCACGCCGAAGACGAGGAACGGCATGGCCTGGACCATCACCGAGACGAAGACGGTGGTCCAGGTCTGCAGCCGGGGGTCGGAGATCAGGCCAGCCAACGGCTCGCGGAAGATCACCAACCCGATCAGCAGGAAGGCGAGCACCTCGACCGAGCCGACCCGGTCGCCGAACAGTCGCCGTCGGGGCGGCCGTGGGGCACCGGGCGGCCCGCCGGAAGCGCCCGAGGCGGCCAGGTCGTCGGCGTCCGACGTACCCCAGTCGACCTCGTCACCGGGGCGCGCCCGACGCGTCGCGGTGCGATCGGCAGCGGTCACGGAAGGTCGGTCCCCTCGCTGGACGGGTCGATGCGGGCACCCCACGATAACGCGTCCGGGGGTGCCCGCCGCCACACCCGGACGTCGCCTCTGTTCGCGCCGGTCGCCCGGTGCTAGCGTCGACGGAACGACCTCATGTCCGACAGGGGAGCGCAGACAGCGCTGAGAGTGCGGGAAGCCCGCAGACCCTCGAACCTGATCTGGGTAATGCCAGCGCAGGGAGTTGGAGCGACGATGACGCTACGCAATGCCTCCGTCGACCGCCGTTGGCGGACGGTCGACATCGTGGTCGCCTCGGTGATCGCGGTCGCGTTCGGGGTGATCTTCTGGCTGTGGGGGCTGATCTGGATCGCCACCGAGGCCGCGTTCACCTTCTTCCCGCCCGCCCAGGCGGTGCTGTACGGGGTGTGGCTGGTGCCGGCCGTGCTCGGCGCGCTGGTGATCCGCAAACCGGGGGCCGCGCTGTTCTGCGAACTGGTCGCCGCGTTGGTGTCGGCGGCGCTGGGCAGCCAGTGGGGTGCCCTGGTGGTCGTGCAGGGCCTGGCCCAGGGCGTCGGCGCCGAGTTGGTGTTCCTCGCGGTGGCGTACCGCTCGTTCCGGCTGCCGGTGGTGCTGTCCGCCGGGGCGGCCGCCGGGCTCGGCGCGGCGATCTTCGATCAGGTCCGGTACTACGCGCCGTACGACCTGGTCACCTTCCGGATCCCGATCTTCATCGTGACCGTGGTCAGCGCGATCGTGCTGGCCGGTGCCGGCAGCGCCGCGCTGACCCGGGCGCTGGCCCGTACCGGGGTGCTCGACCGGTTCCCGGCCGGCCGCGACCGCACCGTGGTGTGAGCCGGGCCGAGCCGGGCCGTCGGGTGAGCCGGGCCGAGCGGTGAGCCGGCTGGAGCTGCGTGGCTTCGGCTGGCGCCACGCCGGCCGTCGGGCCTGGGCGGTGCGCGACGTCGACCTGCGGATCGGCGCCGGCGAGCGGGTCCTGCTGCTCGGGCCGTCCGGAGCGGGCAAGAGCACCCTGCTGGCGGCGATGGCCGGGCTGCTGCCGGCAGACTCGGGCGAACAGGCCGGCACGGTCAGCGTCGACGGGCTCGACCCGCGCAAGGCCCGCGACCGGGTCGGCATGGTCTTCCAGGATCCGCAGACGCAGCTGGTGATGGCGCGCAGCGGCGACGACGTGGCGTTCGGGCTGGAGAACCGGGGGGTGCCGGCCGGGGAGATCTGGCCACGGGTGGACGCCGCGCTGGCCCGGGTCGGTTTCCGGTACGGCCGGGACCGGCCGACCGCCGCGTTGTCCGGTGGCGAGCAGCAGCGACTCGCCCTGGCCGGGGCGCTCGCGCTGCGGCCGGACCTGCTGCTGCTCGACGAGCCGACCGCGAACCTGGACCCGGCCGGCGCCGACCTGGTCCGCGACGCGATCGCCGGCGCGCTGGCCGACGATCACGACACCACCCTGGTCGTCGTCGAGCACCGGGTGGCGCAGGCGCTGCCGCTGGTCGACCGGGTGGTGGTGCTGGACCCGGGTGGCGGGGTGCGGGCCGACGGTCCGCCGACGGAGGTCTTCGACCGGTACGGCGTAGCGCTGGCCGCCGACGGTGTGTGGGTGCCCGACCAGCCACTTCCGGTACGGCGACCCGGCCGACCCGCCGGTGCGCCACTGTTGCACGCCGACCGGGTCGGGTTGCCGCCCCGGCTCGCCGTACGCGCCGACGAGATGCCGGTGCACGCCGGTGAGGCGCTGGCCGTACTCGGGCCCAACGGCGCCGGCAAGACCACGCTGGCCCTGCTGCTCGGCGGGCTGGTCGCCCCGGGCGCCGGTACGGTGCGGGCGACCGCAGCGCTGACCGGTGGGCGGGTCGGGTCGGTGCCGCACCGCTGGCGGGCGCCGGAGCTGGTCCGCCGGATCGGTTCGGTGTTCCAGAACCCGGAGCACCAGTTCGTCACCACGACCGTCGCCGACGAGTTGGCGCTCGGCCCGCGCCGCTGCGGTCTGCCGGAGCCGGCGGTCGGCCGGGTCGTCGACGAGCTGCTCGCCCGGTTGCGGCTGGACCGGCTGGCGCGGGCGAATCCGTACACGTTGTCCGGTGGTGAGGCGCGGCGGCTGAGCGTGGCGACCGCCCTGGCCACCGCGCCGCAGTTGCTGGTGCTCGACGAGCCGACCTTCGGTCAGGACCGCCGGACCTGGATCGAACTGGTGGAGCTGCTGGCCGGGTTACGCGACGAGGGGCACGGCGTCGTCGCGGTCACCCATGACGCCGATTTCGTCGACGCGCTGGCCGACCGGCGGCTGGCCCTGTGACCGGCGCGGTGGACGTGGCGGCTGGCGCGGTGGCCGGTGCGGTACGGCCGGCGGTGCTGGCCCGGCGCAACCCGGTGGCGAAGCTCGTCGCGGCGTTGATCTTCTCGGTGGCGCTGCTGGCCACCCTGGATCCGCTCACCCCGGCGATCGCGCTCGCCGTCGAGGTCGCGGTGATTCCGCTGTTCGGGCTGCGCTACCGCACCGTGGCACGACGGATGCTTCCGGTGCTGGTCAGCGCGGCCGGCCTACTGGTTACCCTGCTGCTGTTCGCCGCCGAACGGTCCGGGACCGTACTGCTGGCCGCCGGGCCGCTGCTGCTGACCACCGGGGTCCTGATCACCGCGCTCGGCCTGGCGTTGCGGCTGCTCGCCGTCGCGCTGCCCGGAGTGCTGGTCTTCGCCACCACCGACCCGACCGATCTGGCCGACGCGCTGATCCAGAACGCCAAGGCACCGCCGCGGTTCGCCATCGGTGCGCTCGCCGCCTTCCGGATGGTGCCGATGCTCAGCGCGGAGTGGCAGCTGCTGACGATGGCCCGTCGGGCACGTGGGGTGGACCCGGGCCGCAACCCGCTGCGCCGGTTGCGGCTGTTCGCCGCCACCGGCTTCGGCCTGCTGGTGCTGGCGATCCGCCGGGGAACCCGGCTGGCCACCGCGATGGACGCGCGGGGTTTCGACTCCGAGGTCGTGCGCACGAGCGCCCGTCGGCAGCGGTTCGGCATGGCCGACGTCGTCCTCGTCGTCGGCGCGGCCGCCGTGGCCGCGTTGTCGTTGGCGACCGGGCTGGCGGTCGGGGCAGGCTGACCGGACCGCACGGCCGATGTCCGTGACGACCGGACCGCACGGCCGGGTCCGTTCGGTGGATCCGCAGGTCACTACCGGTCGAACCAATGCACACATGGCAACGCTTTCACGCCCCGTGTGCCGTCGGGACGGCAACGCGTCGCCTGCTGTTTCCCCACCTGCACGAGATTGACCGCGACCACGTTGATCTACGAGGCGGAGCAGGAATGGGACACCACCACCACCATCACAGCCACGATCACGCCGCGACCGGTGCTGACGTACCGGCCGCTCTCGACCTGTCGGTGCCGGACGCGGAGCTTTCCGGGCCCGAGGCGTCCCGGCGCAGCTTCCTGCGCAACGCCGGGCTGCTCGGCGCCGGTGCCGCCGCGACGGTGCTCGCCGGTGGGCACGCCGCGCACGCCGCCCCGGCCGCCGACGACGAGACCTCGGCCGGCGGCGCGTCGACCGGTGACGGCGAGTTCGTCTGGCTGGCGGGCGACCACCACATCCACACCCAGTACAGCTCCGACGCGATGTACCGGGTGGTCGACCAGGCCAAGCACGCCCGCGCGTACGGTCTGGACTGGATCGTCATCACCGACCACGGCAACGTCACCCACTCCCGGATCGGCGTGGAGAAGGTCAACCCGGACATCGTCGCCACCCGCCAGGAGATCAAGGACCTGCTGATCTACCAGGGCCTGGAGTGGAACATCCCGTCGGCCGAGCACGGCACGGTCTTCGTCCAGCCGGGGCCGAACGAGGTCGCCGTACTCAAGCAGTTCGAGACCGACTACGACGGCTCGGTGACCGGCACCAGCGGCCCGAGCCCGGAGAACGAGGCGCTCGCCATCGCCGGCATCAAGTTCCTCGGTGAGGAGGTCCGTAACCGCCGGATCGGTGGCGCGCTGTTCCTGGCCAACCACCCGTCGCGGCGCGGCGTCGACTCGCCGCACGAGATCCGCGCCTGGCGCGACGCCGACCCGACGGTGGCCGTCGGCATGGAGGGCGCGCCCGGACACCAGGCGTCCAGCCTGCCGGCACCGAACGGCCCGGGTCGCGGTCGCGGCTACTACGAGGGCAGCCCGTCGGCGGCGTCGTTCCCCGGTTACCCGCTGGAGAGCTACCGCACCTGGGGCGGGTTCGACTGGATGACCGCCACCGTGGGCGGGCTCTGGGACAGCCTGCTCGCCGAGGGCAAGCCATGGTGGATCAGCGCCAACTCCGACTCGCACATCAACTACCTGGGTACGTCGATGCGCGGGCCGAACAGCGACTTCAACGCCAACGGCAAGTACAACGACCCGGTGTACGGCCCGCTGATCACCACCGCCGGCGACTTCTGGCCCGGCCAGTACAGCCGCACCCACGTCGGCGCCAAGGCGTTCGGCTACCGGGCGGTGATGGACGCCATCCGGGCCGGCCGGGTCTGGGTCGACCACGGTGGCCTGATCCGGGGCCTGGACATGCGGGTCCGTCGGCAGGGCGACCAGCGTCCGGGCGCGGGAGCCACGCTGGGCGGCACCTTGAAGGTCAAGAGCGGTACGTCGGTCGTGGTGACCCTCGACATCGACCTGGCCACCACACCGAACTGGGCGCAGTTCGTGCCGCAGCTGGCCCGGGTGGACCTGATCGTCGGCGACGTCACCGGCCCGGTGACCGACGCGGACACCTTCACCGCGCCGACCGCCCGGGTGGCCGCCTCGTTCGAGGTGCAGCCCGGCCGTAAGCGGGTGTCGTTCAGCTACCCGCTGGGGCGGGTGGACCGGCCGATGTACATCCGGGTGCGGGGCACCGACGGCAACCGCAGCGCACCCGGCCTGCTGGGTGCCGCCGTCGACCCGGCCGGCCCGGCGATGGACGTGATGGGAGACGCCGACCCGTGGCTGGACCTGTGGTTCTACGGCAACCCGATCTGGGTCCTGCCGTCCTGACCGCCGCCGCCATGATCGTCACTGGAGTGAGTCTCGGGCACGCCGACGACCGCGCCGCCGAACACTGGCTGCACGACGTGGTGGGGCCGGCGGGCGTGCCCGGACTCGTCGCCTGCACTCATCTGGTCGGAACGCCGCGCCCGCACGTGGCGATCAGCCTGGCCGCCCCGGACGGACTACCGGACGGTCTGCCTGCTTCCGCCGCCGAGTTCGCCTCGGCGGCGGAGGTGGCGGCGACCGAGCACCGGGAGCGTCGTTCGGGTCGGGCGGTGCTCTACCCCGGGGTCGAGTCGCTGGTCGGTGAGCTGCGCGTCGCGGATCTGCTGGACCGTAGCGCCATCGAGCAGGTGACCCTGCTCGGCGGCGCTCAACCGGACGGCGACACCCGACTGGTGACCCGGGACTTTGTCCGACCGGTGTGGATCAACGGCGTGCTGACGTTGATCGCCGCGCCGGTCGGGGCCGGTCGGATCGCCCCGTTCGAGTTGCCCGATCCGACCCCCTGCTGCGCGGACAAGCACTGATCACACACCCGCCTATCCAGCCTCCGGTGCTGGTCACAGCCTGTGGCCAGCACCGGAGGCGCTCCCGCCTGAGGAGCCTGACCCCGACAACGAAGCCGACGGACCCGAGCCGTACACCCTGGTCCTGGCACCTGGCGCGCGAGACGCGCCGTGAGTCACGTCCTCCCAGCCAGCGCCGCCTTCGCCGCATGGCAATTCATCAGCGGACCGCTACGACGAGAACCGCACCGGGTAGGGGCTCGACGGCACGCACCACTCGAAGGTCTTTGGCGCGCCAGACGCGGTGAGTACCGCGTACCGTCGCCGCTCACCAGGGACCCCGCCCGCCCTCGAACCACTCGGCAGGGCCTGCGGTCAGCGCCGGCCGCTGATCAGGAACTGCAGTTGGAGCTCGTGGTCCGGTGCCACCCCGAACCGCCGGTCCAGTTCGAGGATCGACGTCAACGGGGTGACCGTGACCCCGGTCAGCCCGGCCTGTTCCAGCACCGCCACCATCTGGTCGATGGATTTCGCGGTGGCCAGCGGCAGCGCGGCGCGCACCTCGTCGTCGTAGTGGTCGGCGAAGTTCTCCGAGGCGTTGTCGAGCCCGTCGGGGAACCAGGTGCTGTCGACCACGGCGACGGTGCCGCCGGGCCGCAGCAGACGCACCCAGTTGGCCACGGCGATCTGCGGCTCACGCAGGGTCCACATCAGGTAGCGGCTGGTCACCGCGTCGAAGCTGGCAGCCGGGAAGTCCGGGGCGACGGCGTCGCCGTACGCGATGACCGGTCCGTCGGTCATCGCGGCCGCGTGCCGGCGGGCCTGCTCCAGCATCCCCTCGGACAGGTCGATGCCGGTGACCCGGTGGCCGAGCCCGGCCAGCACGATGGCCGCCTGCCCGGTGCCGGTGCCGACGTCGAGCACGTCCAGCGGGGCCGGCGGCAGTGCCGCCGCCCAGACCTGCGACCAGGCCTGCTGGTCGGCGGCGAACCGCTCCGGGCGCTGAACGTACGCGTCGTACCCCGGCGCACGGCCGGTCCAGTAGTCGTTGATCCGGTCCTGTATTGTCACGCGGCGATCCTCTCCTCGATGATCTGGTGGAGCGGGTGGAACAGCAGGTGGATGGCACCGTCGAGGTCGAGGCGTCGGATGCCGATGCCGTAGACCGGTTCGAGCACGGCCGGGTCGAGCACCTCGCCGGTGGTGCCGGCGGCCACCACCCCGCCCCGGCCGAGCAGCACCAGGTCGTCGCAGTAGCGGGCAGCCAGATTGAGGTCGTGCAGGACGACGATCGAACAGGTGCCGAGATCGCGGACCAGCTGCAGGATCTCGTGCTGGTAGCGAATGTCCAGATGGTTGGTCGGCTCGTCGAGCAGCAGGTGGGTGGCCTGCTGGGCCAGTGCCCGGGCGATCAGCACCCGCTGACGTTCACCGCCGGACAGGCCGGCGACCGGGCGGGCCGCCAGGTGCGCAGCACCGACCCGGGCCAGACACCGGGACGCGATCTCGTGGTCGGCCGCACTCGTGCGCTGGAACGTCGACAGGTGCGGCCCCCGGCCCAGCAGCACCAGCTCGGCGACGGTCAGGGCGATCTCGTTGGCACCGGCCTCCTGCACCACCACGGCCAGCCGCCGGGCGACCTCCCGGGCCGGCAGGACGGACAGGTCGTCGCCGTCGACCATGACCTGCCCGGCGTCACCGCCGCGCCCGCCACCGCCGCGCCCGCCACCGCTGCGCAGCGCGCCGTAGAGCAGCCGCAGCAGCGTGGTCTTGCCGCTGCCGTTCGGGCCGATCAGACCCAGCACCCGGCCCGGTCCGGCGGTCACGCTCACCCCGTCGATGACCGGGTGGGCTCCGTAGCGCCAGGAGACCCCGGTCGCGGTGATCACGACGCCGCCCCGAAGCGCTGCACGATGCGCTCCAACCCGTCGATCGCCAGCGGGCTCGGCGGCTCGGTGAAGTTGAACAGCTGGGTCGTCACCTCGCCGGTGCGTACCGCCGTCAGGTTCTCGGCACCGGGCAACCCGGTCAGGCCCTGCTCCACCGCCGCCGGGTCACCGTCCGAGTAGAGCAGGATCAGCACGTCGGGGTCGCGTCCGAGCAGTTCCTCCACGGTGACCTCGAAGACCCGCTCCGGTACGTCGTCGAAGACGTTGCGGAAGCCGGCCGCCTCCAGCTGCGGGTGCGCCATGCTGGCGGTGCCGTAGGCGTAGGTCACCCCGCCGCCGACGGTCGGATAGAGCACCGCTGCCGTCCGCCCGGACGCGTCGCCGGCCTGCTGCTCGACCTGGGCCATCCGCTCCTGCAACGCGGTGACCGCCTCCTGCGCCTGCGACTGGCGGTCGAACACCTTGCCGTACGTTCGCATCTGGGCGTAGATGTCGTCGAAGCTCGGCACGGCCGTGTTGTCGGGGCACATCGCCGGCTCCTCCAGCAGCGGGATGTCCACCGCCGACAAGGTGTCCCGGGAGAGGTTGTCGACCTCGCCGAGCACCAGGTCCGGCTGCTGGCTGATCACGACTTCCTTGGAGATCTGCAGGTGACCGCTGGTGTCGGTCCTGTCGGTCAGCAAAGGGATGGCGTCGAGCGCGGCGAGGGTCGACGTGTCGTAGTACTCCGCCGGGTACTGGCCGGCCCGGGCGGTCACCCGGTCGAGTACCCCGAGCGCGTGCAGGTACGGCACGGCAGCGCTCTTGAGCAGCACGACCCGCTCCGGCGCGGCGTCGAAGGTGACCTCGACGCCGCAGTTGGTGACGGTCACCGGGTAGCCGTCGCCGGCGGCCGTGGTGCCGGCACCGGCGCCGGCACCGCCGCAGCCGGCACCGAGCAGGGCGGTCGCGGACACTGCCGCGAGGGCGGCGGTACGAATCGGCGTCATCGTTGCTCCCCGGGCGATCGTGGTCAGGCGGCGGCGTGCAGCCGGCGGATGAGTACGAGCAGGAACGGCGCACCGAGCAGAGCGGTGATGATCCCGATCGGGATCTCCTGCGGGGCGAGCAGGACCCGGGCGAGGACGTCGGCCCAGACCAGCAGGATCGCGCCGAGCAGCGCGGCGACGGGGACGACACGCACGTGCGCCGCGCCGACGATCCGGCGGGCCAGGTGCGGCACGACGAGCCCGACGAAGCCGATGCTGCCGGCGGCGGAGACCAGCACGCCGACGCTGAGCGAGACGAGCACCAGCAGACGCAGCCGGAACCGGTCCGGCGACACCCCGAGGGTCTGCGCGGTCTCGTCGCCGATGGCCAGTACGTCGAGCCGCCGCCCGACGATCGTCAGGTACCCGGTCGTCCCGACCAGCACGATGGCGGCCACTGCCAGCAGCGCGTCCCACCGGGCCAGGCCCAACGAACCGAGCAGCCAGAACATCACCGACCGGGTGCCTTCGGCCGAGCCGGAGGCGAAGATCAGGAAGCTGGTGGTGGCGTAGAGCGCGTAGCCGACGGCGACACCGGACAGCAGCAGCCGCAGCGAGGTCACCCGACCGCCGCTGCGGGCGATCAGGAACACCAGCAACGACGCGGCGAGCGCGCCGAGGAAGGCGCTGCCGGACAGGGCGTACTGGCCGAAGCCGGCACCGACGCCGAACAGGATCGCCGCGGCGGCACCGCTGGAGGCGCCGGAGTTGATACCCAGCAGGTACGGGTCGGCCAGTACGTTGCGGACCATCGCCTGCAACGCCACGCCGCACACGGCCAAACCGGCACCGACGAGCATGCCGAGCAGCACCCGGGGCAGCCGTACCTGCCAGACGATCGACTGCTCCGGGAGACTCCAGGTCACCTCGGCGGGCAGCCCGACGAGCTGATGTCCGATGATCCTGGCGACGGTCGTCGGGGCGATCCCGATGGCGCCGGAGCCGACGGCGACCAGCGCGGTGGCCACCAGCCCGACAGTCAGGACGACCAGCCAGATCCCGGCGCGGCGCCGCTGGGCGGCGACGCCGAGCAGGTCCGCCCGGGTCGCCAGCAGGGTGGCTGCCACCGTCCGACCCCCAAACGCCTCAAAATTGCTGTTGCAAACTCCTGGCAAAAAGCTAGCAGCAAGATCAAGGGATCGGAAGGCGGGGAGTCACTGTTCACCTCGACGTCGGCCAGTGCCGGCACCCGTTCACCAGGGCTCCGCTCCGGCGGACTCCCCCGGCGGGCGGCGTACCCGCCGGGGGAGCGCATCTGCCTCCGGTCGGAGGAAGGCCAGGCCAGCGGTCAGCTGCGCCGGAACTGGTAGTTGCGCCCCTTTCCGGAGCGCTGACCCCGGCCGGCGAGCCGGTCCGGGCGGGCACCCTTGGCCTGCGGGCCAAAGCCCGGCGCGACGGCCCGGGCGGGGTGCCGAACCTCGACGGGCAGGGCGACCTCGGGCAGGGCGAGTCCATCCGGGGTGGCGTCGGGCACGGTGAACCCGGGCGTCGTCGTGTCTCGTTCTGGTCGTTGCGCCATGTGAGAGAACCTCCTGGCTGCGAACCGCCACGCGAACCCGCGGCGGTGACGGGTGAGATGCGGTAGGCGGGCGCCGCAGCCACCGACGAGGTCCACGACGGCGGGACCAGAAAGCCGGAGAACACCGTGACGCCCGCAGTGCCGACCGGCGGCGGGAACCCGCGCGGCACGGATCGACGGCGACCGTCGGGCGGTCGCGGCACTGCGAAAGTGGGCGTCAGAAGCGCATGACCGTCACGCTAACGGTTGCGTTCCCCCGGCGCACCCGGATTTCCCGACGGCAGGGCGGCTCAGCCCTGCGGCGCGATCAGCCCTGCGGCGCGATCAGCCCTGCGGCGCGATCAGCCCTGCGGCGCGATCAGCCCTGCGGCGCGACCGGGTTGGGCAGCGCCCCGCCGAACCGGCGGTCCCGCTGCGCGTACAGCTCGCAGGCGTACCACAGGTGCCGGCGGTCGAAGTCCGGCCAGAGCGTGTCCAGGAAGACCAGCTCGGCGTAGGCCGACTGCCAGAGCATGAAGTTCGACGTCCGCTGCTCCCCGGACGGCCGTAGGAACAGATCCACCTCCGGCACCTCGGGGTGGTAGAGGTAGCGGGCCAGCATCTTCTCGTTGACCCGGGCCGGGTCGACCTTGCCGGCCGCCACGTCCCGGGCGATCGCCGCCGCGGCGTCGGCGATCTCGGCCTGCCCGCCGTAGTTCACGCAGAACTGCAGCGTGAGTGTGCTGTTGTGGCGGGACATCTCCTCGGCGGTCTGCAGTTCGGAGATCACGCTCTTCCACAGCCGGCCGGCCCGCCCGGACCACACCACCCGTACCCCGAGGTCGACCAACTGGTCGCGGCGGCGGCGGATGACGTCCCGGTTGAAGCCCATCAGGAACCGGACCTCGTCGGGTGAACGCCGCCAGTTCTCCGTCGAGAAGGCGTACGCCGACAGGTACGGGATCCCCAGCTCGATCGCACCTTCGACAGTGTCGAACAGTGAATACTCGCCCTGCTCGTGCCCCTTGGTCCGGGGCAGACCGCGGTCCTTGGCCCACCGCCCGTTGCCGTCCATGACGATCGCCACGTGGTCGGGCAACGCCTGCTTCGGCAACGCCGGTGGCCGGGCACCGGACGGGTGCGGAGTCGGTGCCACCGGCGGGCGCAGGCCCCTGCCCTTGGTCATGATCAGTCTCCTGGGGAACGGTCGACCAGCGGCAGCGAGCGTAACCCGCGCTCCAGATGCCACTGCAGGTGCGCCGCCACCAGCCCGCTGCACTCCCGGCGGGCGGCTGGCTCCGAGGCATCGGCCACCTGCCAGTCGCCGGTGGCCAGGGCCGCCATCAGGTCGATGGTGGCCGGGGCCGGATGGGCCGCGCCGGGTGGTCGGCAGTCCGGGCAGACACACCCCCCGGCCGGTACGGAGAACGCCCGGTGCCGCCCCCGGTTGCCGCACACGGCACACTCGACCAGCGCCGGCGCCCAGCCGGCGAACGCCATCCCGCGCAGCAGGTACGCGTCGAGCACCAGGGTGCCGGCGTGGCTGCCGTCAGCGAGGGCCCGCAGCGCGCCGAGGGTCAGCTGGAACAGTTGCAGGGACGGTTCCCGCTCCACCGGGGTGAGCCGCTCGGCGGTCTCGGCGATCGCACTGGCCGCCGTGTAGCGCGGATAGTCGCCGAGGAACCGTTTGCCGTACAGGTGCAGTCCCTCGACCTGGCTGACCGTGTGCAGGGAACTGCCGCCGCCGTCCGGGTTGCCGGCGAGCTGCAGGTCGACGTGGCCGAACGGCTCCAGCCGGGCACCGAACCGTGAGGTGGTTCGGCGTACCCCCCGGGCCACCGCCCGCAGGCGGCCGTGCCGGCGGGTCAGCAGGGTGATGATCCGGTCGGATTCGCCCAGTTTCTGCACCCGCAGCACCACCGCGTCGTCGCGGTAGAGCTGGCGGCGGTATCCGGGCACCCGACGATTCTCCCGGACCGGCGACCCTGACCCGATCTCAGGGTCGAGATCCGGGGCCGGTCGGTGACCGTGCCGGATGCGCCCGGCCCGACGGCGACCGTACCGTCTGGCGCATGCTTCTCCCCCGTACCGTACGCCGCCGTACCACCGCCGCCGTGCTCGCGACGACGCTGATCGCCGCCGTGGCCGGCTGCGCCCCGATCGGCGAACGACGGCTGGACTTCCGCCACACGGAAACCGTCGAGATCACCGAGATCGCCATCGTCTCGCCCGGCTCCGGCGACGTGGTCGTGCGGACCCGCCCCGGGGACACCGTGGAGATCCGCCGGACGGTGCGGTACCAGCGCACCGAGCCGGGGGCGACGTACCGGATCGACGGCACCGTGCTGGAGCTCGACACCGGCTGCGGCTGGCGGTGCGGGGTGTCGTACGACATCGACGCCCCGCCGGGCGTGTCGGTGCGCGGCGAGAACGGCTCCGGCCAGGTGATGCTCTTCGACGTAACGTCGGTGTCGGTGTCGGTGGGCTCCGGTGCGGTCACGGTCGACGGGGCCACCGGTGACGTGACCGCGCAGAGCGGCTCCGGTGGCATCACGGTGAGCCGGGCCGCCGGGCCGGTCACGGTGACCACGGGTTCCGGCTCGATCGAGGGCCGCGACCTCGGCGGCGGCGGGGTGATGGCGACGGCCGGATCGGGCAGCGTGACCCTGTCGCTGACCGACCCGGGTCCGGTCCGGGCCGAGGCCGCCAGTGGGTCGGTGCACGTCACCGTCCCGCCCGGTAGTTACCAGGTGCGCACCGAGACCGGCTCCGGCACCGCCGACGTGGAGATCCCGGACACCGCCGACGGCGAGCATCTCATCGATGCCCGCACCGGCAGCGGAAGCATCACCATCGACCAACGGTGACGCCGCGGGCGGCTGCGGCATCGCCGTAGTCGCACGCCGTCGACCTGGTCAGAAGCCCAACTTGCGCAGCTGCCGGGGGTCGCGCTGCCAGTCCTTGGCCACCCGTACGTGCAGATCGAGGTAGACCCGGCTGTCGAGCAGCTGCTCGATCTCCCGCCGCGACCGGGTGCCGACGTCGCGCAGCCGGCTGCCACCGGCGCCGATCACGATGGCCTTCTGACTCGGTCGTTCGACGTAGATGTCGGCGAAGATCCGGATCAGCGACTCCTCGGGGATCATCTCCTCGACGATCACCGCGATCGAGTGCGGCAGCTCGTCGCGGACCCCTTCCAGAGCCGCTTCCCGGATGAGCTCCCCGATCAGCACCTGCTCGGGCTCGTCGGTGAGCATGTCGTCCGGGTACAGCCGGGGCGACGGCGGCAGATAGCGGGTCATCACGTCGACAAGCGTCTGCACCTGGTGTCCGGTGGCGGCGCTGACCGGCACCACCTCGGCGAAGTCGCCCAGCTCGCTGACGGCCAGCAGCTGCTCGGCGAGCCGACCCCGGTCGACCAGGTCGGTCTTGGTCACCACGGCCAGCACGGTCGCCTTGAGCTCGGCGATCTCGGCGGTGATGAACCGGTCGCCCCGACCGGGCACCTCGTCGGCGGGGATGCACAGGCCGATCACGTCGACCTCGCTCCAGGTCTGCCGGACCAGGTCGTTGAGCCGCTCGCCGAGCAACGTGCGTGGCCGGTGCAGGCCGGGTGTGTCGACCAGGACCAGCTGTGACTGCGGCTGGTGCAGCACGCCCCGGATCACGTGCCGGGTGGTCTGCGGCTTGTTGGACGTGATCGCGATCTTCTGGCCGATGATCGCGTTGGTCAGCGTCGACTTGCCGGCGTTGGGCCGGCCGACGAAGCAGGCGAAGCCGGCCCGGAACGCCGGCCGAACGTCTCCAGCAGCCGCTGGCGGATCAGCGGACGCCGACCGACGGGAGGTCACTGCAGCACCGTACCGAGCAGCGTCCCGTCCGGGGCGGCGACGTGCACGGGGGCGTCGGTGGCCAGGTCACGCACCACCGCATGCCCGGCGCCGTCCAATGTCGACGCCTCGGTGACCACGGCGGCGGCCTCCAAGCGGGTCGCGCCGGACGCCACCGCCGAGGCGACCGCCAACTGCAACGCGGTGAGGGTCAGCGACGGCAGCGCGACGTTCGCCCCGGCGTACGTCCGGCCGTCCTGGTCGCGTACCGCCGCGCCTTCGGCGGCGCCGATCCGGGCCCGCGCACTGCGGGCCAGAACGACGAGCTTGGCGTCCTCGTCGCTGATCGACGGCGCGGCCTGCGACCCGGTCGGGGCGCTCGGCGACTCAGGCATCGGCATGCTGCCTTTCCTCGGTACGGATCGATTCGTCGGTACGGTGGTCGTCGCGCCCGGCCGACGGCGAGCCGCCGGCTCGCCGGTCCGCCACCGGCTCGTCGTCGGCGGCGGCGACCCGGGTCACCAGGACCGTGTCGACCCGGTTGCGGCGGCCGGTGGTGCCTTCGGCGATCAGTTGGAGACCAGCGACGGTGATCTGCGCCCCGGGGATCGGCACCCGGCCGAGCACGTGGGCCATCAGCCCACCGACCGTCTCCACCTCGTCGTCGGTGACGTCGGCGTCGAACAGCTCACCGAGGTCCTCGACCGGCAGCCGGGCGGTCACCCGGACCCGGCCGTCGTCGAGCCGCTCGACCGGCGGCCGCTCGTCGTCGTACTCGTCGGTGATCTCACCGACGATCTCCTCCAGGATGTCCTCGATGGTCACCAGTCCGCCGGTGCCACCGTACTCGTCGACCACCACGACCATGTGGGTCCGCGCGGCCTGCATCTCGGAGAGCAGGTCGTCGACGGGTTTCGACTCGGGGACGAAGGTCGCCGGGCGCATCAGCTCGACCACCGGCAGCTCGTCGCCGTCGGAGCCGGCGGACTGGGCCCGGCGGACGACGTCCTTGAGGTAGATGATGCCGAGTACGTCGTCGACGTTGTCACCGATCACCGGGATCCGGGAGAAGCCGGAGCGCAGGAACAGCGCCAGCGCCTGTCGCAGGGTCTTGTGCCGTTCGATCCACACCATCTCGGTACGCGGCACCATCACCTCGCGGGCGATGGTGTCGCCGAGCGCGAAGACGGAGTGGATCATCTGCCGCTCGCCATGCTCGACGACGCCGCGCTGCTCAGCCAGGTCGACCAGCTCACGCAGCTCGATCTGGGTGGCGAACGGTCCCTCCCGGAAGCCCTTGCCCGGGGTCACCGCGTTGCCGATCAGGATCAGCAGCGACGCCAGCGGGTTCAGCGCCCGCCCCAGCCCGCGCACCAACGGTGCGGTCGCCCGAGCCACCGCGAACGCGTGCTGGCGGCCGATCGTGCGCGGGCCGACGCCGACGACGACGAAACTGACCACGGTCATCGCGCCCGCGGTCACCAGCGCGGCCGTCCAGCCGGCGCCGAAGGTGTCGACGGCGACGAGGGCGACCAGGGTGGTGGCGGTCAGCTCACAGAGCAGCCGCAGCAACAACAGCAGGTTGACGTGGCGGACGGCGTCGGCCGCGACCAGTTGCAGGGCGCGGGCGCTACGGCTACCGTCCCGGGCCATTTCGGCCGCCCGGGCCGGCGAGACGACGACCAGCGCCGCCTCGGTCATCGCGATGATCCCGGCCAGTACCACCAGGCCGGCAGCGAAGATCAGCAGTTGCAGGTCCGGCAGCCCCGCGGCGCCGGCCGTGGCGGCCAGCGGGGTGCCGGACATATGGCCTGGGTTCACTTGGCCCGGGCTTCCTTCCAGCTGTAGAGCAGGCGAGCCTGCAGGTCGAACATCTCGCGTTCCTCGTCCGGCTCGGCGTGGTCGTAGCCGAGCAGATGCAGGACGCCGTGCACGGTGAGCAGGTGCAGCTCGTCGGCGGCGGCGTGGCCGGCGGCGGCGGCCTGCTTGGCGGCCACCTCGGGGCAGAGCACGATGTCGCCGAGCAGGCCGGGTTCACCCGGGCTGGACTCGCCCGGCCCGTGGTCGACACTGCCCTCGTCCATCGGGAACGCCAACACGTCGGTCGGCCCGTCGCCACCCATCCAACGGTGGTTGAGCTCGGCCATGTAGTCGTGGTCGACGAGCAGCAACGACAGCTCCGCGAGCGGGTTGACGCCCATTTCGTCCAGCGCGTGGCGGGCCACGGCGAGCACCGCGTCGGTGTCGACCTCGACCCCGGACTCGTTGGCGATCTCGATGGACATGTCTCTCCCGAAGCTCTATCGGCGCCGGTTCGCCCGGCCGCCGTGGGCGGTCCGGCCCTGGACCGCGTGGACGCCCTGATTCTGCTGTGCCTCGCGGTCGGCGTCCCACCGGGCGTAGGCGTCCACGATGTCGCTGACCAGTCGGTGGCGCACCACGTCGGTGCTGGACAGCTGGGCGAAGTGCACGTCGTCGAGGCCGGTGAGGATCTCCCGTACCGTCCGCAGCCCGCTGGTCGTGCCGCCGGGCAGGTCGACCTGGGTGATGTCGCCGGTGACCACGATCCGGGAGCCGAAGCCGAGCCGGGTCAGGAACATCTTCATCTGCTCGGCGGTGGTGTTCTGCGCCTCGTCGAGGATGATGAAGGCGTCGTTGAGCGTGCGCCCCCGCATGTACGCCAGCGGCGCGACCTCGATGGTGCCGGCCGCCATCAGCTTCGGGATGGAGTCGGGGTCGAGCATGTCGTGCAGCGCGTCGTAGAGCGGACGCAGGTACGGGTCGATCTTCTCGTAGAGGGTGCCCGGCAGGAAGCCGAGCCGCTCCCCCGCCTCGACCGCCGGCCGGGTCAGGATGATCCGGTTGACCTGCTTGGCCTGCAGGGCCTGCACCGCCTTCGCCATCGCCAGGTAGGTCTTGCCGGTGCCGGCGGGGCCGATGCCGAAGACGATGGTGTGCGCGTCGATCGCGTCGACGTACCGTTTCTGGCCGAGCGTCTTGGGCCGGATGGTCCGGCCGCGACGGGACAGGATGTTGAGGGTGAGGACGTCCGCCGGGCGTTCGGTGCCGCCCTGGGCGAGCATGCCGACGGTACGGCGGACCGCGTCGGTGCTCAACGTCTCGCCCTTGGCGATGAGCTCGAGCAGTTCACTGAAGAGCCGCTCGGCCACGGCGTTGTCCGCCGGTACGCCGGTGATGGTGATTTCGTTGCCGCGCACGTGCACGTCGCTGGCGACGGACTGCTCGACCAACCGCAGGATCTCGTCGCCTGCACCGAGCAGGTTGACCATGATCTGCGGATCCGGGACGGTGATCCTGGTCTGCACCCGGGCCTGCCCGGGAGGTGGAGTGCCGGTCATGGGTCGGCCTGAGGGCCTTTCGCACCTGCTTCCATCTCAGCGCCCCGGCCCTGAGCGGCCGTGGCGAGCGGATTGTTCCCTATCGTATCCGCTCAACGTCGGACGCACCGTGTCCATTTCCACGCCGTCGTCGCCGGGTCGGTCACCGCGACACCATCGGGCCCAGCGGGGCGCCGCCGAGCACGTGGGCGTGCACGTGGAAGACCTCCTGGCCGGCGTACCGCCCGGTGTTGAAGATCAGCCGGAAGCCGTCCGCGAGCAGCCCTTCGGCCTCGGCCACGGCGGCGGCGGTGGCCAGCACCTCGGCCGCCACCGCCGGGTCGGCGGCCGCCAACGCGGCGACGTCCGGATGGTGCTGCTTCGGGATGACCAGCAGGTGACCGGGTGCCTGCGGGTGCAAATCCCGGAACGCGACGGTGTTGCGGCCGGCGTACACCAGCGGAGTCGGCAGGTCGCCCGAGGCGATCCGGCAAAAGACACAGTTGTCACTCACGTCACGGATGGTAGCGGCTTCACCAGCGGCCGAGCCGCGCGGAGAGGACGGCCAACGCCGCGACACCCGCCGTGGAGGTCCGCAGCACCTGCGGGCCCAGCCGGACCGCCTCGGCACCGCACGCGGCGAAGGCGGCCAACTCGGCGTCGTCCACCCCGCCCTCCGGGCCCACCACGAGCACGACGGTGCCGGTGGCCGGCAGGTCGACCCCGGTCAACGGGCGTTGCGCCGACTCGTGCAGCACGAACGCGGCGTCGGCACCCGCCAGCCGGTCGGCCACCGCGCCGGTGGACTCCGCCGGACGGTCGTCCGTGCCGCCGATGTCGGGCAGCCAGGGCCGGCGGGCCTGCTTCGCCGCTTCCCGGGCGGTGCTCACCCACCGCTGCCGGGACCGGGCCCCCCGCTCGTCGCGCCAGCGGGTCACCGACCGGGCCGCCGCCCACGGGACGATCTCGTCCACCCCGACCTCGGTCATCGCCTGCACCGCCAGCTCGCCACGGTCACCTTTGGCGACGCCCTGCACGACCACCAGCCGGGGGTCGGCGGGGGGTGTGTGGCGGGTGTCAAGCACCCGAAGGTCCAGGCTGTGCCGGCCGGCGACCGTCACTTCGGCGTACGCGGTGCCACCGCGCCCGTCGGCAAGCAGCAGCTGCTGCCCGGCCTGCAGCCGGGTGACGGTCGCGGCGTGCCGGCCCTCGACGCCGCCGAGGGTGTACGTCGGGCCGTCAGGCAGCCGGTCGACGAGAAACAGCGGTGCACTCACCTCGCGCCCGGCCCCGGCCGCCGGTCAGCCGTGGCCGTTGAAGGCGTCGCGCATCCGGGAGAAGAAGCCGCCCTGCTTGGTCAGCTCGGCGACCTCCTCGCCCCGCGCCTTGGCGAACTCGCGCAGGGTGCGCTCCTGTTCGGCGTCGAGCTTGGTCGGAGTCCGCACGTCGAGGTGGACGTACAGGTCACCGCGCCCGGTGCCGCGCAGGTGGGGCACCCCCCGACCACGCAGCCGCAGGGTCGCGCCGGGCTGGGTGCCGGGCTTGACGTCCACCGGCTCGTCGCTGTCCAGCGTCCGGATCGTCAGCCGGGTGCCCAGCGCGGCGGCGGTCATCGGTACGGTGACCCGGCAGTGCAGGTCGTCGCCCTTGCGGGAGTAGACGTCGTGCGGCCGCTCGTGGATCTCGACGTAGAGGTCACCGGCGGTGCCGCCGCCCGGACCGACCTCGCCCTGCTGGGCCAGGCGGATCCGCATGCCGTCCTCCACCCCGGCCGGGATCTTGACGGTGAGCGACCGCCGGGTACGGACCCGGCCGTCCCCGGCGCAGGTCGGGCAGGGATGCGGGATCACCGTGCCGTAGCCCTGGCAGGCCACGCAGGGCTTGGAGGAGACCACCTGGCCGAGGAAGGTGCGCTGGACGGACTGGACCTCGCCGCGCCCCCCGCAGGCCTCACAGGTCGCCAGATGGGTGCCGGCCGCCGTACCGGCCCCGGTGCAGGTGGTGCAGATCACCGCCGTGTCGACGGTGATCGGCGCCTCCACCCCGAAGGCGGTCTCGGTCAGGTCCAGCTCCAGGCGCAGGATGGCGTCGGCACCGGGCCGGGTGCGCGAACGCGGCCCCCGGGAACCGGCGGCGGCCCCGAAGAAGGCGTCCATGATGTCCTGGAAGCCGACGAACGGTCCGGCACCGCCCGGGCCGCCACCAGGGCCGCCGCCGGGCGCGAGCGGGTCACCGCCGAGGTCGACGATCTGCCGTTTCTGGTCGTCGGAGAGCACCTCGTACGCGGCGTTGATGTCCTTGAACTTGTCAGCCGCCGCCGGGTCCGGATTGACGTCCGGGTGGTACTGCCGGGCCAGCTTGCGGTAGGCCCGTTTGATGTCGTCAGCGGAGGCGTCCCGGCTCACGCCGAGAATCCCGTAATAGTCCTTGGCCACTGCGTTCGGTGTCCTCATGTGTCAGTCTCGCGTGTCCAGTTCGCCGGGTCGGTTGATCCTGCTCGCCGGTCAGTTCTGCGCCAGCAGATCGCCGACGTAGCGTGCCACGGCGCGGACCGTGGCGATCGTGCCGGGGTAGTCCATCCGGGTCGGGCCGAGTACGCCGAGGCCACCGACGATGGTGGCACCCGGGCCGTAGCCGGTGCTGACCACTGACGCGGCCCGCAGGTTGTCGATCTCGTTCTCGTCACCGATGCGTACCCGAAGCGTGCTCGGCTCGACCTCGCCGATCAGCTTGAGCAGCACGACCTCCTCCTCCAGTGCCTCCAGTATCGGGCGCAGGGAGCCCTGGAAGTCGAGCAGTCCCCCTCTGGTCAGGTTAGCCGTCCCGGCGAGCGCCAGCCGCTCCTCGTGCCGTTCGACCAGCGTCTCCAGCAGCACGGTCGACAGCGTCGTCATCGCCGGTCGCAGCGTCGGTGACGCCTCGTCGACGAGCGACTGGACCAGCGGCGGGGTGTCGGACAGCCGACACCCGCCGAGTTTCTCGTTGGCCAGCCGACGCAGGTCGGTCACGTCGTCGGCGTTGATCGGCGCCGGCAGCTCGACGAGGCGCTGCTCGACCCGGCCGGTGTCGACGATCAGGACGAGCATCAGCCGGGTCGTCGAGATCGGCACCAGCTCCAGGTGCCGCACGGCGGAGCGGGACAGGCTCGGGTACTGCACCACCGCCACCTGCCGGGTCAACTGGGCCAGCAACCGTACGGTCCGGTGCACGACGTCGTCGAGGTCGACCGCGCCGGCCAGGAACCGCTCGATCGCCCGCCGCTCGGCGGGGCTCAGCGGCTTCACCCGGGACAACCGGTCGACGAACAGGCGGTAACCGCGGTCGGTCGGCACCCGGCCCGCGCTGGTGTGCGGCTGGCGGATGTAACCCTCCTCCTCCAGCACGGCCATGTCGTTGCGGACGGTGGCCGGCGACACACCCAGCTGGTGTCGCTCGACGAGGGCCTTGCTGCCGACCGGCTCCTGGGTGGCGACGTAGTCCTCCACGATCGCCCGGAGCACGTCGAGTTTGCGATCGTCCAGACCCATCCTCCACCTCCTGGCGACACGTCGGCGGCGCACCGACCGGGTGTGGTCCGACCGGATACCGCACGGGGCGGACCGAATCACCTGTGGTGCTGGCACTCGCCGATTGTGAGTGCCAGCATACGTCCCCACGGCCGGGGTGGCGACGATCGGTTCGCCGGACCACAGCGAACGGGACAATGTTTCTGATACCCGACATTTCATCGTTGTGGGCGGTCCCGCCTACCCCGGGCGGGCAGTCAAGTCGAGCTGTCCGGTGGACAAATTCGTCGGCGGGGCTAGCTGGCATGACTTGATCCGTCCCCCTACCGTGGCGGGCATGACTGAACCACCTCGCCCACCAGGAGAGAGCGGCTTCGGCGGCACGCCGCCGGACCCGAACTCTCCGCCACCACCCCCCGCGTCCTACTCGATGCCGGGCGAGGCCTCCTCTCCCGGATACGTCCCGCCGCCCAGCGGCGAGAACCCGCCGGGTGGCTACCCACCTCCGGGCGGCTACCCACCGCCGGGGGGCTACCCGCCCGGCGGTCCGGCGTATGGAGGTCCACCCCCGGCTGGCTACGCCAACAACGACGAGAAGACCTGGGCACTGATCGCCCACTTCGGTGGCGCGCTCGGCGCGTTCATCAGCTTCGGTCCGCTCGGCTTCGTCGGCCCGCTGATCGCCTACCTGGCCAAGGGTCAGCAGTCCCCGGCCGTACGGGCGCACGCGCTCGCCGCGCTGAACTTCCAGATCCTCTGGTCGGGCATCGCCTTCGTGCTGCTGTTCATCAGCTGGTGCCTGCTGTTCATCCCGAGCATCGTGGTCTTCGCGATCCAGATCATCTTCGGCGTCATCGCCGGGGTGAAGGCCAACGAGGGTGCGCTGTACAAGTACCCGATGTCGGCCAGCTTCATCAAGTGACACCGGTTGCTCCCGGGCTCCTCGGAGTCCGGGAGCGAACCGGCCCGTTCGGGAGCGACCGACCGCCGGTGCCGGGCCCGGTGCCGACCGGCCGCCGGTCAGGGCAGCAGGTCCCGGACCACCGCATCGGCGAGCAGCCGCCCCTGCCGGGTCAGCACCGCACGCCCGGCGGCGTGCGCAGCCGGGTCGACCAGTCCGGCGGCGGCGGCCCGCCCGGCCGCGACACGACCGGCCGCTGACAGCCGGGCCAGCGGCAGCCCGTCGGCCAGCCGCAGCCGCAGCATCACCTCTTCCATGTGCCGCTCGGCGTCGGTGAGCAGCTCCCGACCCTGCCCCGGCGACTGCCCGTCGGCGAGCCGCCGCGCGTACGCCGTCGGATGCTTGACGTTCCACCAGCGGACCCCGCCGACGTGGCTGTGCGCTCCCGGGCCGAGCCCCCACCAGTCGCCGCCGGTCCAGTAGAGCAGGTTGTGCCGGCAGCGGGCGTCCACCGAGCTCGCCCAGTTGGAAACCTCGTACCAGGCGAAACCGGCCCCGCCGAGGGTCTCGTCGGCGGCGACGTAGCGGTCGGCGGCCACGTCGTCGTCGGGGTAGGGCAGCTCGCCGCGACGCATCCGGGCGGCGAGCCGGGTGCCGTCCTCCACGATGAGCGCGTACGCGCTGACATGGTCGGCGCCGGCGGCCAGCACGGCGGCCAGCGAGCCGGCGAAGTCCTCGGCGCGCTCCCCCGGCGTACCGTAGATCAGATCCAGATTGACCCGGTCGAACCCGGCCGCGCGGGCCTCCTGGGCGGCGGCCACCGCACGTCCCGGCGCGTGCGTGCGGTCCAGGACGGCGAGGACGGCCGGCGCCGTCGACTGCATCCCGAGGGAGATCCGGGTGTACCCGGCCCGGCGCAGCGCCCGCAGCGACGCCGGGGTGACCGACTCGGGGTTGGCCTCGGTGGTGACCTCGGCGTCGGGCGCCAGCCCCCAGGTGGCGTCGATCGCGTCGAGCAGCCGGGCCAGGTCGTCGGCGGGCAGCAGGCTGGGCGTGCCGCCGCCGACGAAGACCGTGTCGACCTGCCGGGGCGGCCGGTCGGCCAGGACCCGGCCGGCCAGGTCGAGTTCGGCCAGTACGGCGTCGAGGTAGGTGTCGGCCGGTACCCCGCCACCGAGTTCCGTCGGGGTGTAGGTGTTGAAGTCGCAGTAGCCGCACCGGACCGCGCAGAACGGGACGTGCACGTACACCCCGAACCCGTGGTCGCCGCCAGCGGCGAGGGCGGACGCCGGCAGCGCGCCGTCGGCGGGCACCGGCTCGCCGGCGGGGAGGGCTCCTGGCATACGGCTAGTCTGCCCGGCATGGATGAGCCCCGACCCACCAGGTCCGCGCAGCCGATGATCCGGACGTCCACCGCCGCCGGAATCGCCACCATCACCCTGGACAGCCCGGCCAACCGCAACGCGTTGTCCACCCCGTTGATGACCCAGTTCCTCGCCGCACTGGCGGCCGCCGTCGACGATCCACAGGTCCGTGTGGTGGTGCTCAGCCACGAGGGTCCGGTCTTCTGCTCCGGGGCCGACCTGGCCGAGACCCAACGGGCGTACGAGTCACGCCAGGTCCCGGTGGCGATGCTCGGCGACGTGCTGGCCGCCGTCTGGGAGTGCCCGAAGCCGGTGGTCGCCCGGGTCGGTGGCCCGGCCCGGGCCGGCGGGCTGGGTCTGCTGGCCGCCGCCGACATCGCCGTCTGCGACGCCGCCGCGACCTTCGCGTTCACCGAGGTACGCCTCGGGGTGGTGCCTGCGGTGATCTCCGCCAGCGTGCTGCGCCGGCTGGACCGCCGGGCGGCGGCGCAGCTGTACCTGACCGGGGAGGTCTTCGACGGGCGACGGGCGCAGCAGGTCGGGCTGGTCAGCGTGGCGGTCCCCGCCGAGGCGCTGGACGCCACGGTGGCCGCCGTCTGCGCCGACCTGGTGCGGGGCGCGCCGACGGCGCTCGCCGGGACCAAACAACTGCTGCGCCGCGCGGTGCCGGACGACTTCCGCGACGACGTCGCCGCGTTGCGGGAGATCTCCACCGACTACTTTCTGTCCGACGAGGGCCGCGAGGGCGTCCGGGCCTTCCGGGAAAAGCGTGACCCGTGGTGGGTACCGGGCAGCGTGACGTGGTAACCGCGTAATGCCGTTGGCGCCGGCTCCGCCGTGGCTGGACGGCACATTGCTAACTGGTGTACCAAAGGTCCCAGCAATTCCAACTGGGGGTGACGGTGCGGGCTCGGACGTTGCTGGTCGTGGCCGCGGTGCTGGCGGTGGTCGTTCTGCTCGGTGGCGTGGGTCTGGGCCGGTGGATCGGTGACCTGTCGCTTCCCGGGACGGCGCGGGGTTGCGTCGTCGAACTGCCCGATTCCATGCCGGGGGCCGGTGCGGAGCAGTTGCGCCGGGTGACGCTGGACCCGGAGCAGATGGCGCACGCGGCGACGATCGCGGCGATCGGCGTCCAGCGGGGGTTGCCGCCGCGAGCGGTGGTCGTCGCACTGGCGACCGGGTTCCAGGAGTCGAAGCTGCGCAATCTGACCGGCGGCGACCGGGATTCGGTGGGGCTGTTCCAGCAGCGTCCCAGCCAGGGCTGGGGCACCGTGGAGCAGATCATGGACACCCGGTACGCCACGAACGCCTTCTACGCGGGTCTGGAGCGGGTCCGTGGCTGGCAGGACATGCGGGTGACCGACGCGGCGCAGGCGGTCCAGCGGTCGGCGTTCCCCGAGGCGTACGAGAAGTGGGCCGACGAGTCGCAGGTGCTGACCGCCGCGTTGCTGGGTGAGGCGACGGGGGCGGTGTCCTGCTCGGTCGACCGGGACCCGGTGCTGCGTGGCGTCGCGGCCACGGCGGCGCTCACCGACGGCCTGCGGCTGGACTGGGGCGACCTGGAAACCGTCCTGTCCGCGCTGGAGGCCCCGGGGCTGAGCGTCACGGCGGACGACCAGCAGGCCGGTTGGCGGTACGCCCATTGGCTCGTTTCGCACGCCACTGATCACGGTGTCAAAAGGGTCACCTTCGCTGATCAGGAATGGACTGCCGAAGAGGGTGGTTGGTCGTCGATTTCCGACGGCGGCGGTCAGACGGGACAGGTCGTGGCGGAGGTCTTCGCCTGACGGGCCGACCCGCGAACAGGTTGCATCCCTTAACAGACGGTTAGCGCAAAATCCGGCGTAACACCCATACAGCCACATTATCTAGGCAGAACTTCACTATAAGTAATAACAAAATCACCATTGGTTCATGTCCCGTTCGACAATGGCGCAGCCCGCAGATTCGCCGGCAAGCAGCGCACACAGCACGGAGGTCAGCGGGCTACGATCACCGTTCGCCGGGCCCAATATGGGCTGAATCAACTCGACGGGACGGGACAGCTGTGTTCGATTACGGTGGGCGAACCGGTTACGAAGCAATCAGTGACATCGACCGGAAAGAATTCCACGAGCAAGGTTTCCTGCTGCTGCGCAACGTGCTCACCGAGGACCACCGGGCGGCGCTCGAGGCGGCGGTGGACCGGGTGTACGCCGAGGAGAAGGCGGCCGGTAACACCACCGCCGACGGCACCCTGCACCTGCTCGGCTTCCTGGAGCGCGACGAGCTCTTCGGCGACCTGCTCACCCACCCGATCGCCTTCCCCTACATGTGGGGGCTGGCCGGCTGGAACATCTACACCCACCACAACCACCTGGACGTGACGCCGCCGGCGCTGGAGCCGGAGAAGCCCTACTGGGGGTGGCACCAGGACGGCTACCGGCAGAACTCGGATCCCGAGACCATGGACCCGAACCTGCCCCGGCCGATGTTCTCGCTGAAGGTGGCCTACGTCCTGTCCGACCTGTCGGAGAACGGCCGGGGCGCCACCAAGGTCATCCCCGGCAGCCACCTGTGGAACTCGCTGCCCCGGCCGGACGACCTGACGGTGCAGAACCCGGACCCGGAAGGGACCGTGGAGATCACCGCGAACCCGGGTGACGCGTTCATCTTCGACCGCCGCCAGTGGCACTCCCGGTCGACGAACCTGTCGACGGTCACCCGGAAGATGCTCTTCATCGGGTACACGTACCGCTGGATCCGGCCGCTGGACGACATGCCGCTGGACAAGGACGGACCCTGGTGGGCCAACCGCACCCCGGTGCAGCGCCAACTGCTCGGCGAGGGCACCCACACCGCCAACTACTGGGGCATCAACTGGAACGGCTACATCGACGACGAGATCCCGCTGCGCAAGGAGCTCAAGGAGCGCGGTCTGCTCGACCGCAGCATCCCCTGGCTGCGCTGACCGCCACTACTGATCGCTGACGGCCACCACTGATCGCGCCGGACGCTGATCGGACCAGACGAGAGCGGGCCTGTCGGCGGCGACCGTACCGGAAGATCCGGTTCGGGTGCCGCCGACAGGCCCGCTGCCGGTCCGTCCGACGGTTCGTCGGTGTCTCCGGTCGGTACCGCCCGGTCAGTACCGGCTCACGCTGCGCCGGCCGCTGACGCCGACCACCAGCGCGACACCGACTGCGGCGAGCACCACCTGCAGGAAGAACTCCCGCCAGTCGAACCCGGAGGTGGTGGCGAACCCGGCGGCCCGGGCGATCACGGTGCCCAGCAGCGCGGCGCCGACACCGATCAGCATGGTCAGCCAGATCGGGATGTTCTGCTTGCCGGGGACCACCAGACGGCCGAGCGCGCCGATGATCAGGCCGATGATGAGCGCGGAGAGAATGCCGGCAACGGTCATTTTCCTGCCTCCTTGTCGGAGATGTCGTGTTGTCCTTGGTGACCGTCAAGTTCCCAGCCATCCCGACGGCCAAACCGGTTCATCGTCCGCAGGTGTGCATCTTCGCGCCCATCGGTGCGCCACCGGCCTCATCGCCGCAGCGACGCCGCCACGTCCCGGACCGCCGCGTCCATGGTGGCGAAGGCCAACGGTGGCGGCGCGTCCAGCGGGAACCAGGCGGTGGCGCTCGCCTCGGCGGCGTCCGGCCGTAGCGGTCCGCCGGTGAGCGTGGCGAGGTAGAAGCATTCGAGCACGGTCAGCACCTCGTCCTGGAACTCGTACTCCCCGAGGTAGAGGCCGACCAGGTCGCCGAGCGCGATCTCGGCGCCGAGCTCCTCACGACACTCCCGTACGGCCGCCGCCGCCGGGTGCTCCGCGCCGTCGCAGAACCCACCCGGAGTCTCCCACCAGCCCGCTCGCGGCGGCCGGGCCCGCCGGATGGCCAGAAACCGGCTGCCCGTCGCGTCCAGCACGATCACGTTGGTCGCCGGCCGCGCGTTACGAAACAACTGGTACGCGCAGCGCCCGCAGCGCGTCGGTGGCGGGCCCGCCAGCCGGTTGCCGCACCTCGGGCAGTAGGCGGCGGCCGGACCGTACCCCCGGGCGTCGCCGGAATCGGCCACTGCCGGCGAGGGCACCGGCCGGCTCACCGCTTACCGCCGGACTTCCCGTCCGCGGTGGCACCGTCGGAGGTCGACAGCGCGGCGATGAAGGCCTCCTGCGGCACCTCCACCCGACCGACCATCTTCATCCGCTTCTTGCCTTCCTTCTGCTTCTCCAGCAGCTTGCGCTTGCGGCTGATGTCACCGCCGTAGCACTTGGCGAGCACGTCCTTGCGGATCGCCCGGATCGTCTCGCGGGCGATCACCCGGCTGCCGATCGCCGCCTGGATCGGCACCTCGAACTGCTGGCGCGGGATCAGGCTCCGCAGCTTGGCCGCGATGGTCGTGCCGTACCCGTAGGCCTTGTCCTTGTGCACGATGGCGCTGAAGGCGTCCACCGGTTCGCCGTGCAGCAGGATGTCCACCTTGACCAGGTCGGCCGGCTGCTCCCCGGACGGCTCGTAGTCCAGCGAGGCGTAGCCCTTGGTCCGGCTCTTGAGCTGGTCGAAGAAGTCGAAGATGATCTCGGCGAGCGGCAGCGTGTAGCGCAGTTCCACCCGGTCGGCGGAGAGGTAGTCCATGCCCTGCAGCGAGCCACGTCGCCCCTGGCACAGCTCCATCACCGCGCCGACGAAGTCGTTCGGGGTCAGTACGGTGGCCCGGACCACCGGTTCGTGCACCTCCGCGATCTTGCCGACCGGGTATTCGCTGGGGTTGGTGACGGTGATCGTCGTACCGTCCTCCATCACCACCCGGTAGACCACGTTCGGCGCGGTGGAGATCAGGTCGAGGTTGAACTCGCGCTCCAGCCTCTCCCGGATGATCTCCAGATGCAGCAGCCCGAGGAAGCCACAGCGGAAACCGAAGCCGAGCGCACCGGAGGTCTCCGGCTCGTAGGCCAGCGCCGCGTCGTTGAGCTTGAGCTTGTCCAGTGCCTCCCGCAGCGCCGGATAGTCCGACCCGTCGATCGGGTACAGGCCGGAGTAGACCATCGGCTTGGGGTCCTTGTAACCGCCGAGCGCCTCGCTGGCCGGCCGGCTGTTGATGGTGACCGTGTCGCCGACCCGGGACTGCCGGACGTCCTTGACGCCGGTGATCAGGTACCCGACCTCGCCGACGCCGAGCGCCTGTGCCTTGATCATCTCAGGCGAGATGACCCCGATCTCCAGCAGCTCGTGCACTGCTGCGGTGGACATCATCTTGATCCGGTCCCGGGCCTCGATCCGCCCGTCTATCACCCGGACGTAGGTGACCACGCCCCGGTAGACGTCGTACACCGAGTCGAAGATCATCGCGCGGGCCGGCGCGTCCGCGTCGCCGACCGGCGGAGTGAACTGGCGGACGATCTCGTCGAGCAGGTGCGCGACACCCTCACCGGTCTTGCCGGAGACCCGGATGCAGTCGGCCGGATCCCCGCCGATCAGGTGGGCCAACTCTTCGGCGTACTTGTCCGGCTGCGCCGCCGGCAGGTCGATCTTGTTGAGCACCGGGATGACGTGCAGGTCGTTCTCGAGCGCGAGGTAGAGGTTGGCCAGCGTCTGCGCCTCGATGCCCTGCGCCGCGTCGACCAGCAGCACCGCGCCTTCGCAGGCAGCCAACGACCGGGACACCTCGTAGGTGAAGTCCACGTGACCCGGGGTGTCGATCATGTTCAACACCGCCGACTCGCCCTGGCGCTCACCGGCGCGGACGGTCCACGGCATCCGTACCGCCTGGCTCTTGATCGTGATGCCGCGTTCCCGCTCGATGTCCATCCGGTCCAGATACTGCGCGCGCATCTGCCGGGGATCGACGACCTCGGTGAGCTGCAGCATCCGGTCGGCCAGCGTCGACTTGCCGTGGTCGATGTGCGCGATGATGCAGAAGTTGCGGATACGGCCGGGATCGGTGGCGCCGGGGGCGTTCACGCCGGAGTCGGGCGTCGGTGGCACGGTGGTCCGTTCTGCTCGGCTGAAGAATACGTCGTCTGCACCGACGTCACCGCCGGTCGACTCCTATGTTCCCACGCCCCGATCGACCCGGTGGCGGCCATGCCCACCAGTGGTCCGTGCGCCGCTGCCGGGCCGATGCCGGGCGAGGAGGCAGGATAAAGGGGTGGCTACAGTGCGGTTGCCCGCGATCAACTACGACGCGACAGCGGTCCGACCCACCTGGGCGGACCTACCCGCCGACCTACGGGCGGCGATCTCCGGCCGGCTCGGCAGCCCGGTGGCCTGGGCCACCAGCGCCGGCGGCGGATTCACCCGCGGCTTCGCCGCGGTCTGCACCACGGCGGCCGGCGAGCGGGTGTTCGTCAAGGCGGCGTCGCTGGTGCAGCAGCGCCATCTGAGCGACTGGTACGCCCGCGAGGCGGCGCTGACCGCCGAACTGCCGCCGGCCGTACCCGCTGCCCGGCCCCGGTGGACGTTGACCACCGCCGGCCACTTCGTGCTCTGCCTCGACGCGGTCGACGGGCGGATGCCCGCGCTGCCGTGGGTGCCCGAGGAACTCAACGCCGCGCTGAGCGCCTGGGCGGGTGCCGCCGCAGCGCTACGGCACCCCCCGGAGGGACTCGTCCGGGTCGGCCTGCCCCGGCTGGCCGATCTTGCCCGCGCCGACCTGGCCTGGTGGCAGGAGATCGCGGCAGGCCGGGAAGCGGTCCCGTTGCCGGCCGACGGCGGCGACGCCCACCGGCTGGTCCGGCGGTACCTGGCGGAGCTGGCCGCGATCGAGGCACGCCTGCCCGATCTGGTGGTCGACGACGCGGTGATCCACGGCGACCTGCGGCTGGACAACATCCTGATCGACCGGGCCGGGACGGCCTGGATCTGTGACTGGACGTGGCTGTGCCACGGCCCGGCCTGGTTCGACACGGCGAGTCTGCTGGTCACCGCGTACGCCAGCGGCCTGGACGCGGACGCGGTCTTCGCCGCGCATCCCACCTCGGCCGACGCGCCACCGGGCGGCCTGGACGCCGCGTTGGCCGCGCTGGCCGGCTACTGGCTGACCCGCTCCGCCGCCGGGCCGACCGGCGCGTCGCCGCACGCGCGCACCCATCAGCGGTTCAGCGGCGAGACCGCGCTCAACTGGTTGGCGCACCGGCAGGGCTGGTCGGCCCCCTGACCGTGGGGCGTTTTGGCCGCCGGCCAGGTCAACTGGTAGCCTGACTTTTCGCGCGTGGCGACACGCGCCGCCAGTATGCATCGCCGTCGTTCGCGGCAGGGCCCAGTCGCCCTCCCCCACGCCAGCGGGTGCGTCGGCGGCGACGTACGCCACAGGCGGATTGTCATTTGGTCGTTTTCGATTTCGGATGAGCAGGGCGAGGCTGTCGCGTGGCGAACATCAAGTCCCAGATCAAGCGCAACCGGCAGAACGAGAAGCGTCGGCTGCGCAACAAGTCGGTCAAGTCGGCGCTGAAGACCGCCGTCCGCAAGTTCAACGAGGCCAGCACGAACGGTGACCCCGAGCAGGCCGCGGCGCTGATGCGGGAAGCGAGCCGCAAGCTCGACAAGGCGGTCAGCAAGGGTGTGATCCACAAGAACCAGGCGGCGAACCGCAAGTCGGCGATCGCCAAGCGCCTGCAGTCGCTCGCCTCCTGACGGGCGCGGACACTCCGACATTTCCGCAGCGCGCGGTGTCGATCAGCTGATCGACACCGCGCGCTGTCGTCATGGACGCGCGCTGTCGTCAGCGACGCGCTTATGTCTGGGCGAGCGTGCCGGTTGCCCCGCCACCGCCGCCCAGGTCGAACCCGGAAGGGCTGTCGCGCCGCGCGGCTGTGGTCGCGACCTGACATCGCTCTCGGTCAGTCGCTGCCCTGGGCGCCGGACCGTGGCGTACCTGCGGCCCCCGGCACGACGTCGAGCAGGACCGTCGGTCCGGCCAGCGCCGCACACGCCGCCGGGTCGACGGTCGGCACCGTCTCCAGGTAGACAGTGGGTGCTGCCAGCGCGGCACGGGTAGATGCCGACATCGACCCGGGGTGGGCGCCGGCGAGCCGCCGGATCCGGATCCCCGGTCCGACGACCGGCCGCACCCCGTCGTCGTGCCCAGGCAGGACGGGCCGACCGCCGACCACCGGCCGGGGCGTACGGCCGACCGCCGGTGTCATGTCCCAGCGGAACCGCTCCTGCTCACGCTCGGGGACCAGTTCGGCACTGCGGTGGACGGCGGCGGCGACCACGTCGTTGACCTTGACCATGACCGCCACTGCCACTGCCAGCACGAACATGCCCCACCATGGGATCAGTTCGGCCAGGGCCAGCAGACCGCCGGCGACCAGGCTGCCTTCGAAGAACAGCAGGCAGGTCAGGCCGTTGGGACGAAGGTGACGCAGCCGCAGCACCCGGGCGTAGAGCGGCGGGAAGTCGTCGACATCGTCAAGGTCCGCATCGATCTCAGCGAGATCCGAGCTGGTGTCGGCGAGGTCCGCGTCGATGCTGCCGTCGTCGGCCGGGGTCCGCACGAGCGCCGATGGTCCGGGGTGCGCCAACCGTTGCTGGATTCGGGCCGGCCTCATCGGCGGTCACCGCCGCGCCGCGCCTGCGCGACCGCGACCACGGCCCGTTCCAGGGCGTACCCGCGGTCGTCGGAGCCGCCTTTGACGTCGGCGTTGCACCGGGCTGCTGCGTGCATCGCGTCGACCAACGCCTCCGGGCTCCACCCTCGGCTCTGTCGCTGCGCCCGCTCGATCTTCCAGGCGGGCATACCGAGGCTGCTCGCCAGTTGGTACGAACTCCCCCGGCCGGCCGAGGCGACCCGGGCGACGGTACGGATACCGTCGGCCAGCGCGTCGGCGATCGGCACCGGATCTACTCCGACGTGCAGCGCCCACCGCAGGGCCTCCAACGCGCCGGGTACGTCCCCGATGATCGCCGCGTCCGCGACGGTGAAGCCGCTGACCTCGGCCCGCCCCCGGTAGTACCGGCCCACTGTCGACGCGTCGATCCGCCCGCTGGTGTCCGCCATCAGTTGGGCGCATGCCGCCGACAGTTCCCGCAGGTCGTTGCCGACGGCGGCGAGCAGCGCCTCGGCGGCGTCGTCGGTGCACCGGCCACCGGCACGTCGGAACTCGTCGCGGACGAAGGCGACCCGTTCGCGGTGGCCTTTGAGTTTGGCCGCTGGCACCACGGTGGCCCCGGCGGCACGAAGTCCGTCGGCGAACGCCTTTCCCTTGGCTCCGCCAGCGTGGGTGACCACCAGCGTCACCTCGGGGTCGGGCTGCTTCGCGTATGCCAGCAGGGCGGCGACGAGGTCCTTGCGGGCGTCCTGCCCGCTGCGCAGAACGAGCAGCCGACGTCCGCCGAACAGTGACGGGCTGAGCATCTCGGCGACCTCACCGGCGGCCACCGTACCGGCCTCGTACTCGCGCACGTCGGCGTCGGGGTCAGCTGTGCGGGCGGCCTGGACGGCGTCGGACACCGCCCGGGTGGACAGCAGTTCCTCGTCGCCCAGTACGAGCATGACGGCAGGCGGTGCGGCAAGATTCACGCCCGCCATGTTCGCACGGCCCGTAGCGGCCACAACAACCCCCACTTTGGCTCTGCGTAGCGGTTCGATCACTCTTCGATAATAGGGACATTTATCATCGAGTTACGACCAACTGCCACGGACCGATCGGCGAGTCGGACCCTGGTGCCGTCCACGGGCATCGTGGCTAGCGGCCCGGACTGCCGTCGGTGGCGTCCAGGGACCGGGTCGACACCGCGAGCTGGCCGTCGCGGCGGATCACCGCGAGATCACCGTCCAGATCGGTCCGCAGCACCCGCGCGCCACCGGCCGCCAGCCGGGTGAGCACCCCAGGATCCGGATGGCCGTACCGGTTGCCCACCCCGACCGGCACCACCGCGACGGCCGGATCGACGGCGTCCAGGAAGGCCACCTCCTGCAGCGCCGAGCCGTGATGGGCCACCTTGAGTACGTCGGCCCGCAGCCCCGCCGGACCGAACCGCTCCAGCAACGCGCGCTGCGACTCGTGCTCGGCGTCCCCGGTGAGCATGACCCGCACTCCGCGTACCGTGGCGAGGAGCATCAACGAGTTGTTGTTCGGATCGGACCTGGTCCCGACGAACGGCTCGACCGGCCCGAGGACCACCAGCTCGACCGGCCCGTACCGGTAGGTCCAGCCGGCCGGCACCGCACCGACCGCGACCCCGGCACGTGCCGCCGCAAGTCGCACGGCGTCCCGCCCGGCTGACGGCTCCGGCCAGCCGGTCGTGGCCACCGCACCCACCTGCCGGTGCCGCAGGACACCCGCGACACCGGCCACATGATCGGCGTGGAAGTGGCTGACGACCAGCAACGACACTGACCGGATGCGCAGTCGGCGCAGGCACCGGTCGGCCGCCGCCGGGTCCGGACCGGCGTCGACCACGACGGCGGTACGCGGACCCGCCGGCAGCACCACCACATCGCCCTGACCGACCGCGCAGACCGCCACCACCCAGCCAGCAGGCGGCCAGCCCGGAGCGACGAGCCGCACCGGCAACGCCCCGATCACCGCGCCGACGGCGACGACCGCCAGCAACCGACGGGTGAGTCCGTGCCGTGCCAGCAGCAGTACGGCGACCGACAGCGCCGCCAGCGACAAGGCTCCGGCCGCCCCGTCGGGCCACGGCAACGCGCCCGCTGGTGTGGCCGCGCCGTGCCGGGCCACCAGCACCAACCACCACGCCGGCCAGTGACCCGCCCAGGCCACGAACTCGGCTCCGGCCGGCCAGACGACGGAGAGGACAGCGGCGGCGACACCACAGACCGTCGCCGGCGCGATCGCCGGCACCGCCAACAGATTCGCCGGTACGGCGACGAGGCTCACCGTGCCGGAGAGTCCCGCCACCACCGGTGTGCAGGCGAACTGGGCGGCGGCCGGGATCACCAGGGCGTCGGCCACGCCCTGCGGCACGCCACGTGCCACCAGCGCTTCCCGCCACCGGGGGGCGAGCAGCAACAACCCTCCGGTCGCCAGGACGGACAGGGCGAAGCCCGCGTCGACCGCCAACTGTGGATCGATCATGACCAGCACCGCTACGGTGGTCGCCAGTGCGGGCAGTGCCGCCCGTTGGCGACCGGTCGCCAACGCGAGCAGCGCTATGGCACCCATCAGGCCGGCGCGCACGACGCTCGGCGACGGGCGGGCCAGGATCACGAAGCCGACCAGCGCGACGGTGCAGGCCGCAGCCGCCAGCCCGGGACCGGCCCGGCACCATCTCACCAGCAGCAGCACGAACCCGACGATGATCGCGACGTTGGAGCCGCTCACCGCCACCAGGTGGGTCAGCCCGGTGGCCCGGAAGTCCTCCTCGACGCCGGGGTCGAGTCGGCTGGTGTCCCCGACCACGAGGCCCGGCAGCAGGCCACCCGGCTCGTCGGCCAACTCGGCGCAGGCGCGTTGCAGGCCGGCCCGAAGCGCTCCGGCGGCCCGTTGCGCCAGACTCGGCCGGCCGTGTGGCACCGGCTCCGCATCGGTGGAGAGTACCGCCGCCGTGAGGTCTCCGCCGCGGGGTGGCATCAACCGGCCGTCGACCCGGATCTGCTGACCGGGCAGCAGGCCGGCCCAGCCTCCGCTGGTGCCCAGCACCAACAGCCGGACCCCGATGCCGAACCGGCCAGTGGCGGCGGCCCCCTTCGCCGCGTCGTTTCCCTGGTCCGGCGCGGTCGCCGGCTGCCGCGACCCGGCGTCGGCCGGTCGCACCACGACCAGCCGGGTCGCGACGAGCCAGAGTGCCGGGCCGGCGACCGCGGACCGGATCTGCCGTGGGTCGTCGCGGACGACCAGGTCGACGGTGACCGCAGCGTGCGTGTCGACCAGGCCGGCGAGTGCGCGAGCATCCCGGACCGCGACCTGGGCGGTCGCCGCCGCACTCCCGCAGACGACGCCGATCGCCAGAGCCACCGCGATCCAGCCGAACCTACGGGTCCGGCGCCACCACGCCCGACCGGACCAGCGGCCGTCCGCCCCACCGGGTGGGTCCCCGTACGACCAGCGGCCGTCCGCCCCACCGGGTGGGCGGCGCCGCGCCCGGCTGATGATCGACATCCCGACGACCAGCCCGACCGCGACCGTCACACCGCCGACGATCAGTGCCACGCCACGGCTGACGGATCCGTACACGACCGCGAGCGCGGCCAGCCAGCAGGCCGTGGCGAAACCGGCCAACCGCAGGTCAGGCAGATCGGTCGGGCCGCCCTGGCCGGTGCTCACACGATCACCAGGTCACGCAACTGCTCGAACCGGGCATCGCCGATCCCACTGACCTCGCGCAGATCCGCGACCGTCCCGAACCCGCCGACCCGCTCGCGGTGGTCGACGATGCGCTGGGCGAGCACCGGCCCGACTCCGGGCAGGGTCTCCAACTGCTGCAGGGTGGCGCTGTTCAGGTTGACCTTGCCCCCACCGGCGGAACTGCCCGTGCCACTGTGCCCGCCGCCACCGGGTACGCCGGGGTCGAGGACCACACCGGGCGGTGGGGTCGCGCCGACCGCGACCAGTTCACCGTCGGTGACCTGTCTGGCCAGGTTGAGCCAGGCGAGGTCGGTGCCGGGCAGCGCGCCGCCCGCTGCAGCCAGCGCGTCGGCGACCCGCGCCCCGGCGGGCAGGGTCACCAGGCCGGGCCGGTGGACCCGACCAGTCACGGCGACGACCACCTCGGCCGACACGGTGCCTGTGGCGGGGTCGGTTGTCGCCGCCCCGGTCGGCGGGCCGCCGCTGACCGGATCGTCGCTGATCGGGGCGGTGCTGCCGACCGCCGTCGACAAGGCCGGCGTCACCGGGTCGACCGGTGGCCGGGACCGCCAGGCCAGGAACGCGGCGACGGCCACCACCACGACGGCGACGGCCGCGAGTGCCTTGACTCCCCGGTGACCGGGATCGAAGGCCGCCAGCCGACCCGGCCCGCCCGTCGCAAGCCCGTCGGCGGGAGGCTGCTCCCACTCGGCGGGATCGTCGTCGGCCTCCCCGTCGACACCGTCGACGGGGCCGAGGGAGCCCGTTGGGTCGGTCGACCCGCCGGGACCACCCAGGATCGTGGAGGGCGATGGGGACGGTGAGCGGCTCGCCGGCTGGCGGAGCCGGGCCAGCCGCCGTCGGACTGTGTCGTGGTCGGTCACGCCCCGAAGCTAGGCATCCCGCCCGGCGTGCGGTCGTCGACCGGACGCCACCTGTGGACAACCGCTGCCGCTGTGGACGGGGCGACACGTCGAGCCGCCGTGTGCTACAGCGCGGCCCGCCGTCCCGGCCTGACCAGGCTGCCTAACCAGCGCGCCGGTGCACCACGATCGACATCAGACCGGGTCCGGCGTGCGCGGTCACCACCGCCCCGATCGGCGCCACGTAGCTGTCCCGCAATCGGTCGCCCAGCCGGTCGGTCAACTGGGCGAGCAGCATCGTGGCGCGGTCCGGATCGGCCAGATGGTGTACGGCGACGTCGACCGCCGCCGCGTCCCCGGCTTCCGCCCAGGCCAGATCCACCAACTTCGCCAGCGCCCGGGTGGCGGTACGGACCTTGTCCCGTAGCACGATCCGCCCGTCCTGCATGTGCAGGATCGGCTTCACCGACAGCGCGGTACCCAGTATTGCGGAGGCAGCGGTGATCCGCCCGCCCCGGCGCAGGTGCTCCAGCGTGTCGACGTAGAACAAGGTCCGGGTCCGGGCCGCCGTCTCGACCGCCGTCGACCGTACCGCGTGCAGGTCGCCACCGGCGGCCGCGACGGCGGCCGCGGCCAGGGCGGGAAAGCCCAGCCCCATCCCGGTCGAGCCGCTGTCCACCACGGCCACCCGGTCCGCTCCGACCTCGCGGGCCGCCAGTTCGGCGGCTTCCACGGTGCCGGAGAGTCCGGCGGACAGGTGCACCGACACGATCGCCGACGCCCGACCCGCCGGGCCGTCCGAGCCCGCCGGGGTACGCGGGCCTTCCGGGTCGTCCAGGCCGTCGGTGGCCTGTGGGCCGTCCGGGGCGAGCAGGCGCCGGTACGTCTCGACGAACTGCTCCGGTGCGGGTCGGGAGGTGCTGACCGCCGGTCGACGGACCGACAGCGCCCGGGCCACGTCGGCCGGGGTGAGGTCGAGGCCTTCCTGGTGAGCGACGCCGTCGACGACCACGGTCAACGGCACCACCGTGAGGCTGGGCCGGTCTGCCAGCGTAGCGGGCAGGTAGGCGGTGGAGTCGGTGACGACCGCGATGGGCATTCCGGCACGGTAGCCGATGATCACACTGACCGGCGGGACTGACCGACGCGCGGTCCGCGCCCGGTCACACTGGTGCCGGGATGTCCCGGGTGCTGGTGACCCCGACGTTGTGTGCCCGTAGCTGCCAGCCACGCGCCGGATCGTGCCGCAACTCGGTCCAGTGGCAGTTCTGCAGCGGGGCGACCGTGCGTAACACGTCGGTGCCCCAGCCGAGCAGGTGGCCGCAGCCCTGCCGGGCGGCTCCGCCGTGGGTGGCGACGACGACCGTGCCACCGGGGGCAGCGTCAGCGGCGTCCTGCAACGCTTCGCCGACTCGTTTGCCGAGGTCGTCGAGGCTTTCCACCTCGCAACCGGGTGCCTGGTCGCCGGAGCGCCAGCGGGCGTGCTCGGCGGGGAACCGTTCGGCGATGGTCGCCATGGTGAGCCCTTGCCAGAGACCGTAGTAGCGTTCGCGTAGCCGGCGGTCGGTCCGCACCGGAAGGCCGGTGAGGGCCACCAGCGCCGCCGCGGTGTCGGCGGCGCGCTGCAGGTCACTGGCGACGATCACGTCCGGCCGCAGCGCGGCCAGCAGCGGCGCGGCGGCGACGGCCTGCGCCCGACCGAGGTCGTTGAGGGCGGTGTCGGTCTGGCCCTGCACCCGGTCGCCGGCGTTCCAGTCGGTGTTGCCGTGCCGCCAGACGATCAGCCGGGTCATTCGGCGGCGCCGGCCTCGGCGTCGACCAGGTCCCGGTCGACGAACGGAATCACCGGGCAGTCCTTCCAGAGCCGGTCGAGCGCGTAGAACTCGCGCTCCTCGGAGTGCTGGACGTGCACGACGATGTCGTTGAAGTCGAGCAGGACCCACCGGCCGGCGCGGTCACCTTCGCGGCGGATCGGCTTGGCCTTCTCGGGCAGCCCGACCAGGCTCTCCTCGATGGCGTCGACGATCGCCAGCACCTGGCGCTCGTTGGGCGCCGAGGCGAGCACGAAGGCGTCGGTGATCGCCATCCGGTCGGCCACGTCGATGACGACGATGTCCTGCGCCTTCTTGTCGGCAGCGGCCTGGGCGGCCGTGAGGGCCAGCTCCCGCGCGCGCTCTGAGGCGCTCATCGGATCACCTCGACAACACTCCTTCAGCTAGGCGGCTTTCGCTGCTCTAGCCTCTCACACTCGGCCGAGACGGTAATCGGGATAAAGCGCTCAAACCCACAACAATCCGTATCATTCACTCGAAGATTCCGGTTCGTACAGCCGGCGTTTGGCGATGTACTGCACCACACCGTCCGGCACCAGGTACCACAACGGCTTGCCGGCGGCGACCCGTGCCCGGCACTCGGTCGACGAGATCGCCATCGCCGGCACCTCGACCAGGGTCACCGTGTCGGCCGGCAGATGCGCGTCGGACAACTCGAAGCCCGGCCGGGTCACCCCGATGAAGTGCGCCAGCTCGAACATCGCGTCGGTGTCTTTCCAGGACAGGATCTTCTCCAGGGCGTCCGCCCCGGTGATGAAGAACAGCTGCGCCTTCGGTCCGTACACCGCCTGCAGGTCACGCAGCGTGTCGACGGTGTACGTCGGCCCCGGCCGGTCGATGTCCGCCCGGCTGACCTGGAAACGCGGGTTGGAGGCCGTCGCGATCACCGTCATCAGGTACCGGTCCTCGGCCGGGCTGACCGTCAACCCGGCCTTCTCCCACGGATCCCCGGTCGGAACGAAGACCACCTCGTCGAGCGCGAACCGCTCCGCCACCTCGCTGGCCGCCACCAGATGCCCCTGGTGGATCGGATCGAAGGTGCCGCCCATGATGCCGACCCGACGGGTGCCAACGTCCATCGACGAATCGTATGCCGATGATCTCCACGAACGAGCGGTCGCGTGGCGTAGGCAACACTATCGGGTGCCTGCTCCCGCTTTGTACCGACGGCGGGCGGCCAGCGCGCGGTCCAGGTCGTCGGCCGAGTCGGTCACCACCCGGCGCAGCCCAGGGGTCAGATCGTCGCGGGCGAGCAGTGCGGCGGCCGCCGTACGGGTCCGCTCACTCACCGCGTAGCGGGGGAAGGCCAGCTGCGCCACCCGGTCCGCCACCCACGCCGAACGCGGCCGGCTCGCGGCCGGCATGTCCGCGACGTACCGATCGACGTACGGGGCGGTCAACTCGGCCTGCTCCGGCTGCCAGAACCCTTCGGCGTACGCCTCGACGATCCGGTTCGACAGGCTGACGTCAGCGACGATCGCCTGCCAGACGCGCTCCTTGCCCGCGACGTCCGGCAGCGCCGCCCGGCATTTCGCCGCCCACTGCTCACCGGCCGCGCTGCGGTCGCGCCCCAGCTCGGCGTCGATGTCGGCCATCTCGATCCCGCCGAGCACCGCCAACCGGTACAGCAGCAGCCAGCGCAGTTCGGCGTCGACGGCGATCCCGGCCGGCACGTCGCGCCCCGCCAGCCACCCCCGCAACAGCTCGACGTCCGCGCTCGCGGTGATCGCGCCGCGCGCGGCCGCCAACCGCACCGAACCGTCCTGCGGCGCGGCGGCCAGCAGTCGCAGGCAGGCGGCGGCGAGCCGGGACCGCAGCGCCGGCCGGTCCGCCGGGTGCGCGTACCGGTCGATCAGCGCGCCGCTGAGCCGCAGCACGTCCTCGACGACGACCACCGCGGTCTCCGCCGGCAGGGCCTGCGCGATCAGCTCGGCCAGCGCCGCCACCGGATGCTGCGCGTCGCGGACCGCGTCGAGGACGGCGCTCCACGACACCGCTCGGGCCAGCGGGTCGGCCAGCCCGGGAAGCAGCTCCGGCAGGGCGGCGGCCGAGCGAGGATCGAACCGGACCTTGGCGTACGTCAGATCGCCGTCGTTGGGCAGCAGCAGGTCGGCCGCCGGCTCGCCGACCAGCGCCGGCACCAGGGTCCGGCCCCCGTCGACGTCCGGATCCAGATCGACCATCAGCTGGGCCCGCCGCGTCACCGGCTGGCCGGCGGTCGCACCGGCGTCGAACAGGCCCAGACCGATCCGGTGCGGCCGCAGCACCGGATGGCTGTCCGGCGCGGTCTGCACCAGAGCGACCTCCTGGTAGTTGCCGGACCCGTCGACGATCACCTCCGCCCGGATCGTGTTCACCTGCGCCTGGCGTAGCCACCGTGCCGCCCAGCCGGACAGATCCCGACCACTGGCCCTGGTCAGCGCATCGAGCAGGTCGGCGAGCGTGGCGTTGCCGAACCGGTGCGCGGTGAAATGGGCCCGCAACCCGGTCAGGAACGGCTCGTCGCCCAGCCAGGCCACCAGTTGGCGCAGCACCGAGGCACCCTTGGCGTACGAGATGCCGTCGAAGTTCAGCAGCGCCTGGGCCGCGTCGGCGACCTCGGCAGGTGCCACCGGGTGCGTAGACGGCCGCTGGTCGGCCGCACAACCCCAGGCCTTGCGCACGATGCCGAACGTCGTCCAGGCGTCGGTGAACCGGGTCGCCTCGGCGGTCACCCGCACCCCGAGGTACTCGGCGAACGACTCGTTCAGCCACAGGTCGTCCCACCAACGCATGGTGACCAGGTCGCCGAACCACATGTGGGCCATCTCGTGGGCGATGGTGGTGGCCCGGGTCTCCCGCTGGCTGTCGGTGACCGCCGACCGGAAGACGTAGTCGTCGCGGAAGGTGACCAGCCCCGGGTTCTCCATCGCACCGGCGTTGAACTCGGGCAGGAACGCCTGCCCGTACCCGCCGAACGGGTAGCGCACGTCGAACAGCTCGTGGAACCGGTCCAGGCACTGCCGGGTGACGGTGAAGATCTCCTCGACGTCGGCGTCCAGATGCTCGGCGAGGGAACGCCGGCAGTAGACGGCCAGCGGGATGCCGTCGTGCTCGGCGTGGCGGGCATGGTACGGCCCGGCGATCAGGGTAACGAAGTACGTCGCCAGCGGTGCCGTCGGCGCGAACTCCCAGCGACCGTCGACCGGTTGCCCGGTCGGTTGGCCGTTGGCCGCCACCGTCCACTGCGGCGGCGCGGCGACCCGCAGCCGTACCGGCGCCTTCAGATCGGGCTGGTCGAAGCAGGCGAAGATGCGCGGCGCGTCGTCCAGGAACGACATGGCGTACAGGTACGTCTCGCCGTCGGCGGGGTCCACGAAGCGGTGCAGCCCCTGCCCCGAGTTCGAGTACGCCATCCGGGACTCGACAATCAGCGTGTTGCGCCCGGCCAGCCCGGTCAGCGGAAACCGCTTGTCGTCAAGCGTCGCAGGGTCAAGATCGACGTCGTTGAGCCGTACCCGGGTCAGCGTCACGGGGGCGACCTCGACGAAGGTCGCCGCTCCCGGCGTGGCCTGGAACTCGATCACGCTGGTCGACCCGAACTCGGTGTCGCCGGTGGTCAGATCGAGGTCGATGGTGTACGACTCGACGGTGATCGTCGCGGCGCGTTCGACGGCCTCGGCGCGGGTCAGGCTCGGCATCCGACCATCCTGCCGCACACCCGGGCAACGGCGGCGGCTAGCCTGTGCCGGTAACCGGGCGTGTACCGCCTGACATTTCCGCGTGTTTTTCCGTGCAGAAGGAGTCGAGGATGGCGCAGCACCCCAAGGGCGATTTCGACCTGTCCCGTGCGGTGTGGCAGCGGGCCGAAGGTGACGACTCCGAGGGCGCGGTCGAGATCGCGTTCGTCGACGACCTGATCGGGATGCGCAACTCGGCCGAGCCGGACGGGCCGATCCTGGTCTTCACTCAGGCCGAGTGGGACGCGTTCGTCGCCGGTGCCCAGGACGGCGAGTTCGACCTGGACTGATCGTGCGGTCGCGGCGACCCGGGGCGCACGGTCCACCCCGGGTCGCCGCCACCCCAGCTCAGCGCGTTGATCCCGGCCGCGCGGTGGAAGCCGGGATGTTCGAGTACGTCGGCACTGGTCTCGCCGTGCGGCCCGACCGCCCCGCAGAACAGCGGCTCGACGCTGCCGCTGGCGCCGTTGGTCGAGGCGGCGGTCGGGGTCGACGCGGATGCCGGCATGCTCGCCGAGGCGGCCCGCCGCGCCGACCGGGTGGGCGCGACCAACATCGAGTGGCGTCGGCTACGGGCCGAGGAGTTGCCGGCCGGTCTGGGCACCTTCCGGGCGGCCTGGGTCCACGTCCATGCCACCACGCATCGCGGCGCGGACGGCGACGATCCGCACCCGCGACCGCCGTGGGACCACATCGACGAGCGGGTCGCCGACTACCTCGGGCCGGTGCGCCGGGCCGGGCAGGGGCTGCTCCCTGCGGGGACCCGATCCGGCGAGGAGGACGTCATGCGCCGGCGTGTCGTCCGGTCCCACATCAACTGATCATGGGGTTCACCGACAGCGTGGCGAGTCAGATGTGGCACCAGCCCACCCGGACAGGATTCGCGCTCGCCAGCCGCCCACCGCTGTGCACGTACGTGCACAGCAGGAGAGATGAGCACGTACGTGCGCACCGAGGCGAGTGCGGTGGTCAGTCTGCGCAGCGCAGGACGGCCTGGCCGCGTACCTCGCCGGCGGTGACGTAGCGGATCGCCTCGGCCGCCCGCGCCAGCGGGAACGTGCGGTCCAGCACCGGTCGGACCGCCCCTGACTCGATCATCCCGGTGATGGTGACCAGGTCGTCGCGGCTGTCGGTGTGGATCACCGGTCGGGTGCGGAGCCGGCGCAGCGGCGCCAGCGCCATGCCGCGCAGCCACCGGTCGACGCCCATGAACCACCGGCCGCCGGTGCCGCCGACGTAGACGATGGTGCCGCCGGGGAGCAGTACGCGGGCGCAGTCGGCCAGCGACGGGTTGCCGTACAGGTTGATCAGCACGTCGAAACGGCGGCCGAGGTCGCGCAGCGGTGTGGTGGTGTAGTCGACGACCTCGTCGGCGCCGAGCCCGGCGACCAGGTCCATCTTGCTGGTCCGGCACATGCCGGTGACGTGGGCGCCGGACGCCTTGGCGAACTGGACCGCGTAGGTCCCGACGCCGCCGGACGCTCCGGTGATCAGCACCCGACGGCCCGTGTCACCGGCGGCAGACGGCGAGTCCCCGGTGCCGGCGGGCCGCAGACCGGCGCCGTCGCGGACCGCCTGCAGCGCGGTGAAGGCCGCGATCGGCACCGCCGCCGCCTGTTCCAGGGTGAGGGTGGTCGGAACCGGCACCAGTTGCTTCTCCGGCACCGAGGTGTACTCGGCGAAGGTGCCGGCGGCCCAGCCGTACACCTGGTCGCCGGGCCGCAGGGTGGTCACCGCCGTACCGGTCTCGACGACGGTGCCGGCCAGATCGTAGCCAGGGATCCGGGTCTTCGGTCGCCGCCAGCCGGTGATCGGCCGGGCGACGTACGGCAGCCCTCGGGCCAGGTGCCAGTCGGTGCCGCTGACCGGCGTGGCGTGCACGCGGACCAGCACGTCACGCTCGCCCGGCACCGGCCGGGGAACGTCGCGCAGGACCATCACGTCCTGCGGCGGGCCGTACGCGTCCTGGGTGATCGCTTGCATGGCGGGTCCTCCGAACGGGGTGGCGGACGGGGTGGCCGAGCGGGTGGTCGGTCAGGCGGTTTCGTCGTCGGCGTACTGGAAGACGGCGTCGAGCGGGACCGTGAAGACGCGGGCGATCTGGAACGCCATCTCCAGCGACGGCGAGTACCTGCCCTGCTCGATGGCGATCACCGTCTGCCGGGTGACGCCGAGTCGTTTGGCCAGCTCGGCCTGGGTCATCTCGCCGTTGGCGAAGCGCAGGGCCCGGATCGAGTTGGTCACCCTGGTCGGTTTGCCCACGCGTCACCACCCCCGCCGGTACGCGACGATCTTGACGATCGCGCCGATGGAGGTGGAGACCACGAAGACCGCGTAAATGGCGTTGGCGATCCAGAAGTGGTCCAGCTCGGCCAGGGTGAGCCCGAGCGGCAGCACCATCCCGACCGACAGGATCAGCCCGGAGACGTAGTCACCTTGCCGGTTGATGTCCTTGTCGCGCACGTCGATCTGGTAGGTCTCGCTGGGCGCGGCCATCTCGACCACGATCCGCACGACCATCGCGCCGACGACGGCGATGCCGATCGCCCACAGCATCGTCGACACGTACGGTGCCTCGGTCAGCGGCTGATCACCGGCGCGGCGCACGACAGCGACGACGTAGCCCACGAACGTGCCCAGGGTGGTCACCAGGAACACCCAGGTGCCCTTCTCCTCGTACGACACCGCACGCTCCTCGTGTAAAGGAAGTTTGACATCCCCAAGGTAAAGAAGACCCGACAGGATGTCAATAATCTTTTACACTGCCGGTCTGGCCCAGAGGGCGTCGTCGAGCAGGATGGGCCGCCGGTCCGTCGGCGTCACCAGGTGGACCCCGAGCAGCCGTACCCCGACCCTGCCGCATGTGTCGTACGCGGCGTGGAACCAGACCCGGTCCGGGTCAGTGACCGTGCTCGACCCGGGTCGGGTCAGCACCACCAGCATCGAACCGTCCCCCGCCCGCTGGGCGAGCGCGGTCGCGAAGATCTCGACCGCCTGGCGACAGGCAGCCGGATCCGGGTTCGCCGGCAGATCGTCCACCGGGCAGTGGATCTGCACCCGGTCCGCACCGTCGCAGAGCACGAACCGGACCCCTCGGCGTTTTCGTTCCCATCGCTCGATGGCGGCCGCCAGATGCGCGTCAATGGCCTCGATGCTATCCAGAACCGGCGAATCGCTCATGGCCCGACATCGTCCACCATTGCCCCGACATCGGCCACCCCGTCGCCGGGACGTGCCGTCATGCGGCGGCGGCGGGGAGCCGCTTTTCGAAACAGACGCGGTACGGGCCGGCGGGGTCGTCGCCGCAGGCCGGAATCTGTGCGTACCCCGCCGAGGCGTACAGACGCAGCGCGACCGTGAGGTTGCTCCCCGTCTCCAGTCGGAACACCGTGTGGCCCAGGGCGTACGCCGACTCCTCCAGCGCGGTCAGCAGATGCCGGGCGATCCCCCGGCCCCGGTACGCCGGCCGCACGTACATCCGGGTGATCTCGGCGGTCTGCCCGTCCACCGACCGGACGGCCCCGCAGGCCACCGCGCGCCCGTCCACCACGCAGACCAGGTACCGGGCGTCGTCGTGACCCGGTCGGCCGATCGCCACGACCGGCCGACCGGCATCGGCCGCCTCGGCCAGCTCGCGCTGCTGGGTCGCGACCAGCGCGGCGACCTCCGGGTCGATGGACGGGCGACGCTCGATTAACACTCTGTCACGATAGGCGCGACGCGTTTCCTGGAGGTTTCGTCCAGTTGGCCAGGATCAGGCCCGACTCCGACAACTCGCCGATCAACCGGCCATACAGATACCGTAACGTTCAGTTACTTTCGGGTATGTTCGCTCGCGGACCTGCCGGGTCGCCGGTCACGGCCCCGGCGGTCTCGCCAGCGCCACCGGCCGACGCGCCCGCGACGTCCTCGAAGCGCTGCCGCCGTGCCTTGCGGTCGGCGAGCCGCTGGGCGGCGCCCACCCGCGTCGACGGCTCCTCCAGCCGCACGTCGGTGCCCCGCGAACCCGGTACGTACTCCACCTCGGCGAAGTGCTCAGGCCGCCAGTCGAACTCCCACGAGCCGATCCGGACCAGCGCACCCGGCTCCGCTCCCGCCTTGGCCAACGCCTCCTCCACCCCGAGGCGCGCCAGCCGGTCGGCCAGGTAACCGACGGCCTCGTCGTTGTCGAAGTTGGTCTGCCGTACCCACCGCTCCGGCCGGGTGCCGCGGATCCGGAACTCGCCGTCGGCCAGCGGCTCCACGGTGAATCCGGCGTCGTCGACCGCGGCGGGGCGCAGCACGATCCTCGTCGGCTCCAGCTCCGGCGCGTTCGCCCGGGCGTGCGCGACCATGTCGGCCAGGGCGTAGGTCAGCTCCCGCAGCCCTTCCCGGGTGGCCGTGGAGACCTCGAAGACCGGCAACCCCCGGGCGGCCAGGTCGGCGCGGACCAGCTCGGCCATCGCGCGACCGTCCGGCACGTCGATCTTGTTCAGGATCACCAACCGGGGGCGGTCGGCCAGGCCGCCGTACGCCGCCAGCTCGGCCTCGATCGCGTCGATGTCGGCCATCGGGTCCCGCCCCGGCTCGAGCGTGGCGGTGTCCACCACGTGCGCCAGCACCGCGCACCGCTCGATGTGGCGCAGGAACTCCAGACCGAGTCCCTTGCCCGTCGCCGCGCCGGGGATCAGGCCGGGCACGTCGGCGACGGTGAAGGTGTGTTCGTCGGCGCGGACCACGCCGAGGTTCGGCACCAGGGTGGTGAACGGATAGTCCGCGATCTTGGGTTTGGCCGCCGAGATCACCGAGATCAGCGACGACTTGCCGGCCGAGGGGAACCCGACCAGTCCGACGTCGGCGACGCTCTTGAGCTCCAGTACGACGTCGAGCTGTTCGCCCGGCTCACCGAGCTCGGCGAAGCCGGGGGCCTTGCGTCGGGCGCTGGCCAGTGCGGCGTTGCCCCGACCACCCCGGCCACCCCGGGCGATCTCCAGACTGGTGCCCACGCCGACGAGGTCGGCCAGCACCTCACCGTCGAGGGTCAGCACGCTCGTCCCGTTCGGCACCTTGAGCACCAGGTCGGCACCCTTGGCGCCGTCGCGGTTGCCGCCAGCGCCGCCCTTGCCGTTCTCGGCCTTGGCGTGCTGCCGGAAATGGAAGTCCAGCAAGGTGTGCACCTGCGGATCGACGACGAGGGTGACGCTACCGCCATGCCCGCCGTTACCGCCGTCCGGGCCACCGAACGGCTTGAACTTCTCCCGGTGGATCGAGACGCAGCCGTGCCCGCCGTTGCCGGCCAGTACGTGCAGCACAACCCGGTCGACGAAGGTCGTCACAGCCCTATCCTCTCCTCGATCACGCGGTCTGCGGGAGCAGATCCGCCACCCGCCCCACGCGTCAGCATGACCGGACGTCGTCGCCGACGGCGACGCACACGACAAAGCGGGCCGGGACACCAGGTCCGCAGCCCGCTCGTCGCGTTCTACTCGACACGTCGCCGTCGCGACGCCAGCGGCCGCCGTAGCGGCGCTGTCGGCAGTCGCTACTGCGCCGCCGGCACGATGTTGACCGTCTTGCGGCCACGCTTCGTGCCGAACTGCACCGACCCGGCGGCCAGCGCGAAAAGCGTGTCGTCGCCGCCCCGGCCGACCAGGTCGCCGGGGTGGAACTTGGTGCCACGCTGGCGGATCAGGATCTCACCGGCGCTGACGACCTGACCGCCGAAGCGCTTGACACCGAGGCGCTTGGCTTCCGAGTCGCGACCGTTGCGCGAGCTGGATGCACCCTTTTTGTGTGCCATGTCTGGTGCCTACTTCCCGTTCGAGATGCCGGTCACCTTGACCTGGGTCAGCGGCTGGCGGTGACCCTGGCGCTTGTGGTAGCCGGTCTTGTTCTTGAACTTGTGGATCCGGATCTTCGGACCCTTGGTGTGCGCGGCGATCTCGCCGGTCACCGCGACCTGGGCAAGCGCGGTCGCGTCGGTCACCAGGTCGTCGCCATCGACGAGGAGCACTGCGGGAAGCGCCACCGCGTCGCCGGGGGCACCGGTGAGCTTCTCGACCTCGATCACGTCGCCCTCGGCGACCTTGTACTGCTTGCCGCCGGTCTTGACGATCGCGTACATCGGACGCGGACTCCTGTCGTTTGTCGCTGGCGGATGGTGTTCGTGACGGTTCGTCACCCTCGCGGCGATCCGTACGGACACGGCACCGAGAGTGGCGGACCTTGAGGTCACGGGCACACGGGAACCTGGCGCACCGGGTACGCCACCGGCAAGACTACGCCATGCCGGTGGCGTCCCTCAAATCGGTGCCCCGCTCAGGGGCGGGTACGACGTCGGGTACCGGTTCGGCGCACCCGGCGCCGGCCTCCGGAGGCGTGCTCCCCGGCCGAGACGTCCGATTCCGGGTCGTCCTCGTCCGGATCGCCGGCGAGATCCGGGTCGCCATCCCCAGCGAGGCGGGTCGACGCCGCCCCGTTGCTGACCGGCTCCGCCTCGTCCACCTCGTACCGGGACAGGTCGTAGCCCATGGTCTCGTCCTCGTCCTCCGTCGCGGCCAGGACCGGCTGCGGGCTGACGACACCAGAACCGCCGATGACCCCGGTGATCACCCCGGAGATGACCGGCCCGGTCGACGGGCCGGCCGGTGCGGCGGCAGCCGGCGGCTCCGGCGCCACGGCCTGCTCCGGCGCCACGTTGGTCTGCGGCACCACGGGCGACTGCGGCCCGGTACCCACTGGCGCGGCGGCACCGGGCAACTCGGTCACGTCAGCCGCAGCCTCGGCCACCTCCGGGGCGACCTCGACCACGTCCTCGATGATGTCAGCCGCCGCCTCGGCGACCTCAGGTACGACCTCGGCGGCCTTGCGGGCCCGGCGTCGACCGGCAGCCGTCGTCGGCGCGGCCGGGGCAGCTGGGGCGGCCGGGGCCGCAGCGGCGACCGCCTTGACCTTCTCCCCCGCGCCGCCGCCGGCCGAGCGGGCCTTCTCCGGCACCGGCTCGGTGTGGATGATCAGCCCGCGGCCCTTGCAGCAGTCACAGGTCTCACTGAACGCCTCCAGCAGCCCGGCACCGATGCGCTTGCGGGTCATCTGCACCAACCCGAGTGAGGTGATCTCGGTCACCTGGTGTTTGGTCCGGTCCCGGCCCAGGCATTCGGTCAGCCGGCGCAGCACCAGTTCACGGTTGGACTCCAGCACCATGTCGATGAAGTCGATCACCACGATGCCACCGATGTCGCGCAGCCGCAGCTGACGGACGATCTCCTCGGCGGCTTCCAGGTTGTTACGGGTGACCGTCTCCTCCAGGTTGCCGCCGGCACCGGTGTACTTGCCGGTGTTGACGTCGATCACGGTCATCGCCTCGGTCCGGTCGATCACCAGGTGACCGCCGGAAGGCAGGAAGACCTTGCGGTCCAGACCCTTGAGGATCTGCTCGTCGATCCGCCGGTCGGCGAACACGTCGGCCACCCCGGCGTGCCGGCGCAACCGGGGCAGCAGGTCCGGCGACACGTGCGCGAGATACGACTCGACCATCCCGTACGCGGTGTCGCCCTGTACGACCAGTTCGCGGAAATCCTCGTTGAACAGGTCCCGGACCACCCGGATGACCAGATCCGGCTCCTCGTACAGCAGCGTCGGCGCACCACCGGAGCCGGCCTTGGCCTGGATGTCGTCCCACTGCGCCTGCAACCGCTTGACGTCGCGGGCCAGCTCGTCCTCGCTGGCACCCTCAGCCGCGGTCCGCACGATCACGCCGGCGCCGTCGGGCACCAGCTTCTTCAGGATGTCCCGCAGCCGCTTGCGCTCGGTGTCCGGCAGCTTACGGCTGATTCCCGAGGCGTTGCCGTTCGGTACGTACACCAGGTGCCGCCCGGACAGCGCGATGTGGCTGGTGAGCCGGGCCCCCTTGTGGCCGATCGGGTCCTTGGTGACCTGCACGAGCACCGAGTCACCGGAGCGCAGCGCCTGCTCGATCGAGCGGGCCCGCCCTTCCAGCCCGGTGGCGTCCCAGTTGACCTCGCCGGCGTACAGCACGGCGTTGCGGCCCCGCCCCACGTCGACGAAGGCGGCCTCCATGCTCGGCAGCACGTTCTGCACCCTGCCGAGATACACGTTGCCGGCCATCGTGCCGGACGAGGCCCGGGTCACGTAGTGCTCGACGAGGATGCCGTCCTCCAGCACCGCGATCTGGGTCCGGTCCCCACGCTGGCGGACCACCATGTCCCGGTCGACCGCCTCCCGGCGGGCCAGGAACTCCGACTCGCTCAGGATCGGTGGCCGGGTCCGCCGCTGCTCGCGGCCGTCCCGGCGGCGCTGCCGCTTGGCCTCCAGCCGCGTCGACCCGGTGACGCCCTGCACCTCGTCGACGTTCTTCCGAGGCTCACGGATCTTCACCACCGTCGGTACGCCGTCCTCGGCGCCCGACTCCGCGTCGCCCGATCCGCGACGACGCCGACGGCGCCGCCGACGGGTCAGCGAGTCACCGTCGGCGGTGTCGCTGTCGTCGGCCGCCTCCGCGTCTGCATCCGCCGACGCCGACTCCTCCTCGACGTCGGCGTCATCGTCCGTACCGCCCTTGCCCCGCCCACGGCCCCGCCGGCCCCGGCGACGGCGCCGACGCCCCGCCGGGGTGTCGTCGTCGTCGCCGTCGTCGTCGGTCGCGTCATCAGTTTCGTCGACCGCCACGGCGGCGGCCTCGTCGGGCACCGGCTGCGGCACCGCTTCCTCGCTGTCGGCACCACGGCGGCCACGCCGACGGCGCCGTACCGGCTCGTCGGCCTCGGTGTCGGTGTCGACCGGGACGGCGCTGGCCGTCGTCCCGGCGGCGGCCGGTGCCGGCGCAGTGGTCGCCACCACGGCGGCCCGCCCGACCACAGGCGGTGCGGTCTGCGGGTCCGGGGCCATGAACAGCACCGCGGGCGGGGTGGCGGCGCCGCGCCGCCGGCCACGGGTGGCCGGGGCGGCAACCTCCTCGGCAACCGCCTCGTCGTCGCTCGCCTCCGTCGCCGGGCCGGTCGCCAACGGCTCGGTGGCTGGCGTGGGCGGCCCGGCCGGCTCCACCACCGGCGGTGCCGTCATCCGGGGAGCGGCCGCCGCGCCGGGGGCCGGCTCGCTGGCCTCGACCGCCACCGCCGGCTCAGCGGCCTTCTTGCGCCGGGCCCGGGTCGCCTTCTTCACCGGCTCCACCGGCTCGGCCGGCGCGGGCGTGACGACCTCCCCGGTCGGTTCCGCCGCGACGACCTCACCGACCGGCTCGGCCGCGACCGCCCGGCGACGGCGGGTCCGTGGTGCCGCGGCCGGTTCCGGCGGTGCCTGCCCGCCAGCGTCGGCGGGCGCGTCCGGAGCCGGATCCTCGCCGCCGGCCGCCGGCCCGGCCCCTGTCGGAGCGGCCGGAGCGGCCGGCTCGGCCGCTGCGGCGGCCTTGCTGGTCCGCCGCCGGGTGGTGCGGGCGGGTGCGGATCGGGTCACATCGGCGGTGTCGTCGCCCGGTTCCCCACCGGTACGCTTCCCGCCCTCGGGCTCGTTGTCGAGCATTGGACGTTCTCCAGTTCTGGCCGCCCCGGGCGCGGGTGAGCGCTGCCACGCAGGGTTGCCGCAAAAGGTGTTCCGGCGGTCACACCGCTGGGCTCCCGACCCGGTTGGGCCAAAGACCTGGAGGCAGACCGCCGAAGTCTGGCTTACTGAGCGCCGGCCGGAACACGGCTGGCGTTCACCGATGGCTGTCCGACGCGATCCGCCTCCAACGGATCGACGATCTCCCCCTGCGCGGTCAGTGTTCCCTGTGCTAGCCGGGTCACGCGGGGCGGCACCGGCGGCTCCAGGTCGGCCATGACGCGCAGGCCGGAAAGGACGTCATCGGGTCGTACCGACGGGGTGACCTGCCGGACGACTAGGTCGAGTATCGCACACGGCACCGAGCTGACCTCGGAAGGTAGGCCGTCTGACGGCCGGACACCTGGTCCAGCGGGGGTGGCGGCCCCGGCCGCGACCGTCATACGCAGTACGGCGGCACGGGCGTCGAAGGTACGCCGCCCCTGTTTCGTGAGGCGCTCGACGAGCACCTCCCCGGCGGTGAGGAAGGCGACGACCGCCGCTTCGGCCTGCGCCGACCCGACGCCGGCGAGTTCGATCCGCCAGTGCGAGGCGTCGATCCGGTCGGCCAGGCTGCCGCCGGCCGACTCGACCGCGGCCAGCACGTCGAGCCCGGGTGACAGGGCGGCGTCGAGCGCCACCCGCAGCTCGTCCGGGTCGACGACCCGCTGCAGGCCGATCTCCAGATACTCGGCCTCGCTGGCGACGCCGGTCGGCGCGGCACTGGCGTACGAGATCTTCGGGTGCGGGGTGAACCCCTGAGAGAAGGCGACCGGCACGTTGGCCCGGCGCAACGCACGCTCGAACGCGCGGGCGAAGTCACGGTGCGACGTGAACCGCAGCGGCCCGCGTTTGGCGTACCGGATCCGGATCCGCTGGACGACCGGTGCCTGACCGCCCTCCGGCTGTGGCTTCCTGCTGATCGTGACGCTCCTCGAGAAGGGACAAGGGATGTCCGTCATCCTCGCCCAGCCGGGCGAGGTCCGCCAGTCAGCCCGCTGCCGGGGCCCGGAGACCGGTGTTCACCGGCGTCAGGGGCAGCAGTTTCTGCCCGGTCGGGCCGATCTGGATCTCGGTGTCCATCGACGGGCACACCCCGCAGTCGAAGCAGGGGGTCCACCGGCAGTCGTCCTGCTCGTACTCACTCATCGCGTCCTGCCAGTCCTGCCAAAGCCAGTCCTTGTCCAGCCCGGAGTCCAGGTGGTCCCACGGCAGCACCTCGGTGGCGTCCCGCTCCCGGACCGTGTACCAGTCCAGGTCGACCCCGTACGCCGGCAGCGTCTCGGCGGCCGCGTCGACCCACCGCTGGTACGAGAAGTGCTCGCTCCAGCCGTCGAACCGGCCGCCGGACTCCCAGACCCGGCGAATGACCGCGCCGACCCGCCGGTCGCCCCGCGACAGCAGGCCCTCGATCAGCGACGGTTCGCCGTCGTGGTAGCGCAGACCGATCGCCCGGCCGAGCGCGCGGTCAGCGTTGATCGCCTGCTTGAGCAGGCGCAGCCGATTGTCGATCACCTCCGGGCGCTGCATCGACGCCCACTGGAACGGGGTGTGCGGCTTGGGCACGAACCCGCCGATCGACACGGTGCAGCGGATGTCCTTCGACCCGGTCGCCGCCCGCCCAGCCTTGATCACCTCGTGGGCGAGGCGGGCGATCTGCAGCACGTCCTCGTCGGTCTCGGTGGGCAGCCCGCACATGAAGTAGAGCTTCACCTGACGCCAGCCGTTGGTGTACGCGGTCACCACCGTACGGATCAGGTCCTCCTCGGAGACCATCTTGTTGATGACCCGCCGGATCCGCTCCGAGCCGCCCTCCGGAGCGAAGGTCAGCCCGGTGCGACGGCCGTTGCGGGACAACTCCTGGGCCAGGTCGATGTTGAACGCGTCGACCCGGGTCGACGGCAACGACAGCGACACGTTCGTGCCGGCGTACTGCTCGGCCAGGCCGGAGCACATGTCACCGATCTCCGAGTGGTCGGCCGAGGAGAGCGAGAGCAGACCGACCTCGTGGAAACCGGAATACGCCAGCCCGTCGGCGACCATCTGGCCGACCGTGGTGATGGAGCGTTCCCGCACCGGACGGGTGATCATGCCGGCCTGGCAGAACCGGCAGCCGCGCGTACAGCCGCGGAAGATCTCCACCGCGTAGCGTTCGTGGACGGTCTCGGCCAGCGGCACGATCGGCTTCTTCGGGTACGGCCACGCGTCGAGGTCCATCGTGGTGCGCTTGTGCACCCGGAACGGCACGTCCGCCCGGTTCGGCACGACCCGCTGGATCCGCCCGTCCGGCAGGTAGTCCACGTCGTAGAAGCGCGGCACGTAGACGCTCTCCGTGCGGGCCAGCCGCAGCAGCAGCTCGTCGCGCCCGCCGGGCGACCCGTCGGCCTTCCACCGCCGGACGATCGCGGTGATCTCCAGGACGGCTTCCTCGCCGTCGCCGAGCACCGCCGCGTCGATGAAGTCGGCGATCGGCTCCGGGTTGAACGCCGCGTGTCCGCCGGCCAGCACCACCGGGTGCGCGTCGGTACGGTCGGCGGCCAGCAGCGGGATGCCCGCCAGGTCGATCGCGGTCAGCAGGTTCGTGTAGCCCAGCTCGGTGGCGAAGGAGACGCCGAACACGTCGAAGTCGGCGACCGGCCGGTGCGCATCGACGGTGAACTGCGGCACCTCGTGCTCACGCATCAGCCGTTCCAGGTCCGGCCAGACCGCGTACGTCCGCTCGGCCAGCACGTCCGGCTGCTCGTTGAGCACCTCGTAGAGGATCTGCACACCCTGATTGGGCAGGCCCACCTCGTAGGCGTCGGGATACATCAGCGCCCAGCGCACCACTGCGGCGTCCCAGTCCTTGGTCACCGCGCCCAGTTCGCCGCCGACGTACTGGATCGGCTTGCTGACCTGAGGCAGCAACGGCTCCAACCGGGGCCAGACCGACCGGGCAGGCGTCGGGGCCGCACCCGTGGTCGCCGTCGGGGCGGAGACCGCCGTGACACCCATCGAACCTCCTCCAAACCGCATCGGACGCCGGATCAACCACCCAGGGTACGCGTACCCGCTGCGGCACCGACCGGGCAACCGCAGGACCGGGGTCGGGCGGTACGCCAGTGCCGGCGTTCGCCACGCGGTACTAACCTCGAACGGGTCCGAGAGGAGATGCAACTGCGATGCGGCCGCCGCAACCGGACGAGGATCCCCGTACGGACCAGACGCCCGAGGTCGGCAGTCCACCGACCACGCCGTTGCCCGACAGTGTCCGCGCCGACGGCACCACCGGCGACGGCACCACCACCGATCGACCGACCGACGGCCGCACCGCCGTCGACCGCACCGCCGTCGAGCGCACCCGGGGCGACGAACCGCCGACGTCGCCCGCGCCGTGGCGTGGCGCGGCGCAGGTCCCGCCGCCCCGACCGAAGCAGCGCTGGTGGCAGCGCGACCAGGCCCCGGCCGGCCCGCCACCGCCCCGGGATCCGACGCTGCTCCTACCGGCGGGTGAACTGCCGTCCGACGACCCGGAGACCCGGACCCCGGTGGACCCGTGGGCCGGTGCCGACCCGTGGCCGGTCACCCATCCCGGCGGTACGCCTGACGACTGGGCGGCGACCGGCCACCCGCCACCGAACCACCAGCAGCCGCCCGCTCCCCAGCAGCCGCCGAGTCACCCGCAGCCGCCGAGTCACCCGCAGGCCGAGCAGCAGCAGCCCCGCCCGCCGCAGGCACCGCCGCCGCAGGTCCGGCAGACACCACCGCCCCCACCGCAGGTGGCAGCGCCTGCGCCGTACACCGTGCCGCCGACCGGGCAACTGGCACGTCCCGCGCCGCGTCCGGCCCCGGCCGCCCGACCAGCCCCACCAGCCCCGCCACCACCTCCGGCACCGAAGGGTCCGCCACCGGCCGCCCGCCGGCCCCGGCGCCGTCGCCGCTGGCCGACGACGATGTCACTGTTGACGCTGCTGACGGTGGCCTGCTGCTGCGGCTGCCCCGCCTACTACGGCAAACCGCTGTGGGACCAGTATCCGGCCAGCCCCGCCCTACCCGGGCAGTTCGCCGACCTGCGGCTGAGCGACGACGGCGACAGCCAGGAGACGGTGGCCCGGCTGGAAGGCGAGATGCGCAGCGCCCATCTGCTGGCCGAGGAGACCTTCGCCGGGGTCTATCGGGACGGCAACGGAAAGCAGGTGGTGCTCTACGGCATCACCGGCTTCCGGATGACACCGGGCAGTGACCTCGACGACGAACTCGGCCGGATCGCCGACGAGTACCAACTGGGCACGGTCACCGTGTTCGACACCGACGACCGGGGCAGCCACCTCAACTGCGGCACGGGGCAGGTCGACGGCACCGACGTGGTGGTCTGTGTGTGGGCGGACCACGGCAGCCTCGGTACGGCGCTGTTCACCCGCCGCTCCGTCGAGGAGAGCGCCGAGCTGACCTACCGGCTGCGCGGCGACGCGATCAGCCGGCAGTGATCAACCGGCAGTGATCAACCGGCCGCCGCAGCACCGCCGGGAGCGGCCCGTGGCGGCGCGTAGCGGGGTACGTACTCCTGGCCGGTGAGTCGCTGGATCTCGCTCATCACCTCGTCGGTGATCCGGCGCATCTCGGACCGGTCGTCGCCCCGGCCGGTGAAGTCCAGCGGCTTACCGAACCGGAAGGTGATCCGGCCCGGCTTGAGCTTCGGCCAGAGCTGGCCGATCGGTTGGATCTCGTCGGTGCCGGAGATCCCCACCGGCACCACCGGCACCCCGGCGGCCAGGGCCAGCCGGGCCACCCCGGTCCGGCCCCGGTAGAGCCGGCCGTCGGGCGAGCGGGTCCCCTCCGGGAAGACCGCCACCTGCCGGCCGGCCCGCAGCAACGGGATCGCACCGTCGAACGCGCTCAACGCCGCCCGGCCGCCGCCGCGCTCCACCCGGATCGCGCCGAGGCCGGTCACCAGCCCCTTGGTCAGCAGCCCACGGAATCCCGTGCCGTCGAAGTACTCGGCCTTGGCCCAGAACGCCACGTGCCGGGGCAGTACCGCACCGAGGAAGTACTCGTCAGCGACGGACAGGTGGTTCGCGGCCAGGATCACCCCACCGGCCTTCGGGACGTTCTCCCAGCCTTCCACCTTGGGCCGCCAGCCCAGCAGCAGCGCGGGTCCGACAGTGAGCTTGCCGATCGAATACAGCGGCGGCACGGATCCTCCGGCGACGGGACAGGCGTGGGGTGGGTCGGACAGACACGGTAGCGGACGGGGTCACCACCCGCCCGGTCAGACCCGCTCCACCCGCACCGACACCGGCTCGCCGTCGCCGACCTCGCCGACGAACCCCGCCGACGGCGCGGCACCCTCGGCGGCCACCGGAGCGACCGTGACCTCGTCGGCGAGCACCTCGCCGGTGACGAAGTCGCGGTACGCCCGTACCGCCTCGGCGACGTCGTCGCTGGCCGCGACCGCGACCCGGATCCGGTCGGTGATCCGCAGGTCGGCGTCGCGCCGGGCCTGCTGGATCACCCGGACCAGGTCCCGGGCCAGGCCTTCGGCGGCCAGCTCCGGGGTGACCGTGATGTCCAGCACCACCACCCCCTGCCCGGCCGGCAACGGTGCCGAACTGTCCGGGTCGGCGGCGACCAGCTTCAGCTCGTACTCCCCCTCGGCCAGCCGGACCCCGGCGGCGACCGGCGCTCCGTCGTCGCCCAGCTCCCAGTCACCGGCCTTCACCGCCCTGATCACCGTCTGGACCTGGCCGCCCACCCGGGGTCCGAGGACCCGGGGCACCACGGTCAGCACCTGCTGGCAGTACGTCTGCACATCGTCGGTGAACTCGACCGCCTTGACGTTGACCTCATCGGCGACCAGGTCGGCGAACGGCCGCAGCCGCTCCGCCGCCGAGGTGGCCACGGTCAACGCCGGCAACGGCAGCCGCACCCGCAGGCCCCGTGCCTTGCGCAGCGACAGACCGGCCGAGCAGACCTCGCGGACCGCGTCCATCGCCGCCACCAGGTCGTGGTCGGCGGGGAACTCGGCCGCCGTCGGCCAGTCGGTCAGGTGCACCGACCGTTGCCCGGTCAGCCCACGCCAGATCTCCTCGCTGGTCAGCGGCGCCAGCGGCGCGACCACACGGGCCACGGTCTCCAGCACCGTGTAGAGCGTGTCGAAGGCGTCGGCGTCGCCGGACCAGAACCGGTCCCGGGACCGCCGTACGTACCAGTTGGTCAACGCGTCCAGATAGGTCCGCACGCTGGCGCAGGCACCGGAGATGTCGTAGCCGTCCATCTGCCGGGTGACCTCGTCGACCAGTTCACCGGTCTTGGCCAGCACGTACCGATCGAGCAGGTGGGTGCTGTCGGTCCGCCGGGTCGCGGTGTGGTCCTCCGCGTTGGCGTACAACGCGAAGAAGTACCAGACGTTCCACAGCGGCAGCAGCACCTGGCGGACCGCGTCGCGCACACCGCTCTCCACCACCGCCATGTCACCGCCACGCAGCACCGGCGACGCCATGAGCATCCAGCGCATCGCGTCCGAGCCGTAGGTGTCGAACACCTCGTACACGTCCGGGTAGTTGCGCAGGCTCTTGCTCATCTTGCGTCCGTCGGCGCCGAGCAGGATGCCGTGGCTGACGCAGGTACGGAACGCCGGCCGGTCGAACAGCGCCGTCGCCAGGACGTGCATGGTGTAGAACCAGCCCCGGGTCTGCCCGATGTACTCGACGATGAAGTCCCCCGGGTAGTGGTGCTCGAACCAGTCCCGGTTCTCGAACGGGTAGTGCACCTGGGCGAACGGCATCGACCCGGACTCGAACCAGCAGTCCAGTACCTCCGGCACCCGGCGCATCGTCGACCGGCCGGTCGGGTCGTCCGGGTTGGGCCGGGTCAGCTCGTCGATGGTGGGCCGGTGCAGGTCGGCCGGGCGCACGCCGAAGTCACGCTCCAGCTCCTCCAGCGAACCGTAGACGTCGATCCGGGGGTAGGCCGGGTCGTCGGACTTCCACACCGGGATCGGCGAGCCCCAGAACCGGTTACGGCTGATCGACCAGTCCCGGGCACCGGCCAGCCACTTGCCGAACGAGCCGTCCTTGACGTGCGCCGGCGACCACTCGATCTGCTGGTTCAGCTCCACCATCCGGTCCCGGAAGGTGGACACGGCCACGAACCACGACGACACCGCCTTGTAGACCAGCGGCGTGTCGCAGCGCCAGCAGTGCGGGTACGAGTGGGTGTAGGTGTCGTGGCGCACCAGCACACCCCGCTCCCGCAGCTCGCGGATGATCGGCTTGTTCGTGTCGAACACCTGCTCGCCGGCGTACGGCGGGACCAGCGCGGTGAACCGGGTGTGGTCGTCGACGGTGACGATCGTCGGGATGCCGGCGGCGGTGCAGACGTTCTGGTCGTCCTCACCGAACGCCGGGGCCATGTGCACCACCCCGGTACCGTCCTCGGTGGTGACGAAGTCCGCGCCGAGCACCTGGTAGGCATTCGGGCCGGCCTGGTCGACCAGGAAATCGAACAGCGGAGTGTAGCGGCGGCCGACCAGGTCGGCCCCGCGTACCGTGCCGACCCGCTCGAAACCCTCCAGCTCCTTGGCGTACGCCTCGACCCGCGCCGCCCCGAGCAGGTACCGCTGCCCGTCACGCTGCAGCACCGCGTACTCGATGTCCGGGCCGACGGCGAGGGCCAGGTTCGACGGCAGCGTCCACGGCGTGGTGGTCCACACCCCGATCCGCTCCGCAGGCCCGCCGGGCTGCGCCGGGGCCAGCTCGAACCAGACGGTGACGCTGGGGTCCTGGCGGTCGCGGTAGACGTCGTCCATCCGGGTCTCGGTGTTGCTCAGCGGCGTCTCGCACCGCCAGCAGTACGCCAGCACCCGGAAGCCCTCGTAGATCAGGCCCTTGTCGTGCAGGGCCTTGAAGGCCCACATGACGCTCTCCATGTAGTCCAGGTCGAGCGTCTTGTAGTCGTTTGCGAAGTCGACCCAGCGGGCCTGGCGGGTGACGTAGCGCTCCCAGTCCTGGGTGTAGGTCAGCACCGAGCTGCGGCACACCTCGTTGAAGCGTTCCATGCCCAGCTCGACGATCTCCGCCTTGGTGGAGATGCCGAGCTGGCGTTCGGCTTCGACCTCGGCGGGCAGCCCGTGGCAGTCCCACCCGAACCGCCGTTCGACCCGCCGACCCCGCATCGTCTGGTAGCGCGGCACCACGTCCTTGACGTAGCCGGTGAACAGGTGGCCGTAGTGCGGCAGCCCGTTGGCGAACGGCGGGCCGTCGTAGAAGACGTACTCGTTGGCACCGTTCGGGCCTGGGTCGCGCTGGTCGACGCTGGCCTCGAAGGTCTTGTCCGCCGCCCAGTACTCCAGGACCCGGCGTTCCACCGCCGGCAGGTCCGGGCTGGCCGGCACGCCGGTCGCGGCCCGGTCGCCGCTGCCGTCGGACGCCCCGGTGACGGGGCCGCTCATCGGGTACGCCATGGTGGTCGTTCTCCTCGCGCAGCTCACTGTCGTCGTGGTCTGCGAGGACGAACCCGCCGGGAAGGCGTCCGGCCGCCGGCCGGACGCCGCCCACGATGGGCCGCGGTACCACCTCGCTTGACGGTCGAGTGATCGACCGCCCGCTCGTCGGCCGGCTGTGACGGGCCGGACCCGCCCGGTTCTACTGCGGCCGCCGGATCGACGGCCGGTTCTTCCGGGGGCTCGCCGGTGATGGCCGGGTCGTCGCCTGATGACACCAAGCGTAGCGGACCGCGCCAGCCGTTTCCGCCGCCCCCGCCCCCCGTGGCGGGGTACGGTTCAGCGGTCGGCCGCCGGCAGGGTGGTCGACCAGAGCGAGGCACCGTCACGGTCGCGCAGGTGCACGGTCAGCGCCCCCGACGCCCCGTCGATGTGCACCTCACCGAAGTGCTGGAAACCTTCCGCCGGGGAGGTGTTGGCGCGCGGCGGGGCGTGCACGAACACCGCCTGCGGGCCGAAGGTGCCGTCCAGGGTGTTCGGGCCGAACCCGCCGGCGTGCGCCGGCCCGGAGACGAACTCCCAGAACGGACTGAAGTCGCCGACCGCGGCCCGCGCCGGGTCGTAGTGGTGCGCGGCCGTGTAGTGCACGTCGGCGGTGAGGAACACGATGCCGGTGACCCCGGCCCGGTGTGCCGCGCCGAGGATCTCGGCGAACTCCAGTTCCCGGCCGGCCGGCGCGCCGTCGTCGCCCTGCGCGATCCCTTCCTGGGCAGCGGCGCCGTCCGGCACGATCAGCCCCAGTGGCAGGTCGTTGGCGATGACCTTCCAGGTCGCGGTGGACCGCTTCAGCTCCCGGATCAGCCAGGCCCGCTGCTGCGCGCCGAGCAGCCCACGACGCGGGTCGGCGTAGGTGTTGCCGTCGTTGGGGTCCTTGTAGGTGCGCATGTCCAGCAGGAACACGTCCAGCAGCGGCCCGTGCGACACCACCCGGTACAGCGGACCGTCGCCCGGCGTGGGCAGCCACTCGTGGAACGCCTGTGCGGCGCGGGCGGCGAGCACGTCGACCCGGGTCTCGGTGTACCGGGCATCGGTGAGGATCTCCCCCGGGTACCAGTTGTTGGTGACCTCGTGGTCGTCCCACTGGTTGAGCTGCGGCACCTGTGCGGCGAACGCCCGCAGGTGCCGGTCCAGCAGGTTGTAGGCGAACTGGCCACGGAACTCGGTGAGCGTCTCGGCGACCTTGGACTTCTCCGGAGTGACCAGGTTGCGCCACACCCGTCCGTCGGGCAGGGTGACCGTCTCGGCGAGCGGGTTGTCGGCGTACACGGTGTCGCCGCTGCACAGGAAGAAGTCCGGCGCGCACCGGCTCATCGCCTCGAAGATCCGCATGCCGCCGAACTCGTCGCTGATCCCCCAGCCCTGGCCGGCGATGTCACCGGTCCACACGAACCGCACGTCGGCGCGGTGGCGTCGGCCCGGCCGGGTGGGTGGGCCGGTCACCAGGGAACCGGTCAGTGGTTCGCTGGCAAGTCCCGGCCGGTCCAGGCTCGTGACCCGTACCCGGTAGTGCAGTCGCTCGCCCGCCGGTAGCCCGCGCAGCCGCAGTTTGCCGGTGAAGTCGCCACCGGCGTCCAGCACCGGGCCGGGAACCAGCCGGGCGTCCCGCAGGTCGGGTCGGCGGCCGATCTCCACGACGAGCCGGCCCGGCCGGTCGGCGCGGGTCCAGATGACCGACTGCCCGGGGCCGACGACGCCGCTCTGCACGCCGTGGGTCAGCACCGGCCGGCCGCTGGGCCGCCAGGCCGGCGCACCCGGTCGGCCGGCACCGGCGGCCGCGCCGGGCCCGCCGAGCAGCGCGCCGCCGGCGAGTCCGGCGCCGACGGCCAGGCCGGCCCGCAGCGCGGTACGACGATCAACGAAGTCCATCGAAGCTCCTCCTGGGGCAAACTGATGTGGCCCCTGAGATCTATCGATGGAACATAACGGCAGACACCGGATGAGATGGCCGCCGGACGACGCCGACACGAACGCCCGACCGGACCTGCGGACCTGCCCGGCTCGGCCACGACCGGTCAGGCCAGGTCGGCGAACCAGAGTTTGATCTCCCGGGCCGCGCTCTCCGGGGAGTCCGAGGCGTGCACCAGGTTCTCCCGGTTGGACAGCGCCAGGTCGCCACGGATGGTGCCGGCCGCCGCCTTCCGGCCGTCGGTCGACCCGATGAGCCCCCGGACGACGTCGATCGCCTGGTCCCCGGCGAGCACCAGAGCGACCAGCGGACCCCCGGTCATGAACTCCTTCAGCGGCGGGTAGAACGGCTTGTCCACATGGTCGGCGTAGTGGGCGTCGGCCAGCTCCTCGTCCATTTCCCGCAGCGTCAGGGTCACCACCCGCAGACCCTTGCGCTCGAACCGGCCGAGGATCTCACCGACCAGGCCGCGTCGGACCGCGTCCGGCTTGATCAGGACAAGGGTACGTTGCACCTCGGTGGGGCTGGACACGCTGACTCCTCCTCGACGGACCGCGACGGCGGGCCACGGCGACGCCGCCCGGTGCGGGACCTGGCGCTGTCAGCCTAGTGGGTGGCGGGTACGCCCCGGCCGGCTTGCCCACAATGCCGCCGCCCGGGCGCCAGGCGGCACAGCCGACACCGGCGGTACGCCCACTGACGGCGCGCCACGACGCAGGCGGATCGGGCGGGTCGACGGACGGCGCGGCATGATGGAGACTCTTCCATCCGCGCCGCGCCCGGCCTAGCCTGGCCATAACGCAGGGAGGTCTACTGTGGCGAACGGCCGTCGACCGGTTTCCACCGCCCGCAAACTCGTCGCGGCGGTGCTCGGCACCCTCGCCACGTTCATCATCCTGTTCGGTGCCGGCATGACGAGCTGGGCGATCGCCGCGCTCGGCGTGGCGCTGCTGGTGCTCGCCATCAGCCTGGTGCTGATCACCGCCTTTCCGGGCGCGGAACGGGCCTGGGTCGCCGGGATCGCCCACGTCCGCAGCGTCTCCGAACCACCGGCGTCGTCCACCTACGGCCGCTGCGAGCTGCAGATCCTGGTCGACGCTCCCGGGGTGCCGCCGCGCTCGGTCAAGATCCGCGATCCGCGGGTGCCGGTGGCCAAGTGGCCCGATCCCGGCGCCACCTTGCCGATCATGGTGGCGATCGACGACCAACGGCATGTACGGATCATGTGGGACGACGTCCTCACCCACGCGGAGGCCGCCGCCCAACCCACCGATCTGCCGCCGGAGTTCGACGAGCCCGAGTTCGACCTCGTCGGCGACGACCTGGTGACCGACGACGACCTGCTCGACGGCGACGACCAGCCGCCCTGGGCCCGGCCGGGTCACGACGACGACGACGACCGTTTCGCCGACCCCGACGATCTACCCGTCGCCGAGGCACCGCTGCGGGACGCCGACGACCGCAGGCCGCCCGAGAGCAGACGGGACCCGGCGGAGAACCCGCGGCCGGACTTCACCCGGCCCGACTTCGACCCGGACGTCGAGGCACCCACCCCCCGACCAGGAGAACCCCGACCCGGTGACACCGTCGTGGTGAGCCAGACACCCGGCGGCCCGATCGTGCTGGAAGGCACCCTGGTCGACCCGCCGCCGGTGCCGCTGCCCCGACGCCCCAGGCCCACACCGCACGGCGCTGCCGGCCCGGAGCAGACACCGACGGCCGGCAGCGGCGCCACGGCGGCCACCGATCCGGCACGCGCCGACACCCGGCCGGAAACCACCGTCGGTACGGCCGCCACCGGCACCGCCCTGGCCGATCCACCGACCGACCCGGACCTGACCGGCGACATCGACATCGACGGGCCCGACACACCACCGGCCGACCCCGACGACGACCCCGGTCCGATCCACGGCGTCGGACTCACCCTGCTCGTCGCCGACCTGGACCGTTCGGTCGCCTTCTACCGCGACGTGCTCGGTTTCTTCGAGATCGACGGCGGCGACGGCAACGCGGTGCTCGCCTCCGGGCAGACCCGACTCGTGCTGCGGTCGATCCCCGAGGTCGCCCCGGTCAACCGCCGACTCATGCACCTCAACCTCGAAGTCGACGACCTGCAGCGGGTCCATGACGAACTCAAGTCCAAAGGCGTACGGTTCACCTACGCACCACGCGCGGTCAACCGTGGTGCCCGGCTGGAGCTGTGGGCCGCAGCGTTCCGTGACCCGGACGGCCACGGCATCGCCATCATCGAATGGCGGGAACGCCAGCGCGGGTCAGCTGAGGATGACCCGACGGACGTGCCAGACGTACGCCCAGACGGCGGCGAACACCAGGCCCACCCCCAGCAGTGACCAGTGCAGCAGGCCGGCCAGCAGCACCGCCGCCTGCAGCACGGTCCCGGCATGCCAGGCCCACCCGTACCGCAGCAGACCGGCGACGACGACCGCCGCCACCGCCAGGGCCGCGCTGACCGCCATCGCCGCCGCGCCGACACCGTCGCCCAGCATCCGGATCGGTTGGATCGCCAGCACCAGGACCAGTGCCTCCAGCCCGAGGGTCGCCGCCCCCAGCCCCCGGGCGGCCGCCGCCGGATTACGCAACCCCGACCGGCGCGTCATCGGGTCAGCAGCCGGCGGGCGTCGGCGACGGTCACCACCGAACCGGTGATCAGTACGCCGACCCCGCTGAGCTCACCGTCGACATCCTCCTCGGCGAGCACCACCGCCGCCTCGATCGCGTCGGGCATGTCCGCCGCCACCCGCACCCGGTCCACTCCGAACGCCTCCACGGCGAGACCAGCCAGCTGCCCCACCGGCATCGCCCTCGGAGACGAATTGCCGGTCACCACCACCGCGTCGGCGACCGGCTCCAACAGGTCGAGCAGGGCCTCGGCGTCCTTGTCGGCGAGCACCGCGAGCACCACGACCAGCCGGCGGAACGCGAACTCCTCCTGCAGGGCGGTGACCGTCGCCGCCATCCCGTGCGGGTTGTGCGCCCCGTCGAGCAGGATCGTCGGCGCACTGCGGACCCGTTCCAGCCGCCCCGGCGACGACACCGCCGCGAAGCCCTGCCGGACCGGCTCCGTGTCGAGCATCCGGCCCGGACCGGCACCGAGGAACGCCTCGACGGCCGCCAACGCCAGCGCCGCGTTCTGTGCCTGGTGGGCACCGTGCAACGGCAGGAAGATCTCGTCGTAGCGCCCGCCGAGCCCCTGCAGCGACAGCATCTGCCCGCCGACGGCGACCGCTCGGTGCGCGACGCCGAACTCGCCACCCTCCCGGGCGATGGTGGCCCCCACCTCGGCGCACCGCTGCAGGATCGGCTCCGCTGCCTCCGCCGGCTGCACCGCCGTCACCACCGTCGCACCGGCGTGCACGATCCCGGACTTCGCCAACGCGATGTCGGTCACGGTGTCGCCGAGCCACTCGGTATGGTCCAGGCCGATCGGGGTGATCACGCAGACGCCGGCGGAGAGCACGTTGGTGGCGTCCTCCGCGCCGCCGAGACCGACCTCGACGACAGCGACGTCGACCGGGGCGTCGGCGAACGTCGCGAACGCCAACGCCGTCGTCATGTCGAAGTAGGTCAACGGCTCCGGCGCCTGCTTGTCGACCAGCTCGGCCAGCGGGGCGACCTCCCGGTACGTGGCGACGAACCGGTCCTCGCTGACCGGCTCACCGTCCAGGCTGATCCGCTCCCGCACCGTCTCCAGGTGCGGGCTGGTGTACCGGCCGGTGTGCAGCCCGAACGCCCGCAGCAGCGAGTCGATCATCCGGGCGGTCGAGGTCTTGCCGTTGGTCCCGGTCAGGTGGATCGACGGGTACGCCCGCTGGGGGCTGCCCAGCAGGTCCAGCAGCTGCCCGATCCGGTCCAGGTCGAACACCATCCGGGTGAAGCCCCGGCCGTCGAGGGCCTGCTCGACCGCCGCGAACTCGCTGCCCGTACGGCCCGGCCGGGCCACGTCGTCGCCGGAGCGCTCCGGGCGCCGCGCCGTCATGACTGCCCGCCGTCACCAGCGGGCAACGCGGCGAGCGCGCCCGCTATCCGGGCCAGCTCCGCCTCGGCCACCGCCAACCGGGCGCGGATCTTCTCCACCACCGGTGCCGGCGCCTTGTCCACGAACGCGCTGTTGCCCAGCTTGGCCCGGCATTGCTGGGCCTCCCGCTCGGCGGCGGCGCGGTCCTTTTCCAACCGGGCCCGTTCGGCGGCCACGTCGATCGCCCCCCGGGTGTCGAACTCGACGGTGATCTGTGCGGTGACGGCCAGCTTCGCGGTCGCCGAGAAGTCCGCCGCCGGAGCGTCCAACCGGGTCAACGACCGGATCAGCGGCTCGTGCCCGCCGACGCCGGCGTCGGCCAGACCAGTGAGCCGGGCGCTGACCCGCTGGGTCGGCCGCAACCCCTGGTCGGAGCGGAACCGGCGCACCTCGGTCACCACCCGCTGCACCGCAGCCAACTCCGCCTCGGCCGCCGGGTCGTGCCAGGACCGGTCAGCGACCGGCCAGGTGGCGACCATCACGCTGCCGGCCTGGTCGGCGGCCCGCGACAACGCCAGCCACAGTTCGTCGGTCACGAACGGGATCACCGGGTGGAGCAGCCGCAGCAACTGGTCCAGCACGTGGCCCAGGACGCGGCGGGTCCGCTCGGCCGCCGGACCACCCGCCGCCAGCACCGGCTTGCTCAACTCGAGGTACCAGTCACAGACGTCGTCCCACGCGAAGTGGTACAGCGTGTCGCAGACCTTCGCCAACTCGTACGCCTCGAACTGCTCGTCCACCTGGGTGACCACCTGCTGCAACCGGGACAGAATCCACCGGTCGGTCATCCCCAGGTCGGCCCCGGCCGGCAACTGCCCGGTCAGATGCGCGCCGTTGAGCAGCGCGAACCGGGTGGCGTTCCACAGCTTGTTGCAGAAGTTCCGGGAACCCTGGCACCACTCCTCGCTGACCGGCACGTCGGCGCCCGGGTTGGCGCCCCGGACCAGGGTGAACCGGGTGGCGTCGGCACCGAAGCGTTCGATCCAGTCCAGCGGGTCGACCACGTTGCCGTACGACTTGGACATCTTCTTGCCGTACTGGTCGCGGACCATGCCGTGCAGGGCCACCACGTCGAAGGGCTGACGGCCGTCCATCGCGTACAGCCCGAACATCATCATCCGGGCCACCCAGAAGAAGAGGATGTCGTAGCCGGTCACCAGGACACTGGTCGGATAGAAGGTCCGCAGGTCGTCGGTCTGCTCCGGCCAGCCCAGCGTGGAGAACGGCCACAGCGCGCTGGAGAACCAGGTGTCGAGTACGTCCTCGTCCTGGCGCCAGCCCTCGCCGGTGGGCGGCTGCTCGTCCGGGCCGACGCAGACGACCTCGCCGGCCGGCCCGTACCAGACCGGGATCCGGTGGCCCCACCACAGCTGACGGGAGATGCACCAGTCGTGCATGTTGTCGACCCAGGCGAAATAGCGCCGGGCAAGCTCCGGCGGCTCCACCCTGGTCCGACCGTCGCGAACCGCGTCGCCGGCCGCTCTGGCCAGCGGACCGGTGTCGACGAACCACTGCAGCGACAGCCTCGGCTCGACCGTGGTCCGACACCGGGAGCAGTGCCCGACCGCGTGCACGTACGGCCGCTTCTCTGCCACGATGCGCCCGTCGGCGCGCAACGCGGCGACGATCGCCGGACGCGCCTCGAACCGGTCCAGCCCCTGGAACGGCCCCGCCGCGGTGACCACACCCCGCTCGTCGAGGATCGTCAGGCTGGGCAACTGGTGACGCTGACCGATCTCGAAGTCGTTGGGATCGTGCGCCGGAGTGACCTTCACCGCGCCGGTGCCGAACGCCGGGTCGACGTGCGCGTCGGCGACGATCGGGATCCGCCGGCCGGTCAACGGCAGTTCGACCTCGGTGCCGACCAGATGCCGGTAACGCTCGTCGTCCGGGTGCACGGCGACGGCGGTGTCGCCGAGCATCGTCTCGACCCGGGTGGTGGCCACCACGATCGACGCGTCGCCGTCGCCGTACCGGATGGAGACCAGCTCTCCCTCGTCGTCGCTGTGCTCCACCTCGATGTCGGACAACGCGGTGAGGCACCGGGGGCACCAGTTGATGATGCGTTCCGCCCGGTAGATGAGCCCGTCGTCGTAGAGCCGCTTGAAGATCGTCTGCACCGCACGGGACAGGCCCTCGTCCATGGTGAACCGCTCGCGGCCCCAGTCGACCGAGTCACCGAGCCGGCGCATCTGCCCGAGGATCGCCCCGCCGGACTCCGCCTTCCACTGCCAGACCCGCTCCACGAAACGTTCCCGGCCCAGGTCGTGCCGGGACAGCCCGTCGGCGGCCAGTTGGCGCTCGACGACGTTCTGCGTGGCGATCCCGGCGTGGTCCATGCCGGGCAGCCAGAGCACCTCGAAACCCTGCATGCGCTTCCGCCGGGTCAAGGTGTCCTGGATCGAGTGGTCCAGGGCGTGGCCGACATGCAGCGAGCCGGTGACGTTCGGCGGCGGGAGCACGATCGTGAACGGCGGTCTACCGCTGGTCGCGTCAGCCGTGAAATAGCCTTCGGCTACCCACCGCGCGTACCGTCGCTGTTCCACCTCACCAGGCTGGTACTGCGCCGGCAGGTCAGAGGCGTCGCTGGGGTGAGTCTGCGGAGTTTCGGTCACCCATCGAGTTTACGGAGCCGCCACACCCGAATTGACCCAGGCCCGTGCAGGCCGCCCCGGTGACGTACGGTGGCGCAATGGTCGACGACATCTTCGGCGGCCGGCGGGCGCACCAGGACCCCGTGCCGCTGGACGTCACCCCACCGGCACGCGACGCCGCCGGCGACGGTCCCGGCGACGGCTCCGACCGCCAACCACGGACCGGCCGTACCCGGCGGATCGTGATCGGTGCGGTGGTGGCCACCGGCCTGCTCGGCGCGGGCCTGTTCGGCTCCGCCACGCTGCGCATCCTGCAGCAGAAGGACGCCACCCTGGTGCCGACGCCGGAGGCCGCCGGACTGGTCCGCGACAACAGCACGTCGGCCCGCGACACCGCCGAGTACCTGCACAGCGCGTTCGCCGCCGGCATCGACCTGGACCGCAGCTCCGCCGTCGTCTACCGTGACCCGGCCGATCCGGACCGCAGCGTGCTGTTCTTCGGCGGCACCACGACGCTCTGGTCGCCGGAGCGGGACCTGGACACTCTCATCGGCCTGGTCGGCGACGAGGAGGGCGCCGTCTCCGGTCTGCGCGGCGTGCCCGCCGGCCGGTACGGCGGAGTGATGAAGTGTGGCAGTACGCCGGCCGACGCCGAGGAGATGCCGGTCTGCGGTTGGGCCGACCACGGCAGCATCGCCGTGGCGCTGTTCCCTGGCCGGACCGTGGACGAGGCTGCTGACCTGCTGCAGCGGCTACGGGACGACATCCAGCAGCGCGACTGAGAGTTCGGAACTTTCGGCAGCCGCTGCGGGCGCAGGCCAGGCAGTGTGGCGGCGCGAAGCAGACAACGCGGCCCTAGAAACACTTCAGGGCCACCCGATACGGGTGGCCCTAAAGTATGAAGATGTCCGGCGGTGACCTACTCTCCCACACCCTCACGAGTGCAGTACCATCGGCGCTGGAGAGCTTAGCTACCGGGTTCGGAATGTAACCGGGCGTTTCCCCTCCGCCATAACCGCCGTAACCCTAACAACAAACCAAACACACCCAACAGGGAATGCCCGTTTGCCCAGAATCACACAGTGGACGCGTACACCTTCGAAGTCAAGTCCTCGGCCTATTAGTACCGGTCAACTGAACCAGTTACCTGGCTTACATCTCCGGCCTATCAACCCAGTCATCTACTGGGAGCCTTACCCCATCAAGTGGGTGGGACACCTCATCTTGAAGCGAGCTTCCCGCTTAGATGCTTTCAGCGGTTATCCCTTCCGAACGTAGCCAACCAGCCGTGCCCCTGGCGGGACAACTGGCACACCAGAGGTTCGTCCGTCCCGGTCCTCTCGTACTAGGGACAGCCCTTCTCAAGTATCCTACGCGCGCGGCGGATAGGGACCGAACTGTCTCACGACGTTCTAAACCCAGCTCGCGTACCGCTTTAATGGGCGAACAGCCCAACCCTTGGGACCTGCTACAGCCCCAGGATGCGACGAGCCGACATCGAGGTGCCAAACCATCCCGTCGATATGGACTCTTGGGGAAGATCAGCCTGTTATCCCCGGGGTACCTTTTATCCGTTGAGCGACACCGCTTCCACACGCAAGTGCCGGATCACTAGTCCCGACTTTCGTCCCTGCTCGACCTGTCAGTCTCACAGTCAAGCTCCCTTGTGCACTTACACTCAACACCTGATTGCCAACCAGGATGAGGGAACCTTTGGGCGCCTCCGTTACTCTTTAGGAGGCAACCGCCCCAGTTAAACTACCCACCAGACACTGTCCCTGAACCGGATCACGGTCCGAAGTTAGAAACCCAAATCAACCAGAGTGGTATTTCAACAATGACTCCACCGATACTGGCGTACCAGCTTCACAGTCTCCCACCTATCCTACACAAGCTAATTCGAGTGCCAATGTCAAGCTATAGTAAAGGTCCCGGGGTCTTTCCGTCCTGCCGCGCGTAACGAGCATCTTTACTCGTACTGCAATTTCGCCGGGCCTGTGGTTGAGACAGTAGGAAAGTCGTTACGCCATTCGTGCAGGTCGGAACTTACCCGACAAGGAATTTCGCTACCTTAGGATGGTTATAGTTACCACCGCCGTTTACTGGCGCTTAAGTTCTCAGCTTCGCCCCGAAGAGCTAACCGGTCCCCTTAACGTTCCAGCACCGGGCAGGCGTCAGTCCATATACATCGAATTACTTCTTCGCATGGACCTGTGTTTTTAGTAAACAGTCGCTTTCCCCTGGTCTCTGCGGCCATACAACGCTCCACCCGCAAGGGGCTTCACGTCTCCGGCCCCCCTTCTCCCTAAGTTACGGGGGCAATTTGCCGAGTTCCTTAACCACAGTTCGCCCGATCGCCTCGGTATTCTCTACCTGACCACCTGTGTCGGTTTGGGGTACGGGCCGCTAGAAGCTCGCTAGAGGCTTTTCTCGGCAGCATAGGATCACTGACTTCACCTGAATCGGCTCGGCATCACGTCTCAGCCTCATGCACCACGGATTTACCTATGGCACGGCCTACACGCTTACCCCGGCACAACCACCGGCCGGGATCAGCTACCTTCCTGCGTCACCCCATCGCTTGACTACTACCCGCCAGGTTCCCGCGCTCCCTCAGATCAGTCCGAAAACCTCACCAAGTTCGGGCAGTTAGCACAACGAGGTTCATCATGGGCGCTCCTTCGCGGGTACGGGAATATCAACCCGTTGTCCATCGACTACGCCTCTCGGCCTCGCCTTAGGTCCCGACTCACCCAGGGCGGATTAGCCTGGCCCTGGAACCCTTGGTCATCCGGCGGAAGGGTTTCTCACCCTTCTTTCGCTACTCATGCCTGCATTCTCACTCGTGCCGCGTCCACAGCTGGGTCACCCCGCTGCTTCACCCCCGGCACGACGCTCCCCTACCCATCCACACACCTGCACCAACCCCCGAAAGGATCAGCGAAGTACACGCGTGAATGCCACAG